>SBGR01000085.1 GCA_006226545.1 Bacteroidota bacterium | reverse complement strand
CAAAAACACACACTGGAATGAATTCCAGTGCTGCTGATTTTGTACAATTGGAATTTGAATTCTCTTCATCCCATCATCTCTTCATCATAGAGGTGTCTACCGTAATACGGATACTACCTGAAATATCATAACAACCTCGGCGTGGAATAGAGCCTCTATGGTCTATGGTGATTTGTGATTTAGCGATTTGAGATGGTTTTCAATTAAGACTTCGGAAGGAAATGATGAAGGTTGAAGTATGAATTATGAATGCCTTTATCGGGGTTTTCGTTCACAGTTAGGGGCAGAAAATTTTCTGCCCCTAGCTGTGAGATTACAATAAGATTGAACTCAAAAACACACACTGGAATGAATTCCAGTGCTGCTGATTTTGTACAATTGGAATTTGAATTCTCTTCATCCCATCATCTCTTTATCATAGAGGTGTCTAACGTAATACGGATACTACCTGAATTATCATAACAACCTCGGCGTGGAATAGAGCCTCTATGGTCCATCGTCCATCGTCCATGGACTTATGTCTTCAATTCCCTTTCACCCTCAATGCTCGCCATACTTTAGTACTCCTGCATAAATGGGCTTTCTAATTCTATTCTTACGAGGCGGAATAGGGCAGGAATAGCGAGAATTATAAGCGCAATAAGGATTATAGGCTTGGTTAAAGTCAATGACTACGGTGCTGTCTTCCGGTTGTATGCGCAGGTCCAAATAGCGGCCGCCGCCGTAGCTTTCAAAGCTATTGGTAGAATCGGTAAAGGGAAGGAAAAAATAATCGCGGTAGTCTGGTCTTTGGCTTAATGCAATGTTGCGGTAGACCGGAAGATGAATGCTATCGTCCTTTAGCAAAAAGTGAAGAATGCCGTATTGCACGTATTCCGGCAGACGGGTGGTGGTAGTTGGCATTCGGAAAGGTTTAGCGCCTGGGGTCTTCTCCAAGCGTGCGGTGAAGATATAATCTGCGTTAAAAGGGAAATAGTGAAGTTGTGTAAAGCCGGCGATGGAATCTTCTTCCAAAGGCGAATGGGCCGAGTCAGCAAATTCGAGGTCGCGAGCAGCGCGAATGGAATCGTTTAAGTGATGGTAAAAACCGGTGTCTACTTGCGCATGAATGGAAAGGAAAAGCAGAAAGCCAAAGAAGCTAAAAAGGATTCGCATAAGCCAAAGATAGCTTAATTGGCCTTTTCAGATTCTACTGTTGTATCGTCGCCTAAGGTGGTAACGCCCCCCGAGGCCACAAACTTCATGATCTCAGATGGGTTGCCCTGAACAGGTTTTACCTTTTCGCTAGGCACCAAAAAAACATTACCGGAGAAATTATACGAATGCGGAAAATAAACCGACACATAGCCTTTGAGTCCTAGGCCACTTAAATCTTTCTGTGTAACAAAGCCCAGCTTCAACAATCCATTGTTCATTTCCACGGCAACCGGCTCATTGAATTTTTTCTTCTCGCCCACAAAGGCTTCCATGAAGTCTTTGATAAAAGAATAAATGATTTTTACTCCCGGGATTCGCTCCACCACGTGATCGAGGAAGTCGAGGATGGGTTTAAAAATCCAGCCTTCAGCAATAAAGCCAATGGAAGTGATAAGTACGATAACGGCTAAGACGCCCAGTCCCGGAATGCTTTCACCCAAGATGCTTTGCGTATCAATCAGCGTATCGATGGAGGTGAAAATCCAACTTATGAAATAAGCGGTTAAGCTCAAAGGCAATACAATGAGCAAGCCTCCGAGGAAGTAGTTAATTAATCGCCTGAGGGTGAGTTTTCTTTTCATGCTTCTTGCAGTTTGAGCAGGTCTTGCCCAATATCGCGGCGGTGGTATTTCTGGTCAAATTGAATCGACTCAATGGTCTTCATCGACTGAGCCAGAGCATCGCTCAAGTTATCGGCTAAGCTACATACGGCAAAAACGCGACCGCCATTGGTTAGCAATTGTCCGTTCTCCGACTTCGTGCCGGCATGGAAAATAATGGAACCGCTATCGCTAGGTAAGTTAACAGGTAAGCCCTTTGCGTAGCTTTCAGGGTATCCGCCTGAAACGGCCACAACCGTAGCTGCTGTCTTGGCACTGATTTGCAAATTTTCGTCTTTCAATCGAGTCTCACTCACGGCAACCAAGTGTTTGCCTAGGTCAGAATTGATGCGCGGAAACACAGCCTCCGTCTCAGGGTCGCCCATGCGCACGTTGTATTCAATTACATAAGGTTCGCCATCCATGTTCATCAAACCGATGAAGATGAATCCGGTATAATGGATGCCTTCCGATTTAAGTCCGGCAACTGTTGGCTTCACAATACGTTCTTCCACCTTCGCTAAAAAAGCAGCGTCGGCAAAAGGCACCGGAGAAATTGCGCCCATGCCACCGGTATTTAGTCCGGTATCGCCTTCGCCAATACGTTTATAGTCTTTGGCTTCAGGTAATATCTTATAGGAGTCGCCATCGGTCATCACAAAAACCGAAACCTCGATGCCTTTTAAGAACTGTTCAATCACCACTCGCGAGCTGGCTTCGCCAAACTTCGCATCCGCTAACATGTCTTTTAAGTCGGCTTTGGCTTGTTCTAAGGTTTCCGGAATCAATACCCCTTTGCCTGCTGCCAAGCCATCGGCTTTTAAAACGTATGGAGCTTGTTGGGTTTCCAAAAAGGCATAACCCGCCTCTAAGGTGTCTTTGGTAAAGGTCTCGTAAGCAGCCGTAGGAATAGCGTGGCGTTTCATAAATGCCTTAGCGAAATCTTTGGAGCCTTCCAGCTGTGCGCCGGTTTGTTCCGGGCCTACTACTTTAATAGACTGCAGTTCAGGCTTGGATCTAAAATAGTCTACGATGCCGTGAACCAAAGGATCTTCGCTGCCCGGGATTAAAAGTTCTACCTGATTTTCAAGACAAAAGCTGGCGATAGCCGGGAAGTCGAGAATATTCAAGTTTACGTTTTGTCCGCATTCCGCCGTACCCGCATTGCCGGGTGCGATAAAGAGCTGATCACAAACTTCACTTTTGGCTAATTTCCAGGCGAAGGCATGTTCCCTTCCTCCTGATCCCAAGACAAGCATATTCATGGCACAAAAGTAGATGAAATCTGATGAGCCAAAAAGCGTTAATATCCTCAGCGCTTCGGCAAATTTGTATTAATTTTACGCCCATTTTTTAAAGCTAGACGCATGATTGAAGCGATTTTTAAAGGCATCTCTAAGATATTCGGTAACAAATCTGAACGTGATATCAAGGAGCTTTTGCCTCGTGTAGAGAGAATCAACAAACATTTTGAGTCGTATAAAAACCTAAGTAACGACGAGCTTCGTGCTAAAACGGCCGAATTCCGCCAACGCATTGCTGACTATCTGTCAGACATTATTGAGGAGATGTCGGAACTGAAAAATAAAGTGGATTCTGAGCCCGACATGGCGCCGGATGAAAAACAAGACATCTACGATTCTCTCGACCGTCTTAAGAAAGAGCGTAATAAAAAACTAGAGGAAGTTCTCGATCAAATTCTGGAAGAGGCATTCGCCGTTGTAAAAGATACAGCGCGTCGTTTGACTGAAAATAGTGAGTTGACTGTTTCAGCTTCCGACTTCGATCGCGACCTTGCTGCACGTAAGGCGTTTGTGCGTATTGAGGGCGATAAAGCGATTTGGAAAAACAACTGGGATGCCGCAGGCAATGAAGTGACCTGGAACATGGTTCACTACGATGTGCAGCTCATCGGTGGTATGGTGCTTCACCACGGTAAAATTGCCGAGATGGCAACGGGTGAGGGTAAAACACTCGTATCTACCTTGCCGGCTTACCTAAATGCCTTGAGCGGATACGGTGTGCACTTGGTAACGGTGAACGATTACTTGGCTCGTCGTGACTGCGAATGGAACGGACCATTGTTCCAATTCCACGGTATCAGCGTAGACTGCCTCGATTACCACCAGCCTAACTCTGCAGAGCGCAGACAAGCGTACCGTGCAGACATCACTTACGGTACCAACAACGAATTCGGTTTTGACTACCTCCGCGATAACATGGCGCGCGACGTAGAAGACTTGGTACAGAGAGAACACCATTATACTATGGTGGATGAGGTCGATTCAGTTTTGGTTGACGATGCGCGTACGCCGTTGATCATTTCCGGTCCTATCCCTAAAGGCGACCAACACGAATTCACCGCCTTGAAGCCAAGAGTGAAAACCTTGGTGGATGCACAAAAATCTTATATCAACACCGCTTTATCCGATGCTAAAAAACTGATTGCAGCAGGAAACGATAAAGAAGGGGGTAAGTTATTGTACCGCGTGTACCGTGGTTTACCGAAACACAACCCTTTGATCAAATTCTTGGGTGAGACCGGTAATAAAGCGGTAATGCAGAAGGCGGAAAACATCTACCTGGCCGATAACCAGAAGCTTATGCCGCAAATCGACGAAGAATTGTACTTCGTTATTGATGAGAAAAACAACAGCATTGAGCTGACTGAAAAAGGTATCGAGTTAATCACCGCCAACGGTGAAGACCCGAACTTCTTCGTGATGCCGGATGTGGGTAGCGAGATCGCCGAGATTGAAAACTTGGAGCTTGCCGACGATGAAAAGTTGAAGCGCAAAGATACTTTGATGCAAGACTTTAGCGTGAAGTCGGAGCGTATCCACTCCATCAACCAGCTCCTCAAAGCATATTGTATGTTTGAGCGCGACGTAGATTATATCATCTCTCCGGATGGTAAAATCAAAATCGTAGACGAACAAACGGGTCGTGTTTTGGACGGTCGTCGTTATTCTGACGGCTTGCACCAAGCGATTGAAGCCAAAGAAAACGTAAAGGTGGAAGCGGCTACGCAAACCTTCGCTACCATTACTTTACAAAACTACTTCCGTATGTACCACAAGATTGCAGGTATGACCGGTACTGCCGAAACGGAAGCAGGCGAACTTTGGGAAATCTACAAATTGGACGTGGTAGTTATTCCTACCAACCGCCCGATTATCCGTAAAGACGAAAACGATTTGGTATTCAAAACCAAACGTGAAAAATACAATGCCGTTATCGACGAGGTAGTGAAGCTATCCGAAGCCGGTCGCCCGGTGCTGGTAGGTACAACTTCAGTTGAGGTTTCCGAGTTATTGGCGCGTATGCTCCAGCTCAGAAAAATCAAACACAATGTATTGAACGCCAAACAGCACCAACGTGAAGCGGAGGTGGTTGCAGAAGCGGGACAAGCAGGTGCAGTAACCATCGCTACCAACATGGCTGGTCGTGGTACCGACATCAAGTTGGGTGAGGGAGTTAAAGAAAAAGGTGGTTTAGCGATTGTGGGTACGGAACGTCATGAATCACGTCGTGTAGACCGTCAGTTGCGTGGTCGTGCCGGTCGTCAGGGTGACCCGGGAAGTTCCATCTTCTTTGTATCGCTAGAAGACGATTTGATGCGTCTCTTCGGTTCAGACCGTATCTCCAAGGTAATGGACCGTTTTGGGCACCAAGAAGGGGAGGTGATTCAGCACGGAATGATTTCACGTTCCATTGAAAATGCTCAGAAGAAAGTAGAACAAAACAACTTTGGTATTCGTAAGCGTTTGTTGGAGTACGACGACGTAATGAACAGCCAACGTGAAGTAGTTTACAATAAACGTCGCAATGCACTCTTTGGCGATAAATTGAATATCGACCTCAACAATATGCTCTACAGCTTCTGTGAGCAGTTGGTGAGCGAATACCAAGCAGCCGCCGATTTTGAAGGCTTCAAACTGGAACTTCTCCGTCATTTAGCAGCGGAAACGCAAATGAACAAAGAAGAGTTCTTGGCTGGTAAAAGCGATGTGATTGCTGAAAAGCTCTTCTTTGAGATGAATGGGGTTTACCGTCAGCGTTCACAGTTTATTTCTGAAACAGCTTTGCCGGTGCTTACTGATATCTTAAATACACGCGGTGAAACCGTAACCAATATTGCCGTTCCATTTACCGATGGCATGCGCGGAATGCAGGTAGTTGCCAACTTGAAGAAGTCGGTTGAAACCGGCGGACGTGAGTTGATTTCTGCTTTCCAACGTAATATTACCCTTGCGGTGATTGACGATGAATGGAAAGAGCATTTGCGTGAGATGGACGATTTGAAACGTTCTGTACAGAATGCGCATTTGGAACAAAAAGATCCATTGTTGATTTACAAATTGGAGTCTTTCAAACTCTTCCAAAACATGGTAAATCGCTTGAATGAAGAAACCTTGAGCATGATGTTTAAGGGTCATATCATGACAGACGACGGCAGTAGAGTGCAAGAAAACGCACCTGCAGCACAGCCTAAGGAAGACTTGAGCAAACTGCAAACCAGCCGCGAAGACGATTTGAATCAAGCCACACCGGAGGTAGATGATCGTCCGAAAACTCAGCCGATGAAAGCGGAGTTAAAGGTTGGCAGAAACGAGCCATGTCCTTGCGGTAGCGGTAAGAAGTTCAAAAACTGCCACGGAGCAGGAATGGTATAATGACTTCACTCAAGAGCCATATAGAGCATAGCCTGCTGAAGTCTGACGCCGACAAGGATGCGATACTGCAACTTTGTAAGGAAGCGATGGAAGCAGAGTTATGGGGTGTATGTGTTCCGCCTTACCATGTGAAATCGGCTAAGCAGTACTTCAAGGAACATAAAGCGAAGCAAAAGATTAGCACGGTTATCGGTTTTCCGATGGGCTACCACGCGGTTTCGGCCAAGGTAGAAGAGATTAAGAAGGCGGCACAAGACGGTGCAGACGAGATGGACATAGTGATGAACATTGCCGCATTGAAATCCGGTGATATGGCTGTTTTGCGCAACGATATACACAGCACGGTTACAGCCTGTCACCTTCAAAGTAAAAAAGCGAAAATCATTATCGAGACTTCTGCTTTGACAGAAGCGGAGAAGGAAAGTGCCTGCGCCCTGTGTGTAGAAGCCAGTGCCGACTTTGTTAAAACCTCTACCGGATTTCATTCGGAGGGAGCGCAGTTGGAGGATATTCGCTTGATGCGACGTATCTTACCGAAACAAATAAAGATTAAAGCTTCCGGGGGAATCAAGGAAGCCGACTTCGCTAAGGCTTTATTGGAAGCAGGGGCAGAGCGCTTGGGAACCTCCTCCGGATTAAAACTAATACAAGATGAAGCGTAAACTATTCACCCTATTATTTCTGGCTCCGGCGGCGTTGTATGCCCAGTCGACAGACTCTACCGGGGTGACGGTTGAGGCAGATCAACGTATTGATAAATTGATTGAAAAGCGCAAAGAGGCTTTCCGTATTGATTCCACTGAATCCGGATTCCGTATTCAGATATACAGTACCACAGACCGGAAACAAATTCTATTGGAAGAGGAGAAATTCAAATCCAATTACCCGGAGCTGACTTTGTACATGAAATACGATTCGCCAAATTTCAAATTGAGGGTAGGCGATTTCAAATCAAAGTTGGAAGCACAGTATTGGTTTAACAAGCTGCAAGCCGATTATCCAACTCTATTCTTGGTGCCTGATAAAGTCAATCCGGCCTAAACCATTAAAGTCGAGAATAATTTCAGTGAAAAAATGCGATTCTTTTCGACTCAATTATTTTGAAAATCAAAACTTATCTTATCTTTGCAGTCCTTAAAAAAAAGAGCGAGTAATGGATCTGATTAAATTAGTAGAGGCAGAATATATTTCCAAGGTAGAGTTTCCGGCGTTTGGCGCTGGTGATACAGTAACTGTACACTACCGTATTAAGGAAGGTAACAAAGAACGTATCCAGCAGTTTCAGGGTACTGTGATTCAGCGCAGAAATTCTGGTATCGCCGCTACTTTCACTGTTCGTAAAATGTCTAACGGTATTGGCGTGGAGCGTATCTTCCCGGCTAATAGCCCATTCATTGAAAAAATTGAAGTTAACAAACGCGGTAAAGTAAGAAGAGCACGTCTGTTCTACCTGAGAAAACTCACCGGTAAAGCAGCGCGTATCAAAGAAAAACGCTCTTAATCGCGAAAGCTATTTATACCGAAACCCCGTTCGAAAGAATGGGGTTTTTTTTTGCCTTAATAGTATTGGAAGTAAACCATGTGAAACTGCTTCGACTCGGTGACCCTGCTTTCAATTAAGGTTTGTGTCCTGTTTCCGTGGCTATCGTATTGAATACCGATTAAATCGGTAGTGTCTTTCTCATTTCGTTTGATATCGTGTCGGTACATCGCTATTACATGTCCGCCCTCCATAAGCATGCTGGTATGTTCGTTTAGCAGGGTATCACGGTCAGCATCTACTACAAGAAAATCGTATTCAGATTCTCTAAAGTTTTCATTCAATTTTGAATTCAACAGCATTAATTGGCCATCTTGAAGATTGACGCTTGAATCACGGTATTCCTTCGGATTTAAAAACCGTGTTACGCCCATTCTGGATGCTACCCCGTTGGAGTCGTATTCACTCCATTCGATGGTATTGGGTTTATCGTAGTTGTAAACGATACGAGAAAGGGAGGGACCATCAGAGTCCCAGTAAGGAATTAACCTGTTTTGCGACCAAAGCATGTAGCCGTCTTTGTCAAAATAACGTATGGTGCGGTAATAGGCTTTGGAGGTATCGCTGCCTTTTTGTTCTGAAGAGAAGGAGTAGGTTGTCATTATTTTAACCTGCCCCTTGATTCCCATCATGGTGAGCTGACTTGGCATCACTGGCTTATTTAGCGATGGGATGCATGCAAAAGAAAGGGCAGCTAAAACGGAGATAACCTTCATCTAGCCGAAGATAGAAAACTTTGTGCATCTACTGGGCCATCCAATAGAACAATTTCAGATGAGGTGTAATAGCTCAGCTAAGGCTGAACACCTTGGGTTTCCTCTAGAATGATCGAATTTTTGGAATTTCCTGATCCACTTAGGCTCTGCCCGGAATCACGTTTTGCAATTCCTCTTCAAACTCTTGCTTGCGGTGACGAGATAGGGGGAGGGATGCGCCATTGCTCATCTCAATTTCATAGGTGCTTTTGGTAAAGCGCTGCATGTGATTGAGGTTGATAATGTATTTGCGGTGCACCTTGAAGAATAGCGGATTTCCACTGAGGAGTCGTTCAAAGTCTACCAGAGGTTTGCTCACTAAAACCGGACTTTTTCCTTCAAGGAACAAGGTAGAATACATGCCATCGGCTTCGAGGTATAGGATGGTATTTACATCTACAAACTGGAATCCGCTGCTATTAGGTAAAGCGATGCGGTTAAAACTTTGGTCGTATTGTCCCTTGAGGTTTTCAATACGTTCTCGCTGTTGCTGTTGTTCTTGTTGCGTAACCTTTTCTAGAACTTCTTCAACCAGCTCCAATGTGGCCGGTTTAAGCAGGTAATCCAAGGCTGAAAGTCTAAAGGCTTGCATAGCAAACTCATTGTAGGCGCTTACAAAAACCAAGGCACAAGGGAGCTCTTTTTCCTTGTAAAATTCCAGAATTTGGAGCCCGTTGTATTTAGGCATTTCGATGTCTAAGAATAGCACATCGGGTTGAAACTCATTAACGGCAATAACTGCATCAGGCAGGTTGCTACATTCAGCAATTACCTCCACCTGGAATCGAGTTGTTTCCAGAAGGTGTTTAAGTAGGCGACGGGCTTTTTCTTCGTCGTCACAGATGACAGCGCGGATTGTTTTCATTAAAGGGACGAAGTTAAAGGCTCCTTGTTTATTCCAAGTTAAAAGTTTGTCAATGGTTCAGCTTAACTGCTAAACAGTCTTTTCCTCAGTTTAAATCAATCCGTAATTCTACTTCGGTACCTGCCGGAGAATCGTCCGGGTAATGCAAATCGCGAATGGCAACTTGAATGTGGAATTTATGACTGCTGTTGAGCATTTCCACGCGTTTGTAGATTGCCTGCGTAGCGAAACTTTTATGGTCTTTCTTTCGTTGCATTTTGAACTTCTCTGCAGCATCTCTGCCTACCCCATTGTCTCGAACGATGCAGTACAAAACATCTTTGTCTTCTTTGAATTCAATGTCCAATCGTTTGATGCCTTCTTTGTGCAGCAATCCGTGCTTTACCGCGTTCTCCACAAAGGGCTGCAAAAGCATGGTTGGCATCATGATATCGTAAGGGTCTTTCACTTCCTGCAAATCGATTTGATAGCTGAAGTCGCTACCAAAACGTAGCTTCTCCAATTCGAGGTAAAGACCCAGCCACTCACATTCTTCCAATAAACTGATTCTTTCTTTTTCTGAGTTTTCAAGCACCTTGCGTAGCAGGCTGGCGAACTTGTTCAAATAGGAAGCCGCCTCTTTAGGATCGGAAAGGATGATGAGTTCGTAGATGGAGTTGAGCGAGTTGAAGATGAAATGCGGATTCATCTGAGCCTTCAAAGCCGTTAGCTGAGATTCAATAACATTGGCTTTAAGCTGTGCTTTTTCCAAGGCATTCCGCTGCTTTCGCTTCACATTCGCTAGGTAAATCAAAGAAATCAATCCCATCAGAACCATACTTCCAATGATCAATACCACAAAAAAGGCCGGGGTTTCCCAGAAGGGAGGAATCACTTTGAGCGGAATTCGCATCCAATCCGATTCATGGCCATTGTAGTCTTTAACGCGGATGTACATAATCTGCCGTCCGGTTTGAAGAATGCGTGTATTGAAGTTGGTTTGACCGGTATTGACTTTTTCCCAATGGTTGGTATCTAAGCTGTATTCAATGTGGTATTCGCCCATTGAAGCGTAGCTAAGAATATCCAAGCTAATTTGGATTTCATCACCTTTCTTGAGGTTAACTGCAGCGAAAGGATTTACCGGACGTTCTTGAATATTGACTTGGTGCAGGTAAAAGACCGGCTTGGTTCGCTTCTTTTGAGGGAAAAGCGGGAGTACCTGAAGTCCTTTGCTGGTAGCAAGCCAAATCCGGTTTTCATAAATACAGAGGTCGTAAACCATGTTAGAGGCGAGACCGTCTTGAATACGAAAGCGCTTTACCGCCTTGCTTCGGGTATTGTAGATTTCCAGCCCCTGTGAGGTGGCCATGTACAGGTAATCGCCGTGAACTGATAAATTGTAAATCTGGGTTTCATTGCTGTGGTTCAGGTTGATGGATTCAACCTCCTTGCCTGCAATCTGGTGCAGCCTATTGTTCTGAGAAACAACATACAGTTTTCGAGTGGAAGGCATCCACGCAACGGCGCCAATCATTTGCCCGATTAGAAAAGAATCCGCCACTTTATCCTCGCTAATTCGGTAGAGTCCACTTACCGACCCGGCCCACAGCTCCTTGTTTTCTTCGCTATAGCTTAAAACCCTAAACCAGTTCTCATGAAGTTTACTAGCTCCGGCAAAGGTTCCGCGTTTGTTCATGTACAAACCACTGGAGGCGGCAAAGTAGATAGTTCCGTCTTTGGCACCTATAAAGTCTTTCACAGGCGGAGTTGGCCCTTGTTGAAGAATGAGTTTTTTTCCTTCTAATACATACAAGTAGTTGTTTAGAGCGATGACAGCCCCGCCACTGCCGCTAGAGCTTAAGCAGGTGATGTCTGACTGAGTAGGCGACTGGATATATTCCACGGGGGCATCCGCCGCGCGCACCAAACCAATGTCGCCACTGAGGCCGGTATAGTAAACGCCAAAATCCGTTGCTTCCACACGGTTAATTTGGTCTTGCCCAGCCGCCACATTTCGTCTAAAATAGGTTTCAAAACGAAACTCAGGAATTTGCAGCAGGCCATAGCCTAAGGTACTTACCCAACTTGTTTGTTCGCGGTCGCGTACCAAGTCGGTACAAGGCATGCCATCGTAAAAAATGCGCACCTTTTGCGATTCCATGTTCAGGCAAACCATTCCGCTGAAGGTGAGCACATAGAAGTTATTCTCGATGCAGGTGATCTTGGTGAGTTTTCGTCCCTGCATGGCCTTAACGTATTCCGGAATGAGAATCTGTTCCCAGCGTCCGTCCTTTAATTTGAAGGTGGCACCATCCCATACGTTCACGATAAAAACGCCATACGCGTTTACATTCAAATGGTAGTGTACTAAGGCAGTATCGGCCTTGGGATTAGCAAATTGGGCGGGGATATTCTTTACCTGTTCACCATCGTATTGCCATACCTCATTGCCGGTGGTCCAATACAGATTTTCTGCAAACAGCTGGAGGTTGTGGCAAGGTTCAGGAATGGCTTTGTCGCTTTTGTAGATTTGAGTCCAGCGTTCAGCACTGTCCATTTGAAATATTCCAATCGGCCCGGCAAGGACTAGCGACTCATTGTATTCTATAAGCGTGGGATAATTATATGGAAGTATATCCGGGCTAATAGGCAGGAGGTGAAGGCTGTCTCCTAAGATTTCAAAGACATGGCTGTTAAAGGAAATAGCGAATTTACGGTTCCCCACTTCTGCAGTGCCGGTTACGGGCCTACCGCTTAAGTTGCCGCTTCGCATCGCTTGAAACCCTTTGCCATCATAGCGGTACAGGCCTATCTCGGTGCCAAGCCAAAGGTAGCCGTCGCGGTCTTCGAAGATATCGTAGATTTCATTGCAGGGCATTTCCTGCCTTTCGCCTACTGCATTGAAATGTGGCGATTGAGCAAAGGCCGTAGAAAACAGAAAGGTTAATATCGCTAAAAGCCCTGTGCGCATGGATGTAGCAATATCGCTTAAATCCGCTGAAGCAACAACAGCAAAGAAACGCCAAAGGCCATCCCGGAAAGGAAGAGGTTCCAGTCGCGGGCTTTTGTTTTAAACGACTTCTCAGCGAGGAATAAAAAGAAGAGCAACGCAAATACTACGATAATTTGCGCGGCTTCAATACCGAGGTTGAAGGCAAATAATGGAAGCACTACCTCATCGTCTTGTCCGATAAGCATTCTAAAATAACCGGAGAAACCAAAACCGTGAATGAGTCCGAAGAACAAGGCACTCACGTATTTGATGCGCATCACCGAGGTGTCTGGTTTGGGCAGAAGAATATTCAGTATGGCGGTAATGCCAATGGTTAGGGCTATCAGAAATTCTATGGTGCCTGAATTTGGGCTAGCGATGCCCAGGGCGGCCAAAGCCAAGGTAATGGAATGGCCAATGGTAAAGGCAGTGATGAGAAAGAGCAGCTGTTTCCAATGTTTGCTTTGAAATGGCGCACAAAGGGCCAACAAAAACAGCACGTGATCCAGCCCTTTTGGGTCGAGGATATGCCAGAGTCCTAATTCAAAATAACTGGAAAACATTTAACGAGTCGCCCAAGAGAGTATATCGCCTTCCTTCCATTTCAGCTTTGCTGCAGTGCCTGCATTCACCTCAAGCACGTATTTGGCCGGCTTATAAGATGGAATGGACTGTTCGCTAAAAGGTTTGGTATTTGGCTGAATGGTAACGATGCGGTAATTGTCATCGATAAAAATGATATCCAATGGAATATGGGTATTCTTCATCCAGAAGCTGCGCGGACGAATATCCGGGAAGATAAACAACATGCCTCGGTCATTGAGCATGGAGCGACGGTACATGAGTCCGGTAGTGATGCCGTATTCATCTGTCACGATTTCAATATCAAAATCGGCTAAGGTGTCTTGGCCATTCTGATCAAAGATATACAGGTTGGCATCGTGCCTGAATGGAGGCTCAGTAACACCGGTAGTGGTGTTTGTGGTAGTGCTTGGGTCTTTCTTCGGACTCTTGTTGCCCGACTTAACAATAGAGAAGATATAGGTTCCGGCAAACAGCACCAGGAACGACACCAGAATTATCGCAACAGCATTCTTTCTCATGGCTCGCAAATTAGCTAAAAGCAGAAAAGTATGGTAGTCTGCCTAGTGGCCTTTGTGGCGTTTTTCGTTTTTAGGCACCGGATCATAGCCGGAGGTGCCCCATGGGTGGCATTTAGAAAGCCTTTTTAATCCCATACCCATGCCTTTAAGCGGTCCCCATTCTTCAATGGCTTGCGCGGTATATTCCGAGCAAGTTGGCGTATGCCTGCAGTTCTGACCGAGCAAAGGGCTGATCAGGTATTGGTACAAACGAACCGGCAGTATGAAGAGGAACTTCAGCATGGTATTTTGGTTTAGCAACAGGTAGTGGAAGCCCACTACCCGTTACATCCCCATATTTATTTCATAGAACCTACCATGTCTTCAGGTTTTACCCACTCGTCGAATTGCTCCGAAGTAAGTAAGCCTAATTCTACAGCGGCTTCTTTTAAGGTTTTGTTTTGTTTGTGTGCAGTCTTGGCAATCTTAGCTGCGTTCTCGTAACCGATATGGGTATTCAAAGCGGTAACCAACATCAAGGAGTTATCGAGGTGTTTTTTGATCACATCGTGGTTAGGCTCAATACCTATAGCACATTTTTCAGTGAAAGAAACACAAGCATCACCAATCAAACGAGCCGATTGCAATACGTTGGCTGCGATCAATGGCTTAAATACGTTCAATTCAAAATGACCTGTTGCTCCACCTACGCTAACGGCTACGTCGTTGCCCATTACCTGAGCGCAAACCATGGTCATGGCTTCAGGCTGTGTAGGATTCACTTTACCCGGCATGATGGATGATCCCGGCTCGTTATCCGGAATTACCAATTCGCCGATGCCGCAACGCGGGCCTGAGCTGAGCATGCGGATATCATTCGCGATTTTCATCAAAGAAACCGCAACACGTTTCAAGGCGCCTGATAATTCCACCATGGCGTCGTGTGCTGCCAATGCTTCAAATTTGTTTGGAGCAGTAACGAAAGGGTGACCGGTAGATTCAGCAATTTTCTGAGCTACCAAAACATCGTATCCTGCAGGTGTATTCAAGCCGGTTCCTACGGCAGTTCCACCAAGGGCCAATTCTTTCACCATCTCCAAGGCATTGTTGATGGTGCGCATGCCGTTGTCCAATTGCTGTACATAACCGGAGAACTCCTGGCCAACCGTCAATGGCGTAGCATCCATAAAGTGGGTACGTCCGGTTTTGGTGATGCCGGCAAATTCTTGTGCCTTAGCGTGTAAGGTATCGCGTAGCAACTGAATGCCCGGAAGGGTTACTTCTTTGGTTAAGCTGTATGCAGCAATGTGCATAGCGGTAGGGAAGGTATCGTTAGACGACTGCGATTTGTTCACGTCGTCGTTTGGATGTAACGCTTTGTTTTCATCGGCTAGGTTGCCGCCATTCATAACGTGAGCGCGGTAAGCCACTACTTCGTTCACGTTCATGTTGCTCTGGGTACCGGAACCGGTCTGCCAGATTACCAATGGAAATTCGCCGTCTAATTTACCGGCAAGGATTTCGTCGCAAGCACCGGCAATCAAATCTCTTTTATCAGCCGATAAAACGCCTAAGTCGTGGTTGGCTTGGGCAGCTGCTTTTTTCAAGTGAGCGAAAGCATAAATTACCTCTTTTGGCATGCTGGCTTCCGGTCCGATTTTAAAGTTGTTGCGAGAGCGTTCAGTTTGTGCTCCCCAATAGCGATTAGCGGGCACTTTAACCTCGCCCATGGTGTCGCGTTCTATCCTGTATTCCATCTTTGTTTTAAGGTATTTTTTTGGTGTCGCGAAGATAGATTTTTCAATTCGCAAATGGTAGTTGACTGTGTATTGTTGGACTGTAGGATTGTAAGACTGTTTTATCGGTTTTGTTGATTGTTAAATGTTGACTGTTCGGTTGGAGTTCGGTGATGGCTGTTACTGCTTTGCGGAGTGTGCTAAAGGGTAGAAGACTTTAAATGAGACAGGCCATGGCCTGCCTCTACCTGAGTGATGATTTTTCAAATTTAGAGATGGGTTCGGGTCTTTGATTTACCTTAATTCTCTTGTGGGGTGATAATCCTACAAAATGTTCGCTCATTCCTAAACACGCAACCTCATCGCTCAAACTCAACCTAAACCTCAATCTTAACCTCAACCTTACTCCTCATTCCCCAATTTTTCTTATCCTTGCTGCATGCCAATGTCTTTTGAACTGGTTCTTGTTGAATCCTTCCAATTGCAAGGGAACTCTGCGGCCATGAGTTTCACTGAAGATGGAACTGCCGATTTATGGCGTTCATTTATTCCTAAACTGGAAACCTTAGGTTACCGTAGCGATGAATACCTGTATGTAGCTCAGCAGTTTCCCGTTAATTATTTCCAGCAGTTTAGTCCGGATCAATTATACCTCAAGTGGGCTTGTGTGAGATTGGATGAACCCGATAACGAGTTAGAGACGTTGGAAGTGCCTGCCGGCGATTACGCCATCTTTACCTACAAAGGCAAGCCTTCAGAAGCGGGGCCATTTTTCCAGGATATCTTCACCACCATCTTGCCTAAAGCCGGCTTGACAGTGGATGATCGTCCGCATTTGGCCTTGATGGGCGATAAGTACAAAGGGGAAAACCCGGATTCAGAGGAAGAAATCTGGATTCCGGTTAGGCCTGCACAAGCCGATTAATCCTTCTCTTTTTGCGCTAAAGCGTACAACTTATTCACTTTTCTGCTCGTTCCCTTTCAAGCCGAATTTCTTTTTAACTTCGAGCCTTCAAAAATTGAACACGGAAATTGTCAGTTAAAGTAGAACATATCACCAAAGTTTACGGAACTCAGCATGCGGTAGACGATATCAGCTTTGAAGTAAACAAAGGTGAAATCGTGGGTTTTCTAGGGCCAAACGGTGCAGGTAAAAGCACCACCATGAAAATCCTGACATGCTATATTCCACAGACTTCAGGCATCGCCACGGTTTGCGGATACGATGTTGTCACTGAATCACTCGAAGTGAGATCCAAGGTAGGCTACCTACCGGAGCATAATCCATTGTACCTCGACATGTACGTGAAAGAGTATTTGCTCTTCATGGCACAGCTGAGAAAGCTGGGTAAAGAAGGTCAAGCGCAGATGGAACGAATGATTGAACTCACCGGGCTTGGACCGGAGAGCAAGAAGAAAATTGGTCAATTGTCTAAAGGCTATCGCCAAAGGGTAGGCATCGCTCAAGCCATGTTGCATAACCCGGAGGTATTGATTCTAGATGAGCCTACTTCCGGCCTAGATCCAAATCAGCTTTCCGATATCCGCGGCGTAATTCGCGAAATCGGTAAAGACAAAACGGTTATACTCAGCTCCCATATCATGCAAGAGGTGGAAGCTCTTTGTCATAGAGCGATCATCATCAACCAAGGTAAAATTGTGGCTGATGATCAGCTCAGTAAGCTGCAGTCTACACAGGGCAGCAGCAAAGCTTTATTCCTTGAATTCCGCGATCCGGTTCACAGCGATTTATTGCGTGGTTTGAACGGCGTGGTTCGCATGGAGATAATGGCAGAACGCAAATTCTTATTGCAAGGAACCGACCTCGACTCGCTCAAAGAACAGGTGTTTAGCTTGGCGGTGGAACAAAAAACCATTTTAGTGTCGATGCGTGAAGAAGAGCAAAAGCTCGAATCCGTTTTCCGCGAATTAACGGTGAAACCTAAACAGGCTCAGAAGGGGGGCGCCAAGAAGAAGTAATATGCTGACCATTTACATCAAAGAAATCAGAAGCTTCCTGAGCTCACTCATCGCGTATATTGTAATCATTACCTTCTTATTGGCAATCGGATTGTTCATGTGGATTTACCCAGACATGAACATCATAGACATCGGCTATGCCAACCTAGATCCGCTCTTTTTTGTGGGACCTTGGGTTTTTATCTTTTTGATTTCTGCCATCACCATGCGCAGTTTCTCCGAAGAGAAGAAGGCAGGCACCATCGAGACTTTAACAACGAGTCCGGTGAGCGACCTCGGTATCATTCTAGGTAAGTTCTTTGCCGGCGTAACCTTGGTGCTTTTCGCGCTCTTGCCAACGCTGGTATACTATTACTCCATTTACGAATTGGCCGTACCGGTTGGGAACATAGACAGTGGCGCCATCATTGGCAGCTACCTGGGCTTACTCTTCGTGGCAGCCTCTTTTGTAGCGATAGGCATGTTTGCGAGTGCCATTACCGATAATCAGATTGTATCCTTCATCGTCTCAGCCTTTTTGTGCTTTGTGATGTATACCTCTTTTGAATACCTCAGTCAGATCAGCATGTTTGGCGATGTAGCCTACGTGGTGTCGTGGTTGGGCATGTTCAGCCACTATGAGTCGATTAGCCGTGGCGTATTGGATACTCGCGATGCAGCCTATTTCCTCAGCCTCATTGTGTTGTTTATTTTGTTAACCAAGACCGTATTCGGGAGCAGAAAGTGGTAGTATGAAGAAAAGAGATTTGAGAATACAGGCCTGGATTGAATTGGCGCTTGCCTTAGCGCTAATCATATTGGTGAATTACCTGTCGTCAGGCTTCTTTACCCGCATCGACTTCACCAAAGAAAAACGCTATACCCTTTCCGACGCATCCAAACGTTTGGCAGACTCACTCGATGATGTGCTCTACGTGAAGATTTACTTGGATGGCGATGATATGCCGGCGGCCTATCGTAACCTGCGTAACGCCACCAAAGAGATGCTCGATGAGTTTCGTTATGCCTCCGGTTCAGATATCGAATACGAGATTTCCAATCCGCTAGAAGGCTTGGAAGGCGAGGAGCTTCGCAATATGTTGCTCAGCCTGCGCCAAGGTGGAATACAAGTCTTGGACTTATACGAAAAGACCAACGACGGCTCACGCCAGAAGCTGATTGTTCCGGGAGCGCATTTCTTCTACAAAGGACAACAGTATCCGGTGCATTTGGTAGATCCAAGCATGACGGTAAACAACCAAAGCACGATCAACAGAGCGATAGAAGGCTTGGAGTTTGCCATAGCCAATACCATCCGCCGTTGCGTAAATCGCTCGGCTAAACGTGTGGCCTTTATGCAAGGCCATGGCGAACTGGATGAGGTAGAAACAGCAGATGCACGTCGCCTTTTGGAAGAGTTCTACATTGTAGAGAGCATGAATCTCAACTTCGACGATTCATCCTACTATATCCAATTCCTCGATCAGCTGCAGAACATCAATCCGGATTCTTTTGGATTTGTTTTGGACAAGTTGACCAAAGACAAATTGAATGAGTACGACGCCATCGTTTTCGCTAAACCGCGCATCGGCTTTGCCGACCGTGAAAAATATTGGATAGACCAATACGTGATGCACGGGGGTAAGGTGATGTGGATGATTGATCCGGTTTTGGCTGAGACTGATTCGCTAGGTAAATACGGTAAAGTGTATACCGCCGATTACGACCTCAACCTAAACGATCTTTTGTTTAAATACGGAGCGCGTGTCAACTTGAATTTGGTGCAAGACTACAATGCTTTGATTGTGCCGTTCGCTCGTCAGGGAGGAGGCATAGACCCTCGCCCTTGGTTCTACTTCCCGGTGGTGCCGAGCATGAACAACCATGCCATCAACAGAAACATCGATTTGACTTGGTTGCAGTTCCCGGCTTCGGTAGATACCGTTGGCTCACCATTGTTGAAAAAGACGGTATTGTTGCAAAGTAGCAGCTTGGCCCGCATCTCGTCGCATCCGGCAGAAATCAACCTGAGCATTGCTAGAAAAGACCCGGGTCAAGATTATTTCCCTAACGCAGATGTACCATTGGCCGTATTGATTGAAGGAACCTTCGAATCGCCTTATGCCTTTGTAGACCGCAAAGATTTCGACCCGCAAGGAACCTACAGAAGTTCAGTGGAAGGTGGAAAAATGATTGTGGTGGGCGATGGTGATTTGATTCACAATTACATGAAACAAGACGGGCAGATTTACCCTGCCGGCTACGATAGACTCACTAAAAAGACCTTTGGAAACCGCATGTTCTTTATGAATTGCATGGATTACCTGGTAGACGATTTTGGCTTGATTGAGGTGCGCAACAAAGACATTCAATTGCGTTTGCTCGACAAAGAAAAAATCAGCAAACCTGCTGAGCAAACCAAATGGAAGGTGATTAACGTGGTAGTACCAATTGTACTGATTCTCTTGTTTGGGGTATTGAACGGATTTATTCGAAAAAGAAAATATGAGCGATAAGATTTCAAATAGCAAGAAGTGGAAGAAGAGTCTGTATGTGCTTCCGGTTCTTTTAATATTAGCGATGATTTTTGTTCCCATCATCGATAAACAATGGGGAGATACCTTACGTCCGGAATTGAAAAACTTCGCTGTGGAATACCCGGACAAAGTGAACAAGATTTTCTTATCGAATAAGACCAGCGATTCATCCAACCTCACCTTGGTGAAAAATGAACAAGGCAAGTGGATGGTGAACGGCACAGAGCCTGCTGAGCAAGACGCGGTAAAGATGCTGTTATACGAATACATGGCACGTTTGCAGGTGCGTAACCCCATTCCAAAAGACGGGGCTAGCGAAGTATTGCGTTATATGGCGGCCAACGGTACCAAGGTGATTGTGTACATCGACGATGAGCCGGTAAAAGTTTACTATGTGGGCAGCAATACCGCCGATGAAATGGCAACCCACATGATGATGGAGGGCAGTAGTGCTCCGTTTGCGGTGCAGATACCGGGATTCAATGGCTATCCGGGCGTTATTTACCGCTTAGACAAGAAGTCTTGGTTATCGCGTAATATCTTCCAAACCGACGTTTTGGATTTGGCCAATATCACAGTGAAGTATAGCGATAAAGCGGATGCTTCATTTGAAATAAGCAAAGCCGATCGCCAGCTGAATATCAAACCGATGGCAGGTTCTCCAGAATTACCTGAAGCTTCCATGAATTTGGATTTACTCAAGCAGTATGCAGCCACTTTTGAAAACATGTCGTACGAGTATTTCTTCACCGGTTTAGCGAAGAAATTAGCCGATTCAGTGATTCATGCAGATCAACCGTTTGTGACAATCAGCGTACAAAATAACAAAGGCGAAACCAGAACCTTGGATATCTACAAAAAGCCGGTAACAAAAGATTCGCCGCAGGTTGATAACTACGGTAATCCGGCAACTTTCGACTTAGATCGTTTCTACGGAGTATTGAATGGCAACAAGGCAGAAGTGGTGTCGGTACAGAGTTTTGTATTTAAAAATGTGCTGCTGAATTACGCCGACTTCTTCAGTCAGCCGGCCTCTTAAGCATTCCAGATAGTCCAGGCCGCCTCGGCCTGCAGTGATAACATTTCGAGCCCGCCTTTGATGCGGGCTCCTTTTTTTGCTCCCAATGTTAGGAACTTGCTTGGTTCCGGATTGTAGACCAAATCAAAGAGCAGGTGATTGGCGTTAATGGCTTCGTAAGGAATCTCAGGCGCTTGGTCCGTATTGGGCCACATGCCGAGCGGCGTGGTATTCACAATAAGTTGTACAGATTCTACATCGCTAGCTTGAAGGGTATGGTAGTTTAATTCTCCACCACGACTCACTACGCGGAAGTCTATCGCTAAATCGCTAAGAGCCTTTTGAACCGTTTTAGATGAGCCGCCGTTGCCGAGCACAAGGGCGGATTTCATTTCGCTAGATAAGCGTGGCTCCAGGCTATTTCTAAAACCACTATAATCGGTATTAAAGCCCAGCAGGCGAATTTTGCCGCCCTGTCGTTCGATGCGAATGGTATTAACTGCGCCAATGGCTTTTGCCTCATCGCTCAACTCATCCAGATAAGGAATAACGGCTTGCTTGTGCGGAATGCTCACATTGAGTCCGCAAAGCTCCGGCTTAGCCTGAATAAGCGCAGGTAAATCTTCAATTTGAGGAAGAGGGTAGAGCTCATAGACCGCATCGCTAATGCCTTCTTGGGCGAACTTCTTTTCAAAGTATTGCTTGGAGAAGGAATGCGCAACAGGGTAGGCTATGAGTCCGAATTGCCTCATGCTTTCTGGAAACGGCGACCGAGGTATTCCAATACCAGGACAAGGGCTAGGCCGGCAATGGCAAGGGCTACGGCGGTCATCACTTGGCTGTCCATTTGAGCCGGAACAATGTTCTCTTGGATCAGGGGCTTCAATTCGCCATGGCTAGATGTATAGTATTCTAGGGTGTTTTTCCAAGGCCAAACTTTGTTCAGAGAACCGATCATAAAACCGGTTAAGGCAGCTACCACAGCATCGTGGTAATGTGCTAAAAGCCATTTTAAAATTTTAGCGAAAACAAGGAGACCGCTTACACAGCCTACAGCAAAAACGATCAATGTTGGAATCAAGTCGAGTTGACCGCTTAAAACACCGGAGATGCTACCAAGAATTTTTTCGTATTGACCTAACATCACCAAGATGTAGGAGCCGGAGATGCCCGGTAGAATCATAGCGATGATGGCGATGAATCCGGAGATGAACACCCCAAATAGGTTATCCGGCATGCTGGATTGCCCCATGGAAGTGAGGTAATAAGCGATGGCCACGCCAATGGCTAATAGGATGAAGTTTACAGCATTCCACTTCTTCACCTGCTTTAAAATCAAGATGGAAGAAGCAATGATGAGGCCGAAGAAGAACGACCACAATTCTACCTCGTGGTGTTTCAGAAGGTAGGTAATCAACTTAGCGAGTGAAACGATGGCCGTTCCAATTCCCGCAAACAATACGATAAGGAAAGTCAGGTCGATGGCCTTGAAGAATCCTTTGAAATCGCCTTTCAACAAGAGGCGCAGGTTAGCCACGTTTACGGCTGCAATGGCGCCTAGCAGGCGGTCGTAGATGCCGGTAATAAAAGCGATGGTACCACCTGATACACCGGGAATCACATCGGCTGAGCCCATGGCCACTCCCTTAAGGTAAAGTAAAATCCAGTTGATCATATTCTGCGCAAAGCTATTGAAAGCGATGGTATTGGGAAATATTTTCCTTTAGTACAGCGTTCTTTTAGTAGATTTGACCGTATGAAAGCATCACGCATCCTTGCATTTGTTCTATTGAGTTTGGTCCTGGCAGGAACACTTAGCTCTTGCTCTTCATCCCGCAAGGGCAGCAAAGGCTGCAATTGCCCTTCGTTCCAGAAATATAACTAAAGCAGGCGTTTAGATTTCTAAACCTGCTATTGCGCATCTCGTATTCTTCACTAGCTTTGCCCCGTCTTCAGGGGTGCTGAATTTAATTCGGCTGAGATGATACCCTTGGCAGCCTCCGTGTTGTCAATACCTGATCAGGATAATGCCTGCGAAGGGAAAAGATGGGTTAACAGTTATGGCCAGGGTCAACCCCTGATCCCGGCTTTGTTACACCTTATTTAATTTTTTTAATGCGTAAACTTTTAAGCTTAGCGGCCCTACTCTACAGTGGCTTGCTCATGGCTCAAAACATCAGCGGAAGGGTACTTCAGGCTGACAACCGTGCACCCATCGGCGATGCACACATCCAAGTGATGGATGCCAAAACAGGGAAAACCTTGGCTTCATCTGTTTCCAACGACCGAGGCTATTTCAGCTTCGCTAACCCGGGCACTGGCGACCTCCTCGTGGTGAGTCACGTGTCCTACCAAGAATGGCGTAAGGCCTTCCACAAAGATTCGGTTTCCAACCTGGAAATCGTGCTTCAACCTTTAACTCAAGTGACCGATGAAACGGTGGTTCGCTCTACCCGTGCCAACGAAAAGCAAGCCACTACCTTTACCGAAATCAGCAAACAGGAAATTGCCCGTAACAACATGGGGCAAGACATGCCGTACTTGCTGAACAGTATTCCGGGAGCGGTGGTGAACTCCGATGCCGGAGCTGGAATTGGGTATACGGGCATTCGTATCCGTGGGGTAGATCCAACCCGCATCAACGTAACCATCAACGGTATTCCGGTAAACGATGCTGAGTCGCACGGCGTATGGTGGGTGAACATGCCCGATTTCGCTAACTCGGTTCAGAACATTCAAGTGCAGCGCGGAGTAGGAACTTCTACCAACGGTGCTGCAGCCTTCGGAGCAAGCATTAACCTACAAACCAATGCGGTAAGGAAAGAGTCTTTTGCCACCTTACAAACCGGACTCGGGGCCATTCAAAACAACTGGACTTCCAGCCCGGCTTGGTATTGGGAGCGCGGTCAAGACAAAAACTGGAACTTCGGCACCTACCGAAACAGTGTCAATTTTGGAACGGGCTTGATGGCCAACAAATGGGCTTTTGAAGGACGTTTATCGCAAATTCATTCTGATGGTTTTATCGATAGGGCTTCTTCCGATTTGAACTCATGGTACTTCTCCGGCGGACATTACGGTGAAAAAAGCATTTTGAAATTCAATGTGTTTTCAGGAAGTGAGCTAACCTACCAAGCCTGGAATGGTATTCCGGAACCAAAGGTAAAGGGCGATGAGCAGGCCCTGATACCTTACTATATGTTAGACGATTCGGCTCACCTCGCACAGAGCGGAAACCGCACCTACAACGGATATACCTATAACAATGAGGTAGACAATTACCGTCAGACACATTACCAAGTGCACTATACCCGCCAATTGAATTCCCTCTGGTCTGTCAATGCATCGCTACATTATACCCGGGGTGGTGGTTATTATGAACAGTACAAATACGGTGAAAGCTTAAGCGATTATGGCTTGGAAGATGTAACCACAGCAGCTGGTGATACCATCAGAGAAAGCGATTTGATTCGCCGCCGTTGGTTGGATAACCATTTCTACGGCATCGTATATTCTGCGCAGTACCGCGCATCAGACTGGACGGTGATTCTGGGTGGTGGAAGCAATATCTACCAAGGCAAACATTACGGTGAGGTGATTTGGGCACGTTATGCCTCAAACGGAGAAATTCGTCACCGCTATTACGATAACGACGCACGTAAACTCGATCACAACGTCTACGTGAAAACGGAATACGCCATCTCAAAGAAATGGAATGCCTATGCCGACTTACAGGTGCGCAGCATCGATTACAGCTTTTTGGGCTTCGACAATAACCAAAACAACGTAACGCAAGACGTGAACTTCCTGTTTTTCAATCCGAAGTTTGGGGTAGTTTATAGCATCAATAAAGAACAGAACCTCTACCTCTCCATGAGCAAGGGCAGCCGAGAGCCAACCCGTGATGACTTTACCCAAAGTACGCCGGCATCTCGTCCGAAACCGGAGACCTTACTCGACTGGGAATTGGGGTATCGCTGTGAAACGCCAAAACAACGAATTCAAGCTACCGCCTACTTTATGGACTATACCAATCAGCTGATTTTAACAGGAAAGATCAACGATGTGGGCGCGTATACTCGGGTAAATGTGCCGAAAAGTTTCCGCAGCGGCGTGGAATTGGAATACAGCCGAAACCTACACAAACGCGTGCAATGGAGCGCAACTGCAGCCTTAAGCATGAACCAGGTGAAGGAATTCACGGAGTACATCGACAACTGGGATACTTGGGCACAAGAATCAGTGCAACATCAGAATACCCAATTGGCCTTTTCTCCGAATGCGGTATTGAGTTCCATGTTCCGCTTTCGTCTACCGTTTAACTTAGAATTGGATTGGGTTAGTAAGTATGTTTCCACTCAGTATTTAGACAATACCCAAGCAGCCGGTTTTTTAAGTGAAGGAAACGCAGCTCGTCAATTGGATGCATTTTGGGTAAATGATTTAAAATTGCACCTCATCAAACAAAAATGGTCGGGCATGAAAGAGTTCAAAGTGAGCTTAGCTGCCAACAATGTGTTGAATGAAAAATACGCACCGAACGGATACTCGTTCAGTGGAATAATAGGAGGGGAGCGCCAAGACTTTAATTACCTCTATCCTCAAGCAGGAACCAATTTCTTGCTGATGGTGAGTCTTGGATTTTAAGGTCCGGGGGGACTGATTTCCAAAGCCCTGCTTCCCTGAGCAGGGCTTTTTTTTTTGTTTTCTTCTAAATTTAAGGGGCCGGTTTTGGGGTTACGGGAACGGGGGAATTATTTGGTTTAGGTTCCAGTGGCCTGCCGCCGCTTGGTAGGCTCGGGGAATAATCAGGTGATTCGTCGTCGCTATACTCTCTATCATCCGAATTGTATGAAGGCATTACCCGAATAATTACACCAATTCGGAAAATGAATAGGTCTGTAAAGGTTTGGGTTGAATTGTATTTCAATTGGTTGCCGTCCAATGCTGCGCTCTGCAGCTTTACCCAGTTGGCCTGTGCCCCGTTGGAATAGCTCAAGCGGGTATCAATGGCAAACGACTCATTTACATTAAAGAGTAGTCCGGCGCTAAATCCGTAGTGAAAAGCTGAAGTACTGTGCACATTTTTATGCGTGGGCTCAAAGCCTTCAATGTAATCGGCTTTGGGTAGTATGCTCTCTGTCGATTTAAAGATTCGTGTGCCAACAAAGCCATCGATAAATGGCGAAACAAAGGATTCATTCAAGAAACTTACGCGGCTCGTGAGAAGAATGCCCATGTGGTTGTTTTGAACCGAGTAAATACCGGGGTCGCTATTGGGAGTATTGAGAAGTATATCTCTCTTTTCGGTACCGTGAAGGTAGTATTCGAAGGAGGCGCCTAGCCGAAAATCAAGTGAACTGCGTCTGAGAATATTGTTCGACATAAGGTCGAAACCAAAGCCATGTCCACTTTTGTAATTGGAATCGTTTAGTTGATTCAGTGGCATGGGCCGTCCGTAATGAAACCCAAGGTAGGCTTGAGCAGAGGCTAATTCAGTGAAGAAAAAAACCAGAAGGAGGGGTAAGAATCTTTTCATGTAAGTTCAATTCGGTTTTTTGCTCAAGGCTCAATATACATGCCGATATCTAGGCAGTGTTTTAGTGAAGCGGTTGAGTTAAAGTGTTTTCTGTAAAGTCTTTAGCGATTGGTCCTAAAAAAAAGACCCTCTCGGGTCTTCCTTTTGCTTTACGCTACTTATCGAATTCTTAATGCTGTGGTGTCGGTGGAGGCAGTGGCTTCGGACTAGGTTTTGGCTCAACCGGCTGCGGAGCAGGAGTTGGCGTTGGTGTGCTTGGTCTAGGTGCCGGAGCAGGTTTAGGTGTTACAGTACTTCCTTTTGGTCTAACCGGTATGGTAGACGGGTTAGTTCTCGGTGTTGTATTTCTACTTGGCGTGGTGGTACTGCTTGTTCTTTCACTTTTATGGAAGCGAATGGTAATACCTACGCGGTAGATAAAGAGATCGGTAAAGGTTTTAGTACTTGGGTATTTCAAATAATTCCCATCCAAACTTACATTGTTCAATACCGCCCAATTGGCTTCAGTTCCATCGGAGTAAGATACTCTTGTGTCTATTGCGAAGGTTTTATTCAAGTTGAACAATAAACCTGCACTTACGCCATAATGGAAGGTGGAGGTATTGAAGATATTTGTTTCACTCGGCTCAAAGCCTGTTATCTCGCGCTGAGGGGCGATGGTCTCTGTGGTATTGAAGAAACGCGGTCCAACAAAACCATCCAAGTAAGGAGAAACGCGAGATTCGCCTAAGAAGGTAAATCTTCCAACAAGCAAAAGCCCGAGGTGGTTATTGCGAACAGAATAATCGCCCGGATCATTGGCCGGAGTATTTAAGGTGATTTCTCTGGTTTCTTTTCCGTGGGCTAAGAACTCCATGGAACCGCCAATGCGAAAATCCAAGGAATTTGGCCTAACTACGTTGCGGATGAGGTTATTCGACATAAACTCCATGGCAAAACCAAAACCGTGGCGGTAAGTGGAATCGCAAAGTTCATTCAGCGGACTGGCTCCTATAAAATGGAGACCCATATAAGGCTGAGCTTTAGCTAGACTTCCTAACGAGAGCATCAGGATGAGTGGGAGAATTCTTTTCATGTGAGCAGTGTTTGTGTGTTAAATAGTTTCAAGTGATGTGCCAAAAATATTTTACAGTCAGCTTACCTTTGCGAGGCGTGTTCGAAGCTATAGACAATTTAGTTAATCAACTCCACTATGCGGGGGTAAAAAATGTGGTGGTATGTCCGGGTTCTCGCAATGCGCCTTTGAGTATCAGCTTTACCCGAAGCGGACTCTTTTCTATCGATGCAATTCCAGACGAGCGTTCAGCCGGCTTTGTAGCGATGGGAAGAGCCATTCGCAGTGAAAGTCCGGTGGCTCTCTTGTGTACATCCGGCTCGGCCCTAACCAATTTCTACCCTGCCGTTGTTGAAGCCTTTTACCAACGTGTTCCTTTGATTGTAATTAGTGCGGATCGTCCGGCAGCTTTAATCGACCGTTGGGATGGACAAACCATTCGCCAGGAAGCTCTTTTCGGTTCACATGTAAAAGCATCGCTAACCACACCTGAAGATTATGGTAATCCTGAAGTCTTCGGAGAAATTGCGGCTCAAGCGGTTCAGCGTGCATTAAGTGCGATTCCGGGTCCGGTGCATATCAACGTGCCTTTGCAGGAACCACTGTATCCTTCAGCGGATCGCCCGTTTGCCAAACAGCCTTCGCTTGTTCCATCCGTTTCTAGCGAAAACCAGCAAGTACAGTTTCCCGATTTAACCGGAAAGAAAGTCTTTGTCCTTCGCGGATTCAGTCTAAAACAAGGGCGCAAAGCGGATGCGTACCCTGCACAGTATGCCGATTTAATGTCGGGTTTTGCAGAAAGCCCGGTTCCGGAGCAATTGTTTATGCTCGACAATGCAGCTTTGAAAGAAGCCATGCAAGCAGATGTGTTATTAAGCGACGGGGCTGCCGTCTTGCCCAAAGCCTTGAAAGCTTTCTTAAGAAACCATCCACCAAAAGAACATTACCATTTCTCCGAACAAGGAGACGTTGCGGATCCGTTTTTTACCTCTCCTCAACGTATACCGGCATCGCTAGATGAATTTTTAGCGAAGGAACAAGTGAATTGGAATACAGACTACGCACAAGCCTGGACTAGATGGTCGGATGAAATGAACCAGCACCTTGCCAAATTCTGGGAAGACCAGCCATACGGCGAGTTTACCGCTACACGAAGTTTTTTAAATACACTGGAAGACAATTCAGTGCTCCACGTTGCGAACAGCATGCCTGTGCGTTATGCTTCGTTTAGCAGGGCGCGTGCAGAAAGGGTGTATTGCAACCGCGGCACTTCGGGCATTGACGGTTGCGTTTCAACCGCTGTGGGAATGGCTGCTAGCGATACAAAAACGCATTTCCTCCTCATTGGAGATGTGGCCTTCTTTTACGATAGCAATGCTTTGTGGAATCACATCGCTAAAAGCAATTTAAAAATAGTATTACAGAACAACGGTGGCGGTGGCATCTTCCGATTAATCGATGGTCCGGCAAAGCAGCCTGAGCTAGAGCTTGTCTTTGAAACGGCCCATAGCCGAAACGCAGAAGCATTGTGCGCCAATTTAGGCTGTGCGTATATTCGTGCAGAAAATGAAGAAGAACTTGAATCGGGCTTGGCTTCGCTGCATGCGCAGGAAGGTCCGGTAGTAATGGAAGTCTTCACGAACAAACTAGAGAATCAATCGTTTTTTAATCAGTATAAACAGTATATCCATGCAGTCAAAATTTCCTTGGGAAACCCTTCATGAATTTGAAGAAATCAAATACTCCTTCTACAAGGGTATTGCTAAGATCAGTATAAACAGACCGGAGAAGCACAATGCCTTTACTCCGCTTACCGTAAAAGAAATGAGCATCGCCATGGAGATGGCCAGGCAAGACGACCGCGTTGGGGTGGTTATCCTGACCGGAGAAGGTGGAAAAGCGTTCTGCTCCGGCGGAGATCAATCCGTTCGCGGACACGGTGGTTACGTGGGTAAAGACGGTGTTCCTCGCTTGAATGTATTGGATTTGCAAATGCAGATTCGCCGTATTCCTAAGCCTGTGGTTGCCATGGTAGCCGGATGGGCAGTTGGCGGGGGGCACGTATTGCATGTAATCTGCGACCTCAGTATTGCGGCAGACAACGCACGTTTCGGACAAACCGGTCCGAAGGTAGGTAGCTTCGATGGCGGATTTGGCGCCAGCTATTTGGCACGTATCGTAGGGCAAAAGAAAGCCAGAGAAATTTGGTACCTCTGCGACCAGTACGATGCACAAGAAGCACTAGACATGGGCTTGGTGAACAAAGTAGTTCCTTTGGATCAATTGGAAGAAACTACCATCCAATGGTGCGAAAAGATGTTGGAGAAAAGTCCGATTGCCCTTCGCATGCTTAAATCTGCCTTCAATGCAGAGTTAGACGGTCAAGCCGGTATTCAAGAATTGGCGGGTAACAGCACTTTGTTGTATTACCTGAGCGATGAAGCCAAAGAAGGAAAGAACTCTTTCTTGGAAAAACGTAAGCCTGATTTTAGCACATTCCCGAAATTCCCTTAATCGGGTATTAGCGAAACGATATAGAAGCGAAGCCTTGCACAGCAAGCGCTTCGCTTTTTTTTTATTTTTAGACGACTAGTTGTAGATGCCTATATTATTTCTTATCGAGATAGAAAAAAAATTGGAATGATTTGGAAGTTCATAGCCTTTTATACTTTCTTTGCATCATTCAATTCAACCTATTCTCCACAATAGGCCAATTGATTTATAAAGAATGTGGCGAGAGACGGGCTCGATGACCCACTGGCAACCCTCCCTGAAGGTGAAAAGGTGCCAATTCCCGTTGGATAAATTAATTGTATTAAAGCATGAAAACTACCGCTTTTAATTCAGCTGAGATTGGCTCGGTCAATCTAATGACGTTTAAGTCTTCTGTTGCATCTTTTGCTGTTCACCAGCATCACTTCGGCACTTCTTGCTGTTGTTGTTAATTTCATAGTATTCCTGCGGGTACCTGACATGACTGTGTCCGGACTGATTATGGATTAATCAGTCGGTTCTCGGTTGTACCCTTCATTTCTCTTTTCTCGACTCGTTTTTTAACAGGATGCTGTCCTGAAGGGAATTGTTATGTCTTTTTCTCAAGATAACTAGTAAAAAACAATCATAAAACATGACTTACCATTTTGAAACTTTGCAATTGCATGCCGGGCATGACATTGACAATACCAATTCTAGAGCAGTTCCAATTTACCAAACCAGTTCTTACGTGTTCGACAGCTCTGAACATGCTGCTAAGCTGTTTGGCTTGCAAGAATTCGGGAATATCTATACCCGCATTATGAATCCCACAACGGATGTGTTTGAAAAACGCATTGCAGCATTGGAAGGTGGCGTAGCGGCTGTGGCGGTGTCTTCCGGACAAGCTGCGCAGTTCCTTGCACTGAATAATATCCTACAGGCAGGCGACAACTTTGTGAGCACCTCTTATGTATACGGTGGAACGTACAACCAGTTCAAAGTAGCCTTTAAGCGATTAGGCGTGGAGGCCCGTTTCGCGGAAGGCGATACCGTAGAAGCCTTTGAGCGATTGATCGATGAGAATACCAAAGCACTTTACTTGGAAACCATCGGTAATCCGGGTTTTAATATTCCGGATTTTGAAGCCATCGCGGCATTGGCCAAAGCCAAGGATATTCCATTGGTGGTAGACAATACTTTCGGGGCCGGTGGTTATTTCTTCCAGCCAATCAAACACGGTGCAGCGGTTGTTGTAGCCTCTGCTACCAAATGGATTGGCGGACACGGCAACAGCATTGGCGGTGTTATCATAGACTCCGGTAACTTCAACTGGGGTAACGGCAAGTTTCCACAATTTACCGAACCATCGGAAGGTTACCACGGATTGAAATTCTGGGACGTGTTTGGCGAGAATAATCCTTTAGGTCTCCCAAATATCGCCTTCGCCATCAGGGCACGGGTAGAAGGATTGCGCGATTTTGGTCCGGCATTGAGTCCGTTTAATTCATTCCTGCTGATTCAGGGATTGGAGACTCTATCGCTCCGAGCTCAACGCCACGCCGACAATACTTTGGCCTTAGCTGAATGGTTGGAGTCTCATCCTTTAGTAGAATCCGTAAACTATCCGGGATTGGCTTCTTCTCCATACAAAGCCTTGGCAGATCGCTATTTGACCAACGGTTACGGTGGTGTATTATCCTTCCAAGTTCGAGGAGGCAAAGAATTCGCGGATGAGTTTGTAAACAAGCTGAAGCTGGCATCTCACCTTGCCAATGTGGGTGACGCCAAAACCCTCATCATTCATCCGGCTTCTACCACCCACCAGCAACTTGCAGAAGAAGCACAGATCGCTTCAGGTGTATTGCCGGGATTGCTCCGCGTTTCGGTGGGTATTGAGCACATAGACGATATCAAACAAGATTTCCAAGAAGCATTTGAACAAGTAGGGGCGACAGTCCTGGTATAAAGAAAAACCTCCGTGTACGAGACGGAGGCATTCAGGGACGAATCCCTCATTTCAATTTTAAAATACAATATAACAACATGTCAGCATTAACATTTTCACTGCAAGGTTATAGCTTAAGTCCGGCGAAGTTTAAAGCCAAACTCCGCGATTTTGAAGTCATCATTGACGAACCCCAAAACCTAGGTGGCACAGATGAAGCACCTAATCCGGTAGAATACCTTTTGGCCAGCTATGCAGGCTGCCTTAACGTGGTTGGCCACCTGATTGCAAAAGAACAGGGCATTGAGCTCAAAGGTTTGCAAATTAAAATCAATGGCGACCTTAATCCGGATAAGCTCTTCGGAAAATCAACTAACGACAGAGCGGGTTTTCAAGGACTGCGTGTAACCTTAATACCCGATACAGATGCCGGAGTAGAGCAATTGGCGGAATGGCTTCAGATTGTGGAAAGCCGTTGCCCGGTAAACGACAACCTGCTTCGCTCAACACCTATTCGGGTGAGTGTAGAGAAGAACTTCAAAGACATCAACCAAGTTTTTTCGCTCAACTAAAATGGACTTAAAGCAAGTCTTTGTAACACCTTTTGCCTTAGAGTCGGGGATTGAACTGCCCCGGCTCGAAATGCACTACAGTGTTTACGGCGACCTTAATTCCGGAAAGCCCATAGTATGGGTGATCCACGCACTTACCGCCGATGCTAATGTGGCGGAATGGTGGGAAGGTTTGGTGGGTGAGAACGGCTTTTTCAATGCCGAGGAGTATACCATCGTATGTGCCAATAACATAGGCTCATGCTATGGAAGTACCGGTCCTGAATCGTTTAATCCTCGCTCAGAAAAGGCCTACCTAAAGGATTTCCCGCGCATCACTACCCGAGACATGAGTCGGGCAATTGTGCGCTTGGCCGATTCCTTGGGCATCGAAAGAATAGATTACCTGATTGGAGCAAGCATGGGTGGGCAAATTGCCTTGGAATGGGCGATTAGGCAGCCGCGTCGGATGACAAATTTGATTTTGCTCGCTACCAATGCGCAACATTCGCCATGGGGCATTGCTTTCAATGAAGCACAACGTATGGCCTTAGCTACAGATCCTGAGTTTGATGCCGGTGGAGCTGCACGCTCAGGTCTGAAGGCCGCCAGGGCTGTGGCTATGCTATCGTACCGTACTTACCAATGTTATGGGGAGAAGCAGTCGGACGACCTAAGTCTGGGTGAGTTTGGGAAAGCAGCGCGTTACCAGCAATACCAAGGGGAGAAGCTGGCAAACCGGTTCAGTGCTTATGCCTATTGGACTCTTTCCCATGCCATGGATACACACAATGTGGGGAGGGGAAGAGTAAGCGTGGAGGATGCGCTTGGCGCAATTCGAGCTTGCACCTTGGTTATCGGAATAGAAGAAGACCTTCTTTTTCCCATCGCAGAACAACGCTTTTTAGCGAAAGCCATTCCGGGTGCTCGGTTCAGGGCGATCAATTCGCTTTATGGCCACGACGGATTTTTAATTGAAACGGATGCGATCACGGCCCTGTTGGAGGAGTTCGTATCCTTAAAAGAACCCTGTTTACATGACTAAGAATAAAAAACAGAATATAGCCTTGATAGGACTTGGATGCGTGGGCTCCGGCTTTTACGCGCTCCAAGAAAAGAATGATGCCATTGATGTGAAGTACATTGTGGTGAAAGACAAAACGAAAAAACGCAATGCGCCGGCAGAGCTCATTCGCTTTGAATACGACTCAGTTTTGGCAGATGCCGATATTGAGGTTATTGTTGAGTTGATTGACGATGCAGAAGTAGCGCTCGACATCGCTAGAAAAGCATTGAACGCGGGAAAGGATGTGGTATCAGCCAATAAAAAGATGATTGCCAATCACCTGCCTGAATTATTAGATTTAGCGAAGCAAAAGGGAAGAATATTCCGTTTTGAGGCGGCTGTCTGTGGCAGCATTCCAATTCTTCAAACCCTGAATAATTACTTAAACGGGCTGGCCATTGAGTCTGTTTCCGGAATCTTAAACGGCTCATCCAATTATATCCTAAGCAAGATGCACAAGGAAAGTCTGAGCTTCGACTCCGCCCTGCAACTGGCCCAAACTTTAGGATTCGCAGAAACCGACCCGACGTTGGACATTGGCGGATTTGATGCAGCCAGTAAACTGCGCATTCTTTCGGCTTTTGCCTTTGGACGAGCATTGAAGGCGGAGGAGGTGATTCAGGCCGGAATAACAGGCGTGGAGTACCGCGATTTACATTACGCCAGGCAAAGGCAGCTTCGCTTAAAATCCTTGGCTTTTGCAAATCCTACAGGGCTAGCTTATGTCTTGCCGGCCTTTGTGAAGGCTGAACATGCAAGCTATGGAGTGGAACAGGAATACAATATTGCCGTAGTGGAAAGCGATGAATTAGGAACCCAAAGTTTTGTGGGCAAGGGAGCCGGAAGTATTCCAACCGGCAAGGCGGTACTTGAAGATGTAATTGCCGTTGCCAGAGGTGAGGCCTACCAAATTCAGCTGAAGGAAGAACCAAACGATTTGAAAGGTGAAATTGAAATCTACTTCCGTTTCCCAAGCGCTCTGCCTCCTGAGATTGAATTTGTTGAACAGAAGGAAGTATTCAGGTCTACATTGGTGAATTACGTGGTTGGCATTGTTTCAACTGCCTCATTACGAAAGGCGTCTGAATACCTGCAAAAGCCGGGGTATTTCCTTGCCGTTTTCCCGGAAAGCTTGCAAGTGGATGAACCTGAAATCAGCGTTGAATCCCGTGTGCTGAGCCTGTGAAATAAGCTAAATTTGCAGCCTTGAGCACCACCATCAAAGTACATATTGCCCTGTTTGTGGTTAGCGTCATTTACGGGGCTACCTTTTCTTTAGCCAAGGTAATTATGCCTTCGCTGATTGAACCATACGGTTTCATTCTATTGCGCGTGCTCAGCGGCGCGCTTCTGTTTCTGTTGGTTCACGCCCTGTTCATCCGCGAGAAGGTTGAGCGAAAAGACCTGTTTCCATTGGCTACCAGTGCCTTTTTTGGAGTAGCTGCCAATATGCTGATGTTCTTCAAGGGCTTGAGCATTACTTCACCCATCAACGGAGCGGTTTTAATGTTGGTTACCCCTGTATTTGTTTTGGTCCTTTCTCGGCTGATTAGTCGGGAGGCCGTAAGTTGGGTAAAAAGCACCGGCGTTGCCTTGGCAGCTCTTGGAGCTTTGATGTTAGTTGGGGGTTCTCGTTTTCACTTTTCTTCAGATACTGCTTTGGGCGATTTATACATCATCCTGAACGCCTTGAGCTATGCCATTTACCTGGTTTACGTGAAGAAGCTGATGATCAAATACCACCCCATTACCGTTTCCAAATGGAACTTCCTTTTTGGGTTTTTGATAGTCCTTCCCTTTGGTGCAGAAGAATTGTTTCAGGTAGATTGGACCGCCTTTGATTTGGCAGGATGGTGGATTATTGTTTTTGTTTTGTTGGGAACCACTTTCTTAACTTACCTGCTGAATGCGTGGGCTTTGCGTCATGCTTCAAGCGGATTGGTAGGTTCCTATATTTACTTGCAGCCTGTGGTAGCCACCGTTTTAGCGATGCTAAATAAACAAGATCAACCTACACTGGAGAAAGTTTTATATATCCTCCTCATATTTGCAGGCGTATATTTGGTGAGCAGAAAAAAGAAAATAGCTGATGGCAATTAGAAGTATGACCGGTTTTGGCAGTGCCGCCGGAGAGAATGATTTTATTTCAGTAAGAGCAGAGGTAAAAGCCTTAAACGGGAAATTTTTGGAGATTAATGCCCGTTTACCAAAATCATATCAATCGAAAGAACTGGAACTTCGGAAGTTATTGCAATCTAAGATGGAACGCGGTACCGTTCAGGTTTTCTTCAATATTGAGAATAAGTCGGTGAATACCGGACAGTATAAAATCAACAAAGAACTCGCTCGCTTTTATTACGATGAAATCACCGAGCTGGGTTTTGAGTTGGGCGCCAATGTTAACGAAGCCTTGATGCGCATCATGGAGTTTCCGGATGTACTTTCTGTGGTGGAAGAGGATGAGCGATTGGAAGAAAACTGGAACCTCATCTACAGCACCTGTGAAAAAGCCATCGATAATTTGAAACAATTCCGTGAAGAAGAAGGAATGGCCTTAGGTAAAGCGATGGAACAATGTGTTTTAACCATCCGCAACCAGGTAGACAAAGTAATTTCGCTAGAGCCACAACGCTTGGATACCATCCGTGAACGCATCGCTAATAACTTGGAAGAGTTTATTGGAGTAGAAAACATCGATAGAAATCGCTTTGAGCAAGAACTGATTTACTTCTTAGAGAAGATGGACATTGCCGAAGAGAAAACCCGTTTGCTTCAGCACTGCCAATTCTTTTTAGACAACCTCTACAAAGATTCAGGCGGTAAGAAACTTGGGTTTATTGCTCAGGAAATGGGCAGAGAAATCAATACCATGGGTGCTAAAGCTTACCATTTCGGCATTCAACAGTCGGTGGTAACCATGAAAGAAGAATTGGAGAAAATCAAGGAGCAAGTCCTGAATATCTTATAAGTCAAAGCGCACGAATTCGTTTCTCCGCTTTTAATTCCAGCCCATTAGCCTTTATTTCGCCCTATGGATGGCAAGGTTATTATTTTCAGCGCTCCCTCCGGAGCAGGTAAAACCACAGTGGTGAGGCATTTATTGCAGAGCCGCAACGACCTTGCATTTTCTGTATCCGCTACTACACGAGAACCTCGCAATGGCGAGCTTGATGGCAGAGATTACCACTTCATCAGCAAAGCCGATTTTGAGGCCAAAGTACACGAAAGGGCATTTGTAGAATGGGAGCAGGTATACTCCGGTTCCTATTACGGCACTTTAAAAACTGAAGTAGAGCGCATCTGGTTGGCTGGCAAACACGTGGTATTTGATGTTGATGTTGTGGGTGGAGTTAACCTGTGTAAGATTTATGGCGACCAAGCTTTGGGTATCTTTATCAAGCCACCTTCACTCCAAGTTTTAGCTGAACGTTTAGCGAAAAGGGGAACAGAGAGTCCGGAGAAATTACAAGAACGTGTGGCAAAAGCAGAACGGGAATTGGCTTACGAAGGTGAATTCAATGCCGTTTTGGTGAATGACGATTTAGCTGTAACCTTGAAAAACGCAGAAGACTTAGTATCTGCCTTCCTTGAATCATGAATATAGGACTCTTCTTCGGCTCGTTTAACCCGATTCACATCGGACACTTGATCATTGCCAATTACATGATTGAGTTTACAGAGATTGAAGAAGTCTGGTTTGTGGTATCGCCGCAAAATCCATTTAAGATTCATGATAAATTAGAAGATGAAGAACACCGCTTAGCGATGGCTAGATTGGCGGTGGAGGATAATCCGCATTTGAAGATCAGCGATGTGGAGTTTAAGTTAAGTAAGCCCAGTTTTACGCTCAATACCTTACATCACCTGTACAATGCTTTTCCGGAGCACGAGTTTAAGCTCATTATGGGAGCCGATAACCTGGCCGGCTTCCACAAGTGGAAAGGCTACGAGGAGATTCTTAAACGCCATGAGTTGTTTGTCTACCACCGTGAAGGCTTTGATCATGCACAACTCAAGATGCACCCGAAAGTTAGAGTCTTTGATGCTCCGGTTTTAAATATTTCGGCAACGTTTATTCGCGAAGTGCTGCAAGCAGGTAAATCCATTCATTACCTGGTACCCACTCCGGTAGAGCAGTACATTCACCAACAAAAACTGTATTGATTAAAGCTCTTCTTCTTGAGCGAAGTAGCGAATCTGATCCAAGACTTCATTCACGCGAATAAGGTCTTTCTCAGGCAGGTCACTTAATTTCTTTTCTAGCGATGAAATTGGTTCATCGATCATCTTCAAAAGGTCCAAGCCTTCTTGGGTAATTACAATTTCAACCTGACGGCGATCGCTAGCACATTGCGTACGCGTGAGCAGTTTTTTCGCTTCTAGTTTGTCTACGAGTCGGCTAGCATTCGACATTTTATCCATCATACGTTCTTGGATATTCAGAACAGTAGAAGGGTCTGGATGCAATCCACGAAGAATGCGCAACACATTGTACTGCTCTTGAGATAATCCGAACTGCTTTAAAAAGCGGTTATTGCTCGCATAAAGCTTATTGGACGTAACGAGAATATTCAGGATAGCTTTCTGAACCTCACTGCGGAATTTCCGCTGCTTTATCTCTTCGCCAATGGTAGGGAACTCATTCTTCGACATTCGTGTAGTTACATTAAATACACTTGCAAAGATAGCAAGTCTTTAACAAATCTACACCATGGCTTAAACGCCCAACATCAAGCGGATTGGATCTTCCAAAAGTTGCTTCACTTTCACTAAGAAGCTCACGCTTTCACGACCGTCGATAATGCGGTGATCATAAGAAAGGGCCAAGTACATCATCGGACGAACTACAATCTCACCGTTCACCACCATAGGGCGTTCAACGATATTGTGCATACCCAAGATAGCCGACTGTGGAGGATTGATAATTGGGGTAGACATCATAGAACCAAATACACCACCGTTGGTGATGGTAAAGGTTCCGCCTGTCATTTCTTCAATGCTCAATTTATTGTCGCGTGCTTTACCGGCCAAACGCGAAACTTCTTTTTCAATTTCAGCGAGGCTTAGGCTTTCAGCGTTGCGGATTACCGGAACAACCAAACCTTTTGGCGCTGAAACGGCGATAGAAACATCGGCGTAATCATGGTATTCAATGTTCTCACCATCGATATAAGAGTTTACCGCAGGGTATTCTTTTAATGCTTCACAAACCGCTTTGGTGAAGAACGACATAAAGCCCAGTCCGATTTCATGTTTGTCTTTGAACTGGTCTTTGTACTTCTTGCGGATATCCATGATGGGCTTCATGTCAACCTCGTTAAAGGTGGTCAACATGGCGGTCTCATTTTTAGCAGCAACCAAACGTTTCGCAACTGTTTTACGCAGGTTGCTCATTTTTTCGCTACGAACACCGCGGCTAAATGCAGTATGGCTAGGGGCGGTAGTCTGTGCTGCTGGAGCTGCTACAGGAGCTGCTTTCTTTTCAGCATTCATCGCATCTTCTTTGGTAATGCGACCGTCTTTTCCGCTTCCGGTAACATCAGCCGGATTGATTCCTTTTTCGGATAGAATTTTCTGAGCAGCAGGAGAAGGTGTTCCTGATGCATAAGTATTAGCAGAGCTGGTTTCAGCCGGAGTGCTGGCTGGAGCGTCTGCTTTCTTTTCTTCTTTAGGTGCTGGACTACTTGCAGCTGGAGCAGCAGAAGTATCGATGCTGCAGATAATGGCGCCCACTTCGATGGTATCGCCTTCAGCCGCCATGGTTTTTAATACACCGGCAGCCTCTGCATTAAGTTCAAATGTGGCCTTATCGGATTCCAATTCACAGATAACTTCGTCCATTTCAACGTAGTCACCATCCTTCTTCAACCATTGTGCTACTGTTACTTCGCTAATGGATTCACCTACTGCTGGAACTTTAATTTCTAAGGCCATATTATTTAATGTTTATGCGAAAATAATAATAAGCCAACAATTAACGCCAATAAACAGCAATAACTGACTGAATTTATTACATGAATAAATATTCAACTACAATTTCTGATTCCTAAATTCCTGTATCCTTGACTTTTTAGCTTAAGAAGCTAGGAAATAGTGCGTTAAATGGAATGTTCAGCTTATTGGCCAATTTGAATGTTCCGAACCAAGCTGATATTCAGTCCAAATTCCTGTTGACGTTGTTGAATGAATCGGTCAAATCGGATATTGGAGTTCAGAGCCATGTTAGCATAAGGCATGGCGCTAATTCTGAATCCATGGTTCAATTCATATGATACACCAACTCCTAAATGAGTATGCCATGTGCTGCGAATTCCAGGGTAATCGGTTGGGTTGTTTAGCGAAAGCATGCCCACATTGTCGATATCCGGGAAGTAGAGAATTCCGCTGCTAATCCAACGGTAACTGCCACCCACTTGTCCTAAGAGTCTAAACTTGTTGTTTAGCTTCACGTCCAATTGAAAGCTCAACGGAATTTCTCTGCCGTAATACTTATTGTTCAAGTGGTAATCGTTGCCGGCAATAATCCGTTGGTTAGGCAGTTGGTAACTCGGAGAAACACTTTTACCACCTTCCGGTAAATCTTGTGGTGCATTAATGGGGTCATCAGGTGTTTCCATCAAGGAATAGCGCAATACCTGTGTGGTTTGAATCAAGCGCACACCGGTGTGTAGGCTGAGGAAAGAATTAAATCGGTAGCCTACCAGCAAACCTTGACTTATACTGTACCCACCGGATTCCAATTCCTTGCGTAAAGCCAGGTTATCCTGAATATAGTTTGAGAAAGGAACGGGTACATCGGCGCCTGCATTGACCGAAGGCGAGAAATTGGACAGCGCAAGGCTGGATTGAATCCCAAGGACAAACCCACGTTCAGGGTTGATTTTGCGCTTAGGAGTGCTATCATCATTTTTTTCCTCAATCTTTTCCTGAGGCCTTTTGTGCTGGATTGGCACTTCCACAGCTTCCGCAAAAGCATACTTGTACGTCCAGTTTTCGGGATCAGCGCTATTCAATGCAGTTACGGAATGAACCGTGCGCTTATTTGAATTACCGCTTAAAGTATTTTGAAACGGTTCTGTTGATTCCAAAGGTGCTTGAGACAATTCAGTGGAGCCACTCCATGCGGCTTTGCGCTCGGAAGAAGCCGGCTGCGTATTGGGCGTTGAAGTAGTTTCAGTTGATTTAGTTGTGTTTAGCGATTCGGTATGCTCTACAGTTTCAGTTGTACTAACTTCTGTATTGACGAGGGTATTTTCTGCTGACTTAGCTGTTTCGCTAGGTATTTCATTTTGTTGTGTTGGCGTTTCAACTTGGGCGTTTTCGCTCGATGAAGGCCAGAACATCAATAGCACGGCGATGGAGCTTGCTGCGGCACCAAGGCCAAAGATCCACCAGAATCCAAAACGACGTTTTGAATCTTTATCCAGCTCTTGAGCGATGGCATTCCATCGATCATTGGCGGGTTCTTTTTCGAATTCGCTGTATTGTTTGAACATATCGTCCCACTTAGAATCTGACATGTTTATCCTCCTTTCTGATATGCAATTGTTCTTCAAGCATTTTCACCAAGTGTGCTTTTGCTCTAGAGAATTGCGACTTACTTGTTCCTTCGGCTATGCCTAACATTTCTGAAATCTCCACATGGGTATAGCCTTCTACTGCGTAAAGATTGAAGATTACGCGGTAGCCATCTGGAAGTTGATTAACAAGCTTATGAATCTGATCGGCGTCGAGTTTGCCTAATGTATGAGGGTCAAAGGAAGGTTCCTTCACTTCCTCATACGATTCGATGTAAACAATTTTTTTAGCGCGTCGGTAAATTTCGATGGCTACATTGATGCTTACGCGTTTGATCCAAGCTTCGAATGAACCTGTGGGCTTGTACTTTTCCATGTTTCGGAAGATTTTGATAAAAGCTTCTTGCATCATGTCTTCCGCTTCAGCATCCGATGCTGCGTAGCGAAAACAAGCGCCGTAAACTTTTCGGGAGTATTTGCGGTAGAGCGCCTCTTGGTGGCGTCTACTTTGCTTTTTACATCCCTCAATCAGTTCTTCTTCTGTCATGCCTATGTAATAGCCTGGTTTGGACATTCTACACTCAAAACGACATCATGGTCGCGGAGCGTTGCACGGTTCCCAGCTAATTTTGAAATTTAGCACGAAACTGGGGATGAAGGCAAAAAAAATCCCCGCAATGGCGGGGATGAATATCAGCGAACTGAAGTGGAGCCCACTTTCAGACTGTCGTCGTTTCTGATTTTTTTAGTGAAGTAGAAAAAGCTGGCGATCACCAATAGGTTGATGATGCCGATGAAAATAAACAACCAGATTTTCTTTTTCATAATTCACAAAGTTAAGCCAAAGGCTGCACGTATTGCGCGTCTTTGCGTTTGAGGGCTTCTCTAACCCAAGCGCCACGTTCTTCAGCCATCTTACGAACAGCCAAACGTTCTTTGTTCAATGGACCGTCGCCGTTGATTACACGTTTGAACTCGTCCCAATCCGGCTCAGAGTATTCCCAAAGTCCGGTAGCTTCATTTTTTCTCAAGTTCGGGTCAGGCAGTACCAATCCGAGATCCCAGATTTTAGGCACATACATGTTCAAGAACTGTTGTCTCATGTCATCGTTGGTGGCCATTTTCACTTTCCAGCGCATGAGTTTCTCAGTATGAACCGACATTTTATCTGGCGGTCCGAAGAAATGCATGATCGGTCCCCACCAGCGTGTCAAGGCTTCTTGCACGAGCTGACGTTGAATTTTAGTACCGGTAGCGAGGTAAACCACGTTATCGTGACCGTATTTCAAGTGGAAAGATTCTTCAGCGCAAATCCGTTCCAGGGCACGGCAGTATGGTCCATAAGAACCTTTGCTATTCGCTACCTGGTTTACAATGGCACCGGCATCAATCAACCATGCGATAACAGCGGTATCACCCCAAGTAAATGCAGGGTAGTTAAATACATTAGAGTATTTTGATTTTCCGCTGATCAAGTCGTTGATCATGTCTTCTCTGGATTTACCCAAGGTTTCAGCAGCGCTGTAGAGGAGCTGAGCATGCCCAATTTCATCTTGAACCTTGGCCATCAAAGCCAATTTTCTTCTGAATCCCGGAGCACGGGTAATCCAAGTACCTTCCGGTAAGGCACCAATGATTTCTGAGTGAGCGTGTTGCTCAATCATACGAACCAACTGTTTGCGGTATTCTGTTGGCATCCAGTCTTTCGGTTCAATTTTTTCTCCGGCAGCAATTCGTGCTTCGAATTCGGCTAATTTCACCGGATCGTCTTCAAACTGTTCCTGTTTGGCATCCGGATCGATGTATGCGTTTCCGTACATGACTATTTAGTTAATAAGGTTGTTTCTTTTTTAATCCGCTCAGGATGAAATCACACAGCTTTTGGGCAATTTCTTCCGGGCTCATTTTTCCGTTTGGCTTATACCATTCTACAATCCAGTTTACAGAAGAGAGAATGTTCAAGGCGGCAAACTTCTGGTCTACATCATCAAACACATTTTCCTGTATTCCGGTTTGCAACATCTCTACAATTCCATTTTCATACTTATCGCGAAGCACTATGAAATTCTGCAAATGTTCTCCGGTTAGGTGACGCCATTCGTGCAAGAATACCTTGGCTTCTTCAGGAGAGGAAGTCAGGATTGCCACGTGGTTTTTCACCATCATGCGAATTTTCTCTTCCCCATTGAAGTAGATATCATTCACTTCTTCAATGCCGGCTAAAAAGCGATCGGCCATGGAAAAACAAATGGTATGTAAAATCTCTTCCTTGGAGCTGATGTGGTTGTAAAGCGAAGCGGCTTCCATTTCCATGCGTTCAGCAATGTCGCGCATAGACGTTCCGGCATAGCCTTTCTGACTGAATAGTTCAGCGGCTACGTGGATGATTTGTTCCTTTCTGCTGGCGAAGGTATTCGGCATAGCTAACGGATGTTAGTCAAAGGTAATTGACCGCTTTCAAAAATGCAAATCAGTGTCCGGCATAGAGCAGGAACACACAAGGTCTTTTGTGGAGGTTTACCGACTTGTGCTTCCATTCTTGTGCAGACAGGGAGTGGATTTCTTCTTCTGCGGTATCAAGGTCGGCCGCCACACAGATGCGAGTGGAGGAAGACACGTTTTTAAGCAATTGTTCTAATAACTTACCGTTGCGGTAAGGTGTTTCAATGAAGATTTGTGTTCTATTGTACTTCCTCGATTCTTCTTCCAATTGTTTAATGCGTTTGATCTGATCCGCTTCCTGAATGGGGAGGTAGCCGTGGAAGCTGAAAGCCTGCCCATTGAATCCGGAGGCCATAAGCGCCAACATAAGCGAAGAGGGTCCAGACAAGGGTTTCACCCGAAACTGTTTCGAATGTGCTGCCTGCACTACGGAGTTTCCCGGATCCGCTACGCAAGGCAATCCCGCATCGGAGAACAAGCCTAGCGAAACTTTCTGTTTGCTGCAAGCGTCGAGAAACCTAGAAATAGCCGCCTGATCCATCGCATTTTTATTGATCTCCAAGAACTGGCAATCGTCGATAGGGAATTCTGGAAAATTCCAACGTAAGAAACGCCTGGTATCCCTCAAGTTTTCCACCACAAACATGCGCAACTCTTGCACCAAATCGGGCAAACGAAACGATTCACCAATAGGAGAAGGAATAAGATAGAGGGTAGGCATGGGTGCAAAAAACGGTTAAAAATGTATATTTTTGGTGCAATGAACCTAAGGTATTTGCTTGTGCTAATCTCTTGGATTGGGATTTTCAAGCTATACGGCCAAACAGAATCTAATCGACTTTATCTTAAAATTAGCCAAGAGGCCCTGGTTAATCCTGCAATAGAAGATAGTCTTCAGAAGCTTCAGAATCAGAATTACTTTTCATCATTTGCACTTGCATTTCCAGGTATTTCAGATAGTGTTCTTCAAGCTGTTTACTATATAACAATCGCTTCACCCGAGTATAAAACAAATACACTTAAACTTTCGAGCCAGAAGAGTTGGATTGATTATGTGGAGGAAATTCCTGTTTACGAATTGAGTCATACGCCAAATGATTTGGATTACAGGCAATGGAATCTGAGAAAAATTAAGGCTGAACTAGCTTGGGATGATAATAGAGGGGACCCTGCCATTATAGTTGCTGTAATAGATGACGCAGTGAGATTGGATCATGAAGACTTGGCTCCTGTTCTTTGGAAAAATACATCAGAAATACCCGGGAATGGAATTGATGATGACGCAAATGGATATATTGATGACTTCGATGGATGGGACTTTGCGGATGGAGATAATGACCCTAATCCGCCTTCTTCAAATTTAAGTGGAAAAAGTCACGGTACACATTGTTCGGGAATTGTTGGAGCAAAGACAAACAATGGTTTAGGCATAGCTTCTTTAGCCTATAACATTAGAATTATGCCATTGAAGACTTCCAGGAATAATTCGTCTGGAATTGGCAATACAGATCAGGCCATTCGGTATGCCGTTGAAAATGGGGCTCGTGTAATCAGTATGTCGTGGGGAGGTTATAGTCGGAATAACACTACTCAAGCCATATTAAATTACGCCTATGCCAACAATGTAGTATGTATTGCAGCCGCTGGAAATAGTGGATCAGATGCTCCAATGTATCCCGCAAATTACGACCATGTTATATCCGTAGGTGCTACGGATAGTCTAGATAGAAAAGCTACCTTTTCGAATTTTGGTGCACGTACAGATGTTATGGCGCCTGGAGTAGCAATTTGGAGTTGTTTGGCAACCTCGTCCTCGGCGTATGGATACAAGAGTGGAACTTCTATGGCTTGCCCACTTGTTTCAAGTTTAGCAGCCTTGATGTTGTCAAAAGATTCTTTACTTACTCCAGATCAAGTTGAAGCATGTATCAAGGCAAATGCGGTTAATATTGACAATTTGAATCCGGGCTATCCAGGAAACTTAGGAGCAGGAAGAATAGATGCAGAGGCAACAATCAAAATATGTGTCAAGTCGGTTTATGCCCGTTTCAGTAGCAATATGACACATGTTTGTCCGGGTGGGCAAGTCCAGTTTTACGATGAGTCATTGCGCAGTCCGACGGCCTGGCTTTGGGAATTTCAAGGAGGCTCCCCAGCGACTTCGGTTGCACAGAATCCTGCCATTACATACAGTAACCCTGGAACGTACAGCGTAAAATTAAAAGTGTCAAATGCAAAGGGCCAAGATTCATTAGAAGTAAATGGATATATCACAGTCGGATTGCCTTCTGCAATGCTTTCTGGGAACTATACTATTCCAAGTGGATACTCATCAAATTTGAGCCTCCAATTGGTAGGAACTGCGCCATGGAGAGTAAAACTTAGTAATGGTACATTTTCCTATTGGATTAATAATATTACAAGTCCTTCACATTATTTCCCAGTTACGCCTCAGAGTACAACCACTTTCACTATTGATAGTGTTTCTGATGCTAATTGCGTGGGTAATGGTTCAGGACAAGCCAATATCATTATAGGACAAATTAATGGTGGAAACTGTGATTCTTCTACGTCAACATGGCAAAGGCGTTTTAAAGCGAACGGCAATGAAGAAATGCACAATATGATTAGCTGTGTTGATGGAGGCTATGCAATGATAGGCACAACTACTTCTATCGGTGCGGGAGGTCAGGATGTTTTTCTCGTCCGATTGAACGATTTAGGGACTGTAGTTTGGGCTAAATCATACGGAAGCACTGGGACTGAAAAAGGGTACAGTATAAAGGTAGTTCAGACAACGGATTCAGGGTTCGCAATCACAGCTGTAACTACTGGATTTTCTGCACAAGGTGAAGACTTATATTTTTTAAAACTAGATAAGAACGGAAACATTGAGAAACAAAAGAAACTTGGTGGGTCTGGTACGGATTACGGCCGGGTTGTATTACAAACTTCAGATGGAAATTTCCTTGTTGGAGGCACCTCAGGTTCTGCACCTAAATCAGGGGCACAAGATGCTTATGTAATCAAACTAGACACAGCTGGAGATACATTGTGGACTAAAAAGTTTGGGTTTGCTGGCTTATCAACAAATCACTTTATTTCATTTCAAGAGCTACCAAGCGGAAATACTTGGCTTATAGGGCACGGCGATCATTTAATAACCCCTTATGTCGGTTATATAGCTAAGTTGTCTCCTGCAGGAGCGGTTTTGGCCGAAAAGAGAATTTACACCTCAATTTTTGACGCGCCTACGGCTGCCACAACATTAAAGAATGGAAATATAGCACTCATTGGATTAAACAGTTCAAACAATGGTGCGAGCTATTATATGCAGGTTCTTGTAATAGATACAAGTGGAAATGTTGTTTGGGCAAAAAGCTTAAGTAATGGTGGGAATATTAGGGCTACAGGAGGAATTGCAACTTCCGATTCAGGGTTTGTGGTTACAGGTTATACAAATGGGTTTGGAAACTCAAATGAAGCCATTAACGTGAAGTTCAGTGCAAACGGTGCAATTCTTTGGTCTAGGAAATTTGGGAGTTCGGGGAGTGAAATGCAAGATGGTTGGAGTCAATGTATAACAGAGGCTCCTGATGGAGGCTTAGTATTTGGACTTCATACAGACGGGTTTAACTCAAGTGGAAAAGACTTAATGATGATTAAAACAAATCCTTGTGGTTTTGCGGGGGGGTGTTATGAGTCAGATGTTGTGTTTACAGTATCAAACTTAAACATGACAAATAATAATGTTTCGGCATTCAAGAATCACGACGTCTTGAATATTAACGTTTCGAGCACCACGCAGAGTTGGACAAGTATTATTGATACATCTAATTTCTGTCCAGTTATTTCACCTTCTGCTTTAAGTTGTAACATCCAAGCAGGCTTTAATACTGTATTGCGCTGTGCTGGAGAAACGAGCAATTTTAACAGCACTTCATACAGTCAAGGAAGAAACATAGTATACTATAAGTGGGATTTTGGTAATGGAGACACATTGGTAGGAAGCTATGGAACGGCAAATTATATATACCCAATGCCGGGTAATTATAATGTCAGATTAATTGTTGGGGATAATGGGGCACCAGCTTGCTTTGATACAATTCAAAAAGAAGTTGAAATTCACAATCAGTTGCGAGTAGCTCTTCAAGCTGAAGATACAGTTTGTAGTTCAGATACATTTGGATTAGGAGTTCAGTCTGCTGTTTGTGCATTGGGTTCGATTAGCTACCACTGGTCGCCTTCTTTAAATATTAACGACACCACGCTTAGGAATCCAAAGGCTTCGCTGCAAAGTTCAACTTGGATAAAGTTAACCGTAATTGATAGTTTAGGTAATCGCGCTTCGGATTCAGTCTTTGTATTTGTTGATGGAAATTGCTGCCGTAGCTATGCCAAATGGAATGCGCCATTGCCTGTTATCTGTCCCGGTGATTCAATAGAATTTGTCAATGAATCGGTAAGCAAGGCTGGCGTAAACTATCAATGGGAATTTGGATCCAACGCGAGTCCAAGTAGCTATAGTGGGCATAATCCGCCCAAGGTATATTTTCCTATGTCAGGAACGTATGAAGTCCGATTGGCAATTCAGGATTTCTGCGGGGTTGATACGTTTAAGTCAAAAGTTTACATCCTTGAGAAACCACTTCTTGATAATCTTATGGATACTTTTATCTGCAAATCAGATAGCGTGGAAATATTTATCAGCAGTGTGAGCAGTTATCGATATTGGTGGTCTCCAGGTAATTATTTCTTAGATAGCACAACAAATGATATCAAGGTATGGGTGGATTCTTCTCGTAAATTCTACTACGGAATTACTGATTATTGGTCAGGTTGTGCTAACTCAGACTCCTTCTCTGTTCAAATTGAGGCTTTGGATACATTGGCATATGGGCTTGATACCACATTATGTTACCCAAATAGCGTAATCATTGATTATCCTGGATCTGGAATAACTGCATTGTGGAGTGATGGAAATTCGTCTCTTCCAAGGGTATTGAGCGATTCAGGCTCATATCGGGTGCGTTTGTCTCGAAACAATTGCTCGTATAACGATACACATACTTTGAATTTGTTGAGACCTAATCTTAGCTTATATGGACCGGATCTATTATGCAAGGATGATTCTGGGGTATACTATATAAACCAAGAGTTTAGTACTATGCTGTGGAGCACGGGTAGCACAGATTCATTTACGGTATATAGCTCACAAGGCTATCTGAAGGTGACGATAGACAACGGAGCATGCTCTTTAAGTGATTCCTTGGCAGTTGAGCGATTTAATACTCCACCAATGATCAATGCTGATAGTATAGTTTGCCCTGATGATTCAATCTTACTTCAGACTACCTATTTTGGAGCTAATATTACCTGGTCAACTGGAGATACCGGTATTTCAACCTGGATCAATACTCCAGGTCAGTACATTGTTACTGTTGAAAGACGAGGGTGTGAATTAACAGATACCGTGCAAGTCGCAACGTATGCAGTTCCGGAATTTTGGTTCCCAAATGATACCGTGCTTTGCAATGGAGATACGGTATATCTAACAGGTGATTCTTGGCCTGGTTCTGTGTATCTATGGAATGATGCGAGTAATGATACTTTTAATAACATAACTACCAATGGCAGATATTGGCTAAACATTTCAAACATGTGTGGATCAGCTAGCGATACATTTGAAATCCAGTTTGTTGACTGCGATTGCATTTCGTATATCCCTAGTGCCTTTTCTCCCAATAATGATGATACCTTAAATGGGTTCTTTGGACCAACCTATTGCCCTGTACAAAACTTTAGGATGATTATTTTTAACCGATGGGGAGAAATAATTTTCGAATCGACCGATATTAATCTTCTCTGGGATGGAACCTACCAAGGAGAACCAGTAATGGAAGGGGTCTTCGGGTATTTGATTCAGTATATTGATGTAAAAGGTGATATAATCAATGACAGGGGAAATGTTACCGTACTTAGGCCGAAACGCTAAGACACCCGTTAAAAAGTGCTAATCTTGCTGTTAAATGGGAGTAATCCGGAAACAAGGTATTAGCACGTCTCTATTAATATACTTTGGCTTTGCTTTAGGCGCCTTTAATATTCTGGTGCTTTTCGCTAAATATTTAAGCCAAGAGCAAGCAGGACTGATTTTTTTGTTTGTTGCGGTTGGTAAGATTGTTCTGGGTTTTGCTTCTTTTGGCAATACCTCTATTATGAATAAGTTCTTTCCTTATTACACTACATATTTAAGGAAGGATGAAAATGATTTTTTATCTGTATCACTTATTCTCCCTGTAATTGGCATATTGCTAAGTACACTCTTTCTAAATTTTGCCGAATCCTTTGTCTTACAAAAGACGCTGGAAAAATCGCCACTTTTTGCAAGCTACTATCATTGGATTATTCCATATTCCGCATTTTTAATCTTATACACGGCATTAGAAACCTATAGCTATACAAACTATAAAGCCGAAGTGCCCTCTTTTTTGAGGGAAGTCATCCTCAGGTTACTTACGAGTGTATTGGTGATTCTAGTATTCTTGAAAGTATTAAGTTTTTCAGGGTTAATTGCTGCTTATTCTCTGATATATTTAGTCTTGGTAATTGCCCTTATTCTATACTTGAGAAGTAAAGGGTTATTCCGCCTCCAATTTTCTATTAGCAAGGTAACAAGGCGATTAAAAGGCAAAATGCTCCTCTTTGGATCCTATATCTACGGGGGGTTAATTATTTCTGCATTAGCTGAAAACGCCGACACCTTTTTCATTGGATCATTGGCTGGGCTTGGAAGTGTTGCGGTCTATCAAACAGGTCATTTTATTAGTACTATTATTCAAGTCCCCTATAGAAGTTTAAGTGCAATTGCGGCTCCAGTTATATCTCAAGCATGGAAGGACAAGGATTTGAATTTAATACACGATATCTATAAAAAAACCGCTATAAATCAACTTCTCGCAGCACTACTATTATTTGGAGGAATTTGGGTAAACATAGACTTTATTTTATCCGTGCTAGGCGAGAATTACAGCGGTGTTAAGGAAGTTGTTCTTCTGCTGGGTATTGCCCGTATTATTGACTTAGGATTTGGACAAAACGCTGAGATTCTGCATAACAGTAAATACTGGAAGTTTAATTTCTTGTCGTATGTAGTTTTGGTACTGACTTTTTTACCAACCAACTATTTCCTTATTAAGGCTTATGGCATTCAAGGTTCGGCCATCTCTAATTTGGCCTCCTTTAGCTTATTTAATTTGGTGAGGTATGTATTCCTTTGGATAAAGTTTGGTTTTCAACCATTTAATTTCAAAACGCTACTTACTTTGGCTTTTGCTTTTATTGCCATTATAGTGGGTTCTCAGCTTGGCTTAACGGATAGCAAATGGATCAACTTAGTATTACAGAGTACTGGATTTTTAGTTCTCTTTTCAGGACTAACTTTAGGGTTTAAGCTAAGTGAAGACGTTAATTTATTATTGATTCAATCTTGGAATCGAGTGTTAAAAAAATAGCCGCACTAGGCGGCCATTTAAATTGAAAACTTATAAGTCAGGTTAGTGAATTATTACCTTGGAACGCAGAATTAAATTACTGGTTCTAACTTCGACGAAGTAAATTCCTTTGCTGTGAATTGAAATTTTGGCCTGACCTTCTGTCGCTTCAATAGTGGCATCAGTCAATTCAATACCTGCAATATTAAAAATCTTGAATTCTGAAAGTGGTTTAACATTTTCATGTTGTAAAGTAAATGTGCCTGTATTTGGATTCGGGAAGGAGTGAATGCTTAGCACATTCGGCGTATTTACTTCATTAGATATTGAATACAGAATCTGAACTTCTGTGCTAGATATTGCTCTCGAATAGTAGCGATATTCATCAATGCTAATATTTGCAAATGCGCTATTATCCGCACGTTTGCCAATAAACAAACCGAGGTTGCCTCCGGAATAAATTGTGGATTCTGAAGCGGAAAATGAACTTTGAAGAGTTCCATCAACATAAAGTTTAATGCTGTTATTATCCCTGACACTAATTAAGTGATGCCATTCTCCAGTATTAGGAAGAGTACCATTTGCATATGCATAGGAACTATTTTGAGAGGTAGTATAATTCCCCCAGCCAGAATAACCGTAGTAGTTATTTGTCATACTTAAACCACTTTCCTTTGTGTTTCCTCCTAATGAAGAAATCACCATTTGGTCATTGGTAGAGGGAAGTGATTCCATTTTAACCCAACATGAAACCGTATATTGGGCAGATAAGATAGAATTATCAGCAATAAATAATGATTCACTATTAGATGAGTTTAACCTTAAAGCACTTCCTGAATTTCCAAACTTATCATTTGTATATGATCCAGATTGTGAGAGAGGATTATTCCCTAAGCCACTACTATCAGCGATGTTTCCATCAAATTTTAAGTAAACTTTTAAACCAGCACTTAAGTCTTGGGCATTTGCGCCGATTGATGTTAGAATGCCAAAAGCACTTAATGTGATTAAATTCTTTAATTTCATAGGTTATCAGATTTTAGAATCACAATATCGTTCAAGATTTCGAAGTAAGAAAAATCTGGACGCTGAGATTTTATAAATTCTTTCAATTCATCAATGGAAGGATAATCGCGTGTGCCATTAAACATTCTTGCATCATCAATTAAAATGACATGTTTTTCGGCTAAGGGATGAGAAAAAATTGCTTTTAACTCAGCGGCAATTGGTGTTTCTACATCAGACATTCCAGTTATTCCTCCAGAGTAGTGTCCATCTAACCAAAACAGTATGGGTTCATTTAATTGATCAATTACTGATTTCATCATTGCACCACTATCTCCTAAGACAAAATTTAGGTTTGTGTGTTTTCCAAAAAGTTTTTTTGCTCTGTGATTCAAGTATTGGCTAATCTCAATAGAATATAGATTCTTAAAATGAGGCTGCATAGATTCCATCATTTTACCCAAGTATGTTCCAGTTTCAATTAGAACTTGGGTGTTGTATTTTGATTTTATCTCTAGGATTGTTTTTTGTTTTAATGTATGAGGGGCTTCAACATTTGATGGATTCGGGTTTTCTTTCCAATACTCTTCTAGTTCTTTTTGTCTGGTATTGTATAGGCGTATCTGTTTTTTAATATCAAAATCACGTCCAAGTTTTTCAAGTGAAGGGATGTGCAATTTTTCCCCTAGAGTAGTAATTATTCCCATATCTGTTGGTATATATTTTTATCTTTAAAAAATTGTGAATTATCTAACGCCACGGACTTCAGGTTTTTTATTTCTGAGGTGTCAATCATCTTACAAAGTACTTCGGAAAGTAGATAATAATCTTCTACAAACACTGTTGAAGTCTGAACCTCCTGAATCGTACTATATCCTACCGGAAGAATACCTGGTTTAGCAGCACGAATCATAGTAAATGGAATACCGGACTCTTTAGTTTTACCATATTTACTTCCGCCACCTTGGTCAATATTTAGGTTTCCTAGAATAATATCGGCCTTACTTAATTCATGGTCAAATTCATCAAGCTCTATATAGGTGCTGTTCCTTAGAATTATGGGATAACCTTGCTTTATCAGCTTTTCAGCATAGTTAACTACTTCGGCAGAACGTTCTCCAGCGGCATCACTAATGCCACCTAATAAGTCAATCTCGATTTTAGAAAGTAGTTCTTCAGACCAAGTTTCCATCGATTTAAACACGCTGGTATAGTCGCGTCGTTTTTGCGAAAGTAATCCTGGAATTGCTATTCTGATCTTCTGGTTTTCTGTGCTTAAATCCTTCAATGAAGCATCGTAAACTGAAAATGGAATTACTTTTATTTTCTCAATCGGAACCAGCTTGGCTAATTCATCTCGCAGGGTGTTATTAATCACCACAAAGTAAGAATGGGCATCTGCTATAATACGTTCAACCGCCTTTCTCTTCTTAGGATTATCTCTAAATACACGTTTAAGTAAGAAATAGGCTAGTTTAGGATTCTTGTCTTTCAAAAAAGCGTCTGTTGCTTGACGAAACCCTTTCAATACCCCTAAGTCAAACCAGTCATCAATATTGTGTACAAACATCCAAGTTCTCCCTTTGTCAGTGCAATTCAAGAGATAGTCGAGTTCATGCTCTGGGGTGATGATAACCTTAACCGAATCTGTGACTTTGTTAAAGGAGAAACTATTCGTGTTTAGGTTACTTCGTTGCAACCGTACGATTAGTTTATGAGCATTGTCGGTGTGATGAGGTCTTACGGATAAACTTACTTGATTTTTTGATTCAGAGCTGAAGATACGAGCTACAGAATCTACAAGGGTAAAATGCCCCGGGTTGGCATACTCAATAATCTCTACTTCCATAGCTTATTCAAGAATATACAATCCCATTCTTTCAAAAAGCCGGATTCTTTAATGCCCGGGAATAAATCAGCCAGTTCAAAATTGTTTTCACGCATCCAGGCATCAATTTCATGGTACAAAGGAGCGCCACTATAACCATCGTGATTGGACACTTCCATTATAATGTATTTTACCTTTTTCAATTCTTCACCTGCGCCCTTAAGTACGTTTAATTCAAATCCTTGAACATCGAGTTTCATAAGGTGGATTTTTTCATATTGCTTAATGAAAGATTCAACGCGCTTGACCTGAATAGACTCTTCCCTTACGGGCTTTAAGGCGTCTGCCAGATAGGAGCCTTTTTCATGAGCTTCGGGATTTAACTCCAACAATGAAGAAGAAGTGACCCTGTCTGCAATATGAATGGTCGTTTCGCCTTCTTCATGTCCCAAGGCTAGTTGATTCAACTTAATCCCTTTATTCCCGCCAAATTGATCTTTAATGATTTTGAAGTTACTGCTGATGGGTTCAAACAACTCAACTTGGGCATGAGGTAATTCCTCCCTAAAGAGTTTCAACGTGGTACCTTGGCCACCTCCGATATCAAAAACAATAGGATTCTTCTCCGATTTAATTAACGAGCAAGCCCTTTTAATATGCGGATAGTCAAGTAGGAAAACATTGTCGTAGTAGTTCCAAAATGTATCTCTTCTCAATTTTTGAAAAGTGACTTTGAGAACCATTGGAAAGCGAAAAGGCCAAGAATAGAGTCGGATTAAGAAGTATAAAATTGGCCGGAGAATATTCATTGTAAACTTTTTGACAAGTATATAGATAGTTTCGGATATTTGCCCCTAAAATACTAGTAATGCAGACAGTTCTTGTTACCGGAGCATCCGGATTAATCGGCTCTGAGTCGGTTAGATATTTTTGTGAGTTAGGCCATCAGGTGGTAGGTATTGATAATGACATGCGGTCTTATTTCTTTGGACAAGATGCCTCTACCAAATGGAAAGGTGAAGAACTTAAAGAAAAGTACCCTAACTATACTTTGGAGACGGCTGATATCCGAAATCAGGATGAAATCTTCGCGATTTTTCAAAAGTACAATACTTCATTAGGGTTGATTATTCATACGGCAGCTCAGCCTTCTCACGATTGGGCAGCAAAAGAACCTTTTACCGATTTTTCGGTGAACGCAAATGGCACTTTAAATCTGCTTGAAGCTACTAGACAATTTGCGCCAGAAGCGGTGTTTATTTTTACTTCAACCAATAAAGTATATGGTGATAGACCAAATTATTTACCACTGGTTGAATTGGAGAACCGCTGGGAAATTGCAGAAGATCACGAATACTTTAAACATGGTATCAGTGAGAACATGAGCATTGATCAAACTTTGCACTCCTTGTTTGGAGCATCAAAAGTGGCGGCAGACGTGCTTGTGCAAGAATATGGCAGGTATTTCAACATGAAAACTGGAATTTTCCGAGGAGGCTGCCTTACCGGCCCAAATCATTCAGGCGCTGAGCTTCATGGTTTTCTAGCCTATCTGATGAAATGTGCAGTTAGCGGCAAGCATTACACAATCTTTGGTTACAAGGGAAAACAGGTTCGCGACAATATTCACAGTAATGACCTTGTGAGCGCATTCCATCATTTTTATAAAAATCCACGGGTTGCCGAAGTCTACAATATTGGCGGAGGAAGATTTAGTAACTGTTCGATGAAAGAGGCAATTGCTATGTCGGAAGAAATCACTGGTAAAAGCATGAATTACAGTTATGCAGAGCAGAATCGCGTTGGTGATCATATTTGGTGGATTAGCGACATTACTAAATTTGAGAAACACTATCCTGAATGGTCATTAAAGTATGACGTGGATGCGATTCTGAAAGAGATTTATGAATCGTTAACTAGAAGAATGATTTGATTACTGCACCCCTCGCCATATTTTGTTACAATAGACCTTGGCACCTGGAGCAGACCGTGGAGAGCCTGAAAAGGAACCCGGGGGCTGAAGAGCTGGATGTGCTTTTCTTTTCAGATGCGGCCAAAACGCAAGAACATGCGCCGGCGGTAGCCGAGGTGAGGAGGTATTTAAAGACGGTTGAAGGGTTTAGGTCGGTTCAAATAATAGAGTCGGATAAGAACAAAGGCCTCAGTAAGTCAATAATTGAAGGGGTTTCGCAAATCTTAGCGAAACATGATTCGGTCATTGTGCTCGAAGACGATATGCAATGCTCGCCCTTTTTCTTGGGCTATATGCAGTCAGCACTCGATCAATACAAAAATGTGGAGGAAGTGATTTCCATTCATGCCTATAGCTATCCCATCCAAGATCTTCCTACTAGCTTCTTTTTAAAAGGTGCCGACTGCTGGGGCTGGGCTACTTGGCGCCGGGGATGGGAGATTTTTAATGCCGATGGAAATGTGCTGTTGGAACAGATAAAAGCTAAGGGTCTGAACAAACGCTTCGACTTTGAAAACAGCTATCCTTATACCCGCATGCTCGAAAGGCAAGTGAAAGGGGAGAACCACAGCTGGGCCGTTCGCTGGTATGCCTCTGCCTTGCTGGCCGATAAATTGACACTTTATCCGGGTAAATCACTTATACGCAACCTGGGTAACGACGCTTCAGGCACACACAGTGAGAAAACAGATCTTTTTGATCCCTACCTAGCCAACCAGATGCCGGTATTTCCAAACGAGGTGAAAGAATCTGCCGCCGCCTATAAGGCTTTCGCTAAATTTTTTAAACAAACGCGACGAACCGCCATACTCCGTAAGTTAGGTTTAGGCCGGTTTTTTTAACTCGCGCTTTCTGCGTTAATTCGTTGCGCATGCGTTACAGAGGCCTTTTACGTTGGCTGGTCATTCAATGGCTTAAGCGAAAATCAGCAAAATCCGGTTACGGCTATTTTGGCGATTACCCTTCTTGGGAAGCGGCAACGGCTGATTCCAAAGGCTACGATCAAGACGGCATCACGCAAAAAGTGGTAGAAGCTAGCCGTGCTGTTCGCGATGGTAAGGCCAATTACGAGCGCGATGGACAAACCTACCGGGATGATTTTCAATGGGATTTACTTCCTTGGCTGAATGAGCTAGCCCAGAAGAAGAGTAACTTACAAGTGCTCGACTTCGGCGGGGCCTTGGGTTCTCACTACTACCCGGTGAAGAAGCTATTCCCCAACCTGAATTTGAATTGGGTGATTGTAGAGCAAGAGTCGTTTAGCGATTTAGGCAAAGCTGAGTTTGAAACAGATAAGCTCCATTTTGCCAGTAACCTCAAGGAAGCTTGGGTTTATGGTCCATACGATGTCATCATCTTGGGCTGTGTCTTACCTTATTTGGATAAACCTTATGAGGTGCTCAAGGAGTTAAAGGCGTTTAATCCGGAGGCCATACTTATCGATAAACATCCGGTGATCAAGGGGGACAAAGACCGACTAACCGTTCAACATATTTCTCCTGATATATACGAGGCGAGTTACCCGGCTTGGTTCTTCTCGGAACGTAAATTCAAGACCTTTATGTCGGATTACAAACTGGAGAAGTCCATTTTATGTCCCGATATCTTTAATGTCAATTCGGAATTCAAAAGTTATTTTTACCGCCGTAAACAGTAATGGGCTTCAGAGAGATAAAGTACAAAGAAGATTTTAATCCCGGATTCTTGGGCTTGTTTATCAATCCGTTCTACTTCGCTAGAAAGGGATTATTCCATCACATGAAAGAGCTTGCACAGCAGTTAGATGGAGATCTGATTGATGTGGGATGTGGCAGAAAACCTTACCGCTCATTGTTTCATACCAAGAGCTACCTCGGGATGGACATTGAAAACCCGGGCCATTCGCACGAAGGTGAGGATATCGATGTTTACTACGACGGCACTACATTTCCTTTTAGCGAAAATCACTTCGATTCAGCTTTATGCAATCAAGTGCTGGAACATGTTTTTAATCCAGACGAGTTTTTAGCTGAAATAGCCCGTGTGCTGAAACCCGGAGGTAAATTGCTGCTTACGGTTCCTTTTGCTTGGGACGAACATGAACAGCCCTACGATTTCGCTAGATACAGTTCATTTGGACTTCAACACCTGATGGAAAAGCATGGCTTTGAGGTGGTGGAACACCGTAAAAGCGTGAATGATATCAGAGCAGTAGTGCAATTGCTCACTACCTTTATCTACAAGCAGACCTTAACTAAATCAGGCGTGGTGAATTTGCTGTTCACCTTGTTGCTTATCGCTCCGTTTAACCTATTCTGGAGCCTGTTTTGGCCTTTGTTTGGGAGGAGTCGCGACTTCTACCTCGACAATATCATTTTAGTGAGAAAGAAATGAGTCGCCTGAATTTTTGTACCCTTTTCGATTCCAATTATCTCAGCCGAGGATTGGTGATGTACGATTCATTGGTGGCCCATTGCGATGACTTTCACCTGTATGTGTTTGCCTTCAATGCCAAAGCAGAGGAAGTGCTGAATCGATTGGCATTAGAGCACATGACGGTTATTTCTTTGAGCGATTTTGAAGATGAACAATTGCTCAAGGTAAAGCCGGAACGCAGCAGGGCAGAATACTGCTGGACCTGTACCTCAAGTACCATTCAATATGTTTTAGATCATTATCAGGTGGAGAACTGCACCTATTTGGATGCAGACCTTCGCTTTTACCATAATCCGCGTGTCCTCATAGATGAGATGGAGGCCAGTGGGAAATCCGTACTCATCACCTCCCATCGCTATACGCGTCGCTACGACCAGTCTTTTCTCCGAGGGAAATACTGCGTACAGTTCATGTATTTTAAGAATAATCCGGAAGGAAGAGAAGTGCTGCAGTGGTGGAGAGAGCGCTGCCTAGAATGGTGTTATGCCAGGGTAGAAGACGGCAAGTTTGGCGATCAAAAATACCTCGACGATTGGACTACTCGATTTCCTTCTGTCCATGAACTGAACCATTTAGGTGGAGGTGTGGCGCCTTGGAATTGTCAGCAATACGAATTCAGCCTAAACAGCACTAATCAACTTATGGGCAAAGCAGATGGTCATACTTTCCCTGTTGTATTCTTCCATTTTCACGGAGTGAAGGTCTACGAAGGATGGAAAGCCATATTCGCTCCTAGGTCTTATTCGCTGAGCGATGCGGTGAAGAATCTATTTTACAAACCGTATATCCAATCGCTAAAAAGCAAAGGAGAAGAGCTGCATAAAGATTTTCCTAGCGATGATTTCCACGCAACTGGCGATGCTAAATCGTATAGAAAAGAATCACTTTTGGTTGGGCATATTGCTTGGGTTAAGCGAAATATACTTGGTAGAATATTTCCACCCAGACTTGCATAGTCGCGTGTGGGATTGTTTACTTTTGTCGGCACATGGCGCATATTATTCAGATTAAAGCCTTCTCTGACAACCGCGGTGAACTTCGCGTAATTGAAAAAGAACTTCCTTTTGAAGTGAAGCGGGTATACTATATCCACGGCAAGCCGGATGTGGTCCGCGGCGGACATAGACACAAGCATACAGACCAATTGCTCATCTGCATTCACGGTTCTTGTATTGTCTCTTCTAACAATGGAAAGGGAACTGAAGACTTCTTATTGGATAGTCCAAGTACGGCCTTGTATGTAGACCGTCACGATTGGCATACCATGCACCATTTTACCGAAGGAGCCGTTTTATTGGTGCTCGCTTCAACTCCGTACGATATTAATGACTACATCGATGAAGCCTATCCGGAACATTGAGTATGAAAATTTAAGTGGCCTGAACGCGCCATTTCGCGATGCCTACGAAGCCAAGTTCAAATCGCTTTTGGAGATTGGCTGGTTCGTATTAGGCAATGAAGTGACTGCTTTTGAGCAGGAATTCAACGACTATATCGGTTCCAATTTTTTCCTGGGGGTGGCTTCGGGCTTGGATGCTTTGGAGCTTCCATTGAAAATACAAGATTGGCCGGCGGATAGCGAGGTGATTGTTCCCTCAAATACCTATATCGCTACCATCAACGCCATTCTTAACTCAGGTTATAAGCCGGTATTTGTGGAACCTGATATTCACACGTACCTGATTGATCCTAGTCGTATTGAAGAGAAGATAACAACTAAAACCAAAGCGATAATGGTGGTGCATTTGTATGGTCGTCCATGTGAAATGGACCCCATTATGGAATTGTGCAACAAGTATAATTTGGTCTTAATTGAAGATTGTGCGCAATCGCACGGCGCAACCTATAAATGTGAGGCAACCGGTACTTTTGGTTTTGGTGCATTTAGCTTTTACCCAACAAAAAACTTGGGTGCCTTGGGTGATGCAGGTGGATTAAGCGTGGTGAACGAAGCCGATTATGCCAAACTCAAAGCGTGGCGTAATTACGGCTCCAATATCAAGTACAAGAACGAATTTGTTGGTGATAATTCGAGGTTAGATGAGTTGCATGCGGCCATGTTGCGCATCAAATTGGAAGCCTTGGATGAGATTACTGAACACAAAAGGGCTTTGGCGGAATTGTACCGGGAGGGCCTAGATTCAAGCAAATTTATATTGCCGGCGCCGGATCACAATACGGAGCAGGTTTACCATATTTACCCTATTCGTCATGCACGCAGGGATGAATTGAAAGCCTACCTTTTGGAGCACGGTATAAAAACAGAAATTCATTATCCCATTGCGCCATGCGATCAAAAATCCATTCAGGATGTTTTCGCTAAAAAGGGTTGGAAGCTAGACGATAACGATTTTAAGCTAGCGAAGGAAATACATAGCAGCATATTGAGCTTGCCCATCTCTACCATCCACAGCGAAGAAGACATCGCTTACGTGATAGAAGTTATGAATGCGTTTGAATGAAAATTCTGCTTTTCGATAACTACGATTCATTCACTTACAACCTTCGAGATTACTTAGAAGAGGGTGGAGCAGAAGTACTTGTGGTTCGAAATGATTGTGAATCTGTTGACGAACTATTGCAACGAAATTTTGATGCTGTGGTGCTTTCTCCCGGACCGGCTAGACCGGAGCAATCTGGTGTTTTAATGGAATTTATTGAAGTCATTGCAAAGCGATATCCGATTCTCGGTGTTTGCTTGGGGTTTCAGGCGCTAGGCCTGCATTTTGGCGCAAAGCTGGTGAAAGCGCCAATTCCGGTGCATGGAAAGGTGAGTGAAATAAGATTAAACCAGCATGCTATGTTTAAAGGCCTAGGAGCAGAGGCGCAAGTTTGCCGTTACCACAGTTTGGTTTTGGAATCTGTTCCGGAAGAATTGGAAATTACCGCACAGACGGAATCCAATTTACCGATGGCTTTTGCACATCGCTCATTACCAATTTGGGGCTACCAGTTTCATCCGGAGGCCATTTTGACAGCCAAAGGCAAAGAAATGATTTCGTTGTGGCTGAAACATATTGAGAATTTGCGCGTTTCTTGACGTATACTTTCTACTGGCTGATTTTTTGTATTTGTTTGTATTGATGTTAGCGAATGAGTATTTATCGAACAGGTTATTCCCTCTGAAGAAATCGGATAGCGTTCAAATGGCGCTCGAGATTTTGAATGAGAGCAATGTCGCTTTCCTTCCCGTAGTGGATGGGAGTCGGCATTTGGGTTATATCTGCACGGCCGACATCATGGATGTAAAACCCAAATCAAAGAAGATTGATACTTACATCAATACCGCGTTAGCCGCTAAGATTTACGATGATCAGCACCTTTTTGAGATAGTGAAGATCTTTGCCGAGGTAAATTCCACCGTTATATCCGTGGTGAACCACCAAGAAGAATTTGTTGGAATAATTGCTGCGAAAGATCTTATTAAACACTTTGCTCAATTATCCGGGTTCAGCGAAGCGGGGAGTATCATCACACTTGAAATGGGTGCATCCGATTATAGCTTATCAGAAATTGCTAGACTGGTAGAATACAACAATGCCAAGGTTTTGAGCGTACAGTTAAGCTCTCCTGATCAAAGTTCAGTACTTCAGGTACATGTCAAGTTAAATACCCGAGATATTCAAGCGATTCGCTCCACTTTTGAGCGATATAATTACAAGGTAGTAGCATCCTACTTCAATGAAGATGATATTAGCGGACTGAAAAGCAGGTACGATCAATTGATGAAGTACCTCGACCTCTAATATGATTAGTTCGCTCAGAGCACTTTTTCTTTTGGTATTTTTTAATCTTGTGCTGTTTGTTGCTGCACAGGAAGATTACCGTATTGAGCAAATTCAGATTGAAGGAAACTTCAAAACTAAAAACTACATCATTCTTCGGGAGCTTAATTTTAAAGTCGGCGATAGTATACCCTCTGAATCCTTAGCATATTCGCTTGAATACAGCCGGAATATGGTTTTTAATACCGGACTATTTAATACGGTGGAGTTTGAGGTAGACACATCTGTCAAACAACTAAGCATCAAAATTTCAGTTACAGAGCGATGGTATATCTGGACATTTCCGTCCATATCCTATGCAGACCGGAACTTTAATGTGTGGTGGCAGACAAAGGATATTAGTCGGGTGAATGCGGGAATAAGCATTCAACATCAGAATTTCAGAGGGAGAGCAGAAAAGCTCAATTTGAAATTGATACTTGGGTATCGAAATCAGCTGGAGGCAGATTATTTTGTCCCATTTATTGACGGCAAGCGTAGTTTAGGCTTGCAAGTGCAAGCCGGCTATACCAATGCCAGGGAACTTTGGTTTAGAACAGACAGTAATAAATTGAAGTTCTTATTTGATCCAAATCGAAGGGCCTACAGGCAAGGGCACTTTGATTTATCATTACATATTCGTCCGAAGTTGAGTTTGAGGCATCAAATCTTATTGGGTTGGGAAGAAATTGGAGTGACAGATACAGTATTAAATGCCGAGAATAATCCAAACTACTTGGCTGGAGGAAGAGACAAGCAGAACTCCTTGAAACTTTTTTATGTTTTGAAATGGGATAAACGAGACATCGTTTACTATCCGCTTAAAGGTCATTTCATAGAATGGGATCTTGAACCGAGGTATTTACTAGAGGCCAAGGATTTTCATGTATCAAGTAGATTAAATCTAGAGAAGTTCTTTGGACTCGGTGGAAATTGGTTTGGCGGAATTGGTGCAAGAAGTAAAGTGTCATTTGGAGCTCAGCCTTATAATTTATACCAAGCGATTGGTTATAAATATGTGCTTAGAGGATTTGAAGATTATGTAATGGATGCCGAGCATTTTGTTTTGTTCAAAAGCAATTTGAAGTACAGACTTTTCAATGATGTGGTTAAGTTGCCGTGGATTAAAAGCAAGTTCTTCAAACAAGCGCCAACATCAATTTTCCTCACGCTTTACGCCGATGCCGGCCAGGTTTTTTCCAGCGGATTATACGATTACCACAATGATTACAGAAATCGCTGGTTATCAGGTTATGGTATCGGGTTAGACATTGCCTCATATTATGATAGGGTTATTAGATTTGAATACTCTTTAAATAATTTGGGATTGCGCCAACTTTATATTCACTTTACCGCGCCAATATGAAAATCGGGGTTTACGGAAAGAAAGTATTGAATGAGGAATCGCTGGAATTTTGCGTTTTCCTCGTCGACTTGCTTCGAAACAAAGGCGTAGATGTCTTTGTCGAAGAAGAATTCTATGATGTAATCAAGAAAGGAAAGTCGGGTAAGTTAAAGGGGAATATTTTCAAAGATGGGGATGATGAGATCAGCTCCTTTGATTTTATGATGAGTTTAGGGGGCGATGGAACATTGCTCGAAACTGCAACTTTGATAAAAGATCGAGGTATTCCTGTAATTGGGATTAACCTTGGTAGGCTAGGCTTTCTAGCGAGTGTTTCAAAGAATGATATCTACTATGCGATTGATGAACTTTTGCATGGAAGTTACACATTAGATAAGCGAAGCTTATTGTATTTGGATTGCAAGGAGAAGCTATTTGGAGATACCCCATTCGGTCTGAATGACTTTGTAATTCACAAAAACGACACCTCCAGCATGATTACTGTTCACGCATTCATTAATGGTGAGTTTTTGAATAGCTATTGGGGAGACGGGTTAATAATAGCAACTCCTACGGGGTCTACAGGTTATTCGCTAAGTTGTGGTGGGCCAATTATGTTTCCTCAATCTGCTTCATTCGCGGTTACACCGGTTTCACCGCATAATTTAAATGTGAGGCCTATCATCATTTCTGACGAAAGTGAGTTGACCTTTGAAGTAGAGGGAAGGAGTAGCAGTTTTTTGGTCAGTATGGACAGCCGTTCAGTAAGCATCGGATACGATGTGGAAATGGCCATTAAAAAGGCCCCATTTACGGTCAACTTAGTGAAGCTTAATCAGTCGAGCTACCTTAGAACCTTGCGTTCAAAACTTCATTGGGGAGTTGACGTGAGAAATTAATCAGCATGAGTTAAAAACTTTGAACTTATATCGATAATTATTGCATATATTTGCAGCACTCGACATTGAAAGTATTAAAAATCAACCTATAATGAAACTGAAGTACTTCATTCTGGCTCTTATCCTGGGAACCAGTGTTACTATGACTAAAGCACAAGATTACGATCTAGGTGTATTTGCGGGAGCGTCTTTTTACCGTGGTGACTTAACACCTACGGCAGTGAATGGCCTTAGGGGTACTCGCCCTGCAGGTGGTGTTTTAGCAAGATTGAATATGAATCCTCATTTTTCATTAAGAGGTAACTTCAATATTGGTTACATTGCTGCGTATGACCGTTTAAACAACCCAGGTTCAAGCCAGGAAGATGTAGATCGTAAAGCTCGTAATTTAAGTTTTCATGCTCCGGTTTTTGAGCTTTCAGGTATGTTGGAAGTGAACTTAATGAAATACATTGCGGGTTCTAAAAAGTACAAATTCGCACCATACATATTTGGTGGAGTGGCAGCAGCTTATTCTTCACCAAAAGCGTTTTTAAATGGTGACCGTGTTGCTCTTGCTGGTGTGGAAACAGAACCAGGAAAATCCTACAGCCCAATTAAAATCGCCATTCCTTTTGGACTCGGTATTAAATACAATATTTCTAAAAATTGGACCTTAGGTTTCGAATTTGGCCCTCGCCTTACATTTACAGATTACCTTGATGATGTAAGTACAACTTACAATGTCAATGCTGCTCCGGGTAGTGATGCGGCAATGTTGAGCAATAGAACAGGTAAACCTGTTTCAGCTACAAGTTTACGTGGAAATTCAAATAACAATGACTGGTACTATTTTACAGGTATCACCTTGTACAAGACCATCCGTCCTTACAGATGTAATTAATAAGAGATTTAAATTATATTCGCAAACGGGTTAAGTTCGCTTAACCCGTTTTTTTTATACTATTGCAATCCAGAGTTTCGTTACTAAACCAGGGTATGAGAAGAATTTTTACTATACTATTATTGACAATTGGCCTGAGTTCATACGCTCAGAAATCAGTAGAGGTGGGGATAATGCTGGGAGGATCTAATTACATGGGAGAGTTGTCAGAAAACAGATTTGACAACATCTATTTTGCCGGAGGTCTTGTTGGGCGATTTAATATCAATGACTATATCACTTTGAAAGGTAATGCGTATTACGGTCGAATCTCTGGAGCTGATTCCAATTCTACTAGTACCTTTAGTAAAGAAAGAAACCTCAGTTTTCGTTCTGAACTCTTTGAATTTGGAGGAAATGTAGAGTGGAATATTTTCGGCTATAACCCTACACTTACAGTGGGTTCAGGCAAAGGTTTTACCCCATTCCTTTTTGCAGGTTTAGCAGTTTACAAATACAACCCGAAGGCATATTATGTTGACCGTTGGATAGAATTGCAGCCTCTAGGAACGGAAGGCCAAGGCACAACACAGTTTCAAGACCGCAAGAAATACAATCTTACACAGTTTGCAATTCCCTTTGGAGGTGGATTAAAGATGAGACTGGCTAAAAACTGGTCTGTAACTTTAGAATACGGATTAAGAAAGACATTTAATGATTACCTGGATGACGTCAGCCTTACCTATGTTGAGCCAGGTATCTTAGAGCAAAATTATGGTAAATTGGAAGACGGTGGATACTCTAGAGTATTAGCAGACCGTTCTTCTTCAGATGTGCAGGCAACAAGAGATTACGATCCTATAACATTTGTTGGTCCTGCGCGTGGAAACTCAAAAACAACTGATTGGTACGCCTATGGTGGAATAACGATTACCTATACAATTCTTGGAAATCGTGTTAAATGCTATTCGTTTTAGGCTTTTAAGCTTTTTCTGTATTTTAATGATTCAGACCGTATCTGCTCAGAAATGGGAGGTGGGTGGTTTCCTTGGTGGGTCTAATTATGCCGGCGATTTAGCCCGGGTAATTGTACCGTCAGAAACGAATTTTAGTGCAGGAGCTTTTGGTAAATATAACTTCACTTCAACGTGGTCATACCGCTTCGGTATCAACTACGCTAAAATTAGTGGAGGTGATTACAATTTTTCGGAGTACAAAAATCGAAACTTAGATTTCTTCTCGCCTATTTGGGAATTGGATAATAGACTTGAATTCAATTATAGAAAGTTTGGAATCCGTCCGCGAGAACACAAGTCTACCCCTTATGTTTTTACCGGTTTAAATGTGTTTTATTTTAATCCGAAAACACGGTATAACGGGACAATCGTAGAACTGCATCGTTATGGCACGGAAGGTCAGAAGTTGGATGGGGGAAGAAATTACCTTCTTGCCGGAATCTCAATCCCTTTGGGTATTGGGTATAGAATTGCATTCACGGAGAATTGGGTTCTAGGTGCTGAAATAGGATTTAGAAAAACCTTTACGGATTACTTGGATGATGTAAGTAAAACGTATCCCGATTTTGCACTTCTTTTGGAAAAGCAAGGCAATACGGCCGTGCAATTGTCGGATCGGTCAGCGGGAGTGGAGCCTTTTGAAAGAAAAGCAGATTCCGGAGACCTTCGTGGAAACCCAAATGCCAAGGATTGGTACCTAATGGCTGGAATCACATTATCTTATCGATTTACCCCAATTCGTTGCGGCTTTTCAAATTACTGAGTATAGTTTAGCTTGAAAGCTTATTTTCGCGTTTTAAATTTGCGCTGATTGTCCGTAATGAACTTAAAGGAACAGATTGTAAAGGAGAAGTTGCCTCAACACGTTGCCATTATCATGGATGGCAATGGAAGGTGGGCAAAGGGAAAAGGTAAGTTCCGAATTTTTGGACATCAACATGGTGTAACAGCAGTTCGTGAAACGGCTGAGGCTTGTGCGGAGCTTGGAGTAAAGTACTTAACCCTATATGCCTTTTCAACCGAAAACTGGTCAAGACCACAAGCAGAAGTAAATGCCTTGATGGACCTTTTGGTTAAAACAATTCAGAAGGAATTACCAACGCTCAATAAGAATAATATCCGCCTTGATGCCATAGGTCATCTGGAGTCCTTACCGGATTCTTGCAGGAAGAACTTAGATGATGCGATAAAAGAAACTTCTTCAAATGATGGGATGACCCTAGTGCTCGCTTTGAGTTATTCAGCCAAATGGGACATCACTAAAGCTGTTAAACAAATAGCTGAAGATGTTTTCAATGGACAATTGAAATCAGATGATATCAATGACCAACTTATCACTAAATATTTGTCGACTCATAATATCCCGGAACCCGAGTTATTAATCAGAACAAGTGGTGAATTACGCATTAGCAATTTCTTGCTTTGGGAAATTGCTTACAGCGAACTTTACTTTACTGACATACTTTGGCCCGACTTTAGAAGGGATGATTTATATAGGGCAATACTTGATTATCAAAAAAGAGAAAGAAGATTCGGAAAAACCAGCGAACAGACCAGCTCATGATGCAAAAACTAGCGAGAATTCTCCTTGCCCTACTTTTCTGTACCTCCTTCTTTTCCGTCAATGCGCAGCTTGACACGGGAAAGACGGAATTGTACCCTTACCTCCCGCTTAATTTTCAAACACCAAAGAAATACGAGATTGGCGGCATTCAAGTAGACGGGGTTAACTACCTTGACCCTAACATTGTAAAACTTTTTACAGGACTTTATACAGGTCAAAAAATTACCATTCCGGGTGATGAAATAACCATGGCAGTTCAAAAGCTATGGGATCAAAAACTGTTTACTGACGTTCAAGTTATCTTGGATGAGATTAAAGAGAACAAGGTTTACCTGCGTTTTAAAGTGAAGGAGAATCCAAGGCTCTATGAATTTGAAATTAGGGGACTTCGGAAATCCAAAGCCAAAAACTTAAGAGAAGAGTTAAGCCTCCAAGGAGGGGATATGGTGACCGAAAATTTGCTTCAAAAAACAGAAAATGAAGTAAAGACACATTATATCGATAAAGGTTACCTCAATGTAAAAGTGACGCTCAGCACTGTTGCTGCTCCCGACAGAAAAAACATGGTTATCCTTGTTATTGACGTTGATCCGGGGAATAGAACGAAAATATCAGAAATTCAGTTTGAAGGAAATGAAGGCCTAACAGACCGTCAACTTAAAAGGGCCTTAGGCGAAACTAAAGAGAAATTTCTCTTCCGTTTTAAACGTTCCAAATTTGTTGAAGAAGCTTACCGTGAAGATAAAAAAGGCTTAGTGGCCTATTACAATACCAAAGGTTATAGAGATGCCAAGATTCTTAAGGACTCTATTTACCCTACGGCGGATAACCGTGTGGGTATCACTATTTGGGTTGAGGAAGGCGCTAAGTATTACTTTAGGGACATCACTTGGCAAGGAAATACCAAGTACCGTTCAGGGTTCTTGGATACTTTGTTGGGTATTAAAAAAGGTGACGTTTACGATATCGCCAGGTTGGAAAGTAGACTCTTTATGAGTCCAACCAGCTCAGACATCTCATCGATTTACATGGATGATGGTTACCTCTTCTTTAACATTGTACCGGTTGAAGTCCGTGTAGAAAATGATAGCATTGACATTCAAATTCGAATTACGGAAGGCCCACAAGCAATTGTAAACAAGGTAACAGTTAGCGGCAATACTAAAACCAGCGACTATGTTATTCTCAGAGAGATAAGAATTAGACCTGGGCAGAAATTCAGTCGTTCAGACATTCAAAGGTCTGTTAGAGAATTGGCCGCGCTTGGTTACTTTGATCCAGAGAAGATTGACGTTAATCCAAAACCGAACTATACAGCAGGGACAGTAGATATTGAATTCACAGTTGAAGAACGTCCTTCAGATCAGATTGAATTATCCGGAGGTTTTGGAGCTGGGTTTGTAGTAGGAACACTGGGATTAAACTTGACCAATTTCTCAACCAAGAAAATGTTCAAACGGGGAGAATGGACCCCTATTCCAGCAGGTGATGGTCAGCGATTGAGTATTCGTGCACAGTCTAATGGAACTTATTTCCAATCTTATAATGCCTCCTTTACAGAACCATGGTTTGGAGGTAAAAGACCGCAATCGTTTTCGGTAAGCGTTTTCCGCTCTATTCAAACAAATGGAGTTAGAAAAGGAGAGGACAATAGACAGTCGATTACCATTACAGGTGTTACCGTAGGTTTAGGTCGCTTATTGAAATGGCCTGACGATTATTTCTCCATCAGTTATGGATTGACCTACCAACGATACGTACTTGATAATTTTAATAGCGTATTCTCATTCGCTTCCGGAACATCGGATAACGTTAACTTGAGAATTGCCTTGAGTCGTAACTCGGTAGATCAGCCAATTTACCCACGAAGTGGATCTTCCTTCCTTTTGTCGCTACAAATCACACCACCGTTCTCATTGTTGAGCGGTAAAGATTATTCCAATGCGACTGAGCAAGAGAAATACCGCTGGATTGAATACCACAAATGGAAGTTTGAGGCGGCTTGGTATACCACACTATTTGACAAATTGGTTTTAGCTACCCAAGCGAAATTCGGATTCTTAGGTCACTTTAATTCCGCTATTGGAAGTTCTCCATTTGAACGTTTTTATGTGGGTGGTGCCGGTTTGATCGGCTTTAACCTAGATGGGCGTGAACTTGTTGCCCTGCGTGGATACCGCGATAACTCCGTTACTCCAATTAACTTGGCGACCAATACCCAAATTGGCGGAACCATCTACAATAAGTTTACAGCTGAGCTACGTTACCCATTAAGCTTAAATCCGCAAGCAACTATTTACGGACATATCTTTTCTGAAGCTGGAAACAACTTCTTGAATGGCAAAGATTATAGTCCGTTTAACCTGCTTCGCTCTGCAGGTGCTGGGGTTCGTGTATTTTTGCCTATGTTTGGTTTGCTTGGCTTGGACTACGGTTATGGCTTTGATACGAATCCATACTCGCCTACGTCCAACAAAGGTCAATTCCACTTCTTTATTGGCCAGCAATTTTAAAACCTATTAACCATGAAAAAGATAGTTTTAATTCTTTTGGCAATTTTTTGCTACGTGGCTCCAACCTCAGCGCAACGTTTTGCGTATGTTGATACAGAGTATATTCTGGGTAAGATGCCAGAATATGCAAGTGCACAGAAGCAGCTAGACTTGTTGGCACAGGAATGGCAGAAGGACATTGAAAAGAAGAAAGCTGAAATCCAGAAATTGAAATCGGATTACGAAGCCGAGAAAATCTTCTTGGTAGACGAGGTTAAGAAACAACGACTGAGTGCCATCGATTTAAAAGAAAAGGATTTAGCGAAGTTTCAGAAAGATAAATTTGGTGTTAACGGAGAACTGTTCAAAAAGAGACAGGAACTGATAAAGCCAATACAAGATAAAATTTTTGATGCGATCCAGAAGGTGGCAAAAGACAATGCACTGGATTTCATATTTGATAAGGCCGGTTCGGTGAGTATGTTATTTACAAACCCTAAATACGACCGGAGTGATGAAGTGTTAGAAGAAATGGGGATTACTCCATCAGAAGATAAAAAGGGAAACTCCAACAATAGCGGAGGGGATCCTGACTTACCTGATGAATCACCGAAGAATTAAATGTAATATTGCAAACGATGAAAACAATGATGAGAGCCTTGCTGCTGGCCTTTGTAATTTTTGCAGCGCAGAATTTTGCGGAAGCCCAGTCTAAAATCGGCTTCATTTACGGGGATAGCTTATTGTTAGAAATGCCGGAGTATGATTCTGTGCTAACTAAAATTAACAAACGTAGTGAAGAGTATAAAAAGACTATCTCAAGCATGCAGGATGAACTTGATGCTAAGTCAACCAAGTTTCAAAGAGATCAAGCTAAACCAGATATCCCAAAATCATACTTGGAATTAGCTCAAAATGAATTGGAGAGCATGTACCAGAACATTCAGACTTTCAGTCAGAATGCGCAAAAGGAGCTCATGGAATACCAAAATAAATTAATGGAGCCTTTAATCACTAAAATGAAAAATGCATGTGCAGAGGTGAGTAAGGAACAGAAATACGATTTCATTGTAGATGCAGGTTCAAATTTGTTTTGGCATATGTCAGAGAAAGACAATTTGATGAATGCGGTGCGCAAGAAATTAGGCTTGAGCACTAAATAGAAAGAATTTTCGCAATTTTGAAGCCGTCGATAAGACGGCTTTTTTTATGCAATCAAAAAAACAAGCCATAGGAATATTTGATTCAGGTATTGGCGGCCTTACAGTAGCTAATGCTATTCAAAAGCTATTGCCTAATGAACGAATTGTATACTTCGGTGATACAGCACATTTACCCTACGGCGACAAATCTGCTAAGGCTATTCAACATTATGCTAAGGGGATAAGCCATTTTCTTCTGGGCAAAGACTGCAAAATGGTGGTAGTTGCATGCAATACCGCTTCTGCTGTTGCTTTTAATGAAGTGAAAAAGGCATGTGGCCGCTTGGCTATTCCAATTAACGTGATTGACCCTGTAGTTAAGGAATTGGGAAAACAACAAACTGTTAAGAAGGTTGGTGTTATTGCTACCAAAAGAACAGTTAGCACACGCGTCTATACCAAACGGATACTTAAGTCTCATCCTGAACTACTATCTACAGAATTAGCCACCCCATTACTAGCACCGATGATTGAGGAGGGATTTTTCAATAATAAAATCTCCCAAACCATCATCAATTCATACCTCGCTAAAAAGAATCTGGATAACATCGATGCTTTAATCTTGGCCTGCACCCATTATCCGTTGATTCAAAAGGAGATTGAAAACTACTACAAAGGCAAGGTGCAAATTTTAGATTCAGCACACGCCGTGGCATTAGCGGTGCAACAAGAACTTACTTCCAAAAAGCTGTTATCCGATAACAGGGAAGGAGAACATGAGTTTTATGTTTCTGACTTTACAGAATCCTTTGAACAGACCGCCCGAATCTTTTTCCCGGAAGAGATTCACCTTAGGGAAATGAATCTTTGGGCATGATGCAACGCATTTCATTTATTCACTCGTTTAGCTGTCAAACCCGTTATTCTACTGACTTGGGTGGAAGTCAGAAGAATTCCGTTCTTTGACATATCATAACCTTATGAGGCACAGAATTCTCATTGTTGATGATATACATTCCGCTTTGATGGAAGGATTTCATCAACTAAACATTGATTTTGATTATAGACCGGATATTACCCGAGCAGATGTTCTAAACCAGTTGGCATCTTATACAGGGTTAGTGGTCCGATCTAAAATTCAAATCGATCGAGAAATTTTGGATGCTGGATCTTCGCTATTATTTGTGGCTCGTGCGGGAGCCGGAATGGATAATATTGATCTAGTGGCTACCAAGGAGAAGGGTATTCGTTGCATTAATGCACCTGAAGGAAATCGAGATGCTGTGGCTGAAATGGCGATGGGTCTTTTATTGGATTTATGCCGAAACATAGGTAAGTCTGATGCCGAGATTCGGTCAGGCAAGTGGGACCGTGAAGGGAATCGTGGTTACGAACTTTCTGAATTATGTATTGGAATAATTGGCTTCGGTAATACAGGATCTCAGTTTGCAAAACGATTAATGAGTTTCGATTCCAACGTCATTTACTTTGATAAAAATCCGAATATCATTCCAACCTATGGTGCAGAGCCAGCGTTATTCGAACAGGTCTTGAAGCAGGCCGACGTATTGTCTTTCCATGTTCCATTGGAAGGCGGTAATGAGCATTTAATTGATAAACAGCTACTTGAATCGCTAGCGAAACCAATTTTCTTGCTAAATACTGCACGTGGTGGAATCATGAAAACGCAAGACGTTTTGTGGGGATTGGAACAGGGTATTATCCTGGGAGTCGGACTTGATGTATTGGAAAATGAAAAGATTGCACAGCTGAATACTGAGGAGAAAGATCGTTTTGAGCGATTAAAAGCTCACCCGAAGGTGCGTTTTACTCCCCATGTAGCCGGTTGGACCTTTTCATCTTATAAAAAAATCGCTGAAGTCCTTCTCTCTAAGATTAGTGCCATGTTAAGTGAAGATGAAATTTGACCAGACCTTGCTTGGATTATTGGTTAAACTAGTCTTATTTTGGTCGCCTGTAAAATACCGCTTATCGAATTTTATAATTAACTCATAACTAGTATGATTAGGAAGCTTTACGCAAGTTTAATCTTTCTTCTTTTGCTTACATCTACGGCCTTTGCGCAATCGCAGAGGGGTGAAATCCGTGGTGTTGTAAAAGATGCAAAAACCAAGCAAACCCTTGATTTCGTGAATATCGCCGTTCAATTGAATGGTTATAACGCGGGTGGAGCGGTTAGTGATTTGGATGGTAAATATTCCATTTCCGCCTTGGTACCGGGTAAGTATACTGTGTTGGCCTCTTTCGTAGGATATGCGAAAGTGGAAATCAGAGATGTATTGGTAAAACCGGATCAAATTACCTTCCTCGACATTGAAATGGACGAGGCAGGGGTGCAAATTGATGAGGTTAAAATCAAAGAATACCGTAACCCGATTATCCGGGCTGACGATAACGGTAAAACTTTGGATGGAGATCAAATCAAGAAAGTACCAAACCGTAACACAAACTCCATCGCTAACCTGGGTTCAGGTGTATTTAGTTTGGATGGAGGAACACCAAGCTTCCGTGGAGCTCGTTCTTCAGGTACGGCTTACTACATCAACGGTGTTCGTGTAATTGGCGTAACTTCCTTACCACAGAACGGTATTGGGCAGACCAACGTAATTATCGGTGGTATCCCTGCTGAATACGGTGACTTTACCGGTGGTGCGATTACGATTACTACTCCTCCGCCATCAACCCGTTTCAGAGGTGGTGTCGAAGTAATTACTTCTAGCTTGTTCGACAAGTACCATTTCAATCAGATTGAGACCTATTTCACCGGTCCGTTGTACATTAAAAACAAAGGCAAACAAAACGAAAGAGCCATCTTAGGTTATTCCTTTGCTGGTAACTTCAACTATTCTGCTGATAACTCTCCATCCGCTATCGGAATCTGGAAAGTTAAAGATGCGAAGTTGAAAGAATTGGAAGAATCGCCATTGCGTCTTTCTCCAATTGGTTCAGGTTTCGTGCCTAGTGCTGAGTTCATTACACAAGATGATTTGGAGAAAGTATCGGCCAAATTGAATATCCCTACCTATTCAGTGAACTTAGTAGGTGATATCAACTTCGCACCAAATGATCGCATCAGCATCATTATGGGTGGTACTTTTAACCACATCAATAACGTAGGTTATAGCTATAGAAACTCACTTTTCAACTATAGCAATAACGCTCAAACCCTTACCACCAGCTTATTGAGTTACTTAACATTCACTCAAAAGTTGGTTGCTCCGGTAGACCCAAGCAAAAAAGAAGTTAAAAAGCGTCTGGTTGACAAAGCATTCTACTCAGTGAGTTTGCAATACCAGTCTACTTGGCAAACACAACAAGACGCGGTTCACCAAGATCGTATCTTTGATTACGGTTATGTAGGTCAATTCAAAACTTACTACAGACCATCTTTTGAATACACCGGTACAGGTGATGGTCCTAACGGCGGTGGCGACAGATACATTGTAGATGGAGATACCATTTGGATGAAGAACTACTTCAAACAAAACGGTTTCGCTGATACACTTTACGCTTTCGATCGTTCCAATACCAAAAACCCTATTCGTGCTAACTATACCTCAAACTACTACGACTATCTTGATGGTCGTGTACAAAGCTTCTCTCAATTGAGAGCTAGCCAGGCAGGTTTGGTGAATGGTGGTAACCCAATCGGAATTTACTCCAACATGTGGACTAACGTGGGTACCATCATTTCAGGTTATAGCAAGTCGCAAAGCGAGCAGTATTCATTGAACGCAGTAGGTGAGGCTAGTATCAAAGGCCACGATTTGAAATTCGGTATCTACTACGAGCAACGTGTTTCTCGCGGTTATGGCGTTGGTGCAAATAATTTGTGGCAATTGATGTGGCAGTTGTCTGCGAGAGTTGGTAATGGAATGCGTTTAGATGAAAGCAATCCAATTTTCCAATACGACGAAAACGGGGTATTTAAAGATACCGTTCGTTTTAATGCAGTTATCGATCCTACCACTCAATCTACATTCGATAGAAACTTTAGAAAGTACCTGATTGAGAACAACCAAGTGGATGTTTACGGAAATCCGGTGAACAACTCTACTTTGATTGATGTTAACTCATACAGTCCTTCAGATTTCAGATTAGATATGTTCAGTGCTGATGAGTTATTAAACAACGGTAACTCCATCGTTACTTACTACGGTTACGATTACTTAGGCAACAAGGTTCGTGGCAAGAAAAGCATCGAAGCCTTTACTGAAGATCCTCAAAACCGCACAATTGGTGCCTTCATGCCAATTTACACTGCAGCATTTATTCAAGATAAATTTGCCTTTAAAGACCTGATCTTCCGTATCGGTTTGCGTATTGAGCGTTTTGATGCGAACCAACCTGTATTGAGAGATCCATTCTCACTTTACCCAATCCGCACAGCTGGTGAGGTAAAAGAATTGAACGGTAATGCGGTTTCACATCCAGGTGGTGTAAACGAAGATTACTACGTATACGTTAACAATACCAATAACCCTACTGCTATTGTGGGTTACCGTAACAACAACGTATGGTATAACAAAGACGGTATTCAAATTCAAGACCCTGTATTGTTAGCTAACGCAACCACACGTGGTACTATTCAGCCTTATTTGGTTGATGCTGACAACGAAGTTGTAGGTGCAGCATCGTTTAAATCATACGAGCCACAAATCAACGTGTTGCCACGTATTTGGTTCGACTTCCCAATTAGTTCTGAAGCACGTTTCTTCGCTAACTACGACGTTATCGCTCAGCGCCCAAGTAATATCTTCACTCCAATCAACGATTTCTATTACTTGCGTTATACTCCAACCAACGTGTTGAATAACCCGGATTTGAAACCTCAGGTTACTACCGATTACGAGATTGGTTTCAAACAGAAATTGACTGATAACTCTGGTTTGAGCTTAATCGCTAACTACCGTGAGCAGCGTAACTTGATTCAGGCTTACCGCTTCAACTACGCATACCCTAACCACTATATTTCTTACGCAAACATTGACTTTGCTACCATTAAAGGCTTCCGTATCGAATACGAATTACGTGACGCAGGTAACTTGAACATGGATGCGAACTATACCTTGCAGTATGCAGATGGTACCGGTTCAGGAACAAACTCTCAACAGTCTTTGATTTCTGCTGGTCAACCAAACTTGCGTAACCTATTCCCATTGAACATCGATATCCGTCACAACGTGAAATTGAACTTGTTCTTTGAGTACCAAGGTGGAAAAGACTACAATGGCCCAATCGTAAAGGGTAAGAAGATTTTTGAGAACGCCGGTATCGGTATGATCTTAAATGCTTTCTCTGGGTTGCCATACACAGCCAACCAAAATCCAACTCCAAACGTTCAAGCAGGAGTAGTGGTAAGAAGTCCGATAAAAGGAACACCTTTCGGATCTCGTTTACCATGGCAATTGCAGAACGATATGCAGATTTACAAAGGCTACAGAGTTAAGTTAGGTAAAAACAAAGATGGTCAAGTGAAATATGGCCGACTGATGTTCACCCTATGGGTTCAGAACTTCCTCAATATTCAAAACATCCGCGCTGTCCACCCATACACCGGATCTGCTGAAACTGATGGATACTTGAACTCAGCAATCGGTCGTCAAGCAGTAGAAGCAGCTGTAAACGCTGAGTCTTTCGTTGACCTTTACAATACCGCACTCGCTAATCCTGGTTATTACGGGTTACCAAGGAGAATCAGATTAAACATTAAACTGGATTTCTAAAACCAATTTGATTAAGGAGAAAAAAACCATGAAAAGCATAATTATAAAAGGATTAGCACTCGCCTTATTCGCGACGGCCGGTATTCAAACCAGCTCTGCGAAAGAAATTATAGGCGGCTCCTCTAGAAAGGGAGGAAGCGATCTGCTACAACGTAAGGCAGCCGGATGTTTACCGGCTACTTTCCAAGTAGATATTGACATTAACAACGTGCGTGCCCGTATTTTGAACGGTGGCGACATGTGGTGGGATTTGAACTCAGTAGCACGCTACGAGATTCCAAAGGTTACCACCGAAGGAAGTATCCGTAAAAACTCCATGTTTGCCGGAGCAATCTGGGTAGGTGGTGTTGACGTAGGAGGTAACTTAAAGGTGGCCGCCATGACTTACCGTCAGGGTGGTTCCGATTATTTCCCTGGTCCGTTGGATACAACCTCTGGAGAAATTGACCAAAGCCGTTGCCGTGCTTACGACAAGATTTGGAAAGTTCAACGTCAGGATATTGAAGACTATGTTGATGCAGGAGATGCCAGCACAGCACCTGATGACATCCTTACTTATCCAGGTAACGGTGATCAGTTTTATGGAGAACCTAAAATCTTAGCTCCATTCTTTGATGCTGACGGGGATGGTGCTTATGATCCAAACAACATGGATTACCCTATTTTGGATCCAACCAGACCGGCAGATAGAAACTTACCAAAAGATCAGCCTGACCAAATGTTGTTCTTTGTTTACAATGACAAAGGAAACATTCACACTGAAACAGGTGGTATTCCAATTGGTATTGAATTGCAGACTATTGCATTTGCCTTCGCTACAAACGACGAGGTGAATAACATGACCTTCTACAAAACCAAAATCACCAACCGTTCATTCGATGAAATTAGAAATTGCTATTTCGGACAATGGGTTGACGCGGATTTAGGTAACTATTCTGATGACTACGTAGGTGTGGATACCGCTAGAAATTTAGGTTTCTGCTATAACGGTGATGACGATGATGAAGGTATCTTGGGTTACGGCTTGAACCCACCTTCAGTTGGTACTACCTTCTTTGAAGGTCCACGTGACTCAGCAGGTAATGAAATTGGTTTGACCAAATTCGTTTACTACAATAACGACTTCTCTGTTATCGGTAACCCGGTAACTGCTGAACACTACTATGGTTACTTAAGAGGTATCTGGAAAGATGGTTCATTCATCACCGATCAAGGTAACGGTTACCAACAAGGTAATATCACCAGCTACATGTTCCCAGGCGATCCAACCAACCCGGGTTCATGGCATGAGAAATCTGCCGGTAACACACCGGGTGACCGTCGCTACTTGCAATCAGCTGGTCCATTTAACCTGAAGCCAGGTGCAGTGAACTACGTTACAGTGGGTGTTGTTTGGGCTAAGACCACTACCGGTGGTGCAACAGGTTCATTGAACCTCTTGAAATTGGCATCAGATAAAGCACAGAAACTCTTCAATAACAAGTTCCAAATTCCTGATGGTCCTCCAGCACCAACCTTGTCTATTCAAGAATTGGATAGAGAATTGGTTATTACCATGATTGATTCTACTAGAAAATTGAAGGACATTGAGAACTTCTTTGCTTCAACTGAAGGATCAAATGGTATGTTGAACTACCGTTTCCAAGGGTATAAAATTTACCAGTTGCGCGATGCATTGGTAAGTACCGGTGAATTGGATAACATTGAGAGAGCTCGTCTAGCTTACCAAGTTGACCTTAGAGATGAGTATGCTCGAGTAATCAACCAAGAGTTGGATCCGGACCTTGGAGTTAATATTCCAAAAATTAAAGTAGACGGTGCCAACTTAGGTATTCAACACTCATTCAAAGTAGAGGATGACTTATTCGCTACAGGTAATACCCAACTTGTAAACTTCAAGAGCTACTACTACGTAGTTTTGGCTTACGCTACTTGTGTGAACGATCCAAACGAACCGGTTCAATATTTGGAAGGTCGTTTGAACGTTGTGACTTACCGTGGTATCCCACACAAAACTGAACCTAAATTAGGTGGTATTCAGTCTGTGGCTGGTTACGAAGACGGTCCGCGTATTCAGCGTATTGAAGGTAAAGGAAACGGTGGCGTTTCACTTCGCTTAACCAATGAAACCATTTCTGAAATCTTAAGAGCACCATACGTCGCTAAAACTCCAATTTACTTGGGAGGACATGGTCCGGTAAACATTAAAGTGGTTGATCCATTAAAAGTACCGGTAGCAGACTTTGAATTCAGAATGATTGATTCAACATTAACAGCCGGTCAAGGATCTGATTCATTGATTGATGAAGAAACTGTTTGGATGTTAATCAATACGACAGATCAAGATACCGTATTCTCAGACCGTGATATCCACGTACTAAACGAACAAGTAATTGCGAAATGGGGTATTTCTGTAAGCGTTGTTCAAGCGGTTAGCCCAGGCTTCCCATTGAATGAACTTGATGATGCGAACGGATTTATCGATGCTGAAATTATCTGGCAAGATGATGCTCGACAGTGGTTAACAGGTTTACCTGATAACGACGGTAACATTGTTTGGTTAAACTGGATTCGTTCAGGTAACCGCGGACGTAATAATAGCTTTAACGCAAAAGATTATACAGACGACTTCGATATCGGAGGTGAGTCTATGGATCCATTCGAACGTTACGAAAGAATCTTAGGTGGAATCATTGCTCCTTATGCTTTGGCTTCAAGAGCGATCTACTCAACTCCAACTAACGCTACTTATGGTATTGCCTACGCAGGTAGCCAGGTAGGTTTCGACAACCGCCTTTCCGACTTGCAAAGTGTTGAGTTTGTATTAACTCCAGATCGCACAAAATGGACTAGAGCCGTTGTACTTGAAATGTCTGAAGATCCAGCTTTGGCTTTAGGTAATGCACCTAAACATAGCCCAAGAAGAAGCCCTTCTTTGGATATTGACTTAAAACCGATGACAAACGGCGAAACCGGCCGTAGCTGGTTCCCAGGTTACGCAATCAACTTGGAAACAGGTGAGCGTATGAACATCATGTTCGGTGAAGATTCTTACTTATCTGGTGAGAATGGTAGCGACATGATCTGGAACCCTACATCTAACTTTACTTCCGGTTCTAACGTTTCAATTGGTGGTAAACATTATATCTACTTGATGGGCCGCAAAAACTTCGCAGGCTATACCGGACCGGTATACGATGAAGGAAATGAATACTTGACGAAATTGAATACTGGAAGCAGCAATGAAATCCGTCGTGTATTTGCTCAAGCAATGTGGGTAATGCCTCCAATTATTGCTCAAGGTTACTCCATGAAAGATGGTGTTCCTCCAACAGAGGTTAAAATCCGTCTGCAAGTGAAGAGACAATACGGAACTTACAATGGTGACGCAGGTGCAACACCTCAGAACAATAATATGCCATACTACCGCTTCAATACTGCTGATATTGCTCCACAGGTGAGCCAAGAGGCAGGTAAGAATGCGTTGGATTTAATTAAAGTTGTTCCGAATCCTTACTATGCTTACTCTCAGTATGAAGGTAGCCAGTTGGATAACAGGGTGAAAATCACCAACCTTCCTAACAAGTGCACCATCAACGTATTTACCGTAAACGGGACATTGGTTCGTCAGATTAAGAAAGACGATGAAGCAACTTATGTTGATTGGGATTTGAAAAACCAAGTGAATGTGCCAATTGCATCAGGTATGTACATTGTTCATATCGACGCCGGTGATCTTGGTGAGAAAACAGTGAAGTGGTTCGGTGTAATGCGTCAGATTGACCTCGACTCCTTCTAATATTAACCTTAGCTGAACGAAACAATGAATACAGTTATAAAAAGAAGTTTAAGCGTATTAGCTGCCGCCTGCCTGGTTTTTCAGGCAGAGGCAGGTAATCCAGACCGTGCTGGTCAAGCGGGTGCTACCGAGTTGCTTATTCACAGCTACGGACGTTTGTCCGGTTGGAATGGCGTAAATACTGCAGGTGTACGCGGCTTGGAATCCTCACAGTTAAACATTGCCGGATTGGCTTATACCCCGAAAACCGAAGTTATTTTTTCACGTACCAATTGGTTAGTTCCAACCGGTATCAATATCAATAGCTTTGGTATCGCTCAACGTGTTGGTGAAAGTGGAGCATTGTCTCTATCAATCAACAACTTCAGTTTCGGTGAAATTGAACGTACAACAGTAGAGAACCCGGATGGCGGTATCGGTACTTTCTCCCCGCAGTTCATCAATTTAGGATTGGGTTATGCGAAGCAATTCTCTAACTCTATCAGTGGTGGCTTGCAGGTAAAGGTGGTAAACCAAGCAATTGAAGACGTTACTGCTTCAGGTTTTGCTTTAGACGCCGGTGTACAGTACCAAACCTCTACCAAGCCGGGAAGAAAGAGCATCAAACAAAACGACATCAAATTTGGTATCAGCGTAAGAAACGTGGGTCCGGATATGAAGTTCAGTGGCGACGGTCTATCCATCAAAGCTAGAATCAACGGAAACAACAACTACGATAATACCGTAGAGAACCGTGTTGCTACTTTTAACTTACCGTCACAGGTAAATATCGGAGCATCTTACGATTTCCGTTTGGATTCTGATTCCAATACTTATTTCCACAAATTGACTGCTGCAGCAAACTTTGTATCGAATTCATTCTCCAAAAACCAGTTTGTTTTGGGAACACAGTATTCCTACAAAAACTTCCTTCATTTCCGTGTAGGATATGCTTATGAAGACGGCATCTTCCAAGAATTAGGACCGGAAGGCAGAACAACTGCATTAACTGGTTTTGCCGGTGGATTTAGCATTGATATTCCTTTGTCAAAGAAGAACGACAATAAATTTGGATTTGACTATGCTTACCGCAGCACCAATCCATTTAATGGAATTCACACTTTTGGCGTGCGTTTATTGCTTGCCGATAAAGACTAATAAGAATTATTAATATCTTCGAGGAAAGTTCCGGGTTAGCCCGGGGCTTTTCTTTTTTTTAGAGCCCTTAGATAACACACAAAAAGAGAATACTATGGCAGACATTCAATATTTCACTCAAGAAGGTCTGGATAATCTGAAGCAAGAGCTTCATCAGATGAAAACCGTCGACCGTCCTTCCATTTCACAACAGATTGCCGAAGCTCGAGACAAAGGAGATTTGTCGGAGAATGCAGAATACGATGCGGCAAAAGAAGCACAAGGCCTGCTTGAAGCCAAGATTGCACAGATGGAAGATTTGCTCTCTAGAGCCCGTGTCTTGGATGAATCCAAAATGGATAATTCGAAGGTTATGATTCTGAGCAAGGTTAAGGTGAAGAACCTAAAAACCAACAAGGATTTAACCTATACCATCGTAACCGAAAAAGAAGCCGACCTTAAAACGGGTAAAATCTCTTCTTCTTCACCAATAGGCCAAGGCTTATTAGGTAAAAAAGTGGGAGACAAGGCTGAGATATCGGTACCTGCAGGTATCATTCAATTGGAAGTATTGGAAATCGGCAGGTAATGGCTACAATCTTTTCTAAAATCATTGCCGGTGAAATTCCTTGCCATAAAATTGCAGAGAATGATCAATTTTTAGCCTTCCTAGATATTAACCCTTTGGTGATGGGACATACCCTTGTCATCCCCAAAAAAGAGGTGGATTATATCTTCGACATGGAAGATGATGAACTGGCTGCCATTCATGTTTTCGCTAAGCAAGTGGCGAAGGCCATTAAACTAACTGTTCCTTGTGTAAAGGTTAGTGTTGCAGTTATTGGTTTGGAAGTGCCTCATGCACACGTGCATCTTATTCCAATCAATAAAATGGACGATTGCAATTTTACACGAGCGAAATTGAATCCTAGTCAAGATGAGCTAGCAGCGATGGCTACCGCCATTCGAGAAAAGTATTAAACGATTCGATCCGGATTATTTTTAAGGAAGCTATCCCAGCTTCCTTTTTTTGCGGTCTTTTTCTTGGTATTTAAGCCCGTGCTGACTGCCGTTCCTTGGAAGAAATGGCATACAGCTACAGCCAAACCATCGGTGGCATCGAGGTAAGCCGGCATTTCTTCAAATTTGCATAAAGTCTGAAGCATAGCCGCTACTTGTTCTTTGGAGGCATTTCCACTACCGGTGATGGACGACTTCACTTTCTTAGGAGCATACTCAAAGATGGGCATGTTACGGTATAAGGCAGCCGCCATGGCAGTGCCTTGTGCCCTGCCTAACTTGAGCATGGATTGTACGTTTTTACCGAAGAATGGGGCTTCAATAGCCAACTCATCCGGGTTATAGGTATCGATGAGGTAGAGGGTTCGCTCGAAGATCTTTTGAAGCTTTAAGGCGTGGTTATCCAATTTGCCCAGATGTACTACACCACTGTTAATTAGCTCAAACTGCTTACCCTTGCAGCCAAGCAAGCCATAACCCATTATATTTGTTCCCGGGTCGATGCCAAGGATGATTTTATCATAGCTTGCCGTATTACTCATCTCAGACAAAGTTAAGGCAATTTGAAAAGGCTAAAAGCGAAATTCAATAAGAGGCTCTTTATTCAAATACTGAAATTCACAGTATTTGCCCTTTCCATTGCATTACTCTACAATGAACTCTTTCTGAAAGAAGACTTTAGCACCTTTATCACTCGATTCAAAGAAGGTTTGGTTCAAGTGAATATTACGTGGTTGGTCATCGGAGTTTCGTTGGTCTTTTTCAACTGGGGTGCAGAAGCCCTCAAATGGAAATTACTGATTGCCGATTATGAAAAGGTTCGTTTTTTCCCTGCCTATAGAGCCATCTTGGCTGGTGTATTTATTGGTTTTTTCACCCCGAATAGAGTGGGAGAATTTGCCGGTCGATTGGTTTACCTAAAAACAGACAAGAAGATCGAAGGAGCCTTGCTCACCATGTCGGGTAATATCGCTCAGCTGCTTTGTACGGTTTTATTTGGACTTGCTTCCATCATCTACCTCTACGACCAAAATCCTTGGCCTTGGGTAACCTGGACCAGCTTTTTCATCACCACATCGGCGTTGCTGTTTTTGTATTTTAACCTGGATCGCTTGAGTTGGCTGTTTCGATTGGTAAAGGTACCCCGCAAGTTGTTGCGTTATTTTATAGCGATAAAGAAGTTAGAAAAGTCGCGCCTAGCCTCAGTGATGTTGATTTCAATAGGGCGTTATCTGGTTTTTGCTTTGCAGTATTTTTTCTTCTTTAAAGCCTTTCATAGCGATATCACTTTTTTTCAAACCATGGTTTCGCTCGCAGCCATGTTTTTAACCCAAACCCTTTTACCCACTTTAGCCATTTCTGAAGTGACGGTGCGCGGAAGTGTAGCTCTTAAAACCTTCGCTCCTTACCTTCAAAACGACTTGATTATTTTGAGTGTAACGTATTCAATTTGGCTTGTCAATATGTTAGTTCCAGCCTTAACCGGTGGAATTCTATTTCTCTTCAACCGTTCAAAAGATGTGGGTACTTAGCAGTCTGGGAATCATCCTATTCTTCTTGTATGCTCGTTTGTTTCTTTCCTATATGAAAGGTTGGAAGGAGACCAAGCTGTCTGTTCCGGTTCAACAACCAGAATTTGCCAGTTTCAGCATTTTGGTTCCTTTCCGCAATGAAGCGCAATCGCTACCACGGTTATTTCAATGTTTTGAAAACTTGGATAGCGATGGAATTACAGTTGAACTCATTTTGATTGATGATCATTCGGAAGATAGGTCGTTTCAGTTAGCAAAAGCATGGTCAGAACAACAGCCTTGGGCGCGTTGTGTGCAGAGCAAGGGCATCGCTAAAAAAGCAGCAATTCAAACGGGTATAGAACTCGCTCAAAACGAATTTATACTGTGCACCGACTCTGATGTACAGTTCGGTTCGGGATGGTTAAGGGCTTTCGCTGAACAAGCCAATGAAACTACACAACTTATTTCAGGTCCTGTTCAATTGGAGGGGAAGGGTGGTTTCTTCCACCGCTGGCAAGAATTGGAGTTTTCAGGCCTCATTGCAATTGGCGCAGCTTCCATCCAAATGAATCGGCCAAACATGTGTAATGGTGCAAACTTGGCTTACCGTAAATCGGCTTTTCATCAAGTGAATGGCTTTGAAGACAATGCCCACCTAATGAGTGGCGACGACGAATTTTTAATGCATAAAATTTATGCTACTTATGGAAGGCAAGCTGTTCATTTCTTGAAAGACAAAAGAGCCCTTGTTTATACCGAAACCAAAGACTCACTCACAGCTTTTCTTTCACAACGCAGCAGGTGGTCTTCTAAGGCTACCCAATACAAAGACAAAAGGGTAACACTTGATCTTTTTATCGCCTACTTCGCTGCTTGCTTTGCACTGAGCGGCATCCTGATTCTTCCATTTAGCTTGTATTGGGCTATTCCTGGTTTGTTATTTTTAGCAGGGAAGTCCTTTTTGGAGTTTGTGTTTTTTGGACAAATTCTTTCATTTTTTGCCCAAGAAAAACAGCGAAAATATTTCTTTGTTTCGGAGCTCTTTCAGGTTGTGTATGTGGTGGTCATTGGGGTTTTGGGTACATTTGTTAAGTTTGAGTGGAAAGGGCGTAAGCAATAATGGAATTAGACCGATTTGAAGAAGAAATACTGGATAAACTCTTTCACCCGGAGTCATACCTTCACTTGAAAGAAGAGTATTCTGCAGATGAGTATATCCTCCGCGACTGCCTGCGTTCGTTAGCGAGAAAGAAGCTGATGTATATCCTCATTCCGGATGGGCCGGATCAATGGAAAAAAAGCTTTGTTTACGATACCGACAAATTGCAACATTACCGTTTCCAGATTACATCGAAAGGATTTGATTACCTAAATACCGTGAAGGGATGAGCCTATCCTTTTGGAAGAAATACCGCAAGAATCCACTGGGAATGATTGGCCTGGGTTTCATCCTGCTCACTGCCTTTTTTGGAATCTTTGCTGTTTTCTTCGCTCCGGATAAAAGTCCGAATGCGAACGCCATCCAATTGCAAATCAGCACGCGCTTACCCGGCTTTCAGGCTTGGATATTAAAGGAGCCAATCGCTACAGAGCCGGTAAGTTTTAGCGATTTTTTTACCGGCAGACCGGCATCGTTCAAAGAATACGTTATCGATTCTTGGTACTGGAATGATGGTAAACCCTATGCATTTGATTACCTCGACGAAGGCATCCCAGGTGAAAAGCTCAACATAGCCGTAGCGCAATATCCCTTGGCCCAAGACAGTCTCAGCTTTGCTAAAGCCTATATTGAAAACCGAACGTTTTACCTTGGTACGGATCGCTTTGGACGGGATATGCTCAGTAGAATGCTGCTAGGCGCTCGAATTTCTCTCGCCGTAGGTTTGATTGCCGTGGCCATTTCACTGCTTTTAGGAATAGTCTTAGGTAGCCTTGCCGGTTATTTCGGTGGATGGGTAGACAAAGCCATCATGTGGTTGATCAACGTTATTTGGTCTTTGCCAACCCTGCTTTTGGTCATCGCGCTTACGCTGGTTTTAGGCAAAGGCTTTTGGCAAATTTTTGTAGCAGTTGGTATGAGTATGTGGGTGGATGTTGCTCGTTTGGTTAGAGGTCAGGTGATGAGCTTGAAGGAAAAGGAATTTGTGGAATCAGCCAAGGTGCTGGGAATAGGGCATGGTAGCATCTTGTTCAGGCATATTTTGCCTAACCTCACCGGCCCCTTAACCGTAGTGGCGGCAGCAAATTTTGCCTCGGCCATCTTGCTCGAAGCAGGATTGAGCTTCCTAGGTTTAGGGGTTCAAGCCCCGGTGGCCTCTTGGGGACAAATGATCAAAGAACATTTTGGCTATATCGTATTGGATTCAGCTTACCTTGCTTTGGTTCCGGGTTTGGCCATTATGTTGCTTGTAATGAGTTTTAATTTTGTAGGGAATGCCTTGCGCGACTCGCTCGACGTAAGACTCAAATAACATGAAAAAGTTTACGCTTAGAATTTGGTGGACACTCTTCAGCTCGATGCTATTCATCGCGTTGATGGGAAGTATATCTGAATTTGAAGCGAATACAGACCGCACCGATGAATATGGAAAGCGGATAGCACGGCAACTGGATATCAGTAAAAGCCAATTCGATCGAATTTGGGAGAACGATACCTTGTTGGCCTTAATCCGAGCAGGAATCTTTAGAGAAGATGTGCTAAATGCCTTGCGCCATAACCGGAGCATGGCCTTGGTGGAAGAAGATGGCCAGCTGCGCTATTGGTCGAGCTTGGCAGTAGATAGCGATATCCAGCCCTATTTTGATTCGAGTGGCACAGGCATCGCGCACATCAAGCGGGGCATTCATTTTTACGAGGTAAAGACCTTAAACAATCAGCAAATCATGTTGCTGTACCCGCTCTACCGAACCTACCAAGTGAGTAAAAACCCACTGTTGGTAGAAGGGTTTAACCGTGATCTGAACATCAATTCGCAAGCCCTCTTTGGATTCGAACCAAAGTCGGGATATATACAAATTTCTTCCAACCTCACACCCAATCCAATCTTTGTTCATTTTGCAGAGCCTTATGCCAATGAAACAAGTTGGTATGTTTACCTGGCTCTCCTCATTGGACTGGTTCTCTTTTCGGCCTTTTTGCTGCAGCTGTTTGATGTATTGGAATCGAGGTTTGGCTACTTTAAGGCATGGGTTAGCGTAAGTGGAATTATTGTACTGATTCGGGTCTTATCCTTCGTGTTTGACTATCCATTCTTTATCTATTCCCACGAATTCTTCACTACAGATGTGTATTCTGGATCGAGTTTCATTCCTTCCATAGGCGACCTATTCCTTGATACGGTGCTGTTGTTTCTGATTGCGTTTAGTGCATTTAAAGGAGTGAACTCACACGTTAGAGGAACACGTACCAAAACTTTGACAAAACGCGAGGCGATCGGTTATACCGGATTATTGGTGTTTGTTTCCTACGTTTTCACTTTGGTTTGTTTAGGTCAAATCCACTCGCTCATTCAAGATTCGACATTAAATTTTGATGTCACCACAATTCTAGAATCGGGCGGCTATACGCTCATCGGTCTCACCATCGCAGCCATGTTCTTAACGGCACAATTCCTCCTGGTGAACATGGTGGTTTTACTATCCGGAACATACCAAATCAGTAATTGGCGATTGCTCTCCTTCTTTGTGGTGAGTATTCTAGTGAGTTTGCCTGTGTGTTATGCCTTAGGCTGGCTGGATTGGGTTTTACAGATACAGTCTGTTTCCTATGGGATCGCCATCTTTATCACGTACCAGCTGGTAATAAATCAGAACTCTTTTCAGCAAAGCATCAGCGTCCTGTTTATCGTAGCCATTTTCGCTAGCAATTTGTTCTACCGAAGCATGCACGATAAAGAGCGAAACCAACGGGTGGAAATTGCAAACCGCGTTTCCTCACCAAAAGACCCTCGAGCTGAATCTGTTTTCTTGCAGGTGGAGTCGCAACTGGAACAAGACCGCTTTATCATTGACTATTTCCGCAATTCACTCTTGCTGAAAAGTCAGCTGGAAAAGCGAATTAAGCAGCTCTATTTTACAGGATATCTGTCGCGCTACGACATTGATATCTACGACTACGACCCTTACGGGGGTCACTTTAAAGAACGTAACGATTACCCTTTCCAATTTTTGGATCAGGTATACAATACGAAAACGCAAAGTACGCTCAGCAATCATTTCTACTTCATCAACGATCCAACACTGCGTTACGGTTATATGGCTCGCTATGAAGTGCGCGGGCCGGAAGGAAAACTCGGCTACCTATTCATCGTTTTAAAACCCAAGTTTGTTCAAGATGAGAAAATCTTTACCGAGCTCTTGGCTCAGACAGACGATGGTAAAACGGATATGAGTCGCTACTCCTACGCCATCTACCAAAACAATTACCTAATTACTCAAAGTGGTTCATTCCCGTATTCGCTCAACAATAACTTTGACGATTTAGACGAGGTATTCACCATTCAAGACAATTACTCCCATTACATCACCAAGAAGGAAGGGCAGCTCATGGTGGTGGTTTCAAAAGAACGCGATTCATGGTTGGTGCCGTTTAGTGTATTCTCTTTCCTCTTCCTAATCTTCACCTTATTCTCTGCCTTGGTATTTGTGCTGAATATTTTCTTCAGCTACATGCGTTTAGCCAGTGCACGTTTTGGCATTAAACGCCGGCAATGGGCTTCGTTCTCTTTGAGGTTCAGACGGATGCTGCCTTTCCGCTCATACCGTGGGCTATTTTTCAGTACCCGTATTCAGATGGTTACCATTGGCTTGGTATTGATGGCCATGGTGCTGACAGGCTATTTTACCTTTGAATATATCCGGTTTAAATACGCTGAACGTCAGTTTGATCGATTGGATTCCAAAGTGAAGTCGGTGCTTGGCGCCATTGAAAACGAAAACCATTTTGACCAAATGATGTATTATCCGGATCAGCTTTCTGCTTACCTGAACCAGCTTGCCGAGTATTACAATACAGATATCAACTTTTACGATTTGAACGGTACGCTTCGGGCTTCCACGCAGATGCGGATCTTCCAAAACGGACTATTACTGAATAAGATCCATCCATCGGCTTATGCCAAGATTGAAACGGAATCCAGATCACAACACTTTCAAGAAGAGCGAATAGGACAGCTCTTTTTCTTGGCAGCTTATGTGCCCGTGTTTGATAGCCAACACCAGCTTTTAGGCTACCTGAATATCCCATTCTTCTCCAATGAGCGTGAACTGGAATTGGAGCTTTCCGACTTCTTGGAGAGTTTCATCAATATTTATGTTTTCCTTTTCCTCTTGGCGGGTGTGGTGGCGTATATCATTTCACAGCGCATAACGCGTCCGCTTACCTACATTCAAAGAAAGCTTTCTGAAACCCGCTTGGGTGGAGTGAATGAGCGATTGGAATGGCGGCAGAACGATGAGATAGGGCAGTTAGTGCGGCAGTACAATAGCATGTTGAGTAAGTTGGAAGAAAGTGCTGATTTATTGGCCAAAGGCGAAAGGGAAGGTGCGTGGAAGGAAATGGCTAAACAGATTGCCCATGAGATTAAAAATCCGCTAACGCCAATGAAGCTAAGTGTACAGCATTTGCAACGGGCTTGGGCGGACCGTAGGGATAATATTGATGACACCTTCCGCAGGGTTACGGGCGTGTTAATTGATCAGATTGATAGCCTCTCTTTGTTGGCTACCGAATTCTCTTCTTTCGCTAAAATGCCTACGGCCAAAAAAGAAGAGTTTGAATTGACCTCTGTGATCAACTCTGTGGTGGAGTTGTATTTCAATACTGAAAACCTCACGCTTACCTATTCTTCAGGCAATGAACAGCTCACCGTGATGGCCGATAAAGACCAACTTTCGCGGGTGTTTAACAATATCGTTAAAAACGCCATTCAGTCGATTCCGGATGATAGAGCAGGGCAAATTAGCGTAGACATCAACCGCAATGGCAATTGGGCTGAGGTATGTATTACCGATAATGGCAGTGGCATTCCGGAGGAAATTGCGTCTAAAATTTTCTCGCCAAGTTTCTCCACCAAAAACTCAGGCATGGGCCTAGGTTTAGCGATATCCAAACAGATTATTGAAAGCTGTGAAGGACAAATCTTCTTTGAAACCAAAGAAGGGCAGGGTACCCGATTTACCGTTCGGGTGCCTTTGTTGAAAGACTAAGCCAATTCAGGTTTTAAAAACTTACCGGTATAACTGCGTTTTACTTTCACAATCTCTTCCGGTGTTCCAACGGCGATAATTTCACCGCCACCTGTTCCACCTTCCGGCCCTAAGTCAATAACGTGATCAGCCACTTTGATTACATCCAGGTTATGTTCAATCACAAGCACGGTATTGCCCTTTTGTACCAATTGCTCCAATACTTCCAGCAATACGCGCACGTCTTCAAAATGCAATCCGGTAGTTGGCTCATCTAAAATATAGAAGGTATTACCCGTGTCTTTTTTAGAAAGCTCGGTAGCCAATTTCACGCGCTGAGCTTCTCCACCGGATAAGGTAACAGAGCTTTGTCCTAAAGTGATATAACCTAAACCTACGTCGGCCATCGCTTTAATCTTACGGTGAATCTGTGGCATGTTCTCAAAGAATTCTGCCGCGTGTTCAATGTCCATGTTCAATACATCTGAAATGGATTTGCCCCGGTAACGCACTTCTAAAGTCTCGCGGTTATAACGTTTGCCTCCACACTCTTCACAACGCACATACACATCCGGTAAGAAGTTCATTTCAATCAAGCGCATGCCTCCACCTTTGCAGGTTTCACAACGGCCACCTTTTACATTGAAAGAAAATCTACCCGGTTTGTATCCTCTAATTTTGGCTTCCGGTAATTCTGCAAAGAGCTTACGGATATCGTCAAAAACGCCAACATAGGTTGCCGGATTTGATCTTGGTGTGCGGCCAATCGGACTTTGGTCAATTTCTATAACCTTATCCAAATGCTCCAAGCCCTTGATCTTTTTATACGGTAACGGTTTTTTATGCGATTTATAGAAATGCTGACTCAGAATAGGGTAGAGCGTTTCATTGATGAGCGATGACTTTCCTCCTCCCGAAACTCCGGTTACGCAGATGAAGGTTCCAAGTGGAAATTCAGCTTTCACGTTTTTCAGGTTATGGCCTGTGCAGCCTTCAAGGAGGAGCGTATTGCCGTTTCCTTTGCGTCGTTCGGATGGTACTGCAATTTCCATTTTACCGTTGAGGTAGGCGGCAGTGACGGTATCGGCCTTCAGAATATCTTGGTAGCTTCCTTGGGCCACAACATGTCCGCCGTGAATACCGGCAGCCGGCCCAATATCGATAACGTAATCCGCCTCTTCCATCATCTCTTTGTCGTGCTCTACAACAACTACCGTATTGCCCAAGTCTCGGAGGTTTTTAAGCGATTGGATAAGTTTGTGGTTATCGCGTTGGTGCAAGCCAATAGAAGGCTCATCCAAGATATACATTACCCCAACCAGCTGTGAGCCAATCTGTGTAGCCAAACGAATACGTTGCGCCTCACCTCCGGATAAGATCTTTGCCGGACTGTTCAAACTCAAGTATTCCAAACCCACGTCGAGCAAGAAACCGAGTCGGCCGTTGATTTCTTTTAATATCTCTGTAGCGATGATTTGTTCGCGTGCATTGAGCTTTTCTTCTAAACCGTCAAGCTCCTTGCGTAGGTCGCCAATGTTCATGCGACTGTATTCCGCTATGCTTTTATCGCCAACCTTGAAGTGAAGTGATTCTTGTTTGAGACGGTCGCCATGGCATTCCGGACATTCTGTTTCTGTCATGAATTCTTCAGCCCAACGGTAGATGGCATCGTATGATTTCTCGTGGAAGCTGCGCTCAATCATCGGGATAATTCCCTCGAAATTGCTGTTGTAAACCTGCTTACGGCCGGTGGAATAGGTATAGTTGACAGAAAAGGTTTCTTCAGATCCGTGCAAGATGATGCTCATGGCTTCTTCAGGAATCTTTTCTATCGGATCTGCTAAGCTGAATTTATAGGCTTTAGCGATGGCCCTTAATTGCTGGAAGGTCCAGTTTTCTTTCAATTCACCCAAAGGAGTCAAGCCCCCACGGTTGATGCTCACTTTCGGATCTGGAATTAAGTGATCCATACTCACTTCGCTCACTGTTCCAATACCGTGGCATTTCGGGCAATGGCCGTAAGGCGAGTTAAAGGAGAATGTATTCGGTTGTGGTTCGTCGTAAGAGATACCCGATTCCGGGTCCATGAGAAACTTGGAATAGAAGGCAAACACTTCGGTATCTTCCAATTCCACTCCAACAATGCCTTTACCCACTTTCAATGCGGTTTGCAGACTTTGACTCAAGCGAACCTTTGACTTCTCGGTTACCTCCAAGCGGTCAATCACTACTTCTATATCGTGGATTTTATAGCGATCCACCTGCATCTTGGCTTTCATGTCCATAACCTCTCCGTCTACTCTCACTTTCTGATAGCCTTGCTTACGCAGTTGCTCAAATAACTCGCGGTAATGTCCTTTTCTGCCTTTTACAACCGGCGCGAGCAAATAGATTTTCCGCCCTTCGTATTTTTCCAAGAGCGTGTTTTTGATTTGCTCTTCGCTAAAACGCACCATTTCCTGTCCGCTCACATAAGAATACGCTCTTCCAATACGAGCATAAAGCAAACGGAGGAAATCGTAAATCTCGGTGATGGTGCCCACGGTTGAACGCGGATTGCGACTTACTGTCTTCTGTTCAATGGAGATAACCGGGCTTAGTCCGTTGATTTTATCAACGTCGGGTCTTTCCATATTACCCATAAACTGGCGGGCATAGGCCGAGAAACTCTCCATGTAGCGGCGTTGTCCTTCTGCATGTATGGTATCAAAAGCCAACGACGATTTACCGCTGCCACTCAATCCGGTGATGACCACCAGCTGGTTGCGCGGAAAGCTAACGTCAATGTTTTTCAGATTATGTTCTCTGGCTCCAATTACTTCTACGGAACCTTCTTCCACAAAGGGCGCTAATTCTTCTCTGCTCATCTTCTAAAAAGGCTAACAAAAGTAGGTAAATTTTGTAGCACGAAGGTTCGAAATTGCCCGAATAAGAACCGTAAAGTGAGCAGAAAATGAAGGCTCGATAAAAGCGAAAAATACGGCGCTAAATGGGAAGGCCGTCTGCTTTAAAAAATTTACCTTTGCGCCCTCAAGAAAACCATGGATAGAAATTCGATTATTGGGCTGTCACTGATATTCCTGATTTTAATAGGAACAATTTTCATCAATCAGCCAACAGTTGAGGAGCTGGAACAAAGAAAACGCGAGCAAGACAGCATTGCGGCTTTGCAGAGAGAAGTTAAGGAAGATTCGCTGGTGCAGGCACAGGTAACACTTGATGCCCGCCCGGATAGCATCCGCATCGTAGAAGATTCAATTCAAAACAGCCAACGTATGGGCATGTTTACCGCTTTAGGTACCGGCACAGACGAGCACGTGGTTTTGGAAAACGAACTACTTCGCATCGAATTGGCCAGCAAAGGGGGTGTTCCTTATTCCATCTTACTCAAACCATACAAAAGAGCCAATGCCGAAGGCGATACCATCAAAGATCCTTTATACCTCTTTAAGGGAACTGAGCATCAACTAGACTATACCTTCGCTACCACAGACGGCAGACAAATCAGCACGGCCGACTTATTCTTCAAGCCTAGTGCAGGCAATACGGTATTGAGTGGCGATTCTGCTACCATCAGCATGCGTGCGCAGTTGAATGAGAATGTCTATATCGAACAACGTTATACCATTTACCCGAATAGCTTCGAAGTAGGCTACGACGTGGTAACCGGTGGTTTCGATCAGGTGATCTCGCGCAGCGCCAACTACCTATCCATGAACTGGAAGATAGAAATGCCGAAGCAAGAACGCCATATTCAAAATGAGCGTGAACGTTCTACCGTTTATTATGCGTATACCGGCAATGAAGTAGACGAGCTAAGCGCACGTAACTTCGAAAAGCAAGATGCCGATGCAGCCTTGCAATGGATCTCATTCAAACAGCAGTTCTTTAACAGCACTTTGATTGCAATGAACGAAACCGGGTTTGAAAATGCGAGCCTGGAAATAGCTCCTGCCACGGATGAGCAGCACGTTAAAACAGCGAAAGCAAATGCTTACCTCCCGTACAATGGAGGCAAAGAAAACGTATACAACATGCGTTTCTACTTTGGTCCAAACCACTACGAGACCTTGGAAGCTGTTGGCTATAACATGACCGACTTAGTTCCTTTGGGTTGGGGTGTATTTGGCTGGGTGAACCGCGGTATTGTTATCCCGGTATTTAACTTCTTGAACGATTATATCGCTTCCTTCGGTATTATCATTCTCTTGTTAACCTTGATTATCAAATTAGGCCTACTTCCACTGGTTTATAAATCTTATATCTCTACCGCTAAAATGCGTGTGATCAAGCCGGAGATGGATGAAATCAAGGAGAAGTTTGGTAACGACCCGCAGAAACTTCAAGCTGAGAACATGAAGTTGTTCCGCAAAGCAGGCGTTAGCCCGTTGGGTGGTTGCGTACCGATGTTGTTGCAGATGCCGATTCTCTTCGCTTTGTTTAACTTCTTCCCGGTATCCTTTGAATTGCGTCAGCAGAGCTTCTTGTGGGCAGATGACTTATCTACTTTCGACTCCATCTGGACTTTCGGTAAGGTGCCGGTATTGGATTTCGTTTACGGTGATCACGTGAGTTTGTTCACCTTGTTAATGACCATTTCCACCTTGATCTATACCCGCATGAACAACCAAATCTCCGGTATCTCCGGTCAGATGAAGTACATGGGTTATATCATGCCAATCGTCTTCTTAGGATTCTTTAACCGCTACTCAGCAGGTTTGAGCTACTACTATTTCTTGTCTAACATGATCACTTTCGCTCAACAGGCCATTATCCGCCGCTTTGTGAACGACGATAAGATTCATGCTAAGATTCAAGAGAACAAGAAGAAGCCAACTAAAAAATCGAAATTCCAAGAGCGTTTGGAGAACATGGCCAAACAACAACAATTGGCTCAAAAAGACCGTCAATCCAATAAAAAGAACTAAGCAACGATGAGCGTTTTTCCGCAGTTAATACTGAAGCCTAAGAAAGAGCGTGCCTTTGTGCATCGCCATCCCTGGATTTTTTCCGGGGCGGTAGAGGTATTGCCTAAAGCGGAAAATGGCGATATCGTTGAGGTGCATTCCAACGACGGACGTATTTTAGGCTTTGGCTTCTTTAGCCCTTATAGCCAGATCGTTTGTCGGGTATTTGAGTTTGACCCGGAAGGGAGGACCATCGATACCGATTACTGGAAAACCAAAATACAACGAGCGATGGCTGTTCGTCAGCAGGTGCTCGATTTCAAAGAAACAGATTGCTACCGCTTGCTTCATGCCGAAGGCGATTTCTGTCCGGGCATCATTGCCGATGCCTACGGCGATAGCTTGGTGGTTCAGTTGTTAATCAAAGGAACCGAAAAGCTTATTCCTGTTTTAAAGGATGCCTTCCTTTCGCTAGGCTTCAAACACGTCTACCTTAAGACCAAACAGAGCTCACAGATTCTAGAGCAGGTAAACGAAGAAATCACCTGGCTCACAGAGCCGCGTGAACTTCCGGTTGAGGTTAAAGAGAACGGCGTTAAACTTTTGGTCGATTTTGAAAAAGGCCAGAAAACAGGATTCTTCCTCGATCAAAGAGAAAACAGAAGAATTGCAGGCGGCTTTAGCGAAGGCAAAAACGTGCTCAATACATTCTGCTATACCGGAGGCTTCAGTGTATACGCCCTAGCCGGCGGTGCCAAAGAAGTACACTCGGTAGACAGCAGTCAGGCGGCCATCACCATGTGCGATGAAAACGTTGAAATCAATGGCTTTAGCGATAGACACCAGAGCTATGTGGCCGATTGCTTTGACTTCCTCAAGCAAGCACCTCGCGATTTTTACGATATCATTATCTTAGATCCACCGGCATTCGCTAAAAATGCACGCAAGGTGGAGAACGCAACCCGTGGCTATAAAGAGCTGAACATGCTGGGCTTTAAGCGCATTAAACCTGGTGGATTGGTACTTACCTTTTCTTGTTCTCAGAACGTAGACAAGGTGCTATTCCAGAAAATTGTGTTTGGTGCGGCGGCCGATGTGGGAAGGAATGTCAGGATTCTGGCTCACCTGAGTCAACCTATGGACCACCCGGTGAATATCTATCACCCGGAAGGAGAATACCTTAAAGGTCTCTTACTTTACGTTGAATAACATGAATTTAGTTGGATTTTGGAATCAGTACCGAAGCCATTTCAAAGCTACGGCACTGTTAGCCTGGCCTATTATTATTGGGCAAGTTGGTCAGGTGTCTATGGGTGTGGTAGATACGGCCATGGTAGGAAAATTGGGTGAGGTTCCGGTTGCCGCTTCAGGAGCAAGCTCTGCCGTTTTCTTTCTTTTAACTGTTTTTGGTTTCGGACTATCTACCGCCATTTCTCCATTGGTATCCATGGCTTCAGCTAGAAAAGACTATGCTGAAACAGCCGGAATACTTCGAGGGGCCTATCGCTCTTCGGTGGCGGTATCGCTCATTATACAAACGCTGCTTTTCCTGGTATCCTACCAGTTTGGGATTCTGAACCAGCATGCAGAAGTAGAAGAACTGGCCGTCTCCTATTTGCGCATCATTACTTTTTCTGTGCTGCCGATGGTTGTTTTTCTATCTATTAAACAGTTTGCTGATGGGCTTTCCTTTACACGTTCTTCAATGGTTATAACCCTGCTTGCCGTTCCTTGCAATGCGTTTTTAAATTGGTTGATGATCTACGGTAACTGGGGATTTCCGAAATTAGGGCTAGACGGAGCAGGCTATGCTACCTTGATAACCCGCATTTTGATGATGGTGGCCATGATTTGGTATGTTCACAAGGCTAAGGCGTTGCATAGGTATGTAGTTCAGAAGCCTGTTTTGGTAGCCACATTTACCCGTAAGGTTTTAGCGATGGGCATTCCCTCAGGCTTTCAATACTTTTTTGAAATTGCTGCATTTGGTGGTGCGATGATCATGGCGGGATGGATTGGTGTTGCTGAGCAAGCAGCGCATCAAATTGCCATTAATACAGCAGCCTTAACCTACATGGCAGTTACCGGCTTTGCTGCAGCCGGCGGAATTAGAGTAGGAGCTGCCCATGGTGGCTTTTCACGCAAAGATGTGCGGTTAGCAGGTAAATCGGCTATTCTACTAGGAGCAGCATGGATGCTACTTTGTGGAACCGCTTTGGCCATTTTTAGGCAGGAAATTGCAGCCTTGTATATTGATGAACCGGTGGTTCAACAATGGGCAGCCAGTTTATTGCTTATTGCAGCCTTATTTCAACTTTCTGATGGTATCCAAGCTATTGGGTTGGGTGTTTTACGTGGCATAGCCGATGTAAAAAGACCGACATTAATAACACTTTTCGCGTATTGGGTAATTGGATTACCCGTAGCTTATGTGCTCGGGTTTTATACAGACCTCACTATAATTGGAATATGGATAGGGCTATTACTTGGCCTATCCATATCCGCAATCTTATTGTACTGGCGATTTAATAAACTTACTCGTTAGAGCAAGCCAAAGGTGCGCATTACATCCTGGCGAATGCCATCGTTGATACCCATGGCGAGTAGGATGGAGATGATTAATCCTAGTAAAGCGCTACCCGCATCTCTTAACGCCATTTTGATGGCTTTACTCTTATGCTCGCTACCGCTCTTGTTGCGCATGTAATTCAAGGTAATTTCTCTACCACCCAATAGACCTAAGAATACCCATGTGGTGCTCATTGGAATGGTGGAGTCGAGTAATTTGTAAATCATGATCAAGGCGTAAACCATATCAACCAAGGTTGCTGCCCTAACGTCGGAGATTTTTGTTTTCTTGGTTACAATTTGCTGAATTTTATCCCCTCTCTGGTAGAACAATACACCTAATCCACCGAAGATAAACAAGCTAAAAGCGATGAATTCCGGCCAGCTCAATTGACGAGGTAGGTAAACCGCGATATTGGCGGCATCCTGCATAATCCAAACGGCCCAGAGTATTCCGGAGATAGTCCATTGAAAGATCATCCAGCCTTTACTCGCTTTTCTCTTTTTAAAGTACTTTTTAATGACCGAGTTTAAGCCGTACCATACAATTACTGCTAATACAAATGCGAGCACATAACCGCCCACACTTTTCATCAACATGGCTTCAATTCCACTTACTTTAGCAGAGAATGAACTGAGCAATAAGATGGTTGTACTCACCGGCATTTTCAGTCGGGTAAGAATAAGCAATACGAGTGGAGCAGCTATTTGAAGAAAGGAGAAATTCTCAGGTAAAGGGTAAAGATCAACTCCATTTTTAGGCGCCAATCGCTGCCAACTCACGTCGCCATCAAAGATTAAAAAGCTGGCAGTTACTACGACCAAAAAAATGCCACCGATATAAAGCCATAGGTGATACCATTTCGTGTTCATGTTAGACCCGATGAAGGTACCAATGGTCTGGATACTGTCATTAGCGATGGCAGAATACGCTGCAAAGGCAAAACCTATCCACATGGCAATGTAGAAGTTGTTAAAGAACGCAGCTGCCAAGAGGAAGCCGACTAGTACGATTACTAAAAAGTTTCGCTCTTTACCCACCAAATCCATGATTGGATTGGTGTAGTTAAGTTTCATTTTATTCTTCTTTTTTGCGTTCATCTCCGTGGTATTACCTGAAATGCATTTATATCGGATGCAAAGGTGAAGAAGATTTTTTCGGCGATTATTAAGGAATTATTAAATTAACGATAAGCTTTATCCCCATTCTGTAGGAATAATCTGCATAAGTCTTGAAAGATTTAGCATTCGATGTGCTTAAGCTGCGTAAAAGTTTAAATTTGTCGGCACTCGAAATTCTAACTAAATGAAACGCATTTTTACAACTTTGGTCGCTACGTTGACCTTACTAGGTTCAAGGGCCAATTCCTTTGACGAGGGAATGTGGCTACCTATTTTATTAAAAGATTACAACTATGCTGAAATGCAGCGTCTTGGGTTGAAACTTACCCCGGAGCAAATTTACAGCGTGAACAATTCCAGCCTAAAGGATGCTGTGATTTGGTTCAATGGAGGTTGTACAGGAGAAATCATTTCCGACAAAGGTTTGGTATTGACTAACCACCACTGTGGTTACGGGGCTATTGCCAAACTCAGCACGAAACAAGACAATATCTTGGACAATGGTTTCTTCGCTAAAAGTATGGCAGAAGAGCGTCCGGCCAGCGGCATGTGGGTAGCCACCTTGAACCGCATGGAAGATGTATCAGATCAAATCTTGCCTAACCTCGAAGGCCTTAGCGAAAAAGAACGTAGTGCTAAAATCAGCGAACTTTCTCAGGCTATCGAAGCGAAAGCAAGTGAAGAAGGCAAATACATGTGTATGGTTAGAGGCCTCTTTAACGATAACCAATTCATCCTTTACGTGATGAAGCGTTATACCGATATCCGTTTGGTAGGAACTCCTCCTCAGAACATCGGTAAATACGGTGGAGATACCGATAACTGGATGTGGCCTCGTCATACCGGCGACTTCTCCATGTTCCGTATCTATGCAGGTAAAGACAATGAGCCTGCGGCTTACAGCGAAGAAAACGTAGCGTTTAAACCTGCTCATTCCCTTCCGGTTTCTTTGAAAGGAATTCAAGAAGGTGATTTCGCTATGGTAATGGGTTTCCCGGGCAGAACAAACCGTTATGCTACCTCTTTCGAATTGGAAGTACAGGTAGAAGACATCAACCCGGTATTCATCAGATTGCGTGATGCTCGCTTGAAAATCATGTTGGAAGAAATGAAAAAAGACGATTCAGTTCGTTTACTCTTGACTTCCAACTATGCACAAGTAGCTAACTACTGGAAAAACTACATCGGCATGACTGAGCAGGTGAAACGTTTGAAAGTAATCGATTTCAAAAAAGCCAACGAGGAAAAATTCTCTGCTTGGGCTGCAGGTAAACCTGAATTTGAAAACGTATTGAACAACTTGCGTCAAGCACACAATACATACAAAGGCGTTGCAAGCCAACCTTACTACTTAAGAGAAGGTATCTTAAGCTCAGTAGTAGCAAGAAACGCTAACTTCTTCAAGCAATTGAGAGACTCATTAGCGAAAAAAGACATCAGCGATGAGAACCTTCAGAAGACCATCGATAACTTCAAAAAGAACATCGGTAGATTCTATACTTCTTACAATACCGTGGTAGATCAACGCATCATGGCAGCTACCTTGAACCTTTACTACGAAGGTGTTCCAGCTGAGCAACGTGCTGAATTGGTGAACCAGATCTTGAAGAAATACAAGAAACTGAGCCCAAAACAAGCTTTTGAGAAATACGCTGAAGAGGTATTTAAGAAATCCATGTTTACTAGCTTGGATAAAGTAAATGAGTTCTTGGCTAAGCCTTCTTTGAAGAAATTAGAAAAAGACCCGGCTTACCAATACGCTAGAAGTTTTGTAGAACACTACGAAGCGAAATTTGAAACACAGATCAAAGCTTACCACGATTCAAAAGCCATCTACATGCGCAGCTTTGTAAAAGGCATGCAAGAAATGGATGCGAAGTTGGTACAGTATCCGGATGCTAACTCTACCATGCGTTTGACCTACGGTAGCGTACAATCCTACGATCCAAAAGACGCGGTTCATTTCAACTACTACACTACCATTGAAGGTGTGATGGAGAAATACGTACCGGGCGATTACGAGTTTGACCTACCACAAGGTTTGATCGATTTGTACAAGAAGAAAGACTACGGTCAATATGCCAATACCAAAGGCGAATTGCCGGTAGCTTTCATTACCAACAACGATATCACCGGCGGTAACTCAGGTTCACCGGTAATCAATGGTAGCGGTCAGTTGATTGGATTAGCATTCGACGGTAACTGGGAAGCCATGAGTGGCGACCTTGTTTTCGATCCGAAATACAAGCGTTGTATCAACGTGGATATCCGCTACGTTTTGTTTATTATTGATAAGTTCCACGGAGCTGGAAACATCATCAACGAATTAAATCTTGTAAAATAATGAAGAAGTTCATTTTCATCTTCGCAGCCGCTATGTTGGCCGCCTGTTCTCAAACTCCATCAACCGGTAATTTTGGTGAAACCATCACCGAAGATGGCGCTCAGTCTGTAGAAGCATTTTTGACTTCCATGGGTGAGAACAAAGAGTTCAATGGAAAAATCAGTGGCACCGTTCAGAAGGTTTGCCAATCTGAAGGATGCTGGTATACGGTAGAAATGCCAAACGGCAAGTCTATGCGTGTAATCACCAAAGACCATGCTTTCAAGTTACCTAAAGATGCTTCAGGTAAAACAGCCATCGCTCAAGGTACTGCCAGAGTAAATACTACTTCAGTAGACCGTTTGAAGCACCTAGCTGAAGACGAAGGCAAATCCAAAGAAGAGATTGATGCCATCACTGAGCCTAAGGTCGAATTTGAATTCGAAGCCAACGGCGTGATTATCAAATAATCGAATCGATTTAAAAATAGAAAAGCCCTCCAAAAGAGGGCTTTTTTTATGACTTTCCAAGGGCTCTTTGCTCCAAGCTCTACGCTCTCAGCTCTCCGCCCTCTGCTGTTATAGTTTCTCGTAGATGGCTGCGAGTCCTTGACCAACACCAATACACATGGTTGCTAGGCCGTAGCGGGCACCGTCACGTTTCTGCATCTCGTGCAATAGGGTTGTAGAGATACGTGCGCCGGAAGCGCCCAATGGGTGACCAATGGCAATTGCGCCGCCGTTTACATTCACCAATTCCGGATTCAATTCTAAGTCGCGGATGCACGCCAAGCTTTGTGCGGCAAAGGCTTCGTTTAGTTCAACCAAACTTAGGTCCTTGGCTGTTAATCCCGCTCTTTGCATGGCTTTCTGCGAAGCAGGAACCGGTCCAACACCCATGATAGCCGGATCAACCCCGGCAGCACCAAAGCTCACATACCGCGCAATTGGTTTCAAGTTATACCGTTTTACTGCTTCTTCAGAGGCCAATAGCAACATCGAAGCACCGTCGTTAACACCGGAAGAGTTGCCCGCTGTTACGGTTCCGTCTTTTTTGAATGAGGCCTTTAAGTTACCCAATACATCAACGGTAGATAAACGAGGATGTTCATCTTTATCAAATACAAGGTCGCCGCCTTTGCGTTGAGGTATGCGGTAAGCCGCAATCTCATTGGCAAATTTGCCTGCCTCGTGTGCTTTTTGGTATTTCACCTGAGTTTCGTAGGCAAATTGATCTTGCATCTCACGGGTGATATTCCATCGCTCAGCTACATTCTCAGCTGTTTCACCCATGGAATAGGGGTAATACATATCGGCCAAACGTTTGTTGGTAAAACGCCACCCAATGGTTGTATCGTAAATTTCCGGAACACGATCGTACGCTTTTTCAGCCTTTGCCATCACAAATGGAGCACGACTCATGCTTTCCACACCGCCGGCAAGGTATAAATCGCCCATGCCTAACTGAATGGCTTGAGCCGCTTGGATCACAGCTTGCAACCCGGAGGCGCAAAGACGGTTTACTGTAATGCCCGGAACATTGGTGGGTAATCCTGCAAGCAATGCGGCCATACGTGCCACATTACGGTTGTCTTCTCCGGCTTGGTTGGCCGCGCCCATAATCACGTCTTCCACTTCGCTATAATCTACTGAAGGGTTACGTTCTATAATCGACTTAATCACAAAGGCTGCGAGGTCGTCTGGACGTTCTGTAGCCAATGTTCCGCCGTATTTTCCTACCGCTGTACGAACAGCGTCGATGATGTATACCGTTTTCATTGGTGGCAAAGGTAAGGGTTCACTAGAACACTCCAAGCCACTTTAAGGTAGGCCTTGTTTAGCGAACCTTGCGAACGCGAAAGAGGAATATGGCGGCAATTACAAAGAATACGGCCAGTGCCAAAACAGAATAGCGCATAGACCACCAATGGTCGATAAGTCCATAGGCTAGGGTGCCAAGCACGATGGCAATTTTTTCAGTGGCATCGTAGAATGAATAATACGAGGCATTGTCGTAATCGCGGGAGAGCAAGCGGGTAAAAGTGGCTCTGCTTAGCGATTGAACACCACCCATAACCAAGCCTACCACAGCTGCTAATACGTAAAACTCCTGTTCTCGGGTAGTATAAAAGGCACCCAAACAGACTGCAATCCAAACAAAGGTGGAGAGGAATAGGCTATTGATATTGCCACGTTTATTGGCCAGATAAGCGAAGAGGTAGGAGCCCGGAATCGCAATAAGTTGTATCAATAAAACGGTAATAATCAATTTGGAGGTTTCCAGGTTTAACTCCTTTTTTCCAAACAGTGAAGCCACAAACATCACGGTTTGCAAACCCATGCTTAAGAAGAAGAAGGCGATTAAAAATCCGCGCAGCTTGGTTTCTTCCTTTAGCGATTTGAATACCCGAGCTAGTTCCTTAAATCCATTGAACAAGACTTCTTTCGTAATCCGTCTATTGTGGGAAGTAGAAGGCAGGTTGTAGAAAGTTATTTGAGCGATGCCGGCCCACCAAACACCAACGGTGAGGAAGGCTATACGTGAGGCAGTGCCTTTATCCGGTATGCCGAATAAATCGGGCATCTGAATCATGATTAAGTTAATGATAAGCAATACCACAGAACCGGCGTAACCCATGGCAAAGCCTTTGGCGCTTAGTTTTTCATAGCGATCCGGTGTGCAGATTTCGGGCAGGTAGGAGTTGTAGAAAACAAAACTACCCGAGAAACCAATGGTAGCCAGCATAAAGCATATAATAGGGAAGCTTACTTCCGGTACAAAGTTCGGGTTGAGAGCCAACTGCTCAGCATACATTGGGTTATCAAAGAAGAACAAACCCGCGCAGCTCAATGCTCCAACGTAAACGAAGAACTTCATAAAACTCTTCTTATTACCGGTATAATCGGCAATGCCTGAGAGGAGTGGGGCTAAGAAGGCTATGATTAAGAATGCAGCAGAAAGTCCGTATTCATAAAGCACTGAATTTTTCAGTTCCCATCCCATGAAACTTACTGTATCAAAAAGCACTTTGTCCGTGTCTTTGTCGCGGATACTGGTAAGTGCATCATAGTAAGGAGGGAAGATTGCAGTGGCGATACAAAGGGAATAGACGGAATTGGCCATGTCGTAAATGGCCCACGAGTTCATAATTCGCTTATTGTTCTTTTCCACTAGGCAGGGGGGGGTAATCTGCGACCAAGATAGCCAACAAAACCGAAAAAGCGACTTAGCGTCGGCTATTGTCATATAAATGACATTTAACTGACACTAAATCGCTTTAATAGGAAACGTATAGCTTTTAGGCTACACGCAGTTTATGTTTTTCGCTACCCAATTGTTTGGTTACGAATGCCTCATCGATGTGCAGCTTGCTGCCCTTTTGCATGTCGCTGCTATCGTACATCAAATCTAGCATGACAGCTTCGCAGATACCACGCAATCCACGTGCACCGAGTTTGCTTTCAAAGGCCTTTTCTACCATGGCGGCAATGGCCTCATCGCTAAAGCTCAGTTCAACGCCTTCCATCTCAAACAATTTAATGTATTGCTTAATCAGGGCGTTTTTAGGCTCTGTCAAGATGCGGCGCAAAGCTTCTTTATCGAGCGGATTCAGGTGAGTGATCACAGGCAAACGTCCGATGATCTCCGGAATCAAGCCGAAGCTTCTAAGGTCAGAAGCATTTACGTATTGGTATAAGTTATTGGTATCGTATTGCTCTTGCTCACCCGATTTAAATCCGATGGCCTGAGTGGCAACGCGACGTTCAATCATTTTATCGATGCCTTCAAATGCCCCACCAACCACGAAAAGGATATTGGAAGTATTCACCTGAATATACTTTTGATCCGGGTGCTTACGTCCGCCTTGCGGTGGCACATTGGCTACGGTGCCTTCCAAGATTTTCAAAAGTCCTTGTTGCACACCTTCGCCGCTAACATCGCGGGTGATGGATGGGTTATCACCTTTGCGGGCAATTTTATCAATCTCATCGATGTAGATGATACCACGTTCAGCTGCTTCAACATCATAGTCTGCCGCTTGAAGGAGGCGGGTAATGGTGCTTTCCACGTCTTCGCCTACGTAACCTGCTTCGGTAAACACGGTTGCGTCTGCAATGCAGAATGGTACATCCAACATTTTAGCGAGAGTTTTAGCGAGAAGGGTTTTACCGGTGCCGGTTTCACCAATCATCAGGATATTGGATTTCTCTAATTCCACTTCATCGCCTTTGGCCTTTTTCTGCTTGATGCGCTTGTAGTGGTTGTATACCGCAACAGACAAAACCTTTTTGGCTTCATCCTGTCCGATAACGTATTGGTCCATATAGGTTTTAATCTCAGACGGCTTTGGCAATTTGAAATTGCTTTTGCTCTTGTCTTTCGGTTGTTTGCCGCTATGGCCTAATTCGATTTCAATGATTTTATTGGCTTCATCGATGCAATAGTTGCAGATGTGGCCGTCTGTTCCGCTGATGAGCATCAGGGTTTGCGATTTTGGTCTACCGCAGAAGGAACATTGTAATTCTTTGCCTTTCAAAATATGCTGATTTATTAGTACTGACGCGCTTTTATACCTATTTCGTTGCGTCAGGCGCTGCAAAGTTAACGAATCAAAAAAGAAGCCGGAGTGTTTGGCTCCGGCTTTCGTGATTATTTTCCTCCTTGGCTTTTCATAAGCACTTCGTCGATCATGCCATAAGCTTTGGCTTCTTCTGATCGCATCCAGTAATCGCGGTCGGCATCTTGTTCAATTTTCTTGATGTCTTGTCCGCTGTGATCTGCTAAGATTTGGTAAAGCTCGTTTTTCAATTTCTTGATTTCGCGAGCGGTGATTTCGATATCTGACTCTTGGCCTTGTGCGCCACCCATTGGTTGGTGAATCATCACGCGGCTGTGACGTAATCCGGTACGTTTACCGGCGGCACCAGCGCAAAGTAAAACAGCGCCCATGGATGCTGCCATACCGGTACAGATGGTGGCCACGTCTGGACCGATGTATTGCATGGTATCGTAAATACCAAGTCCGGCATATACGGAACCACCCGGGCTATTGATGTACATCTGGATGTCGCGGCGCTGGTCCATGCTTTCCAAGAATAACATCTGTGCTTGTACGATATTGGCGATATAGTCATCGATAGCGGTGCCTAAGAAGATAATGCGGTCTGCCATCAAACGAGAGAATACGTCGATTTCTCTAAAGTTCACCGGACGCTCTTCAATCACCGTGCGGGTCATGTCTTGTACCGATGAAATAAATGTATCCGTTTTCAAACTGCTGATGCCCATATGTTTTGTAGCATACTTGCGAAACTCTTTTCCGTAATCCATAGTGGTTTTAATATCTAATGTGACAATAATAAGGAATCTTTAGCAGCTGAACACACCAATTGTATGCCACGGCTTTTCGCTGTCGCTTTGGCAGAATATACCTTGGCTGATTCGAGGCAAAAAAAAAAACACCTCCGAAGAGGTGTTTTACAATGGTCAAATAGAGAATGGGAGCTTAGTGGTTATGCTCCTCATTGTGTTTGCGGATGATTTCATAGAATTCTTCCACACCCACTTCTTTGTCAACCGCTTTTACCTTGGTAACCGCGATTTCCATGAATTTACGCTGAGCAACCATATCAGAGATACGGCTCAGGTAACCTTCTTGTTTTTTATTGCCTTCAGAAATTTGACGAATCAAAGCCTCGTCTGCATTAGGCATTCCGTACTGGCTCAACATCTGTGCAGAGTAGGCCATCGACATGTTTTCGATGTCTTCCGCGTTGATTTGAATTTCGTTATCAGCCAATACTTTGTTTCTCAACAATACGTAGCGAAGCTGACGCGCTTCACCTTGGTATTTCTCTTCAATATTCTCAGCAGTGAACTCTTCGTTGTTTTCCAACAACCATTTTTTCAAGAATTCAGCTGGAAGATCGTAGTCGTGCATATCGTAAACCAAATGATCTACTTCATGCTCAAACATGTTATTTGCTTCAGAAGCATAGTAACGCTCGAGGTCTTCTCTTAAAAGGTTACGGAATTCTTCTTCGTTGTTTGCGCGACCTTCGCCAAATACTTGGTTGAACAAGTTTTGGTCTAGGGCAGCCGGCTGGTAACGTTTGATATCGGTTACCTTGAAGCTGAAGTTTTTGTTCAAGTCAGCTACGGCTTCTGCAGGCAAACCTAAAGTGCTAGCGATAACTTTTTCGTTGTCGTTGAATACTTTGAAAAGATCCGCAGTGAATTCATCTCCGATTTTTACACCCAATAATTGCTTTTGAGTCTTTTTGTCTTTGATAAGCTCAGGGGTAGTTGAAATGTTTTTATCGGCAGCTCCACCTTCTAATGGTGCACCGTTTTCATCAAGTTCAGTTGCGTTTAAGTAAACGATGTCTTTGTCTTCAGATGCTTCAACAGCCATTTCTGTAGCGTATCTACGTTGGATGTTTTCTACCTCTTTGTCCAATTCTGCATCACCTACCTTGATAACATAGCGAGTGATTTTGTTTTTCTCGCTCAGTTTCAATTCAGGCTTTGGAGCCAATCCAATCTCGAAGCTGAAAGTGAAGTCGCCTTCTGTTTCAAAATCGATAGTGTTGTCGCCACCCATAATAGGCTGGGCTAGGTATTCAATATTGTTTTCTTGCAAGTAACCGAACAAGGACTCAGATGCCATACGGTTTACCTCGTCAACGAAAATGCCTTTACCGTACATTTTCTTCACCATGCCCATTGGAGCTTTTCCCGGACGGAATCCTGGCATACTCACTTTGCGCTGGGTTTTTTTCAGTTCTTCTTCTACGCGAGATGCGTAATCGTCTTTGCTGATGTTGACTTTGAGAACGGCTTCTAAGTCGTTCTTTTTTTCAAATGCTACTTCCACTGTATAGCTGTTTTTAAATGATGTCTTAAAAAAAAGGCAAACCTTTTGGGTTTGCCTTTTGTGCGGGCGAAGGGACTCGAACCCCCACACCTCGCGGCGCTAGATCCTAAGTCTAGTGCGTCTACCAATTTCGCCACGCCCGCTAAAGGACCGCAAAGGTAACTTATTTCTTCATTCAACCAAATAAATAAATGGATAGAAAATATTACTTCTCAATTTGTCCATTAAATAAGGTGAATCTTCCACTGGTTATTTTTGCAGTCCTTTCAATTACTTCTTCATGGCTGCCATGAACTTGGCGTTTTTCTGCAGTTCCAAGAAGTTATTGGCAACGGCATCGTTCAACACGTCTTTGTTGTTTACTACAAACTGCCCTGATTCGATTCGGGTGAGGTAATTCCCAATTAAGGTACCATCGGCAGCATGCAAGTACCACATGCATTCCAAGTCCACAAAGCGGTAAGAATCGCCATAGGTATTTAAAACACGGTGCAAGGTGCCTTGATTCACTCTGCAACTTAAATGCAGCGGATTGAATCCCGGCTCTTCTGCGCCTGTTAACTGCAGAACGGTTGCGAAATACTTCTCGCAGCTATTGATGAAGTCTGAGATTTCGTAAATGCCATTGCGCTGGGCCACCTTCGGACGTTTGTACTTGGAGTATCCGCTTTCTTCTTGTTTGATTGCCCTATCGCGCAGCATTTTTTGACGCTCGGCGCTTCGCACATAATCGTAGCTTATATACTTGAAATGGGCCATGTTAGAATCGTAGTTAATGAATACGGAATCCAATACGAGCCCTCTGTATTGGGTGGAATCAAAGCGGATATAACTCAAATCGCGGCTCTCGAAATGCTGATTTCTGGCATAGCGAATATTCTTTTCGTTGTAGAAATCATAGAACCATCCCAAACCCATGGTAATGGTATTTGGTATTTGCAATAAGTAGAACATGACTGATCTATGGCTCGGCATGAGCACAGCATAATCTTCTTTTTGTCCTTCTCTTTCTATAACTACTTGAGCAGGTCCGTCTTTGCGAATACGTGATTTCACAATTTCACCTTGGCCCACTTTAGCGGTATTCACGTAAACCAAAGAAGAAGGGTCTTGCGTATGCATCACCACGGTTTGTTTGGGAAGTCCAAAAATGGATGCACAAGAAGTGAAAGAAAAGGCAGCTAAAATGAGTGCTGCCTTTTGAATGAGTTTAAATTTCATACCTATAGTCTGATCCGCGCAATCTTGTATTTGTTTTTACGACCGTCTGCAATACCGAGGAGGGTACCATTGCCAACTCTAGAAAGGTGTCTAGAACGTAAATAAAATTTCGCTTCGCTATGGTTATACAAATCAGAGAAAGCCATGTTGCCATCTTTGTCGATGGTAGCTACAATGCTCAATCTTGATCTTCTTTGTTTGCGTTTCAAGTGTTTGTAATTCTCTTTTTTGTTGTAGCCGTAATGATCAGAAAGTGATTGATTGTACACCAAGTGAATTTTGCCATTTTCAAAAAAGGAAGAAACGGATAGGTAGGTTGTCGTTCCTGAAGTTACCGTGCCTTTGTGAATGATATTAGCCCAAGTGATATCGCCTTCGCTATTCAGGTTAACAATGATAATGTCATCGTAGTGGTAATAGTTGGTACATCTTCTCGCTCCTGTTTTAGGGTCGGTAGTACAATGCTGAGTTACATAGTATTCTTCTGCAACTAGAGCGATACCGCCGTCTTGTGTTGTCAATACGTTTCTAAGCTGGAAGGTGGTATTGATTTCTCTTCCTTTTTTAGCACTTTTTTCACCGATGATTTTTTTAATAAAATCTTTGGAGAACTCACGCGTAGATAGGGCATCTAATTCATTGGAGCCAGACTTCATACGGGCATAGAAAACACCACTCAAACGCGCCTTTTTCTTGAGGTTATCTTGGTAGAAACCGGCTACATACACGTTGTTGCTTGTATCGATTCTAATTCCGGTAAAGATGACCGTTTTATTCTCCAACCGGATTTCTTGAGAAATCAATTTGTCGTTCTGGAAATCGTAGGTGAATACATAGTGACTCTTTACGTCTTCTTTCGCTTTTTTAGCTTGTTTACGTTCTTTACGTGAAGCAGGAGTGGAGTGTGCTAACAAATGCACATTACCTAGGTTATCGATATAATAATCATCCAACGCGGTGTTTTTATCCTGGATATCTAACTCGATTTCTTTTTTCCATTGCAGGCTCATGCTTGCATCGAAGCAAAACAAGATATAGCGCTCGTTCTCTTTTTTACTGTAAGGAAGGTCAGCGTAAACCAAAAGGCGCTTTTTATCCGGGGAGTAACGAATGCCATATCCACCGGCGTTTTTAGAACGGGTTGCCTCAAAGCTAGCCACTTCTTTCCAGTCTTCTTGAACCTCGCCTTCGGTATTGTACTTAGAACAGAATAGGATGTTTTTGTCTTCCGATTTATCGTAATAAGAAGCCAATAAAACGAGCTGATTATTGTAGAGGTAACCGTATTTAAAGTAGAGTTGACGGTTGTCGTTAGGGTCTTTAAAATTGATTGGAGTAGTGAATTGGCGAGCCATATCTTCCGAATCGTAGAATTCAATAAAGACTTTTTTCTTTCTGAAGCGAAGGGTGAATAAACCGTCGTCGTTATTAGCTAGAATAACCTGAGATCCCTTCTCTTTTGTAATTGCGCCAAATTCAATATCAGCGTCTTGCGCAAAGGCGATTGTGCTGAACAATAGGGACAACATGCCCAGCATAAGAAATTTTTTCATAGGTATCGATTTTGCCGCAAAATAAAGATTAAAACAAAATATTCAGAATCTGACTTGGAAAACAGATCTAAACGGCCTGTAATGAAGTGAGTAGCTATGTAAAAGCGCTTTAAAAGTGAATGCCGGATTAAGCTTCTGTTACCTAAATTTAAATACTAGTCAGGTTTACACCATTCGATTTGAAATCCGATTCTTCATTTTATTTTTTACTTCATTGGCATAATTCCTTGTGCTTGCAGACCTTTGAATGTAAATTTATTAGCGATATATGGTGCTTCAGGAGGTTTCTGCCGAACTCGAGAAAAAAGAAATATTAAAACGCTACCGCTCATTGTTGAGGGCTAGTAGGAGAACGCTTGAAAGAGGGGATAAGCAGAAAATCAGAAAGGCCTTTGATTTAGCCCTGGATGCGCACAAAGACATGCGCCGTAAATCGGGCGAGCCGTATATCTACCATCCCTTGGCTGTTGCTCAAATTTGTGCCGAAGAAATCGGCCTAGGCACCACTTCCATTGTATGTGCGCTTTTGCACGATACGGTTGAAGATACCCATATCACCTTAGAAGATATCCAACACGGTTTTGGTCCGAAGGTGGCTCAGATCATCGACGGCCTAACCAAAATATCCGGTGTTTTTGATCAAAGCACCAACTCCATTCAGGCAGAGAATTTTCGGAAAATGTTGCTCACCCTCTCAGAGGATGTGCGCGTTATTTTGATCAAGCTTGCCGACCGTTTGCACAATATGCGCACGCTGGATAGCATGTCGAAGAAGAATCAGATGAAAATCGCTTCAGAGACATTATACCTCTACGCGCCCTTGGCTCACCGCCTTGGTTTATACAATATCAAGACGGAGTTAGAAGACTTAGCGATAAAATACACCGAGCCGGAACAGTATTTCGAAATCGCTCAAAAACTGCAGGAATCCAAAGGACAGCGCAACAAGTATATCCGCGCTTTCTCCGATCCTATCGAACAAGAGCTTCAGCGATTGGGTTATGCCTTTGAAGTAAAAGGCAGACCGAAATCGATTTACTCCATCCTCAATAAAATCAAGAAGCAAGGCATACCATTCGAGGAAGTATACGACCTCTTTGCCATTCGCATCATCATTGATACTCCTTACGAAGAAGAGAAGGCGGCATGCTGGAGTGTTTACTCGGTGGTAACTGACTTCTATTACCCCAATCCGGATCGTTTGCGCGACTGGATTTCATCCCCCAAATCGAATGGTTATGAATCGCTACATACCACAGTAATGGGTCCGAAAGGAAAATGGGTGGAAGTGCAGATTCGCACCAAACGGATGAATGAGATTGCTGAGAAGGGCTATGCGGCGCATTGGAAATACAAGGATGCTGCAGGTGGATCACACGAACATGGTCTAGAAGATTGGTTGGGACGCGTTAGGGAAATCTTGGATAACCCAGATGCTAATGCAGTTGATTTCTTAGACGATTTTAAACTGAACCTCTTCGCAGATGAGGTCTTTGTCTTTACTCCAAAAGGGGAATTGAAGAAGCTACCGGCCAATGCCACAGCACTCGATTTTGCCTTTGAAATTCACTCTGACCTCGGCTCAAAATGTATCGGTGCCAAGGTGAACAATAAATTAGTGCCTTTGAGCTATGCCTTGTCCAATGGCGACCAGGTAGAGATCCTTACCTCCAAGAAGCAGAAGGTCAACGACGAATGGCTCAAGTTTGTGGTGACGGCCAAAGCCAAATCCAAAATCAAACAATTGCTCAAAGAAGAGCGCAGGGAGCAAGCCAATGCCGGCAAAGAATGGCTGGAACGTAAGTTTCAAATGGCTGGAATCCCATTTACCACTGAAAACCAGAACATACTCACCAATTACCTGCATATACAGTCTTCGCTCGATCTATTTGCGGCCATCACCAACGATGAGTTTGAAAAGAGTAAGCTAGACTTAGACGAAGTATTCCGTCAGGCGCCTCACAAGCAGGAGAAACCAAAGGTGCACAAGCAAGGCAAACAAAAGGTGAGCACTAAGCCAACACCGATTGATGCTGTGGTTTTTGGCGATAAGATGGAGGAAATGGATTACGGCTTCGCGAAATGCTGTAGCCCAATTCCGGGAGATGAGATTGTGGGCTTCATCACCATTGGTGAAGGCGTTAAGGTGCATAGAACAAATTGCCCGAATGCCATCAAGCTCTCCTCCAACTACGGATACCGCATCATCAAAGCCACTTGGTCTGATGGCCAATTCCAGAAGAAGGCCTTCCTTACGGGCATCAAGATTACAGGTATCGATGATGTTGGTGTTATCTCCAAAATTACCGATGCCATCTCCGGACAGCTTCAGGTGAACATGAAGTCAATTACGGTAGAATCGCACGACGGCACTTTCGAAGGAAAAATAGCCCTGTTTATCTACGATACTTCACACTTGGATACCCTGATTCAAACCATTAAAGATTCACTTCCTCATTCGGATGTACGCCGGATTAACTTGGATGAATAATTAAGGCAGAGGGCGCGGAGCCAAGGGATTTTTGATTTCTGATCGATGATTTGTGATTTAGTGATGTGTGGTCAGATTCTAAATGGGCTTCGGAATGAAGTAATTATGAATTGTGAAGGTTGAATGTTGAATGGAATCTTCGTGATTTTTGATTTCTGATTTAATTCTTTCGCTAATGACATTGGCCCCGAAGGGGTCTAACATTGGTAGCAGAAAGGTTTTCTCAAATAAATCGGAACCCCAAAGGGGTGAAACAAAAGGGGTGATTTCTGATCGTTGATTTATGATTTAGAGATGAGTAGTTAAATTCTACTTGGGCTTCGGAATGAATTAATTATGAGTTGAGAAGGTTGAAGGGACCTTTCGTGATTTTTGATTTCTGATCGATGATTTCTGATTTAATTCTTTCGTCCCTAGTATTGGCCCCGAAGGGCAATGTCATTAAGTTAAGAAAATCAGGACGGATATTGACCAAAGAAAAGCAGAGAATCAAAGTTATTTTTGAATTACCACACTCAAAAAAAC
>SBGR01000070.1 GCA_006226545.1 Bacteroidota bacterium | reverse complement strand
CCTCCCTAGGGAGGCCTTTACTCGGTATGAAGAAACTTCAATTACTGAAGCACTACCTTAAGGGATTGTCCTGAATTCAAGTCTTGGATGAAGTACACCCCAGCTTTGAAACCAGTCAAGTCCAATTTATTATCGGTGTCGTTCACTTGGTATTCACCCAATACTTGACCTTGCATGTTCACTACATTTAGGCTAAGTGAAGTACCCGGTTCCAAGTTTACAAATACTTGTCCCGCAGTTGGGTTTGGATAGATGCTGAAACGGATATCTTCCGGTGTAGTTGCCGAAGTTTTGATAGGCGCATTTGCACATGGTGATTTACGCTCTAACTGACCTCTGATCTCTCCATTGGCATTGGCTGCGGTATGGATATTCAAGTAAAGCATATTGGTTCTAACGGCTACTTTCTCAGCATCGCTAGTCAGATCGATATAACCCATGGCGTAATCCGCTGTTCCCATTTTCATGAAATCATCTGATAAGTCAAATACTACGCTACCATCAGCCCCACGAGCTGCTTGGTGGAAATGCGCGCCATTCAAGGCACCGCTCAAACCATTCACTGTAACACTATAGTACATGTTAGATTGGTATCTATCTACTGAGGCAAAGCCAATACCCACCGCGTTTGTAGTTACCATACCGGTTTGTTGCGCACCATTCAATTCCATTACATAGCCTTCACGGAGGTAGCGATATACTTGACCGCGTATTTCACCGTTCATGTTAGCCGCAGTATGCACATTCAAATACAATCCTCCGGTAACCATTCCTACAATCACTTGCTCGGTTAAATTAGAACCAACTACGATTCCGGTGATAATGTTACCATTGACATAGTTTGATAAATCAAGCACTACGTTGCCATCCATACCCGGATCAGCAGCATGCAGGTGTGCTCCCATAACAGGACCGGTCAAGCCGGAAAGTTGCACATAAAAATGAAGGGTATCCATGGTATTAGAAAGATGAAAATGAGCAACCCCATTGCCATCCGACATTAAAACAGGGCCGGTTTCTTGAGCCGTGTCTAATACTGCATCAAAGCCTAAGTCAGGAAGATTATTGATTTGTCCTCTAATTTCTCCGCCCGGATTTGCAGTGGTGTGCACATTGATATAGGCATTACCGCTCATCAATGAATCTACCAAACCCGGTGTTACCATTAGAACACCTGAAATGCGGTTGCCATTGATAAGGCTGCTCAAGTCAAGAATTACAGGGCCATCCATTCCCGGAGCTGCATAGTGAATATGCGCACCACCCGGAGTTTCAGTAAGGCTGTCAGCTACTTGCTCAATCCAAAGGCTTTTTTTATCTCTCGAAACCTTGATTACAGCTAAACCTGTTGCATTGTCAACAGTTACCATTCCGGTTTCTTGAGCCGTATTTAATACAGCATAAAAACCCGGATCTTTCTCAGGCATAATTTGGCCGCGAATCTCTCCATTCGGGTTAGCCGAAGTGTGGATGTTCAAATAATAGCTGCCAGACAGGAGCTTAGCAACTACAGCTGAAGATAAATCGCTACCCGTAATTCTAGACACCAACTGACCTCCGCTGATATCGTCTGTTAAGTTAAATACCACGCCACCATTTTGGCCCATTTCCGCTTCATGGATATGGATTCCGGTAGGTGCGCCGCTCAGTCCGTACCATGCTGCGCGGACACATAGGGTATCTTGCGAAGCATTCAAATAGAAATAAGCCGATGCTTGGGCAGCTGTAGTAACCGCAGGTACTTCTTGTGCACCTGTTGCATTGGCTGTAAATAGAATCTGCGGACCTAGATGTGCCGCTTTTGCTGAAAAGCCTAAAAAGGCCAGCATGCTCAATAATGTAATTTTCTTTTTCATACTGAAGTATTTGACCTCATTTACGAGAACAGAGAGAGTCTGGTTTTTTCAGCTTGAAAAATACATACCTAGCACAGCACCTGGAAGCACTGACAGCAAGGGGTAAAGCCTAAAAAAGAAAATCTAAATAACTAGAGCTTTCGCTCGATATAGTCTATCAAAGCATGAATCACTTTGATGTGAATCTCTTGAGCACGATCGGCGAATTTGGAAAACGGAGCACGGATTTCTACATCTGCCAAGGAAGCCAGCTTACCACCGTCTTTACCGCTCAAGGCCACCACCTTCATGCCTTTGGCTTTCGCTACTTCTGCGGCCTTAAGCACATTGGCTGAGTTTCCGCTGGTACTGATGGCCAATAAAACATCGCCTTCTTGGCCTACTCCTTCTACAAAACGGGAGAATATAAATTCAAAACCGTAATCGTTTCCTACACAGGTAATGTGGCTTGGGTCTGAAATGGAAATAGCTGCTATCGAAGGTCTATCCTCGCGGTAGCGTCCGGTGAGTTCTTCGGCAAAATGCATGGCATCGCTCATAGAGCCTCCATTACCGCATGAAATTAGTTTACCTCCTTGTTGAATGGATGCCACCATTAAAGCCCCAGCACGTTCAATACGGCGCAGGTTTTCATCGTCAGCTAAAAAGGTGCTGAGCGTATAATAAGCTTCTTCAAATTGCTGTCTGATCTTATCCATTCACAGCGGCTTTTTTCCTTTTTTCAAATCGCTTTTTGGCATCTTCCAAAAACTCTCGGAAGGTAGCTACGTCGTATTCTGCTCCCACCGGCTCAGCCAATAATTCTTCGTCGTTATCAAGTAAGACATAGTATGGTTGAGCGATGTGGTTGAAGTAACAAATTTGAATTTCTTGGTTGATCTTGCCGATGGTGGTTTTCATTTCACCGTCTCTGCGCGACAAGAGCCAGTCAGTAGAATCGGCTGTTTTGCGGTCGTCTACGTAAAGAGCAACCACCACAAAATCTTCTTGCAGCATTTTCAGAATTTCCGGATTTGCCCACACCTTGTCTTCCATCTTACGGCAGTTTACACACCCGTGACCGGTAAAGTCGATGAACAATGGTTTCTCCAAATCGCGCGCTGCGCTTATCGCTTGCTTGTATTCAAAGTATCCTTTGATACCGTGCGGCAAGTGAAGGAAGTCGGCATACTTGGGTTGCTCTGTGATATTCCCTTTGGTTTTGCCGTTGATCATCATTGGCAGGTTAAAGCCATGCGATGTTGTTGGTGGCAGGTATCCTGCTAGACCAGGTAAGGCTGCGCCAAACAATCCCGGAATCAAGTAAAACACAAAAGAGAATGAGGCAATAGCGAAGAATAACCTTGGAACAGAAATATGTTTCAAGTCGCTATCATGTGAAAATTTCAATTTACCTATTAAGTACAGTCCGCAGAGGATGGCAAGTACAATCCAAAGTCCGATGTAGATTTCCCTGTCTAATAATCCCCAATGCATCACCTGATCAGCTACGGAGAGGAATTTCAAGCCTAAAGCCAATTCTACAAATCCCAATACCACTTTCACAGAGTTCAACCATCCACCTGATTTAGGCAAGGTATTCAACCACTGCGGGAACATCGCAAACAAAGTAAACGGCAAGGCAAAGGCTAAAGAGAAACCTATCATGCCAACAATTGGACGTATTATTCCACCTTGAGAAGCTTCTACTAGGATGGTTCCTACAATTGGGCCGGTGCAGGAAAAAGAAACCAACACCAAGGTGAAGGCCATAAAGAAAACTCCAATCAAACCTCCGCGGTCGGATTGTTTGTCCATCTTGTTTACAAACGAAGAAGGCAAGGTGATTTCAAAGGCTCCAAAGAAAGAGATGGCGAAGATGACAAAGACGATAAAGAATATGATATTCACCCACTCATTCGTGGCAAAATCATTAGCACCGGTAGCACCAAAAACTACGGTAAATACCGTTCCAATAAGCGTATAAATGGCCACGATACTTAAACCATACATGGTGCCTTGGAAGATTCCTGCGCGACGAGATTTGGCATTCTTCAAGAAGAAAGTTACCGTCATCGGAATCATTGGAAATACGCAAGGCGTAAGCAAACCGGCTAAGCCACCGATAAAGGCAACGATAGCAAAAAGCCAAAGGCTGCCTTTTTCATCGTGGTGAGAATGCCCGGCATCGTCAACAAATACTTTCGGATCGCAAGGGCCGGAGCCATCTAACATGGTTCCGCTATATACCTTTTTCGCAGGAGCTGCTTCAACAACCGCATTTTCAACTGGAACATCTACTGCCGATTCAATGGCTTGAATCTCAGCGGGAACTTCTGCCGGAGTTTGAACATTTGAAGCTGTATTGGCCTTAGCATCGTTGGCAGGAACAACCCTTGCACCTGAATTACAAGGTTTATCAGATTTTGTGACCTTGAGTCCTGAAAGTTCTTTTTTGTAATCGTATAAGATACACATGCCGGTGATATCAGAGCACATCTGGTATTCGGCAGCGACCTTCACTAAAACCTTGGTATCGGTAATTTTTACCTTTTGACGGAATTCGGCATGTTTCACAAACTTAGAAACCTCGGCTTCCCAGGTGTCGTCGTATACTTTTTTATTGCCTACCGGCTTAGGCTTACCGATAAACTCTACTCCTTCGCTGCCTTTGAAATCAAAGACCGGTAGTGTTGGACCAATGTCTTCCGACATGTCGTTGGAGTAGACATACCATTTATCCGGAATATCTGCTTTGAAGACAAGTTCAATCTCTTCGCACTGCTTCACTTCAGATTTGGAGAAGCTCAAACTCCACTCCGGAGCCTTAGTAGGCTGTGCTTCTACACGGAATGCTCCGAGTAGTGAAAAGAATAAAAAAACCAGCACCAAATGCAGGTTACGTGTGGTGCCTAAACTTGGGGTAGATATGCTCATGAACCGACAAAATTAGAATTAAATCTGAAAGCTGGTACTGCTATCCTGTACACTTGATGCAGTAAGTCTGTGAATAAGTGTACAATTGACCAACTCCTGACAACGTTTTACACAATAGTTTTGCCAAAAGACCTTTTGCCTTATGCGCTATTTTGCACTGTTCAGTATTCTGCTTATTTCCCTGATTTTGAAGGCCGACGAAAAGATGACGCCGGCGCAATACATAGAGAAATACCAGGAGCTAGCGATACTGGAAATGCACCGCACCGGCATACCGGCCAGCATTACCTTGGCGCAAGGCCTACTAGAATCGAGCAATGGTAATTCCCGACTCGCTAAACAAGGCAATAACCATTTCGGTATCAAATGCAAAAAAGGCTGGAAAGGCAAAACCATGTACGAAGACGACGATGAGGCGCATGAGTGTTTCAGAGCCTACGATTCAGCTTACCAAAGTTATATCGACCATTCGGAGTTCTTGATGAGCAACCAGCGTTATGCTTTCCTTTTTGAGTACCGTTCTGACGATTATAAAAGTTGGGCCCACGGCTTGAAAAAAGCAGGCTACGCCACCAATCCCAAATACCCTGAATTGCTGCTCCGCTTGATTGAGCGAAATGAGCTGCATCGCTTTGACCACATGAAGCCGGGCGATTTAAAGAAAGTGCCGGAAGCGCCAAAACCAGACCCTGTTGTAGCTCCGGTGATACAAAAAGAAGAAACCGATTTCATCTTCAACGATATTCCCGCCACCCGTGTTCAACCGGGCGATAATATTGTGAGCTTAGCGAAACGTCACGATATGGGCAGCTGGCAAATTCGCAAATACAACGACCTTCCAAAAGACTACCAACTCACCCCTGGCGAAGTGCTTTACCTTAAGCCAAAACGCAGAAAAGGCAGCATTCCATTCCATGTGGTGCAAGAAGGTGAAACGCCATGGAGCATCTCGCAGATGTACGGCATCAAGTTGAAACACCTCTACCGTAAAAACAAACTTAGCAAACGCGGATTGGAAGTACCCCAGGCAGGAGAAACCGTATACCTGCAGGAAAAACGAAAAGAAAAACCACAGCTTCAAACGGAGAAACCCGCTGAGCCAAACAAACCGGAAGAGACTGTAAAAGTAGTTTTGCCGGAGAATCCGCCCAAGGGCCAAGACACCGTCCAAACCAATACTGAGCCGGTGGTAATCCCACAACCGGAGGAGCCTAAAAAAGAGGAACCTGTAAAACCTGTATTCAGCAGTAAGCCCATACTTTCAGCTGAAGAAGTGAAAGACACCTTGGAAATTCCTAGAGAGAAATCAGACCACAGCAACGACGTTGTACTGCATACGGTGCAAGCCGGCGAGACCGTATTCTCCATCTCTAGAAAATACAGTGTGAGCGTAGCGCAGATTACGGAGATCAATGGGTTGAAGAACTTCGCCATCCATCCCGGACAAGAGCTTATCATCAACGGACAAGTGAAGGAAAGCAAACCGGATGGATTAACTACCCCGTTTACCCATACCGTAAAAGAAGGCGAGACTTTGTTTGGCATTGCGCGCAAATACAATATCAGCGTTCAGGAATTGAAGGAAATAAACCAATTGACGGATAATGCCTTGCGTATCGGACAGGAACTTCAGCTGAATAAAACAGAACAGAAGGAAACACCTAAGAGCGAAGAAATCAAGCCAAAAACCCACCATGTTCAGGCCGGTGAAACCTTGTATTCTATCTCCAAGAAATACGGCGTGAGCGTAGAGAAACTGAAAGAGTGGAATAAGCTAAGCGATAACAGCTTAAGCGCTGGACAGGAATTGAGGATTGAGGAATAAGGTTGAGATTTAGGTTGAGGAATTCTCAATTGCCTTCAACAATTAACAAAGTCAATCAAGCTATTCTACAATTCAATAATCCAGCTTCACTTTGCACTATTGTGCTCCTCTTTCTCCGAGCTAATTTCCTATATTCGCGCTGCTTCATTAATTAAATAGAATATGTCAAATTTCGACGTAGCCGTTATCGGCTCAGGACCAGGAGGATACATTGCCGCAATACGCTTGGCACAATTGGGATTTAAAACCGCCATCATTGAAAAATACGCTAACCTTGGCGGCACGTGTTTGAACGTTGGGTGTATTCCATCCAAAGCACTTCTGGATTCATCTGAGCATTACCACAATGCTGAGTCGGCCTTTGAAACGCACGGCATTGGCCTGAGCAATTTGAAGGTAAACATGAAGCAAATGATTGCCCGCAAAGCGGATGTGGTTAAGCAAAATTCAGACGGTGTTAGCTTTTTGATGAAAAAGAACAAAATCCAAGTATTTACCGGAGTAGGTTCTTTTGTGGATGCACATACCATCAAAATCAGCGGTGAAAAAGAAGAGCAAATCACTGCCGATAAAATCATCATCGCCACCGGATCAAAACCTAGCAGCTTACCGGGAATCAACATCGATAAAAAACGCATTATCACTTCAACAGAAGCCTTAGAACTGACTGAAGTTCCGAAGCACATGATCATCATTGGTGGTGGTGTCATCGGACTTGAACTTGGTTCTGTATACGCCAGATTGGGCGCTAAAATTTCTGTGGTTGAGTATACCGATTCCATTATCCCAACCATGGACAAAGCCTTGGGCAAGGAATTGCAAAAGGTATTGAAGAAACTAGGATTTGAGTTCTTCTTCAACCACAAGGTTACCGGCGCTTCAACCAAAGGAAAAGCAGTTACCGTTACCGCTGAGGATAAATCGGGTGCCGCTGTTGAGTTTAATGGCGACTACTGCTTGGTATCTGTTGGCAGAAGACCCTATACCGATGGCTTAAACCTAGAAGCAGCAGGCTTAAGCACTGATGAGCGTGGTAGAATTGCCGTTAACGACCACCTGCAAACAGCGGTTCCGCACATCTACGCCATTGGCGATGTGGTGCGTGGAGCGATGTTAGCACACAAAGCTGAAGAAGAAGGCGTTTTTGTTGCGGAAGTGATTCACGGACAAAAACCTCATATCAACTACAACCTGATTCCGGGTGTAGTATATACTTGGCCTGAAGTAGCCGCAGTAGGTTATACCGAAGAACAATTGAAAGAAGCCGGAAGAAAATACAAAGCCGGTAAATTCCCATTCTTGGCATTGGGTAGAGCCCGTGCCTCCATGGATACTGAAGGATTTGTGAAGGTATTAGCCGATGAACAAACCGATGAAATTTTAGGTGTGCACATGATTGGCGCACGCGCTGCCGACCTTATCGCGGAAGCCGTTGTTGCCATGGAATACCGCGCCTCTGCAGAAGACATCAGCAGAATGAGCCATGCTCACCCAACCTATTCTGAAGCATTGAAGGAAGCCTGCTTAGTGGCAACCGGAAACCGTGCTTTAAACATGTAATACTAAAAGCAAGAGAAAGATGATTACACATCACAGTTCACTGGAAACATTCCACCAACAATTGGACTATGTATTGGCCAATTATACTCCGCATGGATTGAAAGCATCGCAATTTAGCAATGTGTTCATGGGAGGCTTAGGCGGCTCAGGCATCGGCGCAACCATCGCTAAAGGATACTTTGCAAACCGATTCCCTATTCCGGTTGAAGTGGTGAATGATTATCATATCCCTGCCTACGTAAACGAAAAAACATTGGTGATTTTAGGTTCTTATTCCGGCAATACGGAAGAGACCTTATCGATGTTTGATGAAGCAATTGCCAAAGGTGCCCAAATCATTGTAGTGAGCGCCGGTGGTGAGCTGGTAAAAAAAGCATCAGCACATAATTTAAAATCCTACGCCATTGAAACAGGCTACCAGCCTCGCATGGCCTTGGGCTACTCTTTAGGATTCTTATTGAAAATCATGGCTGAATTGATTGACGAAGCCATTGACGCCGATTTGAATGCAGCCAAAGAAAGCCTTCAAAACAACGACAGACTAAAAGATTTAGCAGCAGAGATTGGTAAGAAATTCCAGAAGAATCCGGGACAACGTTATACCATCATCACCGATGGACCATTCTATGGTGTAGCCATGCGTTTTGCTCAACAGCTGAACGAAAACTCCAAAGTAGAAGCCTTTGTGACGCCACTTCCGGAAGGAAACCATAATGTAATTGAATCCTATTATGGAAAACTTCCAACCAACTTTGTTGTCTTGAACAGCAGCAGCAACGAACGTGTAAGCGCTCGATTTGATTTTATCACAGCATTGCTGGAACGTGAAAACAATACCATGGCAGTAATAGAAACTGAGGAACTTACCTTAAAGGTGATGTTCGATATCATCTACGCTTTGGATTGGCATACCATCAACATCACAGAGCCATTGAATGTGGATCCAATGGAAATTGAAAACATCATTTCACTTAAAGGCTACCTGAGCGAAGTTTAATGAGTCTCTTTTCTTCCATAAAAAAGGCCTTTAAAAATGAGAACGGGGTCGGCACTTCGGCAGATAAACTGCACGTCGACCTCCATTCTCATTTGCTCCCCGGCATTGACGACGGAGCTAAGACAATGGAAGAAAGTGTAGCGATGATCAAGCGCCTCACCAAACATGGCGTAGAGAAAATCATCACTACGCCACATATCATGTATGAATTCTACCGTAATACACCGGAAATCATACAAGGTAAACTCCAAGAAACACGCGAAGCATTAGCCGCTGAAGGCGTTGACGTGCAATTGGAAGCAGCCGCTGAATATTACCTCGATGATCAGTTCATTTCCATGCTCAAACACAAGGAACCACTGCTCACCTTCGGCTCCAATATGGTGTTGATGGAAACCAATTATATCCAGGACCACCCAAAGTTGATGGACATTTTCTTTGAGCTAAAGGTGCTTGGTTATACACCGGTATTTGCGCATCCTGAGCGCTACATGTACCTTCAACTAACCAAAGACAATTACCAGAAATACCAAGATATTTTCTTTGCCGGCGTGTTGTTTCAGGTGAATTTGATGTCGTTCACCGGCTACTACGGCAACCAGATTAAACAAGTTGCCGATTACCTGCTCAAAGAGCGCATGATACACCTTGTAGGCTCAGACATCCACAAGATGGAACATGTATCCGTGGTGCACGGACTTAAACGCAGTAAGTTATTCGATAAGATTATGGAACTGCCGCTGATGAACAATCAGCTCTAATTAGTTTTCACCTGCTTCTGCGGTAAAAATTTCCTTCAGCTTTTCAGCCGTTACCGGTTTCACTATATAATCAGAAACATCGCTAATGCTTTTGGCTCGCTCAATTTCTTTTGGATTGATGGATGAACTTACGATGTAGATGGTAATCTTTTTGTCGGCTTTGTTCTTGATCTTAACAAACTCATCCAAAAACTCCCAACCGTCCATTACCGGCATATTCAGATCCAGCATAATCACATCAGGCAAGGCCTCTTGGTGTTCTAACATCGCTTTAAAAGCCTCCAAGGCTTCGTGGCCGTTTTTGTAAATCAATAAGGCATCACAAAGTCGGTGGATTTCTATTAAACGGGAAACACCAAAAAGGTAAATCTGATCATCATCAATGACGCATCCAATAATTTTCTTACTCATCTGAACACAATTATAAAACAAGTTCCTTGATTTACCGTGCTAAGAACCTGGATACTTCCACCTATGGATTCAATCTGATTTTTCGTCATGAAAAGTCCTATTCCACGGGCTTCTTTATTTTGATGAAAGGTCCTGTAAAGTCCGAAAATTTTATCGCCGTGCTGCTTTAAATCGATACCTTGACCGTTATCGCAAAAATGCAATTCCTTATGTCCTTCATGCTCAAGTAACTTAATGTTAATCTCCAGTTGGCGATCTGGCGACCTGTATTTGATGGCATTGGTAAAGAGGTTCAGTAAGATGCTTTCCAAATAGGATTTGATAAAAAAGACATGATCCCAACTCGACTCTTGTATTTCTACCTTGGCATTGACGCGGTTCAGGTCGCTTTCCAATAAGGTTTGAACGCGCTTGAGTTCTGCATGAATATCCAGGTGTATACGTTCTTTTTCCAAATCGGAATTGACAGCTACCACCTCATTCAGGTTTTGCACGGTTTCTTTTAAGTGATCGGATACCTGCGACAGGTTTTGTAAAATCTCTTCCCTCTCTTCTTCGGTTTTGGCTTCTTTTAAGATATCGACAAGGGAATGCAGGTTTCCGGTATAAGACCTTAAGTTATGACTCACTATATGCGCAAAGTTCATCAGTCGTTTGTTCTGGTCGTTGATGTATTCCATCGACTCCTCAAGTTCCAATTCCTTGGTTTTCTTTTCGTGAATATCTTGAAATACGCCTCTGATCTTAACAATCTTCCCCGCTTCATTCCGCAGAGCCTCCGCTGCGCCCCGCACCCAAATCCTTCTACCTTTTGCTGTTTTAATCTCCAGCTCAATATCGTAGGCTATACCGAAACGCATAAGCCTGTCTACGCATTCTGTAATCAGTGGAACATGTTCTTTGATGTAAAATTGAATGGCACTTTCTACGGTTGGCTGAAAACTTAAGGGCAACTCGTGGATTTCAAAAACCCCTTGCGACCAAGTCAAGGCCATGTTCTCCAGCTCAATTTCCCACGCTCCCACCTTCACCAACTTACCCCCTTCGCGTAGCATAAACTCTTGTGTTGCCACTTCCAGCTCTGCCGTTTTTCGCTTGTGAATATCGACTATCGCCCCACACACGCGTTCCGGATGGCTCGCTTGATTGAACGACGCCTTTCCACTGAGCTCAAACCATCGGTAAGAACCGGATTTCATCTGCAAGCGTATTTCTTGAAATAGGGGTACATGTTCATTCAGGTGCGACAAGATGGAACGTTCCAGCTGAGGTTTGTCTTCCGGGTGGACCAAATGCCGCATGAAAGTCTCGTAACTAGAAGGAATCTCTTCAGGCTGGTATCCCAGCAAATGGTAAAACTGATCGCTCCACCATTTCTTACCACTTAGTATATTCCAGTCCCATAATCCTGTACGAAAGCCTTCAGCTATCAGCTGCATCCGCTGATGCGCATCTTCTAGCTCTTGTTGGTTGCGCAGGTGTTCTTGCACCGGTACTATATCGCCTTTCACCTGCACCAGGCTACTGTCTAAAAATCCCCTAAATACCAACATCGCTAAATGACCATCTGAACGCTGGCAAAGTGCTGCCGCAGAAAATGGCGCGGAAGACATGCTCAAGGCATAATCGCGAATGCTGTTTTCAAGCTCGGTTTTATAGTTGAATGCAAATACCGTTATGGCAATCCCTCCTTGCAATGGATAGCCTAAAGTGGCGTAGAACTCTTCAGAGAATGACCATTCTCCAGAGTTAATCTGGTAAGACCATATGCTAGGATCTTGATATTCCATAAAAGAGGGCGATTCAATTTACACCCTTTTAAACTAAGCATAACGTGGCTTCTGCGTATTTCTCAATTCTTTTCCGCAGGCGCTAAAAACTGAAGGGATACCAAGGACAGCTTTTCGGTCAATACAAAGTCATTTCCTTTCTGAATTGGTATATTCGCAACCAAATCATATGAAATTAGTTACCGCATTATACCAAGGCGAAGAAACACTCGCCATTTTCCATAACGACTCCATTTACCCGGTACAGAAACTCGACAGTTCTCTTCCTAATGAGATGAACAGTTTCTTGCGTTTGGGCGAAACGGCCATGAACAAAGCAAAAGCATTGAACGAAGCAATTCTGGGTGGCGCACACCAAGACCAAGCCATCGCTTTAAGCCAAAGCACTTTGCTTGCTCCCGTACCTCATCCAACGTCGTGCAGAGACGGTTACGCATTCCGTCAACACGTTGCTGCAGCGCGCCGCAACCGCAAAGTGGAAATGATTGCCGAATTCGACGAGTACCCGATTTTTTATTTTACCAACCACAATGCAGTACAAGGCCCGGGCGATATCGACTGCATGCCAGACCACTTCAATAAACTCGATTTTGAATTGGAAGCAGCCATTGTTGTGGGTAAAAAAGGACGCAATATCACGGCTGCAGAAGCAGATAACTACATCGCCGGTTACCTCATCATGAACGACATGAGTGCACGTACTTTGCAGATGGAAGAGATGAAACTTAACCTCGGCCCGGCCAAGGGAAAAGACTTCTCTACGGTAATCGGTCCTTACCTGGTTACTCCCGATGAATTAGAACAATACCGCATCCCGGCCAAAGCCGGACATACCGGAGCCAACTACAACCTGAACATGAAATGCTGGGTTAACGGCGTACAAGTTTCGGAAGGAAACATGGGCGATATGGACTGGACTTTTGCCGAGATTTTGGAGCGTTGCGCTTACGGCGTAGACATTCACCCGGGCGACGTTATCGGTAGCGGCACGGTTGGAACCGGCTGTTTCCTTGAATTGAACGGTACCGGCTTATTGAATGACCCGAACTACAAAGTACAGTGGTTGCAACCGGGCGACGTGGTAGAAATGGAAATCACCGGCCTTGGCAGGTTGAGCAATACCATCAAGGAAGTGCCTAGCGACTTTTCGCTTTTTGCCCTGAAAAAGAAACCTCAACAAGCATAAAACAATTCTTAAAGTAGAACCTATGAAAAAAGTATTGATCATTGTTGTGATCATCGCATTGGCCGGACTTGGCGCTTGGTATTTCATGACCAAAAAAGGCGGAAGCAGTTCAGAATTTGCGAGTCACATCCCATCGAATAGCAATGTTGTGCTCAGCTTCAACATCGCTTCAATGGCACAGAAGGCCGATTTAAAAAGCCTAACCAGCCTTGATATGTTCAAAGACGTGATGAACAATGAAGATGTTTCTGAAGACGATAAGGCCTTGATGAAATCCATTTTGGATGATCCAAAAAGCACAGGCATCGACTTCAAAGCAAACCCAACCTTTTTTGTTCAAGACTTGAATGGAAAATCCTCTACCGGTTTGCTTCTGAAACTTTCGGATGCAGCCAGCTATGAGGCTACCATGAAGAAGGTGATGAAAGACGCTAAGTCTAACACCATTGGCTCCAATACATACTTGCAAGAAGAAGGTGAAAAAACCGTTGCCATGTGGAACAGCTCCATGGCCTTGATTTATACCGGCGCCAAACGCAAAACCGCCGCACTCACCGCAGACTCTATCTTGAATGGCGATATCGCTTCAATGAAGTCAAGTAAAGCGTATAGCAGCCTGCAGTCTAACGACGATATTTTTGCACTTATTCAGAGTGGCCAAATGTATGGCATGGACCGCAATAGCCCTTTGGCAGAAATCGACTTTCCTAAAAACGCCTTTTCTACCTTCCGCGCGAACTTTGAAAATGGTAAAATCACCATTAAAACAGAGAACATTTACGATAACAAGGAAGATGCTGAGCGCATGAATTTCCAAGGCAAAGGCCTAGATAAAAACCTCATTGGCATGGTGGCCTCGGGCAAACCAATCATGGCTACCCAGATGAGCTTCGATGTAAAGAAACTTCTCACCTTCTTGATGACTTCCAAAGACATTTCAAATAGTTTGAGTGAGATTTCAGAAGAATTTGGTGCTTCCCGCAAAGACCTTTTGGAATTTTTGAATGGTGACATTGCGTTGGCCTTCACTGATTTCAAATTGGTAAGCAAGGAGATTGAATTCTTCGGCAGCAAGATGAAACGCGAAGTTCCTGACATCAAAGGCGCAATGTACTTTGGCATTAACAACAAAGAACTACTCCAGAAAATCATCGCTAAATCCAAAATGAAGATGGAAGGCGGAATATACAAATCCGAAAACCCATTCTTAAGTTACTACTTGGTGGAAACTGAAAACGGTGTTGTGATCGGGTTCAGTGAAAACGACTTGAGCAAAGTGGCTGATACCAAACAAATGAGCGATGGCGAGTTTGAAAACATCAAAAGCTATACGGGCGACAAAAGAGGCTTTGCATATATCAACGCCAATATCACTACTTGGCCAACAGAAATGCAGGAGCTGATTAAAATGCAGCTGGGTGAAGATTTCAAAATCATGGAAGCTATCACCAGTCCGTTTGACTACCTACACGGTGGCGCGATAACCGATCAGAAAGGTGAATCTACCATCTACATGCGCGATGCTTCGAAAAATGCATTGACTCAGTTGGTCGAAATGATGAACAAGGTGAGCCAATTGGTAAAAGAACGCAACGAAGCGCGCCAGAAAGCCATGGAAGAGATGAGACAGATGTACGAAGACGAAGAGATGTACGAGGATGACGTAGTCTACGAAATGGAAGAGGCAGAAACAGCAGCAGAAGCCGAAGTCGCAGAATAAACATGCGCATAGAACTAAAACATATAGTCCCTGCACCTCTTGCAGGGACTTTTTCTTTACACCCGGTTTGGGATCAGGAAATTGTTTTACAACAGCCTGAAGCCTATTCCGTTCTTGCCCCATCAGGCAAAGGAAAAAGCACACTCCTTCACCTGATCAACGGCACTCGTCGCGATTTTTCCGGAACACTTCTACTTGACGGACGCGACAGCAAAACCTTTTCCGATAAAGACTGGGCGGAACTGCGTGCTAAACAGGTCTCCACCGTATTTCAAGACTTACGACTCTTCCCTCAGCTGAGCGCCAAAGAAAACATTCAGATACAAGCCCGACTTGGTGCCTACTTGGATGAAAATACCTGGCTCGGCTATGCCGAAGAAATGGGCGTTAGCGCCTTGCTCGATAAGCCTTGTGGCAAACTCAGCTTCGGACAGCAACAACGCATCGCTATTTTGCGTGCCCTGGTTCAGCCTTTTGAATGGCTGTTGATGGATGAGCCATTCAGCCATCTAGACGAAGAGAACATCCGCATCATCTGTGGCATCCTAGAAAAAGAATTGAAAGAAAGGCAAGCCGGATTACTCCTTTCCAGCCTAGGCACCACCTATCCTTATCCCTTCACCCAAAGCCTGCTGATATGATTCGGAAATTACTCTTAGCACAGCAAAAGCCCTTGCAGCTTTTCATCACCTGGCTGGGTGCCTTCACCGGATTCTTTATCCTGCTTTTTGCCCTCCAGTACTACCTCGATTTTGATGAATTGCTCAACAAGAAAAACGATTGGCTTCATCCGGAATACATCGTGGTAAACAAGAAAATTAGCATCTTGAGCACCTTCAACCAAGAAGGCAATGCCTTTAGCGAAGAAGAGCTCCAAGAACTCAGGGAATTCCCCGGCGTGGAAGACATCGGCTTGTTTAAAAGCAACCTTTTCAAAGCATCCGGCACCATTTTGCAAAACAACAGCAGCGCAGAACAGGTAAACCTTTACGCCGAACTTTTTTTTGAAGCAGTACCCAATAAATTTATCGACGTTCAAAGCGATGATTGGGACTGGGAAGAAGGCGATGAACTGATTCCCATCATCGTGCCTGCCGATTACCTTAAGTTGTACAATTTCGGCTTTGCCCCGAGCCAAAAATTACCGCAGATATCGGAAAGAACGGTAGAAGCCTTCACCTTCCGTGTCTACATCGATTCGCTTGGGCGCCGACTCTCCTTTCCGGGAAAAATTGTGGGCTTCTCCGATCGCTTAAACTCCATTCTGGTTCCGCAAAGCTTCTTGGAATACGCCAATAAACAATTTGCACCACACCGTGAGCAACTCCAACCAAGCCGCGTGGTATTGGTAGTGAAAGACCCTCAAAACCCTGCCCTACTCAGCTTCTTGGAAGACAAAGCTTACGAAGCCAATTCAGAGCAACTCCGCAATGCCCGATTAAACAATGTGCTTCGGGTGATGATTGGACTGGTAAGCGCAATCGGTTTGGTGATCATTTTCTTAGCGATATTGGGCTGGGTTCAGTATGCGCAACTCGCCTTGCACCGCAGCAGTTATGAGGTGAAAACCCTCATTGAGCTAGGCTATAAACCCGGCTACCTTTTCTTGCAATACTTCAAATGGTCTATGCTTTTGCTGGGCAGCATCTTAGCGATTTCCATTGCCCTGCTGATGCTGGTAAAAAGCCTGGCCGACGAACAAATCATGAGCTACGGATTTGAATTGAGCGCCGGACTAAGACCGGAAATCATTCCCGAAGCCCTGCTTATTTTTATTTCCTTTGCAGCCATACAATCCTGGAGTCTGTACCGAGGCATCGTGCAGCTGGCCAGGCCAAGATCTTAATACACCATGAGCGACCTCAGAATAGAAATTATACCCCACGGTTCAGAACAATACGAAGCCAGTGTAGCCTTGCGCGACAAAGTTTTGCGTCAGCCGCTGGGACTCCAGTTTAGCGAAGAAGAATTGGCAAAAGAATCCGATCAAATCCACGTGATTGCCTCGGTAGACGATGCCCTCATTGGCGTTTTGGTTCTTGTACCTATCGGACCAAAAACGTATAAGATGCGTCAGGTGGCCGTTGCCCCGGAATGGCAAGGCAAAGGCATCGGCACTCGTTTGGTGAGCTTTTCAGAGGAATACGCCATCCGCAAAGGTGTATGCTGCATTGAACTGCATGCCCGCAAAGAAGCGGTTCAATTTTACCTCGACCTGGCCTATACCAAGTTAGGCGATGAGTTTGTGGAAGTAGGCATTCCGCATTTCAAGATGGAAAAAAACTGGTGTGCCCAGTAAAGAACCATGAAAGCACAAAACACGGAAGACTATATTGCTCAAGCGGAAGACTTCGCTCAGCCGGTATTGCGCCACCTCCGGCAGTTGGTGCATCAATCGGGTTTAGCGATTGAAGAGCAGATCAAATGGCAGTTTCCGTGCTTTCTCTACAAGGGGAAAATCCTCTGCAATATCGCGGCCTTCAAACAACATTGCAGCTTTGGCTTTTGGCAAGGCAAACTCCTTAGCGACCATGCCAATATCTTGGAGAAATCGGGAGAAAATACCGCCATGGGCCAACTGGGAAAAATCAAAAGCTTGGCCGACCTGCCTTCCGATGAAATTCTATTGAGCTACCTGCACGAGGCGGCTGAACTCATCGATAAAGGTGTAAAGAACCCGGTGAAGCAGGCAGAAGAAAAACCTAATATCGCTATGCACCCGGCTTTTAAAAAAGCCTTGGAGTCTGACCGCATCGCCATGGCCAATTTCCAGCAAATGCCACCTTCTCACCAACGCGAATACCTGGCCTATATCAGCGAAGCAAAAAAAGAAGAGACCCAATTGCGCAGGGTGGAGAAATCCATACAGCTGCTGCACGAGGCCAAAGGACTCAACGATAAATACCAGAAAAAATAGCCGGCAACACGTACTTTGTCTATCTTGGTAGAAGAACCTAGTTTACCTATGACACGAGACGAATACGTTAAGATCTGTTCCGGTTGTGCTAACCGAGCATTTAATCCGCAAATTGGTGTAATCTGCAAGCTTACCCAAGCACCGGCCGATTTCCAGATCAGTTGTCCGAGCTACCAAAAAGATGCGGTAGCAGAACAAAAACTGCAAAGCAGTCTAAAACGAGAAGCAGAACTGGAAGAATCCGATTCAACAGGAACGAAAGACGTGATTATCGGCGGACTCTGGTTTCTGGGAGGTTTAATTTTCACCATAGCAGACGTTGGTTATATTTTCTACGGTGCCATTATTTTCGGTGGCATTCAGATGATTGGCGGCATCGCTAAAATGACCCGCTAAGCGTGATACAAGCCGAGCGTTTAAAGATTTGTGCCACCTGCACCAATCGCTCCTTTCACCGCGATTTAGGAACGGTTTGCAACCTAACTTCACAAGTGCCGAGTTTTCTACATACCTGTCCGGACTATACTAGAGACCACTACCTCATCCAATCCAAACAAGTCAAGGAGCACGAAATGCTCGAGCGGAAGCAAGGCCTTTGGAAAGACCTAGGCAATGCCTCCTTAGGGCTAGTACTTTTAATCCTTGGCAGCTTAACACTTAGGGGAAGCCTCATCAAAAAAGGCGGCGACCTCATTAGCAAAACCATGAAATAGCCCCATCCGGGAGATTGGGAATTGCGTTAGCCTCCTACTACCTTTGTGCCATGCCTGAACAGTATGCACTGCTGCAACATATTCAATCGCCTGCCGATGTTAGAAAACTGGGTAGAGAACAACTTACGCAGCTTTGCGATGAACTTCGGGCATTTATAGTGGATAAGGTTTCGAAGAACGGCGGACATTTCGCGGCCAACCTTGGCGTGATAGAACTAACCGTTGCCTTGCACCACGTGCTCAATACCCCAACCGATAAACTCATTTGGGATGTTGGTCACCAAGCTTACGGCCATAAAATCCTCACCGGAAGAAGGGACCAATTTGATAGCAACCGCAGAAAAGGTGGACTAGCCGGCTTCCCCAAAATGAGCGAAAGTGAATACGACGCATTTGGCACCGGCCATTCGTCTACCTCTATCTCTGCAGCCCTCGGCATGGCGGTTTCAGCCCAACTCAAAGGAGATTTAAAAAGACAACACGTGGCCGTGATTGGCGACGGCGCCATGACGGCAGGCTTGGCCTTTGAAGGATTGAACCACGCCGGATCGCTCAATACCAATTTGCTGGTGGTTTTGAACGACAATTCCATGAGCATAGACCCCAATGTGGGCGCATTGAAAAACTACCTCGCCGCCTTAGCGCATAGCGAAAGACGGAACTCCTTCAGAGACGAGGTGCTGCACATGCTGAAACAGGCTCGGCAGGGTGGCTTGGAAGAAGAACTCTTACGCAAGCTGGAAAGCAGTGCAACCCAGCTCATGGGAAAAGACATCAACTTCTTTGAATCGCTTAACTTCCATTATTTCGGACCGGTAGACGGTCATGATGTGGTAGGCTTGAGCACCATGTTGCAGCGCTTGGTTCAGCTACCCGGACCGAAGCTATTGCACGTGCTCACCCTCAAAGGCAAAGGCTATGATCCGGCTGAAAAAGAGCAAACGCTTTGGCATGCTCCCGGACTCTTTGATAAACTGAGTGGCGAACTCAAAAAAGGAATATCCGATGCCGAAGCACCTAAGTTTCAGGATGTATTCGGCCATACCCTGCTGGAACTCGCGTTAAAAGACGAGAAGATTGTGGGCATTACGCCTGCCATGCCTTCGGGCTGCTCCATGAATATCATGATGGAGCAATTGCCGGAGCGCGTTTTTGACGTAGGCATCGCTGAACAGCATGCGGTTACCTTTTCGGCTGGCTTAGCTAGCGATGGGCTTACGCCTTTCTGCAACCTCTACTCCACCTTCGCTCAAAGGGCTTACGACCAAATTATACACGACGTTTGTGTGCAGCAGCTCTCGGTGGTATTCTGCCTTGACCGCGCCGGACTGGTTGGCGAAGACGGACCAACGCACCACGGCGCATTCGACATGGCCTTTTTACGCTGCCTGCCCAATATGGTGGTAAGTGCACCATCCGATGAAGCCGAGCTACGTAACCTGATGTATACCGCCAGCCAATACAAAGACGGCGCCTTCAGCATCCGCTACCCACGTGGCAGAGGACAAGAACTCAATTGGCGAAATAAACTCACCTCGCTAGAAATTGGCAAAGGCCTGCAAACCCGCAAAGGAAAAGGCATCGCTATACTTTATTTGGGTACTATCGGACAAGAAGCCTTGAAAGCGATTGACCTGATCGCCGAAGAAGGAATTGAGGTATCGGCTTACAATATGTTGTTTTTAAAACCCCTCGACCTAGACCTTTTAGACGAAGCCGCGAGTGAACATAGCACGCTAATTACGCTAGAAGACGGTTGTTTAGAAGGCGGCTTTGGTTCCGCTGTATTGGAGGGGCTTTACGACCTTGGCCACCGGAATGAAGTGATTCGAATTGGAATACCTGACCAGTTTATGGAACATGCTTCTCCACAAGAATTGTATAAAATGTGTGGCATGGATAGCGATTCCATACTTAGTTTGCTGCGTCATCTGAGCGCATGAACAAACGAGAGCTAGAGAACGGATTATTGAAGTATATACCGGAACCCACCGTGCCCCTTTTGGCCGCCTGGGTTATCGATTACAATATCCACCTGCGCATTTCCCGTTCCCGCTCCAGTAAATTAGGAGATTACCGTCCGCCGCAACAAGGCCACGGCCACCGCATCTCCATCAACCATAACCTGAATCCCTACGCTTTCCTGGTTACTTTGGTGCATGAAATAGCGCACCTCACCTGCTGGAACAGCTACCAAAACCGCGTTGAACCGCATGGCAAGGAGTGGAAGATGGAATACCAAAAGTTGATGGTTCCGGTTATTGAATTGGGCATATTCCCGGAAGACGTGCACCTCGCCTTGATGAGCTACCTCCGCAATCCGGCAGCCTCTTCTTGCACCGATACCCAATTGCAAAAGACCTTATCCCGCTACGATGAAAACCCGGTGATACACCTGGACGATATCCCGGAAGGAGCGCGCTTCCAATTGGTGAATGGCATGGTGATGACCAAAGGCGAAAAACGACGTACCCGCTACCGTTGTCAGGCCGAACACAACCAACGCTTTTACCTGGTGAGCGGTGTGGCCGAGGTGGAATTGCTCTAAGGCTGCTTCAGCACCATCAGCAAATGTGCATCGCTAAATAACCAAAGCTCTTCTCCTTTGCGCATCCAGCCGTTTGCCTTCGCTAGTTGAGCAAAGAAATAGTCTTCGGCATGCGGACAGGCCATCAAGGTTTTAACCATGTTATCGCCGATGTTTAGGCTATTGTCGTGTTCTTTAAACGGCGCATTAAATGCATTGCAAGCACCGTGACCGCTGAGCATGCCGCTCGACTTATCAAATTGGATTCTCGGAATCTTTACCGGAAATAAATCGCCATTATTCGCAACCGTATCGCTTAAGCGAACCAGAACCCATTCGCCGGCTAGGCCATTTTCTGCTTCATTCCAAAACGGTTCTTTCAGCTTATCAGTTAACATCAAATAGGCTTGGTGTAAATGATGAATAAAAACTTGAGAGCTGTCGTTTGGATAACGTTGAAGGTATTCTTCGTCGGGCTGCAACACGATTTGAATGCCAGTTCTAACGTAATTATTGGACGCAAAATAATCCGGCGTTTCAAGATCAGGCAATTTGCCATTCACCAGTTTCTTCGCCATATCGCCCAAGTACTTCTGGTAATTTTCTTGCGCCTCCAAAGTCGGTTTATTCAGTTTGTTGAAGATCCTTTTCAATACAAGTCTTTTAGGCAAGGATTGACTTTTAATCACCCCTTCTGCATGCCGGAACGGATTCACCGGGTTGAAATCGTTCAAAGTCTGAATGGAGATGGGCACTTCAGGCACCCAATCCAGCGCATTCACCACATTGAAAGCCCAGCCATTCTGAGTAAGCGACTCATATTCATAAGCAAAATACAGGTTACCAGGCTTTGGTGCAGCGCTGCAATAGGTCTTGATTCGGAATAAACCCGATTCAATTTCCGAAGCATAGAGTTGCCTCAGGTAGGCTGTAAGCAGGTAAGAAATACCGCCGCCTTGACTGTGCCCTACAATGTAAATATCCCGGATTCCCGCTTTTCTAAGTGAATCCAATTTCGGTTGAATATCGCGGTAAAGGAAGGCCATACCCACTAACCAACCCACGTGCACTGCTGCCCTATCGTCTTGCGCCAATGTATACGAAAAAGTGCTGGCAGAATCCAACTTCAGGCTCCCTTTGGCCGGCACCATGGCTGCATAAAAATTCTCCAGCCAACTTTCTGCATTCAGGGTGGTACCTCGAATGGAAATCACCGCTTGCCTGTTTGAGTTGTCTGTCCACAAATCCCACATATTGTCTAAGCCTATTGACTCAGAGCGGTAGCTGTGAACAAAAGACTGAGGCACCGGAAATTCGTTTGCATATTCCTCTCCCCCCATACGGGCAGAGATGTACATCATTTGCTTGTACTCTTCCTTATTGAATCCGGGTTCGATTCTTTGAGCGAAAAGGAAGCTGGGTAAGCATAAGAGAAGCAAGGAGACTATTCGCATAGTGGAGGATTTCATAGACAACCGAATTTAGGCATTTTGGTTCAGCACAGCCTAAAAAAGGATCTAGCTTCACTCCGATGGCAAGGCCCAGGTAATCACGTAATCTTCGAAGAATTGGTACGGCACCTCCACCTGTTTCAAAACGCCTTCCTTCTGAATGCGCGCCAACAGATGTGGCTCATGCACCTCGTCGATGTGCAGGTGTTCCTTGAAATCCAGCTCCCCGCCTTCATGGAATTTAAACAGCGCCTCTTTCGCTGACCAAACCAGGTGCATCCATTCCAGGTCTTCGTCGAAACCCAGTCGGCTAAGGTCTGAATCATTCATGAACTTGGTTTTGATGCGACTGATACGCGGCCGAATTTGTTCAATGTCGAGACCAACAGGTCCGGATTTACTGATGGCCACCGCAGCATAGTCGCCAGCATGGGAGATGGAGACTTCAATGCCCGGCAGGTTAAGAATAGGTTTACCTAGCGATGTCTTCTCCAAGGTATAGGGACCGAAGAATCCCATATCGGCTAAAAGCTCCTGAAGCAAAACGCGAGACGACAGCCACTGTTTGGCGCGTGTGCTGTGGTTAAACTGCTCGCCTTCGATGGCGTGAAGCAGCTCCCTCAGCTCCTCTTCCGACTCGGTGATCTTCCAAATACCGGTGAGGCTGTCTCTTTTGATATATTTGTGCCAGACTTTGGGCATAACCGTTACAAAAATAGACCATTTCAGCGGTCACCGGCAAAGCGTTTACGACTTGCATGCTGTTGACGCGAACTCCTTCATCAGCGTGGGTGGCGACGGCATGGCGGTATTGTGGCGTTGCGCCGAGAAAGACGGCACCCTCGTCGCGCAGATTCCAGCTGCTATATTTTGTTTGGAGATTCACCACGACATGCTTTTCCTCGGCACCCGTTTGGGGGAAATCTACAGCCTCGACTTCAAGCATAAGCTGCTAAAAAACCAGAGCAAAGCCGATAACTCAGCCTTGTTTGCCCTGCACCATGATGGCAATAGCTTGTGGGCAGGTGGACAGATGGGCCGATTGATGGAGTTGGATCCGGTGAGTTTGGAGTTGAAGTCGTTTGTGCAAGTAAGCGATAAAAGCATCCGTCGTTTGTATGCCCAAGGTGAGCATTTGATAGTGTGCTGCAGCGATGGCTCCGTTTACGTTTACGATAAGGCATCGCGTAAAATCATCGCTCAACAACGCTGTTCCGACAACTCAGTATTTGCTTGGCAGAGCCGAAACGGTGCTGCTTTTACAGCCGGAAGAGATGCGCGTATTCACCAGTGGGAAGAGCAGACAGAAGTGCAGGATGTAAATGCGCATTGGTATACCATCAACGATTTAAGTCTGAATCCGGAGCTTCCACTTTTAGCGAGTGCCAGCATGGACAAGAGCGTAAAGATTTGGCAAGAATTGGATCTTAAATTGTTGAAAGTGATAGACAAAGAGCGATTGGAGGCGCACTCCTCTTCGGTGAATAGACTGCTTTGGCTGGATGCGGAACGCTTGGTGACGTGCAGCGACGATCGTAGTGTACAACTTTTCCGAATCGAAATGAATTAGGGAGCCTCCCTTTTTAGCATATTTGCAGCTATGATTTTGTCGGACAAACATATTATGGAGGAGATTGAAAAGGGCAGCATTTTGATTGAGCCTTTTCGCAAAGAGTGTTTAGGAACCAATTCGTATGACGTTCATTTGGGGCGTTACCTTGGTACCTACCGCGACCGCGAGCTGGATGCCCGCAGCCATAATAAAATCGACATTTTCGAAATTCCGAATGAAGGGTATGTTTTACAACCGGGCACCTTATACCTTGGCGTAACCGAAGAATATACCGAGACCCACGAGCATATTCCGTTTTTGGAAGGCAAATCGAGCACCGGCCGTTTGGGTATTGATATCCACGCTACGGCAGGCAAAGGTGATGTAGGGTTCTGCAATACCTGGACCTTGGAAATCTCCGTAGCCCAGCCCGTAAGAATCTATGCCGGCATGCCTATCGGGCAGTTGATCTACTTCAAAGTAGACGGCGAGATTGACACAAAATACTCCACCAAAAAAGGCGCGAAGTACAACAAACGCACCGTGAAACCGGTAGAGAGTATGATGTGGAAGAATGAGTTTTAATAGAGAGACGGAGGGACGTTTAGACCTTAGGACATTTAGACACTTTGATGTCTTCACTTGGCATTTGACATGCGAAGTTTGGCTTTGAAGGCATGAATTTGAACATAGAGTTCTTCCGATTTCCCTAACCAATTTTCAATGGGCAATTTTGCCCCTGACTTCAACCTTTGCAATACGCTGAGCTGAGTCTTTAACTCAACCAAAGAACCTAAGGAAATATTCAGGAAACGAATAAATTCTTTGTCGCTCATTCGTTCGGAACCTTCGGCAATATTACTTGGAACAGATAAACATGAGGCCATGATTTGCTAACTCAATCGGTATGGCCGAACTTCTTCAAGACAAGGAATAAGATCAATAGCCAACGCTAAACTACCTTGGTAAATATGGAGTTTTATGTAATTGTGTTTCATGTTTCAAAATAGAAAGCACCTATCCTATTCTCTGACCTCGAAAAGTCATTTTATTTCAAATCATCCGTCAGTATTTCAGAGCCTTTTCCCTAATCTTCTAAACGTCCAAACGTCCATTTGTCCATTTGTCCAATTATCCATTTCCCCAATCTGTTAATACGTTACACTTAACACAATAACATCACTAATAGGTAGAAAAACCTTACTTTTATTGAGCCTAAAAACTAGTTATGCACAACCAAAAATGACACGAACCTTAATACTCATATTGACCATTTGTTACAGTCTGACTGTTAAAGCAGACCAGCCAGGACCAGCTTATCAATACGACAGATATTCTGAAAATGGAAAGTTTTATTTCAAATCAATTCCATTTTACAATTACGACTTGACCAATTTTGGGAAAACAATTATCTACGATAGTAAAGACAATAAAGAGCTTTATACACTAGACAACTATTTGCCCACAGAAGCTTTTATTAGTAACAACGGTAAGTCTTTAGTAACTACGACTTATTGGATGTGGGGACATTCTGATTACGAAGACCAAATACTAATAAAAATTTACTTGGATGGAAAAGATACAGTTGAGTATCGTATTGACGACTTAGTTTCCGATAAATCTAAATTGCAAAATACATCTTCGCATACTCTGTGGTACGACAAAATGTTTGTAAAAAGTGATACCCTATTTGTTCTAACGCTTGAAAATAAAGTCGTCAAAATTGACATCCTTTCAGGTAAAATAATTGAAAAGATAAAAACAACAGAGTGTAAAATATGTTCCGACTCCGTTAACATTCCTGAACCAAAGACAAAATACTACAGAGATATTAAGTACCCAGAAGGCTATATTTTCCCCAATTTAGTTAATGGAAAACCATTTAGACAATCATTAATTGCAGGTCTTAATAAAATCGAAGTAGAAGATTATGCAGACTGTGAGTATTACATAATGGTTTATGGAACTATAGACAAAAAAGGCAATTGTGAAATCTTTATGCTTGAAACAAGTGTCAATAGAGAAGATAATGACGAATGGGATAAAAAGGTCAGAAATTGGGTAACAACTCAAAAATATAAGACAGATTTAATTCCTAAAAACTGTGACAAATGGGTTTTTCGAGAATATTTTTATCTTAAATAAAGAAAAAGGTATGTGCATAACAAAAGCTATACGTAATGCGGGTTTGAGTGCCAAATTGAAAGTAAATGAATATTAACAACCATATCGGTAGGTGGACAGTGAAGTACTTTCTATTCCCGCACTACGCATAGCCAAACCGTTGGTGGCAATTAAAATGAAATACTATCTAATACTTGTCTTCTCATTAATTATTAGCGTGAGTGCTCGCAGTCAAGATTCAAAAATTGACACGGCCTTTTATATT
>SBGR01000060.1 GCA_006226545.1 Bacteroidota bacterium | reverse complement strand
TACTTTTAAAAGTATAACCTGTCTTTAGAAAAAGTTTAAGCTGTATTTGGGAGAAGTTTAGCCTGTATTTCGAGTTTTAACCAAAGCCATAGTTCACCATACCCCATAAAAAAACCCCAACCAAATGGCTGAGGTCTTTCACTTTAAATCGTTTTGAGATTATTCTCCGATAATGATGTCTTTATTAATTCCACCAGGAAGGGTAATGCGAATCAATCTATCACATGCACCATCACCTTTAGGGTCAAAATCAACACTCATTGATTTATTAGAGCTGGTATTCTTCAATTCAATAATACCAACAATGAATGTTCTTGAACACCCATCTTCAATACGTTGAAGTAATGTTTTAGTGATTTCGATAGTAAATGGCTCACCGTTTCTGTTCGTGCCAGAACCATTACCGGTAACTTCGTATTCATCACCCAATGATCCAGGCTGATCGTTTCCTTTGATTCTCTTAATCTGCTTGTTTGACTGGAATTCAACAGTTCCTTCCGGAGTAAAAACTTTGCATCCTGTGATTTCCAAGGTAGCTGTTTCTTGACCCGTGCGTGTAGCCTTCAAATTAGCCAATACTTTAATCATGGTCAAACCGTCGCCAATGTAGTAGGCGTCTGCTCCGTCTTCGAATTTTGCTTCAATCACACAACCCAATTCTGTATAAGGCTTGTTAGCAGTGATTGTGATTTTACCAGCACGGTATTTTCCGTCTGCACACAGAACACCGTTCATAGTCTTAGAAGGATCATATGCGCCAAAGTCTACGTAGAACTCAACCCCATCATTATCAGTGAACAGAGAGTCAGTAAAAACTACATCTACACCGTCAGGCAAAAGGGTGGTACCATTCTTCTGCATTCTACCGTCGGTAGATGCAATATCATCAACCACGTCAAATGCTGAAGCAATGGCTGATTCTACGATAACAGCGTCTTCCCCTGAAACGGTTGTTTCAGTAACATCACTGATTGCTTTTTCACAAGCAGAAAAGGTAAGGAGTCCGATAGCTGCACCGAACATCAAACCAGTGTACAATACTTTTTTCATAGTGGGTTTTATTCTTATACAAATATGGAAAATTCTTGGGATAATCTATACTACTTGGTATTAGGTATTTATCGAATAGCTCGCTTGTCTTGTAGACAATAGACCATGGACCATGGACCATAGAGGCTCTGTTCTAGTTTATAGTGTTTCAATGCCGAGGCGTTCACTGGTCCCGATGTGATTTATCGGGAGAATTCCAGTGCTGCTGATTTTGTACTAATTAGGAATAGAATTCTCTTCATCTCTTTATCCCATCATCTCTTCATCATAGAGGGCCTAACGCCAATCTGGAGAACATCAAAATTTTTATAGCAACCACGGTGTAGAACAGAACCACCATGGACCATAGCAGGGGCGTTATCACTCTGTTAGGCTTTCTCCGGACGGTTTAACCACCGAGTCCCGGGAGTTAAAAGCTGAGTACACAGCGTATTTAGTTTTAAATCAGAAATCAACGATCAGAAATCAAAAATCCCAATGGCTTATTCATAATTCAACCATCATAACTCATAATTCGTCCATAGACCATGGACCATAGACCATGGAACGGGGCATTGCCGCTCTGTTAGGCTTACTCCGGACTGTTTAACCGCAGAGTCCCCGGTGTTAATCGCTGAGTGCACAGAGCAATTTGGCTTTAAATCAGAAATCAACAATCAGAAATCAGAAATCAGAAATCAACGATCTGAAATCACAAATCCCGATGGCTCATTCATAATTCAACCATCATAACTCATAATTTCAGCATAGCGCAGACCATTTAGGGAGTAGCCCCTATCCCAAATCAGAAATCAAAAATCAGAAATCACAAATCCCTACCCTCTTCCAAAGAGACGGCCTAACCAAGCAAAGAAGCCCTTCTTACGCACTTTATCTTTGTGCATGGTTCGGTAAATGGGTTTGTTTTTAAGCTCTTCGAGGTTCTTTTTCTCCCGTGCAGCCAACTCCTGATCCATATAGCGACAGCGCTCCTTATCTCGGCAAACAAACAGGTTTAACTCCTTATCGAGAACGAACTCAATCTTACTCACTTTAATGAGCGTATCTGTGAAACTGGTAAAGTCAATATCTTGGGTTCCGGTATGAAATGTACCTCCGGTTAAATAGGCTAAGTTGATGTATTGTGGATTCACCGTCCAATCGGCATCTGCTAAAATTACGTGGACCGGATGTTTGATTTGATCCCAGAGGTCAAAATCGCGCATCATGGAATTGTCGGCCACCAAAACGAGTTCTTTGAACTGGTCGTATTTCTCAATGGCCTTCATCATGGCCTCCACATCGTTCTCCGGCATCTCACCGCCTAAACCTTTGCGCATGGCGGTATTGAATACCCGAACAACCTTACTCATATTATCGGATGGCGCGAAATAAATCCCACCGGTCTCACCTACCTTCTTCTCGTATTCCCATTTGGAATCGCCATCGTTAAAAAAGGCAAAATAGCTAATGCCCGAAGTATCAACATAGTCCAAATGCCAAGCTAAACTCTGCGCTGAATACTGGTACATACTGCTAGTCCAGTCTACCACAACCAAGGCATCTCGCCATTTTAAATTTCGAGAAAACGCTTTGTAGACCGAGCTATCCAACATTCCTCCGGCGTTTTTCATGTAACGGTCTACCCTTCGCTTTACGCTCGAGTAATCTACTTTGCCATCGGCAGCCTCCGCTTGCCGTTTCGCTTCTCTTTCCTTCAGCTCCTTTTTGGTGAGTTGCTCGTATTTAATCAGGAAACCGTGAAACAGTTTTTTCGCCTCATCCTCCGTTTCACAAGCTGTCTCCAAAACCATATTAAACTTCACGGAAGCATCGTTCAGTTCAGGGTCAATATCAAAAAGGGTTTTTAAGCGATTCGCTAGAAGGTCGTAGTAATTGGTTTGCCAGAAATTGAAATCCTTCGGGTACTTGCTGAAGACCAAAGATACCTCTGTAGCCCTCACTGTTTCCTTCACTTGGTACCAAGGTTCGGCATTACCAATCTCATATTGAGCGTAACCATTTTCCAAAGCCACGGTATTTTTGAGCACCTTGGCATTGACCTTCTTCGTAATGACAATCTTGAAGCTCTTTTCGAGGTCCTTTCCATGTTTCCGCGGTTCATCCAGCCAGGCCTTTTCAAAACGCGGAGTACCTGAAAGTCCAGGGTTCGCGACTGCCTGCAGACTCAATAAAAGAAGGAAAAATAAACTCAGTCGGGAAAACATGGAACTACAAATATCTGGCTATTCGGTGGTACGGGCAAGCGATTCAAGTCGTTCGAATAACGCAATTGCCTCCGCCATATTTTCTATACGCCTAAAAATAACGCTCAAAGAGCTTGGCGTTTGCTTCAACTTCGCCTGAATTGGGTTCGCTGTGAGATAACTCAAAATACGTCCGAACAGCTCACTCTGGTAGTAATCGCTTTCTTGGTTTGCCGGGAACCAGGCCCGCAATTCTTCATCGCGGAGGTTCACCTTTTCAAAGCCTAAGGCCTTCGCTCTCCAACGCACTCTAACGGCATCCAGCAGATTGACTACTTGTTTCGGCATAGGACCAAATCGGTCTATCAGCATCTCTCCAAAACGCTGAAGGGCTTCTTCCGTTTCTACCTTCGCTAGTTCATTGTATAAGCTCAATCGCTCAGAGATACTGCGAACGTATTCATCCGGTATGAGCAGTTCCAAATCGCTCTCCACCTGGCATTCTTTGGCCGAGAAATCCTGTTTTTCATCGGCAAACAAATCGCCAAACTCATCTTTCTTCAGCTCTTGCAAGGCCTCGTCCAAGATCTTTTGGTACATGTCAAAACCAATCTCGGCAATGAATCCGCTTTGCTCTCCACCCAATAGGTTTCCAGCCCCGCGTATGTCCAAATCGCGCATCGCTACATTAAAGCCACTGCCCAATTCAGAGAATTGCTCGATGGCACTCAAACGTTTGCGCGCCTCGGTGGTCAAGGTGCTCATTGGCGGACCTAAAAGGTAACAGTAGGCTTTCTTATTGCTTCGCCCTACGCGACCGCGCATCTGGTGCAAATCGCTCAAGCCAAACATGTGTGCATTGTTGATGATGATGGTATTGGCGTTTGGAATATCCAATCCCGATTCAATGATGGTGGTGGCTACCAAGACGTCAAACTCGCCTTCCACAAACTTGATCATCACATCTTCCAGCTGCTCGCCTTCCATCTGTCCGTGCGCCACCGCCACGCGAGCATACGGCACAGCTGCTGTAATCTGGTTCGCTAAATCATAGATGTCTTTCACCCGGTGGTGAATCACGAAGACCTGTCCGCCACGCTCCAACTCATGTTCCACGGCATCTTTCACTAAGTCTTTATTCCAAACGTGAATTTCGGTTTTCACCGGCTGACGGTTTGGCGGAGGTGTATTGATTACGCTCAAATCGCGCGCTCCCATCAAGGAGAAATGCAAGGTTCTAGGGATAGGTGTAGCGGTTAAAGTCAGCGTGTCTACGTTCACTTTGAACTGCTTCAGCTTCTCTTTCACAGCCACCCCAAACTTCTGTTCTTCATCGATGATGAGCAAGCCAAGGTCGTGGAATTTCACGTCTTTGCTCACCAGCTTATGCGTTCCTATCAGGATATCAATTTTGCCTTCTTTAACCCGTTTTAAAATTTCTGTCTGCTCCTTCTTGGTGCGGAAACGGTTGAGGTAATCGATGGTGCACGGGAAGTCCTTCAGCCGGTTCATGAAGGTCTTGTAATGCTGATGCGCCAAGATGGTGGTAGGAACCAAAATCGCTACTTGCTTGCTATCGCATACCGCTTTAAACGCCGCTCGCACCGCCACTTCTGTTTTACCGAAGCCTACATCACCACAAACCAAACGATCCATCGGGTGAGGCTGTTCCATATCACGCTTCACGTCTTCCGTGGCCTTGCTCTGATCCGGTGTATCCTCGTAAATAAAGGAGGCTTCCAATTCTATCTGCAAGTAATTATCGGGCTGGTAGGGGAAACCCGGCTGGGCCTTCCTGGCTGCGTAGAGCTTAATTAGGTCTCTAGCGATGTCTTTGACCTTCTTCTTGGTTTTGCTTTTCAGCTTCTCCCAAGTATCGGAACCCAGCTTGTGCATGGTTGGCTCAGAACCATCCTTGCCCACGTATTTGCTGATTTTATGGAGTGAGTTAATGCTCACGTACAGCAAGTCGTTGTTCTTGTAAACCAGCCTAACGGCCTCCTGCATATTGCCGTTTACTTCCAACTTCTCTAGTCCGGCAAACTTACCAATGCCGTGGTCAATGTGCACCACAAAATCGCCCGGACGCAATTCTGCCAGCTCCTTAAATGTTAAGGCTTTGGAACCGGAATATTGCTTTCCGCCCTTGTAGCGGTAATAGCGATCGAAGAGCTGGTGGTCTGTAAAACAGGCCATGCGCAAGTCCATATCTACAAAGCCCTCACTCAGACCTTTGTAGACCGGCTCAAAGCTTACTGATTTATCCAAATCGGCGAAGATGGAGTACAATCGCTCAATCTGCTTGGTGGTATCCGAGAAGATATAAGTAGCGATTTTCTGCGCTGTCGCTTCTTTGATATGTTGAATGATCAGCTCAAAATTCTTATTGAAATAGGGCTGAGGCAGCATGCTGAACACAATGCTGGTATCGGCCTTTAAGCCGGATTGGGCACCAAACTCTACCCAACCAAATTTCTTCACCCGTTTTTTCACCTCATCGGCCGATTCAAACAGCGTCTCAGGCTTTACCAGGCCTTCCTTTTCAGGGTGGTTAGCGAAGTAGATCTCGGCTTTCTCCAAGCCCGCTTCGATGCTCTCGAAGGTATTCTTGGCGTCTTTGATCCAGATGCGTGTGTTTTTTGGCAGGTAATCGAAGAAGGAAACTTTCTCTTCTGCGATGGCTTCCGCCTGAATATTGGGAAGGATATTCGCCGATTTGATTCTGCGTATGCTCAGCTGTTCTTCCGGGTCAAACTCACGGATGGATTCTACCTTATCACCATCCAACTCGATGCGGTAAGGCAATTCATTACCGAAGCTGAATACATCGATGATGCCCCCGCGGATGGAAAACTGGCCTGCCTCGTACACAAAATCTACCCTGTCGAAATGGTGTTCTGCCAGCAATTCCATGAGGAAATCGAGGTCGAAGTTCTCTCCTTCTCTGATGCGGAAACTGTTTTGATCCAGCTTCTTTTGAGCGATAACCAGCTCGCATAAGGCTTGTGGGTAGGTAGCGATGACGTGACTTTCAGCCGTATCGCCAATGCGACTAAGCACCTCGGCTCTTTGCAGCACCTGGGCATTATCTAGGCTATCGGCCCGAAAGGATTTTTTATACGACTCCGGGAAAGTGTATACCGGACGGTTGATGAATGATTCGAAATCGGTTTTAAAGTAGGCCGCTTCTTCCGCGTCGTTCAAGATGACCAACATAGGCTCATCCATCGCTTCGAAAGTCATGGCAGCCATCAACGAAGGCGCTGATCCTTTCAGTCCTTCGAGGTGGATCTTCGATTTAGGCTGCAGTTTCAGCTGCTCTACCAACTCCTTCCACTTGGGTTGCGACTGGTACGAATCGAGAAACTGGCGAATATTCATGGGCCGCAAAAATAGGATTCAAGATTGGAAATTAGTAGCGTGTAGTGTGTAGGATTGTGCGACTTTTTGATCGTGGAACTGGCAGTTTGTTTTTTCACAGAACCGAGCTCCCTCAACTTGATTAAGATTGGTTTTCACTCAACAATCTCTGCTAGATTGTCCTTCCTAGAGGGGCCCAGCACAGCGAAGTCTCTACTTCGGAACTTAACCATAACCTCAACCTAATTCCTTAATTTTACTCCGATGTCACCCCTACCCAAAACCCAAAAACCCAATATGAAGGTCTGGCTACCTATGCTCGGACTTTGCTTCGTCTTGTATGCTTTCAGTTTATACCGACTTGTGCAATCCGGCCGATTGGTGGATGAGGTGTCGGGGAACAGCTTGCAAGTACCCGACCTAAAGCTCGCCCCTCAAAGGGCGTATACATGGGCATTTGTTCAGAGCATTGGTGAAGAAGGACGGCAATTGTACCGAAATCAGATGGAAGAAGAAGATGTAATCTATCCGTTTACTTATGCGCTGTTTTTTGGCTTACTTCTAATCTTTGTGTCGAAATGGAGCTTTCCCACCAAAAAGTGGCTCATGGGCTTAGCCCTGCTTTTTCCGATGGCCGGTTTATTTGATGTGCTAGAAAACCAAATCATGACATGGATAATTGACGCCTACCCTAAAGAAATACTCGATTATCAGAACATGTACCGCATAGCCTCTGCCTTGAAATGGGCAAGCCTTGGAGCAGGAATGCTCAGCATTGCACTAATTGCAAGCATAAAATTCATGAAACGTTTCAGATCCTAGGCTTTTCCGGGCTTCTTTCTGATTTCATTCAAGACCTCCACCACACGAATGTTGTGGTTGGATTTGTAGGTCTCTTCGTAGATGGATTCAACCTTCTTTTCAATCTGGTTGAAACTTGCCGGCAGCTTCATTTCCTTTTCCGATTCATTGACGGTATCCAATTTCTCAATGATATAAGCAAGTGATAGTTTCTCCGGGTCAACTGCCGGTTGGTATGGCATGCCCATTTCATCGCCCGAAGAGGCAATGGCATTGATTAAACCCGCCTTCTCCATCTCATTGCAGAACTCCTTGAGCGTTTTAAAGGGGAGGTCAAGTGCCTCGCTCAATTCTTCGGTTGTGATGGGCTTTTCCTCGTTTTCAAATCGCTCAGTAATCAGGCTCAAACTCGCTAAAGCCAAAACCAATTTCTGCTTGGTACTGGGTGTGAAAGTCTGACGCTCATCCACGTGCAGCTCAATGTTTTGCAACGAATAGCTGATCTCCGCTCCAATCAGCACAATGATCCAGCTGACCTGTAAGAAGGTGATGAACAAAGGGAAGAAGGCGAAGGAACCGTAAATGGCATTCAGTCTACTCACGCCCACCTGAAACTCTACGTAGCCCCATTGGAACAATTGAAAGGCGAAACCGCCCACTACGCCGGCAACCAAAGCCGACTTCAACTTAACCTTGGTGTTTGGAATTACCATGTATACCAAGGTGAACAGCAATGCACTGAACACGTAAGGGATAAGGTGAAGCGAAAAGATGATGATGTCTTTTAAGAAACCGAGCGAAATCCATTCTTCAGCAAACTCGGTGATGATGGCCGAGATATAGATGCTGGCACTGCCTGAGCCCACAATAAAAAGTGGCGCGATAAGCATAATGCTGAGGTAATCGGTAAACTTCCTCACCCAACTGCGTGGGGTATTGATTTGCCAAATGCTGTTGAAGCTAAGTTCGATATTACTCAATACCTGAAGCACGGCCCAAAGCAATAAGATAAAGCCGAAACCGGCCACCAAGCCGCCCTGGGTATTGTCTAATAAACGGTGTACAAACTCCAGCAGTTGATCAAGCAATTCAGGCTGTTCCGAAAAAGTTCTAGCCAGTTCTTTACTCAGCCTCTCTTCTAGGCCAAATCCTTTAGCGATGCCAAAAATCATGGCCACCACCGGAACAATGGAGAGCAAAGTATAGAAGGTTAAAGCGCTGGCTTGAAGAATCAGTTTCTTCGATTGAAAATCTTCGAAGGCCAATATGATGATGCGCGTCAGCTTAACCAGGTAACGCTTGAAACCACGCAAGTTCGACTCGTCGATAGTCCAAACGCCATGACTGATAAACTGAAAGAGCTTTTTCAGGAGTTTTCGCACCCGACGAAGATACAAATTGATGCCTTACCGATTTCGCTTAAAAAGCGAGTAGGCCTTGCATCACCCTATCCAACCTCGTATTCGGTAAAAATTGCTGCTCTAGCGAGATGGCAAATGGCACCGGTGTATCCAAAGCCCCTAGGCGTTTTACCGGTGCATCCAACATCGTAAAACAGTGCTCTGAAATCCATGCAGCGATCTCCGCTCCGATTCCACCTGTCTCACTGTCTTCATGGAATACCAAAACACGCCCGGTCTTCTCTACGGAAGCCTTCACCGCGTCTTTGTCCCAAGGCAACAAGGTTCTCAAATCGATGATATCCGCTGAAACACCGTGTTCATCGCAGTATTTCTTAGCCCAATGCACAGCCATTCCGTAAGTTATGATGCTCACATCCTCGCCTTCGCTAACGGTTCTAGCCTTGCCCAAAGGCAGCGTATAGTAGGCGTCGCACACTTCTTCTTCCAAGCTGCGGTAGAGTGCTTTGTGCTCGAAGAAGAGTACCGGATTTGGATCATTGAATGAAGCCGCCAACAAACCTTTTGCATCGGCAGGCGAAGATGGATACACCACTTTCAATCCCGGTGTATGGAAGAACCATGCTTCATTGCTTTGGGAGTGAAACGGTCCGGCACCCACACCGGCACCCGTAGGCATACGCACTACCACATCGGCCGCTTGTCCCCAACGGTAATTGGATTTAGCGAGGTTATTGATGATTTGGTTGAATCCGCAGGTTACGAAATCGGCAAACTGCATCTCCACCATCGCTTTATGACCTTTGATAGCGAGGCCGTAGGCCGTACCAATAATAGCCGATTCGCAGAGTGGTGTATTTCTCACACGGCCTTTGCCAAACTGGTTTACAAAGCCATCGGTGATTTTAAAGACACCTCCGTATTCGGCAATGTCTTGTCCCATCAGCACCAGGTTATCGTGGCGTTCCATGCTTTGACGAAGACCGTCAGAGATAGCGTCTACCAAACGTTTTTTACTTGTCGGCCCTTCGGCCGGAACCTCTTCTGCTTCGTAGGCCGTGTAGACATCAGCCAATTCTTCTTCGAGGTTAGGCGCCACCTCCGGTTCTTCAAATACCACCTCGAGGCCGGCTTCAATCTCTTTTCTAATTTCAGCACGCATGGTTTCGAGCGATGCTTCAGTCAATACACCGGCTTCCAGTAGGTAGTTTTGGAAGTTTTCGATCGGGTCCTTTTTGGCCCATTCTTCCATCAATTCTTTGGGAACATATTTGGTTCCTGATGCCTCTTCGTGACCGCGCATACGGAAGGTGAGGCATTCAAGAATAATCGGACGTGGATTCTCGCGCACGGATGTCGCTAGCTCATCCAAGAGGCTATACGTTTCAAGGATATTATTACCGTCAACTTGGTATGCCTCGATGCCGTAGCCGATGCCTTTATCGATAAACTGTTTGCAGCGGAACTGCTCCTGGCTTGGAGTTGACAATCCGTAGCCGTTGTTTTCAATTAAAAAGATGACAGGCAAATCCCATACTGCCGCGGTATTGATAGCTTCGTGGAAGTCACCTTCACTCGCTCCGCCGTCGCCCGAAAAGGCCAAAGCCAATTTGTTTTCACCTTTCAGTTTATGGGCCAGCGCCACACCATCGGCTACGCCTAACATGGCACCGAGGTGGGAAATCATGCCTACGATATGGTATTCGTTGGTACCGAAGTGGAAAGAACGTTCGCGGCCTTTGCTAAAGCCAGATTTCTTGCCTTGCCATTGAGCGAAGAGTTTGGAGAATGGAATATCACGACCGGTAAACACACCCAAGTTGCGGTGCAAAGGCATGATATATTCATCGGGATGCAGGGCAGCCGCCACAGATGCGGAGATAGCCTCTTGTCCAATTCCTGAAAACCATTTGCTCACCTTGCCTTGACGCAGGAGAATCAACATTTTGTCTTCGATCATGCGCGGCTTGAGCATGCGCTGAAATAAGTCGAGCAGCTGCTCGTCGCTAAGCTTACGGCGGTTGTATTCCATCATAAAGCGGCAAAGTTAGAAGAAAGAAGATATGCTGCTCTTGCTTGGTAAGAAAAAGAATTTGAGTAAGGCTTTTAGGGCTTGGTTTTTGGCTTCTAAGGCGGGTTAAAGTTCACTTTCGATACAATAATGGGGCTTCTCCGAAGCCCGGTTTTGCGGAAATAGAATTAGCTCCTGCGGAGCCTAAAGGAGCTTTAAATTGCCGCCAACCTCCAACATGTGCTTCGGAGAAGCACCACTAGTATATCAATTGTATACGCCCCATAACCTGGCTCAGGATGAGCCGCACTACATCTACTAAAGCTTGCCAACCTGCAACATGTGCTTCGGAGAAGCACCACTAGTATATCAGTTGTATACGCCTCATAACTCGGCTCCGGAGGAGCCGCACTAAATCTACCAAAGCTTGACTGTGCTTCGGAGAAGCACCACTATTATAAGAGTTGTATACGCCTCACAACTCGGCTCCGGAGGAGCCGCATAAAGGGATGGTCAAAGAAATGCAAGGGCATGGTCATAGTGCTTGACGGGCATTGTATCACTAAGTGACCTCAGCTAATTTGCCAATAACACCAAAGAACTAATCCTATGTCAGACACATTCACTCAACTCTACGTGCAAATAGTATTCTCCACAAAGTACCGTAACCCAACACTCTTGCCGAGGTTCAGAGCCGAGGTCTTTCGGTATATCTCCGGCATCATCACCAACCTCAATCAAAAGTCCATCATTGTAAACGGCGTTTCAGATCATATTCACATCCTCATTGGTCACCAGCCTAGCATCTCCCTTTCTGAAATTGTCAAACGCGTGAAACAATCCTCTGCCAACTACATCAACAGCCAAAACTGGCTACCAGATAATTTCCAATGGCAAAGAGGATACGGGGCATTCAGCTATGCCAATGATGATATCGATAAAGTTTACAGGTATATCTTAAACCAAGAACGCCACCACCAAGATTACAGTTTCGAAGAAGAATACCTTTTCTTCCTTCAAGAAGCTTCAATCGACACAGAAGGTAAAAGCATCTTCGATTTTCAAACCTAAAACCCAGACATCGCTCAATTCAAACCCATCGCTAATCAATTGCTAGTGAACCAAATAAAGCGTAATTTTATTTTTGAATTGTGAATACCCTGTCTGCACACGATCATTACCAACGTTTACTCGGCTCCTACTATTCTTGGTCAGTTGGCGACCTCAACAAAGAAACCAACTCTTTCAAAGAATGGCTGGAATCCCTGCGCGACAAACAAACACAAGTTTCAGCACTCGACCTAGGTTGCGGACAAGGCGCATATGCTTTGCTGCTCGCAGACATGGGTTACCAAGTCAGAGCCATCGACTTTTGCGATTGCCTCCTGGGGGAACTTGACGAAAAAGCGAGCGGTCAAGCCATTCAAACTATCCAAGGCGACCTGCGCGATAAATCACAATGGGGAAGCACCCCACACGATCTCGTTCTCTGCTGGGGAGACACCCTCACCCACTTGGAAAGCCATGAAGATGTAAGTCAGTTATTGAGCGATATCTCAGACTCGCTCAGGCCCGGCGGACTCTTTCTTGTTTCTTTTCGCAACTATGTGGGACACCAAGACGGAGAGCAATTTAGTATTCCGGTGAAGCTCACAGACGAGCTACTTCATACTTGCATCATCACCTACAAAGACCAACAAGTGAAGGTACACGATATCTTCCATGAAAAGTTAGGTGAGCAATGGAGCATGAAAGAGAGCAGCTACCACAAATTGGTGCTGCACTCCCATGAAGTGATGGCATCCGCCTGCCTCAACGGACTGCGAATCGCATATCAGTCGGACAGCGGACCCGTTATCACGCTAGCATTCGAAAAGACTAGCGAATAATCAGTTTCGTTTTCGCTCCGTCTTCCAGCTGCAAGAAATAGATTCCTGCCTGCAAACCGGACCAAGAAATCTTTCCACCCTGTGTAGTTCCGGACAATACTTCCTTACCCAAGGCATCACGTAGGTTATACTTCAATTCTCTTATTGCCAATGCAGGATGGTATAGGCTTACCTCATTTTTAGCCGGATTTGGCCAAACGGCAAACTCTGCCGGTGCATCTGGTTGATCTGCCGACAAGGCCTCTTGACTCAACAATACCGCTTTGTAGGCATTCAGAATTCCGTAACCGTAGGTATTGTTTGGCAAGGTGCCGCTAAAGCCGTTTTCTTCACCCGAAAGGTGGATGATAGACAAGGCATCTTCCGGACTCAAATCCGGTTTATTCTGCAGCATCAATGCCACTACGCCGGTAACAAATGGTCCGGCCATGGACGTGCCCGAAGCCACGCCGTAATAGTTTTCTCCTCCATTGAACTGGGTGATGGCCGACAGGCTAGCAATGTCCCAAGGGCGAAATGCAAAGCGGTTATAGGCCGACTGAATATGCACACCCGGCGCCATGATATCCGGCTTGATGCGCCCATCGATGGTCGGTCCGTTGGATGAAAAATTAGCTCTTTGTCCAGGCAAATGAAAGGTACTGATGGTCTGTCCGCTGGTGTTTACCCAATCTGCAATGGTAGAATATGCCCCAACGCTGATGATTCTTTTCCCTACTCCGCCATTTTCACCAACCGTAAATTGACCGTTGCCAGTGCGGTGTTTCGATGTTTCTCCCGCTCCGTTTGTTTCGCTAAAGAAGCCACCATCAGACCACGAGTTCGGATCACCGGAGTTCCATGCGTGTACATAGGAATTAGGCGAGGTGAAAGACAACATGAAGCGGCGTGTTCTTGGACTGTGGTTGTATATCTCTAGGAGGATATTCGGTCTTTGGTTACCGCTAAACGAAGCCACGCACATGATGTGGTACTCCAAGCTATCGAAGCTGCCTAAACCATTCGGCACCAAAACAATTCCTTCCACAAGCGAATCGCGGGAGGCTTGAATGAAATCTGTAAATCCTTGTACCACGCCCAAAGTATCGGTTAAGGCGATGCGTACAGCATAATCTGAATTCACGCTGCCCCAGCTATCGATCCAGAGCCCATCTACCTGACGGAACATCCCAATTTGATCTACGGCGAATGTATGCAGGGTATCACCTTTCAGGTCTAAGCCCAAGTGCATCGCTGTGCCACCACTGTTACCGGCACTTCCAACAAACAGTTTACCTTGTCCGAGCAACTGATCCAAGGCTTGATCAAAGAGTGAATTACCGTCGTGAGAGCCAGTATGCAAACCCCAGCTCAGGTTGACCACAGCCGGTTTACCAACAGAATCAGCATAATCGAATACATAGCTAACGCCGTCTAGGATGGCCGCATTCGCAACGTAGTAGTCGCCTTTGGCGCTTGGGTAATAGGTATTATCGTAGTACTTGATTTGAACAAAAACGAGATCCGATTCAAAGGCCACACCGGCCGCATTGCGCCCCGGAGCACCATATCCAGAGCCGCCGGCAATACCCGCCACATGCGTTCCGTGCAAGTCGAAACGATCGGTATCGGCTTGCATATCGCTTAGGCCTGAATACAAAGTTCCATAGCCATAGCCTTGCGGAGCATCGCCGGTATTCTTCAACTGATTCCAGTAGCGTTTAACACGGTTTTGCTGACCCAGTGTATCGTAAAAGGTGGGATGATCTGCTTGAAATCCGATGTCTACAATTCCGATGATTACATCTTTGCCGGTATACGGTGAGCTGATGCCCGGACCTAAGTCGTCTTGAACCCTGAATAACTGAGAAGCTCTGGATGAAGCCGAATCGAGTGTGCTCTGCGGAACGGCCTGCAGCGCGAATTCTGCTTGCTCCACAGCCGAATTTTCACAGAGTCTTTCGATCAGGGCTCTGCTCCCTTGAACGCTGTAAATTGTTCCATAGCTTTTTCTGAGCGTAATGCCCGGATAGGCTTGAAGCACCGAGGCATCGGAGAGTTTCAGTAGGGCCTGAATTTCTTGTTGAGGTGAAACTGTCGCTAAATAACGAGCAGATGCAGCAGTCCATTTGCTTTGCGCCTGCAGCATTACAGGCAAGATAGCGGCTGCCAATAGCAATCCGCGAAGGTGTAAAAGTGTTTTCATTTTCCGTTTTTCCACCTTCACAAACGGAGGCAGCTGTCAAAAGGTTGGCTCTTAGTGCTGGGCAGTTTTACTTTTTGAGAATTTACTCTTCAAGCGAACCATTGGCACCCACAACTTCGATACAAAATACTTCATTGGCGACTGCTTAGCTTCAATCTTCCACTCGGTGGTGCGCGCTGCTTCCATTTGGTGGTCGTGAAGGGTATAAGCATAAGCCGCGATGGAGGTTCTAAACTTGCCTTCCGGGAAGTTGATTGGGTCGTAACCGTGTAAGGTATAACCGCGGCATAGCATGATGGCCAATCTATTGAAAGGCACTTCCACTTCCGTTGCTTCTCCGGTGTCTTTGTGCTCCAAGCGCAAATGTCCTTTGTACTCCGGCTTCCAGTCTTTGTTTAGGTATAAAAGCAGGTTCAAGTTTCTGAACCAGGTTTCTTTCAAGGGATGGTAATTGAAATCGGCATGCATGTCTAAGAAGCTGCCTTTCTTACCTTGGTGAATGCCCCCACCGTAGAAATTGCTGTCTACAAATACGTCTTGATCCGTAACGAAGCAGAGCCACTCCTTAAAGCGATCTGAAGTCAGGTCGTCATACAACTCCTGAAACTCCTGCCCCAACTCGGTAAAATGCGATTTCTCAAACTTGTTTTTAGCGAAGATATAATCGGCGCTCTCTGTCTGAATATCGGGTATTTTGCTGTATAAGGCATCAATTTTCTCCTGCTCGCAGAAATCGTCTACCGCGATGAAAGGAAAAGGTTTTTGGTTCAGAAATTCTTCTCTGAAGCGATCTTTATTGGCTTCGATATAATCAAAACGAATCATACTGTCTAAAATTGGATTGCAAATTAATCAATGCCAGCGTAGTGCAAGCTGATATTAATCATTCTTTTCTCTCGTAAGCACCGATATCCGGACTCAAGTCTCTCGGTTCGCCGGTAAGGTCGATGTTCACCACAGGAAACAGCAGTGCTCCCGCATCAATGGCCGGAGATAAGGTATCAAGTTCAAAATTGAGCTCGCGGTAGTTTTTAAACCTCGGATCTCGGTTTAGGATATTGTCGTTGGTATTCAAATTCCCCATCTCGGTTTTCAAGATGCAATTCTGGATTGTTCTAGGCTGAATATTTCCGCCTCCGCCCTCAAAGAAGACCATCTCTTCATCCAAAGAACCATAGATAATGCAGTTTTGAATATTGTAGGCTAAATCGTTCGAGATTACATTCCCGTTGATGTCTTCATAATCCGCATTGCTTAAACCAAAGGATGGCTTGGTATGAACAAATGTGGTATTGTAGGTGGCGAAGGTGCAATGACGGAATGAATAATCACCCCCCAATTCGCCTATAAAAGTGTATTGTCCGCAATTGGCTACCAAGGTATTGGTGCCACGGATACGTGCGGTATAGCCTACCAATCCGGCCGCGCTCATGTTCTTGATGATGCAATTATCAATCTGCAACTTGGTGCCATTGCCTGCTTGAAGCGAATCTACCTCTACGCCAATGATGGCATTCTTCACCTCGGCATAACGCATGATATTATTGGTGCTGGACGGGAAAAAGCGAATGCCTATCCACTGTGAAGCCGTATTCTGGTAAGCGCTTTCCAGACGAGCACCCTGAAAGACCACCGGGTTCTCTTTGGTGCCCCGCACCTCCATGGTTCCTCCCACGATGAAATAGCCGCCAACCGCGCTATGCACTTTTACACCTTCCTCGATAATCAACTTACAACCGGGCGGAACGAAAAGGTAATCGTAAATAACGTAGGGTTTAACTACATCATTCCAAACCACATCGCCCAGTGAACAATCGATGGTATCTGCACGGAAATAGTGCGCATCTACTCCCCAGGTAACCAAATCGACATCTTGCTGATTGCCGTTGGTAGCGAATAGGATTCGATCGGTAACAAAGAATGGGCCCGCAATGGGATTAGGCTTAGCACTTAATTCAATGAAAATATAGATACTGTCTTCGGGTAAGATTTCGTATTCGGTATCAGAGGTAGGTATACCGTCTACATTGATGCGCCAAGGACTTTCATTCCCTCCTTCAATGCGTATTCTGGTTTTGATGCTTTGGCTATAAGGGTTGCGTACCACAATACGTTTGTTCACGGAACGTGGTTCCGGACCGCCACCCAACTGGGTGAATACCGTATCAAAGTAGACCGTGTCTTCCGAGATTTGCAATACCGCATCGCTGCTTTCATACAATCCGTCTTTCCGACAAGAGGTAATGAATAGCGCAAAGCCAAAACTGATAAAGAAGAAATAGCGAAGGGTTACATTCATGCGTCGCGTTGCGAAATTACAATGTTCATAGCTAAGAACCCTACACGGCCTGTTTTATTGCATCGGCTAATCGAAAATCAAGGATTTGTTTACCCACTAGAAAAAAGCAAATCAGCTCAACAGTCCTCCTATCCTACTATGTAAAGGTGCACGCCAAAGTAGCTACCGCCACCGATGCCGCACCTGAATCCAATAAGACAATTGCGCATGCTTCTAGGGTAGCACCTGTGGTGATGATGTCATCGATCAGTAAAACCCGTTTGCCTCGTATCGCTTCAAAATCTTTTACCTCAAAAACGTCCTGCATGTTTTCAAATCGCTCCATGCGACTCTTTTTCGTTTGTGTTTCGGTAAATCGAACCCGCTGTAAGGTTTGGTAATCGTGCGGAATGCCCGAGCTATTGCACAGGCCCTGGGCTATCAGCTCTGCCTGATTGTATCCTCGCTTCTTGCGCTTGTCGGGATGCAGCGGAACAGGAATGAGCACATCGATATCGTCTAACCACTGCACTTCTTGCAATCGGTAAAACATGCGTTCGCCTAAAAAGACACCTACATCTTTCCGTCCCTGGTATTTCAGCGCATGCATCAAAACCTGTATGCGACTGCCTTTGGTGAAGAAGAAAAGCGAACTCGCTTTGTGTAAGGGAACCCGTCCCCAAAAAAGCTTTTCCGTTTTGTTGGGCTGCATGGTTTCATACGCCGTATAGGGCAATCGAGCGAGGCAGCGGGTGCAGACCAGATTTTCATTTTGAAAGAGCGCGCTGCTGCAGGCCAGACAAAGTTCCGGGTAGAAGAGATGTAAAAAGTCGTGCAACAACGCCATATTCAGTACCTTTGTGCCTTCACATTAAAAGCATGCTGGAAGATACTACGCGCAAAGAGATTAGTGACCTGGGTGAGTTCGGATTAATCGCTCACCTGACCGAAAATTTACCACTGAATAACAAATCGAGTGTTTTAGGTGTTGGCGACGATGCCGCTGTGTTGGGAGAAAACAAAAAGAAGACCTTGGTGAGCACCGATATTTTGGTGGAAGGTGTGCACTTCGATTTAAGCTTCCATCCACTCAAACATTTGGGATACAAAGCGGCGGCAGTAAATATTTCAGATATCTGCGCCATGAATGCTACTCCAACGCAGATTGTGGTGAGCTTGGCATTCAGCAACCGTTTTTCCTTGCAGGCTATCGATGAATTATACGATGGCATCAAGCTCGCAACGGAGGCTTACGGGGTAGACATTGTGGGCGGCGATATCAGCTCTTCCCGCTCAGGATTGGTAATCAGCATCACCGCTATTGGCGAAGCCAATGATAGCGAAATCGTTTACCGCAAAGGAGCTAAAAACAACGATTTGCTTTGTGTAAGCGGCGATTTAAGCGGTGCCTACCTCGGACTTCAATTACTGGAACGTGAGAAACAGGTCTTCTTAGCGAATCCGGATATGCAACCCGATTTAGAAGGCCACGACTATGTTTTGCAACGTCAGCTTAAGCCTGAAGCCCGTTTGGACATTGTAAAAGAACTTAAAAAAGCAGGCGTCAAACCTACTTCGATGATTGATATCAGCGACGGACTGTCTTCAGAGGTATTGCACCTTTCGAATGCCTCAAAGGTGGGCTTTACCTTATACGAAACGAAAATCCCGATTGACCCAACGGCCATCAACCTAGCCGAAGAATTCAATTTAGACCCGCTCACTTGTGCGCTCAACGGTGGCGAAGACTATGAGCTTCTCTTTACCATTCCGCAAGCCGACTACGAGAAGATTGCTGCTATTGATAGCATTTCCGTAATTGGTCATGCTACCGAAGACATCATCAACAAGGTGATCACTAAAAATGACAATTCCTTTGAGCTGAAAGCCCAAGGTTGGCAGCATGGGGCTGAGTGAGCTTCGAGTGTTAAGTTTTAAGCGTTAAGTTTTAAGTTGTGAGCGGGGATTTTATCTTTACGGTGAATCCAGGTCTATGAACTTAAAGAAACTCCTTCGTTCCAATTTCGGACTCATCTTCCTTTCTATCAGCATCATCGTGGCTGCTGCACTTTTCAGGCCTTCCGTTACTCAGCAGGTTAGCGATTCATCCTATGAAAAAAAGATACGCCTTGAAGGCAGCCTGAGTAGTAATACCACGGAGGCGAATTTCAATACCAAATTCACCGTGGGTGATGGACAGAAATTATTGGTTATTCAGAAAGACGGTACCAAAGAGTTGATTACCGGAAAAGACATTATGGCGCAATACTACCATGTAGGTCAATTGCTTCAGGTGGAATACCAATCGGATAGCGGCAAAATGGTGAGCTATTATGCTGCTCCTATCAAATGGGTTAATGTATATTGAGTGATGAGAATATGGTTCATTGCATTACTCGCTTTCACATGGCCCGCCTCTGAGCTGGCAGATCAAAATCTTGCGCAGTCATTCCTGGACCAGCCTGAATTACAATCCTATTATCATTCAAATCAAAAAGGCAGAGAACAATTGTACATTGTGAACAATGGAAAAATAGATCCAAATCTATCGCTAACTAAGTTTGGATTACCTGTGCCCATTCAAGAAGTGAAAGTTTTATTCTTTCATGGCATTACAAACAATATCGCGTTCGATTCTGTGCGTATTGACAGCAGTTCAGCCTACCTCAAAGCTTTCTATCAAGCAGAGAATATTCAAATCGAGGCTAGCTATGCCTATCAGGCGAAAAAGTGGGTGAATACTGCATATTCCATCAAAGAACAATAATGTCATACCCTTAAATTAGATTCAATTCTATTCGGCATTTAGTATTTTAGAACCGAACTAGTGAATCCTTCATCTTGAACAAAACTTTACTCAAGCTCAAACTCGTCTACCTACCCTTTGTACTTGTCATGCTGAGCAGCCTTTGCCTTTACAATGGTTTACGCTGGCTGTTAGACATCAAGTGGGGAATTTTAAATCTAAACGAGGATCTTCTAAATTTCTGGATCCCGGGAATTCTCAGTGCTCTGGCAACCTACATCTGGCTTTGGCCACGGATAAAAATATTAGCTATTCGGGGAAGTAGGGATAAAGGTCATTTTTTGTATTCACTAATCATGACCTTAGCCATTGTGATTCCTGTTGCGTTGAGTCAAGACTACTTGAGCAAAGCCTTCTACAAACTGAATAATTGCACGACTGTAGAATCCATACCTCAGCTGAAAGATGAAAAATACTTTGTCGTGAAGCAATTCCGCATCGCCTTTGGGTCGGTAAAGACATTTATTACTAGCAGGACATCCGGCAGAAATAATGAAAACCTCAACTTCAGCTATTATTACGCTTGTCCATTTCAACGAAATGGTAATATTTGGTATGGTGTGAGTTTTACTGAAACGATATCTAATAATTATTCAGATAACTATAAAGAACAAGTGTTCCATGATTTTGTGAAGAGGTCTGAACTTGCATTTCAAACCATGAACTTTGACAAGTTCAGATATTTGGAAAAACTTCCCAATAGCACAGAACGAAAGGGATTTCTCAACGCGATCAAAACAGACAATCCCAAAGTAAAGGATTCGGAGCAGATAATTCTAATTCCACAAACCAGATTATTTGAAGAACGGATAAACACTTCGCCGAAAGACGTATTAGGCATTATGGGAATTGGGCTATTCGTATTCTTTTGGATGGTTTTGATACCTAAGATCGACGAAAAAGCTTATGTGAAGTTTTTGGAGAAAAAGCACCATGATTGGTCTGCATTAAAGCAATTCATCAAATCACTAAATCCCCTTGGCCAAAGTTGGGGGTTTGCTAATCTCATCTTAATCAATGTGCTCGTTTTTTTGTATATGGTATTCGTTGCCGGAGTAGATCTAATCTCCGCTACCCCGCAAGAACTGAAGGCCTTTGGTGGCGTAAGCAGTCAACTGGTTATGGAGGGCGATTATTGGCGCCTATTCACAGCTATATTTGTACACGGAGGACTAATGCACATTGGCTACAATTTATTCGCATTCTTCATTGCATTTGCTCTTATTGACGAATTATTGGGCAGCAGAGGCGCTCTTTTTATCAGTTATCTATTTTGTGGTCTATTTGGTTCATTAAGCAGTATTTACTGGCATGATAACGTGGTAAGCGTTGGTGCATCAGGAGCCATTTTTGGCCTATTTGGCATCGCTTCAGCCTTTACATTGTGGAAAGTATTTCCGGGTGCTCGTAGAAGTGGGAACTGGTCTTTAATAGGCCTGATTGTGATACCGGGATTGTTGTTAGGACTGATAGGAAACTCTGATAATGCTGCTCATATCGGAGGACTTATTTCCGGATTCCTTATAGGTTCGTTTGTCGCAATGTTTCGCAAACTCCTGCTTCCCATGTTCAAATCAAAGAAAACTTAAACTACCTCATGACACGTAGCTTCACCCAAGTTGAACACAATACCCCTGAATGGCGCGCTGCCGTTAAGCTCAGGGAAGATGTATTGCGTAAACCCTTAGGCTCCTTTTTTAGCGATGCGGAGCTGGAAGCCGAAAAAGAGCATATCCATGTAGTTGGCTATGACAATGGCGAACTTCTCGCTACCGCCGTTTTAGTCCCGGAAGGAAACCAATTTAAAATGCAGCGTGTAGCGGTTCAGCCCAACTTGCGCAGCTAAGGCATCGGCTCTGCTATGATGCGTTATTGTGAGGACCTTGCTAGAGAACATCAAAAAAGCAGCATTTACTGCCATGCCCGAGACACCGCAGTTAACTTCTACCTCAACAATGGCTACGTAGGAGAAGGCGATTATTTTGATGAAGATGGCATTCCGCATTGGAAGATGACTAAACTTGTAAGCCCATAGTGCCAAGATTATGATACTCGAATACAGCCTCGAAGCGCAAGATTACCTCACCCATCAGCTTTTCTTAGCTTCCATCAATGATCGAATCAAAGCGAAACGCAAACGCGGACGCATCATTGTTCCGGCTTTTTACCTTGTTATTGCTTTCCTGTTCTACGATCCGGAGCATATAGGTTATACCGTTATGATTGGTGTTTTAGCGGTACTTTGGCTTTTGTTTTATCCGCTTTATGAGACTAAACGGTATATCAAACACTACGAGGCATTTATCCTTGAAAACCACAAGTCGAATTTTGGCAAACCCAACCACCTGGAGATTCAAGAAGATCATCTATTTGCACGCGACCGAACTTCAGAAGCCAAAGTCAGCCTTCAAGAGATTCAATCGATTTATGAACTACCTGCTCATTATTTGGTTCGACTAGGCAGTGCACAGTCGTTTATTTTACCCAAAAAACAAGTGGATGAAAGCGAGCTTAAAACCGCGCTGGAACGTATCGCTCAGCAGCTCTCCATCACTATTCAGGATTACAGAAGCTGGCGCTGGAAATAGGAGCATCGGATTAAGCTACTAGAAAAATTAGGGACAAACCTGCTGCAAAAGATATTGAGCGACAAACTGCGTTTTAATATCTTGCAGCATGCAAAACAGCATCACACAACTCTTCGGAATTCAATATCCCATCGTTCAGGCCGGCATGATTTGGTGTTCCGGCTGGCGATTGGCTTCTGCGGCCTCCAATGCCGGTTGTTTAGGTTTGATTGGCGCCGGGTCTATGTACCCCGACGTATTGAGAGAGCATATTCAGAAATGCAAACAAGCTACAGATAAACCCTTTGGAGTCAATGTGCCTATGCTCTACCCCAATATTGAGGAGATCATGCAAATCATTGTAGACGAAGGAGTGAAGATTGTGTTTACCTCAGCGGGCAACCCGGCTACCTGGACCCCTTTCTTGAAAGAGCACGGCATAACCGTAGTGCATGTGGTGAGCAACTTGAAATTTGCCTTGAAAGCCCAAGATGCCGGAGTTGATGCTATTGTGGGCGAAGGCTTTGAAGCCGGCGGACATAACGGTAGAGAAGAAACCACCAGCTTGGTGCTTATTCCGATGCTAAAGGAGAAAATCAACGTGCCATTCATTGCAGCCGGCGGAATTGGTTCAGGCAGAGCGATGTTAGCCGCGATGAACTTAGGCGCCGATGGTGTTCAGATTGGAAGTCGGTTTGCGGCAAGTTTGGAATCGTCTGCCCACGGTAACTTTAAGCAAGCCATTGTGGAGACCGGCGACGGTGGAACTCAACTTTCATTGAAGTCGTTGGCCCCGGTAAGGCTGATTAAAAACGAATTTTTCCAACGTGTGTACGAGGCGGAGAGCCGCGGTGCAGACAAAGAAGAACTGAAAACGATATTAGGCCGTGCCCGTGCTAAGCTGGGCATGTTTGAAGGCGATATGGTAGAAGGCGAATTGGAGATTGGGCAAGTTGCAGCAACCATACACGAGGTACAAAGCGTTCAAGAAATAGTAGAACAGCTGATTGCTGAGTTTAATACCGCTCAAGCCGAAAGCAACAAGTGGAAACTTTAGGGAATCTAAATTCATAGAAGAATGTAAATTCACATTACCAAAGACAATCTCCAAAAGGGGCGCAAGATCTTGCACTCCTCTAGGAGAAAGACCCTCAATTATTAGCTATGAACCTTATCCTTCGCAAATTAACCTTTGGGTTTTGGGCGCTTGTCCTTTCCCTTCCCTCCTTCGCTCAAGAAGAAGGCACAGAATTTATCAGCACCTGGGGTTTTGCGAGTAATCTTGGATGGAAAGGGATTGAAATTCAGGCTGGATTCTCTTTTCGGGAGGCCACTTATTACAAAGACTTGGATCATTTAAGGTCTGTGAGTCGGCCAAACCGCCTTACTGAATTTGAAGATGCCATGAACCAGTTAAATAGCAAACGGGTATCTTATGAGTACCAAGGAGTTCTTTGGCAAACGATGGCACCATTTCAAATTAGTGGTGTATTCTTGCCTTTTAGGCATTCCAAATACAAGGTAATTAGACGAACAGAATGGCATTGTGGATTGGAGATGCTAAGATCAAACACAGATGAACCATTCATATTTGAGGGAAAAGATAGAAGTATCCAACTTCACAGCCGAAGTATTTTTCTAACTAATAAATTTTTGGCTGAACTAAGGTTAGGCCCTATAACTAAACTTTATGGTGGCATTCAGGGTAGGATAAGCATAATGCCGAATGAACAATTGCAAATCATAGAATACATTCCAGCTTCCGATTTTGGATTCGGGAGTAAATTCGTTCAAATTGACCAACTAAATTCAACACGATTTGCCTTTGGCGGCGGACTAACTGCCGGAATAAAGATAGCCTTGGATTGTCGGTTGAATTTACATTTAGAGTACCGCTACGATGGACTTAAACGCCTTATGCAACAAGGCAGCTTATTCAATTCTTATCACGGACTAAGCGTAGGCTTTCGCTATAAATTCATCAAACCGGATGAATCTGAAGGCACGTCGAGCGGGCCGTTTTGGTAGGAGGTTAGGCTACATAAGTGTTACCTCATAGAGGGGCGCAAAATCTTGCGCCCCTCTATGAGAACGAACATAGAATTAAACTAATGGCTCTTCGACGCACAATGGTATACGCTAACAATCCAAAAAGATGGATTGAACGCGATTAAAATACCTCCTAGAAGTGCGCAAGATTTTGCGCCCATAAAGGAAACCAAATCCGCATAAGGTTATTATCAATCCCGAATAGTCTATTTTCGCAGTTCATTCGCCAACAGTGGACGAGTTTCAGTTATATACCTTTCCGAACGGGCTTCGCCTGTATCACCAGCAGTTTCCTTCGCGCATCACCCATTGCGGTTTTGTGATGGATGCCGGCTCGCGCGATGAAACCGCGGCGGAGATGGGCATGGCCCACTTCATTGAACACCTGTTTTTCAAAGGGACCAAAAAGCGGAAATCCATTCACGTACTCAACCGACTGGAAGTAGTTGGCGGCGAACTGAATGCCTATACCACCAAAGACAAAACCTGCGTATACGCTTCGGTGAACTCTGATTACTTCGCTAGAACAGCTGAACTGCTTTCTGACATTGTATTTCATTCCAATTTCCCGGAGAAAGAGCTGGTAAAGGAACGTAATGTAATCCACGAGGAAATCGACATGTACCTCGATTCGCCGGAAGAAAACATCTTGGACCTATTCCAAGAAAAGGCCTTTCAGAATCACCCTTTGGGATTCAATATCCTGGGTACCCATGAGAGCCTGAACTCCTTTTCGCGACAAGACATTCTCAACTTCTACGGCAGCTGGTATATCCCTGAACGTATGGTCTTTGTTTACAACGGACCAAAATCGCTCAAGCAAGTACAGCGTATTTTAGAGAAGCATATCCTGCCTATTCCGGCTGCCAACGGACAGGCCAAACAGCGCCTTTGGTTTAAGTCGGATGTTTACCACTCCTTCCAATACAAAGAAGAGACGAATCACGTGCAGACTTACCTCACCATTGGTGGTTTAGCACCGGGCAATCAAGCTGAAGATCGCTCCGCCATGGCATTGCTTACGAATATTATGGGTGGACCGGGCCTAAATTCGCGTTTAAATTTAGCGATAAGAGAACGCCACGGTTTTGCCTACGATGTGGAAGCAAACTATCAAGCGATGCGGGACATCGGACTCTTTCACATCTACGTGGGCACCGATTCTCGTCACCTGAAAAAAGCCCGCGAACTCATTTACAAAGAGCTAGAATTCTGGAAGCAGAAAGGACTAAATAACCTTCAACTGCATCGCTATAAAAACCAGTTCAAAGGACAAATCTTGATGGGTGAAGAAAACAGGGCAAGCCTAATTCTTTCAGCCGGCAAAATGATCTTGGATGAACGTCCGATTGAAACTTTGGAAAACCTGTTCAAGCGCATCGATGCCATCACACCGGAACAAATAACCGAAGTAGCCCGTCGCTATTGGTCGGATAACAGCCTCAGTGAACTGACCTTTTTGGGGAAAGGCAGCGAATAAGGCAGGCTTGTCAAAACCTTTCTCTATTTTGCGGTATGGAATTCATCGACGAAAAACTGGCCGCGTATGCGGAAAATCATACCTCTCCTGAAAGTGAACTTTTAGCTGAATTGAACAGGGAAACCTGGGCTAAGGTGATGATGCCGCGTATGTTATCAGGTCATATCCAAGGCCGACTGCTCAGCATGTTCTCTAAAATGATTCAGCCTAAGGCCATTCTAGAAATCGGCACGTATACCGGTTATTCTGCGCTTTGCATGGCCGAAGGATTGGCTGAAGGCGGCATGCTTTACACCATCGACATCAACGAAGAGCTGGAAGACATGGTTCGTCGGTATATCAAAGAAGCAGGTTACGAAGAGAATATCCAGTTCCATATAGGCAATGCCTTGGAAATCATACCATCACTGCCAAACCATTTCGATATGGTCTTTATCGATGCAGATAAAGAAAACTACGCCAACTACTACGACCTCGTTTTTGACAAACTCAGACCGGGCGCCTATATCATAGCTGATAACGTGCTTTGGAGCGGAAAAATCATCGATGAAAAAGAGCTAGCGAAAGACAAAGAAACACGCGCCTTGGATGCCTTCAATAAAAAAGTTCAAGAAGACCCAAGGGTAGAGAATATCCTTATTCCGGTAAGGGATGGATTGATGGTAGCGAGGAAGAAATGAGTTGGTCCATGGACCATGGACGATAGACCATAGCCGGGGCGTTGGCGCTCTGTTAGGTGAGTTTCGGGTTGGCGGGTTGCGGGAAATAGCCTAGAGCGCAGAGCTGAGGGCAGAGGGCTTGTTTCGGGTTGGCGCGTTGCGGGTCGTGGAATAGCAGAGGGCACAGAGCATAGGGCAGAGGGATTGTTTAAGGATGGCCCTGAAGGGGTGAAACAAAGGGAGAGTTTCGAGTTAGCGAGTTGCGGGTCGTGGAATAGCAGAGGGCACAGAGCATAGGGCTGGGAGAAAGAGGCGTTAGTATTCTTTCCGGCTTTCAACGGACTGA
>SBGR01000012.1 GCA_006226545.1 Bacteroidota bacterium | reverse complement strand
CCATCAGTCGTTTCCTGCTACACAAATCAACAACAAAATACGTAACTTGCATACTCAATATCAATTTTGTCCGAAAACATGGGGGCTAAACCACTGAACCAAGATTTTGTGAAATAATCAATGCTCAGAATACAAACTTTGCAGCCTTATGCATGTCCGAGTCTTTAAACGGTGATTCAATTCAAATAATGCGCGCTTTTAATAATTTATTTGATGTTAAATTTATTAATAGCAAGCATGATATGACAAATGCGCAATTTGACACAATTGCAATTCAAATATTAAGGAGTGTTAGTATTAATTAAAATTTATAAGCTACCAACGCCGCGCTAACGCCAAGCCCCAAACGGCTTCGCCGAGTTCAGAGTTTGAGTGCGGAGTGCGAATCGTTTAATCACTTGTATCACATCTAAACTCAAGTGATTTACTTAATTTAGCCTCAAATCAAGGAAATCCAATCTTACATTCGAACTCACACTCCGCATTGTGCTCGCTTGAATTCCATTGGACACAACTTATATGGCGACGATAGTTGAAATAATTCAGACAAAAGAAAGAGCTGTACTAATTGGCTCTGGTTTTGGTGCTTGGGCTGCTGAAAGACCCTCATTATGGTGGGGAAATTTGGACCCTCATAAGGAAAATGGATTTCTCGAAACTGTAGCCATTAGCGACCGCTCCGGAAACATTCAATGGATCAAATCTCAAGACGTACGTGTGATAGAGATTGATGGCATTCCTATAAGTCAAATGGACATCTCAAATGAGATAAGCATTCCTGTTTTTAAAACACAATGTAGTCGTTGCAAAAAGGCACTAACAACTGGTAATACTACCTGTTCCAATTGCGGGTTAGAAAATTAAAAAATTACGTTACCCACGCCCAATGCGGCTTCACCGAGTTCAGAGTTTGAGTGCGAATACTAAAGTTTACATGACTCACCGCTTTTATACCTCTAAGCTGATAATACACTGATATTGAGTAGCCTTTGGAATATCCCAAGTCCAAAATATCTGCGGTTTAAGCGGTAACTGAACTCTGCAAGGTAACGATTTAGGTACTTAGGACTTACCGAATGATAGGTTCCAAGTAGGAAACGCTTTAAGTTGGCTGTTACTATTCCTACCCACGGTAGATGCTTATCATTATTTTCTTTGTTCGATTTAACTTGTACGTGCTTTTCAGCCACTTCATTCATTCGTTTAAACTCTGTGCCTTTATCGGTGGTGACTAATTTAACCAGACCGAGCATCTTCTTCACCACTCTGTGGGCTTCATCGGAATCATGCGATTGAATAATTCCAAATTTGGCATATCCCAGTTTCTTTTCGGGTTTTTCGGGTTTCCCTTCTTTGCCCTCTACTTGTGTGGATTCAACTGCAATCACAGCTGGCGTTTGACGTTGGCTACCTTTTCCTCGTTTTACTTCTTCTCCTTCCGGTAAATGGCATGAGGTTCTTACGAAGATCTCATCCACTTCAAGCTCTCCATTCAAAGTGTACTTGCTTTCTCTCACTTCCATCAGATTTCTGATCTTATGCATCATCAGCCACGCTGGTTCATTGCGTTTATAGCCCAACTGCCGCTGTAGTTCCTTTGAAGACAGGCCTTTCTTGTAGGTCGTCATTAAGTACATCGCATAGAACCAGTCACGCACAGGTAAATTGCTGGAATCCATGATGGTTCCGCTTTTCAAGGTGGTCCGAAAACGGCATTCAACATTGGAACATTGAAATAGTCCCTTATTCTTCATCCAATAATGCTTTGTACCGCCACATTTCTTACAAATAATGCCCTGCTGAAAACGTAAATCTCGCAAATAGGCCCGGCATTGTTCTTCTGTTCCATACTTTTCAAAGAATTCAAATCGTGTCATAACCTAGTATTTCTGGGCAAGTTCAGTCGTTTCAACGCCATTTTACGGCGTAGGGGCACTATTGCGGAGAGTCATGAAAGTTTAAATCTCCTAGATTCAGCCCATCAATAACTCTTAGGAAGTAACTCATTAAGCCAAAACCCTCACGTGAAAGGATTAACCAACCCTTATCTGAGAATATTTTCTTACACATTTTACCAAATTGCAATAACAGCAATCCCCCGCCCGTTCTACCTTTAAACCCAAATGAAAACGACCAAAGCCCCCCTTATACTGCTCTTTGCCTTTTTCCTATCGCTCACACATAACAGTGCACAAGCGTGCAGCATGTACAAAGTAAGCGCAAGCGGCAAAACCATGGTAGGTTGCAACCATGATGCATGGCTCACCACCTCCAAAATTTGGTTTGAAAATGCAAAAGACAAAACAGGATACGGTGCCGGATTTACCGGAGCCAGGGAAGTGAGCCGCAACAGAACGACTCCGCAATCGGGCATGAACACCGCCGGACTCGCCTTTTCCCGCCTGAGCTCCATTTATCCCATTCAAGACAATCCATTTAAAGACCGTCTACCCATTACAGACGAGGCTGAATACCTGAGCAATATCCTTCACCATTGCGCCAATATTCAAGAAGTCAAAAACTACATCAACCGCTATGACCACAGCTATTTCCTGCACGATGTATTCATCTACATCGACAGTATGGGAGATTATTTAATAGTTGAACCCTATAAACTGATTGAGGGAAACGACCCTTCTTATGTATTGGCTAACTTCTGTCCGTCTATCACCTCCAAAGAACAGGCGCGAAAAGTGGAGAGGTTCCGCCAAGGTGAGGATTTTATCAAAAACAAGGAGATAAACACTTCCTTAGCCTATTGCACAGCCCTTTCAGACACAATGCACGTGTGTAGGGCTAGGCTGGGAGACGGCACCTTGCTTACCTCCATTTGGGATACCAAAGACAAATCGGTTAACCTCTTCTTTTACCACAACTACGATACTACAGTACACTTTTCTTTGTCTGACGAACTGGCCAAAGGAGACCATACCTTGAATGTCCCGGAGCTCTTTCCTATCAACTCTGAGTTTGAAAAACTGGCAGCCTTTAAAACCCCATCCAATAACCTCCAAATTCGAATTTCGCTCATAGGCCTGGCAGCGCTGTTACTGCTTTGCTCCTTAATATTTGCCCTTGCAAAAGCCTACAATCAAACGGCTAAAAACATTTCTCTTCCAAGCATTTTAGGCATTATCGGACTTAATTTCATCCTAGTCTTCTACCTCTTTGTTCTGATTACCAACATGGAGGCGTTCTACTTTGATGTGCCATACAAGCACTACGGCTCTGCTTTAATCAGCGCCGCATCCTATATCCCATTCCTGTTCCTTTTGTTTCTCGGACCATTGCTTTTTTACACCGTCAAAAAGCTAAGATCTACCGAAACCCAAAACTGGATTAAAGTCACTCTTGCCTCCAACAATGCCGTTTACCTTCTTCTGCTTTTCGGATTCACCTACTGGGGTTTATTCAGTTTCTGGAACTAAGCGCAACCTCCGGTATAGCTAGTCGCTATTGTTCCAATTCAAAGCGACAAAGCGCTTGCAACCAAGGCTCCAAAACGCCTAATCATAGAATCGTCTAAACCTCCATTTTCAAGGCGTATTTTTCTTTTAAAAATGACCACAATCTAGCATTAGCTGATTACCTTTGCGCCGCTGAGTATGGGCTGCTTATCGCTATACTTAGCCTGCTTAATGAAAAAATTCTGGTGGAAAATTCTGGGCGTAGCGATGGTCTTATTCAGCATCATCTTTGGCCTACTGGGAAAGGTGCCAGCCTTGCCCATCTTGAATGAAAGCATCCGCAACTTATACTTCCACGTTCCGATGTGGTTTGCCATGATCTTGTTGCTTTTAGTTGCATTCATCTTCAGCATCATTTCGCTTAATAAAGGAACCCAAAAAGCCGACCTCCGCGCAAACGAATTAACCAACTCCGCTATCTTCTTAGGGGTGATGGGTTTGCTTACCGGCATGATCTGGGCAACCTTTACTTGGGGTAAACCGTGGACCAATGATCCGAAGCTCAACTCGGTGGCCATCGGCATGTTGATCTACCTCGGTTATATCATCTTACGTCAGGCAATCGAAGACCGTGAAAAAAGAGCGCGTGTATCGGCTGTCTTTAACATCTTCGCCTTTCCCATTTTTGTGGTGCTCATCTTCGTTCTTCCACGTATCGAAGACTCCCTGCATCCGGGCAATGGCGGAAACCCGGGTTTTAATACCTACGACCTGGACAATAACATGAGGCCAATCTTTTACATGGCCGTTTTTGGCTGGACCTTAATCGGAGTCTGGATTTCAGAACTCCGCAGCCGTATCCGTAACATAGAATACCATATTGAAGAAAATGAATAAACTATTCACCCTTTTGGCCCTTTTCCTGATAAGCGTTAGCTCTGCCTTTGCTGAAGCTGATGTTGAGATGGCCTTCGATATGCGCAGCAACGGAAAGATTTACGTAGTCGTTGCAGTATTGGCTACCATCTTCACCGGATTGGCAATTTTCCTCTTTTTGCTGGACAGACGAATTAGCAAATTGGAGAAACAACACAACATAGATAACGACTAAAAGCACATGAAACCACGTTTTATCATCATGATTGTCTTGATTGGAGTAGCCATTGCAGCTATCGTTAGCATGTACGGCTCTTCATCAGAATACGTAACATTTGAAACAGCTTCGGCGAACCCGGACCGCGAATTCCACGTGATTGGCGAGTTGGTGAAAGACAGCGCCATGCAATACGACCCAATCAAAGATCCGAATCACCTGGTATTCTACCTCAAAGATTCAGTGAATGCTGTAGCACGTATTGTGTTTCACAGTCCTAAGCCTGCCGACTTAGAACGCTCTGAAAAAATAGTGATTGTAGGAAAGATGAACGAAGGTTCTTTTAAAGCGAGCAGCATCCTACTCAAATGCCCAAGTAAATACAATGAAGGCGTGATCGAAGAAACACGTCACGAGGCAAAAGAATCATGACAGAAATCCAATTCTCAGGTGAACACCTGCTTATAGGCAATGTGGGTAAGGTAGCTATCTTCCTCTCCTTCGCTGCCGCTATTTTCTCCTTTATCAGCTATTTCCTTGGCGTTCAACTCAAGGAAGAAAGCAAATTCTGGAAGACCATGGGTCGATTTGGATTTGGCGTGCACGGCATATCCGTTGCCACCATCTTCATTACCCTCTTCCTCATCATTCAAAACCATTATTTCGAATACCAATACGCTTACCAGCACAGCTCCACCGACCTTCCGCTTCGTTACATGATTTCATGTTTCTGGGAAGGACAAGAAGGTAGCTTCTTGCTTTGGATGGTATGGCATGCGATACTCGGCGGCCTCCTCATCTGGAAGTCGAAGAACTGGGAAGCACCGGTGATGGCCATCGTGGCTTTATCGCAAGTGATGCTAAGCTCCATGCTTTTGGGCATCGAGATTGGCGACTATAAACTCGGATCTAATCCATTTATCCTGCTCAGAGAATACCAACCGGGCATCTTCAATATTCCGGTGATGGCGCGTTTTGGAGCAGAGAATTACCTGAAACTCTTTACCGAAGGCAATGGCCTGAACCCATTGCTTCAGAACTACTGGATGGTGATTCACCCGCCAACCCTTTTCCTCGGCTTTGCCGCTGCCATCGTGCCTTTTGCTTATGCGGTAGCAGGCCTCTGGACCAAACAACACAAAGAATGGGTTAAACCGGCTATTCCGTGGACACTCTTCGGTGTGATGATCTTAGGAACCGGTATTATCATGGGCGGATTCTGGGCTTATGAGTCGCTGTCTTTTGGTGGCTACTGGGCATGGGATCCGGTAGAAAACGCTTCACTTATCCCTTGGCTTTTACTGATTGCCTTGGCGCATACCATGTTGATTCACCAACGCACAGGTAAAGCGCTTTACATCACCTATATACTCGCAATCTTCTCCTTCCTTCTGGTATTGTATGCCACCTTCCTCACCCGAAGCGGCATCTTAGGCAATACTTCGGTGCATGCCTTTACCGACTTGGGAATGAGCGGTCAGCTTTTGCTTTTCTTCTTCCTCTTCATTGCCGTGCCGTCTTTGGCCGCCTTGAAAACCAATGTTTGGAAGTGGACGCTAATCTTAGTTGGCCTTACCGGATTCTTGCTCAGCTTTGTGATGGAGAATACCATCTTGGTAGGCTACCCAGTAGTGCTATTCTTATTTGGGGCGCTCTTTGTGAGCGTTTACCAATCTGTACCGGAACACAGCAAAGCCGATGAAGAACTTAGCTCTCGCGAATTCTGGATGCTGATTGGCGCATTGGTTTTTATCCTATCCTGCTTCTTTGTGGGAATCAATACCAGCATGCCGGTATGGAATAAGATTGTTCCCGGATTGGATAAGGCACCGCCTGTAGATGTGGTTGGCTACTATAACCGCTGGATGATGCCGTTTGCACTCATCATTGGTTTGATGGTAGGCTTTGGTCAATTCTTGAAATACAAGAAAACCAATCCAAAGAAATTCTGGATGGAAGTTGGCTCACTGGCCTTGGCTTCAGCCGGATTCACCATCTTGTTTGCCATTTTATTCCACCTGAAAAATCCATTGCTCATCAGCTTCTTGTTTGCAGCTGTATTTGCGGTGATAGGCAATTTGGTTTACATCTTTAAGGTACTCAAAGGCAAGATAAGCCTCTCCGGTGGCAGCATTGCACACGTTGGCTTCGGCTTTATGCTGATTGGGGTAATCTCTTCAGGAGCGGGCAAAAACACCATTTCCATTAACCGCAGCCGTATTGACTTCGGTGAAGCCTACAACGACCAAGAAAAGAGAGAGAATATCCTCCTCAGCAAAAATATCCCAATGCTGATGGGCGATTACCTCGTTACCTATATTGGCGATACCACCATCGCTCCAAACACACATTACTATATTCGCTACCAAGGCTACGACATCGAAACCGAGTCGTTTACAGGTGAAGAATTTGTGCTGGAGCCGAATGCGCAGGTAAACCCTAAAATGGGTTTGGTTTCCAATCCGGATACCCGCCATTACCTAACCCACGATGTATTCACGCACATCACACAGATTCCTGATTTGGAGGCTAACCGCAAGGCGCCGTTCAGCAATTTCAAGGAACACGTGATTCGCATTGGCGATACCATCTTTACCAATAATGGCATTGCCATCCTTAAGCTGGTAACTCCAAATGTGAACCCTGCTCAATACGGGCTAGAGGATGCTGAACACATGTTGGTGGCAGAATTGGAGGTGAGAACCTTAAGCGATACCCTCTTCGCTCACCCTGTTTTCGCTATTAAAGGCGACAATTTTGTGAGCCTGGAAGACGACTTACATGAAGCAGGGCTTCGCTTTAAGCTGAATGAAATCCGTCCTGACCCGGTGAATGCCGATCAAACTAAATTCGTGATTGAAACCGGCGAGAAACCGGCCGTACAGGAATACGTTATCTTAAAAGCGATGATCTTTCCTTACATCAATTTCTTGTGGGGTGGTACCATCATCATGGTCTTCGGATTTACCTTATCCATTTTTCAGAGAGCACGCGCTAAGAAACTGAGTAAGGTTCAGCAAGATTTGGAAGCAGGCATGTACAACCAAGAAGCTTAACTACCAGTAGTAGAGCATCGTTACAACTTGCACGGCCATGGAATTACCCGGCTGCGAGTCGTAGACACGTTTGGCAAAACGCAATGCCGTTTCGCGATCGCCTAAATCGGCATAGAACAAGGAAAGCAAGAGGAAGATATCCGCTCGCTGGTTATTGATTTCATAGGCTTTTTCGAGGTCAGCCAGTCCGGTTTTTGCCCCTACCAACTTACGGTTAATTACCGCTTGAAGCGTCCATGCTTCAAACTTCCTGTCGGTCTTGTCCATCACTTGTTTCAATAAAACAGAAGCTGATTCCGTTCTACCTTGGATATAGTGTAATGTAGCTTTATCGAGGATATCATCCAGCTCAGCTACTCCTGCCGGTTTCATTTCCAATTTACGGTCGAGCAAATCCAATGCAGCAGAAGTATCTGCGTCCATCAGATAACAATAGAAGAGGTTATTGTAAGCCTTTTCGTTGTTGTACAACATGCCATTCCCTATGGAAACGGGCGTATTTTTGATGCTTCGCTCGAGGTGTTTTCTCGCCTTGCGGTATTCGCCTTCGCTCAATAACGATGTACCAATGAAGTATTCAGCGGTAACCTTGTTATTGAAATTGGAGTTACGCATCAGCTTGGTCATGGCATCACGCGATTCGGCTGTCGCTTTCAAAAAAGCACTTTTCTTAAGCGAATCTTCGCCATAGGAGGCTAGGATGGAATAATGGTGAATGGCGTAGTAACCCAGTCGCAGCGCGTGACGTAAAAACTCAGCCTCGCCTTGCGCTTGGAGTTGATCGAGGTACTTGAGCTTTAGCACTTCTTCAAAAGCCGGAAACCTCTTTTGTTGGTACATAAAAGAGCGAGCTGCATCCAACTGAAAATCGAGCAAAGCCAAAAGGTTCAGCTCCGCCTGTGAATTGCGTTTTTCGCTCACCTTCTTTTGTATGTCGTCTTGCAAGGCAGTACCACAACCGGTATAGCTGCAAAGCATACTTCGAAGGAGTAAGAAGTCGGATTCATTGCTATCGTTAACCTGAAACCTTTGCATCCATACTTCTGCTGCATTGATTTCATTGAGGTATAAGGCTGAAAAAACCAGCGGGGTAAGCATGCGAATATCCGAAGGGTGTTTCTTCAACAAGCGACTGCCGCGGATATAGGCTCTAACGTGGTAGTATTGTGCCGAATCAATTTGCACAGCGGCATCAAAGGCAGAGCCGATGGCCGAAAAGATAACGGCGTCTTCAAGACTGTCTTGCAACATGGCCTTCAGTTCCTCAACCGATTCAGTTCCTTTCACTCTTCCTTGGAAAACGCTTGGCGCATTTACCCCCATTTCGCTCAAAGAAAAGGATACCTCAAAATTATTGATCAGAGGCATCTGGTAGTTTAGGGTCTTGTTGATAAAGGCTTTTACCGTATCGGATTGAGCTTGGGCAAAGCCGAAATTTAAGATGCCAATTGCAAGGGCCACGAAGGTTCTGTACATGTCGACGAAGATAGGATTTGGCCCATTAGCGGGCAATTTCACGGAAGTATTCGCGTGTTTTCTCTTTGTAATACGGACGAAGTTTTGGCGGCACCTGTTGCAGCAGTTCCGCTTCTTTCTGCTTTTGCTTCAGGTATTCTTCCAAAACAGGCGGCAGCTGACGTTCTTGCTGCTGGCCTTCTTTCGATTCGCGTTTAGGGTCTTTTTCACGTTCCTGCTCGGCCTTCTCATGTTCAAGCATTCGTGTTTCAATTTCTTGATGTCTATTGATGGTTTCAGGATTGAGTTTCTTGTTCACCAAGTCCTTCTCCAGCTTTTCCATCTCATCTATGGTCTTCTGTAATTCTTGGGCCGCCCCGTTTTCTCCCGATTCGCGCAGTTGCTTTTGAGCATCTTGCATCATTCTCCGAATTTGCTCCTGCTGTGCCGCCATTCTCGCCCAGCCTTCGCTACCCGGCTGCTGCCCGTTCTGCATTTTACCGCGCATCTTCTTCAACTCATCGCCCAGCTGCTTCTGCATCTCCTTCATCTTCTTCATGCTCTTGCTATTGCCCTTTTTCGGCTTCTTGGAAGAGCCACCACCCGAGCCTGAAGACTGCATCATGTCTTCCTGCATGTTCTTGAGCACGTCAGAAATCATAACGGCAAGGTTGTTCAAATGGGTCATGGTATACTGTTGACTCACCCGAGCCGTACGCGAATTGCGTTGGGAAAGTTGGCCCATGGAGCGGCTCATGTTCTGATTTACCTTACCGATCTCCTCATTGATATAGCCGCTTAACATCATGATGCGTTTGCTGAGCGCCAATAAGCTATCTTCTACCAATCGGGCGTCATCTGCAATCTTTTTCTGTTGTTGAACCAGTTCAATAAATTTCGGGCTATACCCCGTTACTGCACCAAATTCTTCCATTAATGCTTCTTGGTCAAAAGAGAGCTGAACCAAGTTCTCCAATAACATGCGCAGCGACTCATAATCTTCTTGCTGCTGCTCCTGCTCTTGAGAAGACATCATATCCCCTAAGGATTTCGACATTTTTTGCATTTTGCTCGCAGCATCTTTTTGCTTTTGCGAAGCCTTGGAGTTTTTACCTTCCTTCAGTTCCTTCTGGCTTTGCTCCATGTCTTGGTCGATGTCGTTCAAATCCTCCTCTTCCGGCATGTCCAAATCCAACGGATCTTCCAATTCTTTGTTCAGGCTGTCCAAGCGATCCAATTCCTCTTTTAAGTCATCAAATTCTTTGTTGAGTGAGTCTTGGGCCTGCTGCAATTCTTCCGGCGACTTCTCTTTATTCTCCGTCTCTTTAGCGAGTTCCTCTTGTTTTTTGCTCAGCTCATCCAGCTTATCAATCTGGTCTTGCATGCCTTGTTCAATCTCAAACTTCTTGTACAACTCCAGCATACGATCCAGTTCCTTGTTCAGCTCTTTCTCGTTCAACTCCATTTTCTCCAGCTCCTCGTTCATCTTCTCCTTGTTCTCCTCCATCATGAGTTTTTGGAGTTCTTCCATCATCTTCTTCAGCTCATCGTCGAAGAGTTCATCGAACATCTTTTCCAGCTGTTGCTGCTTCTGCATGATTTCTTGTTGCTGCGGAGTGAACTCATTCTGGCGCTGATTCTTTTCTTTGTTCTCCTGCTTCAGCTCGTCTAGCTTTTTCTTGAGCTCATCCTGACGTTTGAGCAGCTTGTCCATTTTATTCTTATCCTGCCAGTCGAGGTTCTTCTTATCCAGCATTTTGCGCTGCAGCTCTTTCCAATCTTTGCTCAGGTCTTTGGTTTCTTTGATGGCTTCTTCCATCTTGTCTTTCAAATCTTCTGAGCGTTGTTTGTTTTCTTCTCGAAGCTCACGTTCGGTTGGCACCTCAAATACCTGAACTTTACTCTTTACCGTTTTTGCACCGTGAATGCCATCGTTATCCGATAACTCAAAATAGTATTCCACGTGTTCGCCCGGCTTGAGGTTCAATTGTTTCAAGTCCCAGATATGGTAGAACTGCTGTTCTTTCCTCGACTTATCGAGAGGCACGGCTATGCGGTTCATTTCCGCGCTGCGCTTTTCCGACTTCACAAAGCGGTAGCAAAAGTTGAGTTTGCTGAGGCCGTAATCATCGGAAGCCTCCCCGATGAAATAAGTCATCAAAGCCTGGGTGCTGTCTTTTTTCTCTTCAACCAGAATAGCCGGATAGGCGTCTGGCTTCACATTGACACGGTAAGCAACGGAGTCTTTCTGATTCACGCCCTTGCTGCCACTGCGCAGGTAATAGGTTCCGGAGTGGAAGAACTTTCTGCCGTATTGGTAACGCCCGCTTCCGCGGTCATCGAGGCGCGTGAGGCTGTCTTCAAACAGCAATTCCAAGAAATCCGTATTTCGCGTTTCGATGTTCCATTCTACCTGAGTTCCTTCCGGGATGGTGAGGTCGCCCATGTTCTTCAGGCTTTCATCTTTTAAGCCGGTATAGTTAGGGTAATCGAGTTTCACATTAAAGCCACTAAGCACAGGCTTAGAAACAACTTCAAAGTGATTTTCTCTGGAGGTAAATTCATCCGCCCAGAAGTAGAAGTCGAAGCTCTTCTGAATATTTTTCACCGTAAAATGGTGTTCGCCCGGCGCATCGCTCAACATTTTATAGCGACGTCCATCCAGGTGGAGGTATACTTCTGCAGGCAGCTCCTGCCCTTCGGTTAAAACCTTAATTTCAATGTCTTCGTTTTGCACACCCAGCAAATCTTTGTTCTGCAACTCAAAGCGGAATGGAGCGCGCTTTTCAAATGTCTCGTTGTACTTCACCAAACGTTCGGTTCCGTCGGTAACAATGTTTGAATTGAAGATGAGCACCAGCAATAGCGCACCAATGGGGATATACAAAAAGCGCAGGTAACGTAGGTTCTCTTTTAAGTTGATGGCCTGTACGAACGGGATAGGCTTGAGCTGTGTGATTTTCTGATTGATACTTGCCAGGAGCAATTCATTTTGCGAGCTACCCGCCAAGCTGTGCAGCTGGAGTGTATTGAGAAGTTTATCAGAAACTTCCGGAAAATGTTTACCAATGATGGAAGAAGCCTCTTCGTGACTCAACACCTTACCCAACTTCAGTAATCCACGAAGCGGAATCCAGATAAATCGGTAGAGCACAAAAAGCAAAACCAACAGAAAGCTGAAAAAGATGATGGCCCTAACGGCGCTGTTAAACTGTCCGTAGTATTCAAGAAAAGTGAAGGAGAGGTAAGTTGCCAGCACAATACTCAGTGCATAGATGGATCCACGTATCAGGCTGTTCTTGTAGAACTTCCGAATGAATTCATCCAGCTTATGCAGTAAAATACTGTAGTTATCTCCGGGCATAGTTTGCAAAGTACCAAATATAATGAACCCCGCGGCACTTGTTCGACGGGAAGGTTGAACTAATCATCAAATCTTGTGCAATCTTTATAAATCAATGAAAAGTCCTATACTCGTATAACGAAGAAGCATAAAAATAGTACAGTTAAGTGCCTGAATTTTTATGGAATAGTTTTTGAATTTTTACGCTTTGATGTTTAGACAAGCCAGTTTTGTATTTCTATTTCTTGGAGGAATCTTGTTCAGTTCTTCCTTCACGCATCCCGACGCGGCCGAGGAGCTCACTTGGGAAGCTTGGAATAGCGGCTATCCACGCGGCATCAAAGAGAAAAAAATCATTCTTGTAGATGCATATACCGATTGGTGCGGCTGGTGCAAAAAGATGGACCGCGACACTTACGCCAATCAGGAAATCATTAAAAAAATCAACAAAAGCTTCGTTCCGGTGAAATTCAATCCGGAGCTCAAGCAGACCTACTACATCGATAGTACGGCATACAGTGGCAGAGAGTTACATGCTATGTTATCCAAAGAATACAGCACCGGTTACCCAACCACCTACTTTATTCTGACCACCAAAAATAAAATCTTTATCAATCCGGGTTACGAAAACGCAGAGCAATTTGCCAAAACGCTCGACCGGATTGTGGCGGCTGCCAAGTAATTCAACCCTTTCAAAGCTTCCATTTCTTTACCTTTGCAGCCTCATGAAAAAATTTGATTTCGAAAAGGTCCGCATTGGCAAGGCTGTAGCCGAAGGCTTTTGCTTAGCCCATGCAGAAGGAAAAACCTTTTTTGTACGGCATGCCGCTCCTGGCGACTTAGCCGATATCCACGTTTACCAAAAGAAAAAAGGATCTCTTTTCGCAGAAATCACGCAACTCCATGAAAGTGGCCCTGACCGCATTGGCCCCCGTTGCGAACACTTCGGACTGTGTGGCGGTTGCAAATGGCAACACCTTACTTACGAAGCACAAATTGCCAACAAACAGAACCAGGTAAAAGAGAACTTCGACCGCATCGGGCACTTAGAATACAATGAGATGCTCCCGATTTTAGGTTCTCAGTCGATATTCGATTATAGAAACCGCCTCGACTTCGGATTTTCACATCAGCGCTACCTCTTGAAAGAAGAGATGGGCAAAGAACACCCGGAAGGACTGGAAGGCTTAGGGTTTCATATCCCGGGACGTTTTGATAAAATTTTGGATGTAAAAAAATGCCACCTTCAAGGTGAGCTCTCCAACCGCATCCGCCTCTTCACCAGAAAAAAATCGCTAGAGCTGGGCTTGCCTTTCTACGATTTGAAGAACCACAAAGGCATCATGCGTTCCCTGATCATCCGCACTTCTACCTTAAACGAGTGCATGGTGATCCTAGCCTTCGCGCTAGAAGACGACCGCAACTTGGAACTTTTGGCATCGCTCAAAGCGGAGTTCCCGGAAATTACTTCTTTGCTCTTCACCATCAACCCAAAGAAAAACGAAACCATCTACGACCTAGAAATCCAAACCTACCATGGTAAAGACCACATGCTGGAGCAATTGGGCGATTGCAAGTTCATGATCGGTCCAAAGTCTTTCTTCCAAACCAATAGCCGTCAGGCGGAAGTGCTTTACCAAGTAGCCAAGGACTTCGCCGGATTGGAAGGCCATGAGCTCGTTTACGATTTGTATACCGGAACAGGAAGCATCGCACTTTACGTAGCCGATAAAGCACGCAAGGTGGTTGGTGTAGAATATGTTGAACAAGCCATAGAAGACGCTAAAAAGAATGCGGCCTTAAACAGCATAGAGCATGTTTCATTTTATGCCGGCAACATGAAAGAAGTCTTAAACGATGCATTTGTAGCGAAAGAAGGCAAGCCTGACGTAATCATCACTGACCCTCCAAGAGCGGGCATGGATATGGAAGTTGTTGAAATGCTTCTGAAGCTCAGAGCGCCTAAAGTGGTTTATGTGAGCTGCAATGCGGCCACACAAGCGCGCGATTTAGGTCTGATGCGCGACCATTATACCATTGAAAAGGTGCAGCCGGTAGATATGTTCCCGCATACGCACCACGTAGAAAACGTTGTTTTACTAACTTTGAAGCCATGATTGACAAGGAATGGGAAGTGATGTTGGAGCAACTTCGCGGGGAATTAATCCTGCTGAAGGAGTCCATCAAAGAAACCTCCGTCGACATCATTAATGAAGGATACTCTGAATACCCAATTTTCATCGCTCACCAAGATGATGTAAAGATTGGAGAAGTGATTTTAGACAAGGCAGACATTGCCACCACGTGGAGCATCAGTGCTTCTACCTTGGAAGAATTTGAAGAAAAAGGACTGATACCGGGCGATAAAAAGTCGGTATTCATTAGCAACTACAAAGACCCGAAGCAGTTCATCTGTCTTTTTGTGGTTTACCGAACCAGTGCCAACTTCGTTTTCATACCGTACAAAAGCAATACCCCTAACAATGGCTGATAAATCGGTAGCCGCTGTCATACTTAACTACAATACCCGGAACTTCTTGGAGAAGTTTCTACCTGCTGTTTTGCATACCAGCTACAGCAATTTCAAGGTTGTGGTGATAGACAATGCCAGCACCGATGACTCGGTAGCTTTCATGCAAGAGAGTTACCCGGAAATTCAGCTTATTGTATTGGAGAAAAACTTCGGCTTTGCCGGAGGATACAATGAAGGCCTAAAGCAGGTATCTGCTGATTATTTCATCTTGTTGAATAGCGATGTGGAGGTAACGCCCCAATGGGTAAGCCCTATTATCGAAGTAATGGAAGCCGATCAGAAGATAGCAGCAGCACAGCCGAAAATTAGATCATACCGCGAAGGGCACCTCTTTGAATACGCTGGAGCCTCCGGCGGATTTATCGATAGCTTGGCTTTTCCATTTTGCAGAGGAAGGGTCTTTGACCATTGCGAGCAAGACCACGGACAGTACAATGAGACCCGCGAAGTGTTCTGGGCTAGCGGAGCAGCTATGTTTGTGCGTAGCAGCATCTGGAATGAGGTAGGTGGCTTAGATGCCGATTACTTCGCTCACATGGAAGAAATTGACCTGTGCTGGCGTTTGAAAAACCGCGGGTATAAAATTATGGTTGTGCCGGAGTCGGTGGTTTACCATGTGGGAGGCGGAACCCTGACACGTGAAAGTCCGAGGAAGACCTTATTGAACTTTAGAAATGCGCTGGTGACCATGCTTAAAAACATGGGAGCAGGGGAGCTGATCTGGAAGATTCCGGCGAAGCTCGTTCTAGACGGCATCGCGGGAATTCGCTTTTTCCTCACCGGACAATGGTCTAATACCTTGGCCATTATCCGCGCCCATTTCCTTTTTTACAAAGGATTCTTCTACTGGCTGGGCAAAAGAAAAGAAGCCAGAGGAGTACAAGATTTCAATCAAGTAGGGAAGATGACAGGATCTGTCGTATTCGCCTATTTTATTCGTAGAAAAACTCGTTTCGATCAACTTGATGCACATATTAGAAAATGAAGCAATTCGACTGGAGGTTAGCAGCCTCGGTGCCGAATTGAAGCGCGTTGTTGCGCATGATAAAGAGAGATTATGGGCAGGAAATGAACCTTGGCAACGCAGTTCGCCGGTATTGTTTCCGGTGGTGGGGCGTTGCTTTGAAGACCAATTGCGCATCAATGGTCAACGCCAGCCTATGAGCCAACACGGCTTTGCGCGCGATATGGAGTTTGAAGTGGTTGAGCGATTAGATGGCTTGAAGTTGACACTTAAAGATTCAGAAGCGACCCGCAAACACTATCCATTTGCTTTTGAGCTTAGCATTGGATACAGCCTTTTAGCCGATGGCTTTCAGGTGGAATACGATATTTTCAATCCGAATGGCAAACCCCTTCCCTTCAGCATTGGTGCACACCCCGGCTTTGTATTGGAAGACAAGGATTGGACTGAATACACATTGGAGTTCAACGTGAAAGAAAACGCCGACAGGCATTTGCTGCGCGATGGCTGTTTCGATAAAAGAAAAGAAGCCTCTTTGGTTGAAGGTGAATTAGCCCTTAAACTGCAAGACTTTGAAAAAGATGCCATCGTCTACATGAATCTGGAGAGCGATGAAGTGGTTCTAAAGCAAGGAAATAAAAACGTGCTTAAAATGGAATTCGAAGGATTTCCTCACTTTGGTATCTGGACCAAGGCCGGTTGCCGCGATTTTATCTGTTTAGAGCCCTGGTTAGGACATGCAGACTATGTTGGCTTCAACCAATCCATTGAATCGAAAGCCGGCATTCAAATCCTGCAATCCGGCGAAAAGAAAAGCCTAAGTTGGAAGGTTCGTTTTTAGTGAAGTAGAAACCCTATTCGATTGTCGAGGTATCCTCGCTGACCTATTACAGACATGTTCGACCATATTCCGAGCGATATATGTTTACCAATTTTAGCATTGCCATGCAATCCGAAATACGGGAATAAGAAAGGACTGGGTTTCTCGTGCCATTCGTAAATGCCGCCTCCTAAGCCCAAATTTAGATTGAGCATATAGTTTGGGGAAAGGATAAAATCATATCCGGCCTTAACATGGAGAAAAGACGTTGTGGATTCGTTGCCGAACAAGCCCCAATTGTGAACATGACTGTTTAAACCAAACTCAAAATTAAACTGACTTGGCGCTAAATCGATACGTGCACCTTAAGTCATGCTTCCGGCAGAACAATGTCATGTTTTAAGTTCAAACCTTACCTAATAGATGGCGAAAAATAGCGGTCATTTTAGGCTGTGCATCGGCTGCTGCCTGAAGTAGTTCAGTGATATCAGCCGGTTTCAACTTAGGCTCATAGCATAGATCGGAGATGGCTGAAATAGCAAAAACCTTCATGCCCATGTGATTGGCTACAATCACTTCCGGCACGGTCGACATGCCAACAGCATCTGCACCTATGCCGGCTAGGTATCGGTATTCGGCACGGGTTTCAAGGTTAGGACCGGCTACGCTGGCATAGACTCCCTCGCGAATACGGTAACCCTGTGCCTGACCAAAAGCCAATGCTTCATCTATCCAGCTGCGTTTGTACGGCTCAAACATATCCGGCCAACGTGGACCTATCTCGTTGATGTTTTTCCCAAGGAGCGGATTATCGGGTTGCAGATTGATATGGTCTTCGAGAATCATCAGATCGGCCAATTCAAACTGAGCGTTGATGCCCCCGGCAATATTGCTGATGAAAAGGTTCTCGATTCCCAAAAGTTTCATCACCCGAACCGGGTAAGTAACCTGCTTCATGCTGTAGCCTTCGTAATAGTGAAAGCGTCCCTGCATCACTAAAACAGGCACTTTGTCGAGGTAACCTGCAATCAACTTCCCGCTATGCGTTTCTACCGTGCTGAGCGGAAAATGAGGAATATCGCTGTAGTCTAAAACTGCATCAACCTCCACCTGATCTACTAAATTACCTAAACCGGTACCCAGGATAATGGCTGTTTTGAACTGAATTTGTGTATGACGGCGAATGAAATCAGCCGATTCTTGAAAATGTGCTAAGGTGAAAGTTTCCAAGCCTGCAAATTAGTGCAGCAAGGAGATTAATGCCAAACGATACGACTCCATTCCGAATCCCATAATGGATCCTTTACATGATCGAGCGATGTGATCCACATGCCTAAACTCTTCTCTCGCTAAGATATTGGATAAGTGCACCTCCACCACCGGCGTATCAATTGAGGAAATAGCATCGCCTAAGGCAACGGATGTATGGGTATAACCTCCACCGTTTAAGATGATGCCATCGCAAACAAAACCCCATTCGTGGAGTTTGTTAATCAATTCACCTTCCACATTACTTTGGAAATAACGCAGTTCAACATCGGGGTAAGACTCTTTCAAGTGATTTAAAAACTCTTCAAAGCTTTTGTTCCCGTAGATACCAGGCTCACGCTTGCCTAAAAGGTTTAGGTTTGGACCATTTATTATCCCGATGCACTTCATGTATACAAAGTACGCTCTTTGTCTTGATAATCTGTCGCTTTCAGCCATTTAATGCAAAATTCATTCTGGCATAAAAGCTGATTAGATGTATAGACAATGATTGGAAGAACGGTTAAGGAAACATTAACTTTGCACCACTACAATGAGCGATTCAATTAAACACGAATGCGGCATCGCATTCATCCGCCTCCGCAAACCTCTCGAATACTACCTCGAAAAGTACAATAGCGCCTTCTACGGAATTAAAAAAATGAACCTGTTAATGCTCAAGCAGGTCAACCGTGGGCAGGACGGTGCCGGTTTAGCGACTATCAAATTGAATGTAGACCCGGGACAGCGGTATATCAGCCGTCAGCGCTCCAACTCGGATAACCCGATTGTGAGCATTTTCAAAGAAGTGAACAAACACTTCAATGAGCTGAGTCCGGAGCAACGTAAAAACGTCAAGTACCTTAAGGAGCAGATTCCATTTACCGGCGAACTCATCTTAGGTCATTTGCGTTATGGCACTTATGCCAAAAACACCATCGAAAACTGCCATCCATTTTTACGTCAGAATAACTGGCAAAACCGCAACTTGGTTTTGGCCGGTAACTTTAACCTGACCAATGTAGACGAGCTGTTCAAGCAACTGCTTGAGATAGGACAGCATCCGAAAGAGAAATCGGATTCTGTATTGATGATGGAGAAAATCGGCCATTTCTTGGACGATGAAAACCAACGTCTCTTCAACGAATACCACCAGTCCGGCATGGACAGCGCCGATATCAGCGCAAAGATTGCCGATAACTTAGATGTGACTCGCATCTTGAAACGTTCATTCAAAAACATCGACGGCGGATATGCTATGGTGGGAATGATCGGACAAGGTGATGCCTTTGTAATGCGTGACCCTTCAGGTATTCGTCCGGCTTTCTACTACGAAGACGATGAAGTTATCGTAGTTACCAGTGAACGTCCGGCTATTCAAACGGCCTTTAACGTTCCGCTCGAATCCATCAAAGAAATCCAACCGGGTAATGCCCTCCTCATCAAACGCAACGGCGAATTGTACGAGGAAAACATCCTTCCGGCTACCGAACGTTTATCGTGTTCTTTTGAACGCATCTACTTCAGCCGCGGTAACGATGCCGACATCTATACAGAACGTAAAGACCTCGGTAAACTCGTTGCAAAACAAGTGATGAAGAGCATCAATTACGATTTCGAAAACACTGTATTCTCGTATATTCCGAATACCGCTTCCACCTCATTCTACGGCATGATTGACGGCATGAATGACTGGTTGAACGGATACAAGAAAGAGCAAATCATGACACGTGGTCATGAGCTTTCTGAACAAGAGCTTGAGCGTATCTTGGCATTACGCCCACGTCGTGAAAAGATTGCCATCAAAGACGTTAAGCTAAGAACCTTCATTACCGCAGATACACACCGCGATGACATGGTAGGACACGTTTACGACGTAACCTACGGCTTAATTAGAAAAGGCCAAGATAACCTGGTTGTTATCGATGATTCCATTGTACGTGGAACGACTTTGAAGTTGAGCATCCTGCGTATCCTCGATCGCTTAGGACCAAAGAAAATAGTGGTAGTGAGCTCTGCGCCCCAAATTCGCTACCCGGATTGTTATGGTATCGATATGAGTAAGATGAAGGATTTCGCTGCATTCCAAGGCTTGTTGAAACTCTTGGAAGAGCATAATCTGGAGCATAAGTTGGATGAAGCTTACCAAAAAGCAAAACACCAATTGACTTTGAAAGACGAGGAGATGAATAACCCATTGCAAGAGGTTTACGCCTTGTTTAGCGATGAGCAAATCTCCGAGAAGATTGCTCAGATCCTAACTCCGGAAGACATTGACGCAGAAGTAGAAATCATCTACCAATCCATTGAAGACCTTCACATAGCTTGTCCACACGACAAAGGCGACTGGTACTTCTCAGGCAACTACCCTACTCCGGGCGGTTACCGCGTAGTGAACAAAGCATTTGTTAACTACATGGAAGGCATCCACGAAAGAGCTTATTAAGCAATTAGTTGAATCGGTAGGTTAGGCCTGCTTGAAAGATTGACTTTGTCAGGCCAAGTTCTGCGCTTATGCCTACCTGCTTATTGAGGAAGCCTCTATAGCCTAAAACAAACTCACCTGCCGGTAATACACCTTTTAGGCTGAGAAAATTAGGGATGGCCAAATTGACTTCATCATCTATCACAATACCTCCAATAGGATTCACTTTCCAATACGAAAAACCCAGTCCCATACCGAGGTAGAAGTTGTGCATCCCCGACTTTAAAAAATGCAGGTTCATTCGAGCGATGGCATTAAAGCTGGAAACATCGGCACCTATCTGTGCATCCACCCGATTGGACTCCAGGCTATCTGTCCAATTGAACGAAGACTCCTGGTAATTCAGCATTAGTCCCCATTCAAAAACTCGCCCGGCTCTGTATTGGTATTTCACATGGAATGGGCCCGTTTCTCTGAATTGAAAATCGACAATATTATTGACTGTATTGGCTACCATCTTCTGAACAGACGGGATGCCATAATGAAAACTTATACTGTGTCTACCAAGGGTTGAATAACCAGTAGATTCTTCTGCATCGGTCAAGCCTTGAGCATTCACCTGAAGTACACCAAAGGCTAAAAAACCCAGGAGTAGCATTTTTTTCACAGCGTTCATAAAAGCAAAGATGCAGATTATTCTTCACTCAAACTCTCCAGCCAATTCTGCAATGCTGTGTATTCTTTAACTTCATCCGGCACAACTTGAAAGCTAAGCCTTTTGCCTCCTTTGTAACTTCCATATTGCGCTAAATGTTTGCCTGAACAGGCTAGCATATTCCCAGAAGTATCCGATGTTAAAACCGCCACGGTACCCTTTGTACATGCATTAAAACTCATTGAATTAAGGAAAAATGCACCTCTAGCTTTCTCGTCCAAAACAATGATCTGAGAAGGCATTATCAATAGACCTTCAGCCGTTGTGTATTCTAGCTTTGTATACCTGCGTGGACTTGCCATTAGGTAGGTTCGATCACAGTTGTAAATTCCGAAACCCGGGAGCACCATCGGTCTGGTTTGCACCAATTTCATCCGATCAGTTTGAGTCTGAAATCTCCGCATGTTGGCTCTATGGCACTCTTCTCTTTTGTTCAATTCACGTTGGTAACGACGGTATTTTCTAGCGAAAGTTCGACGCAATTGAAATGCCTTTCTATCGTTCAGGTCCCAAGCTTCTGCATGGAGACTATCCATTCCTCCACCATGTTTTAACAATAAAAGCACATCATTGCTTTTTCCATCCCAAATCAAACGCATGTCGTTATACCGCTTACCACCCTTGTAGGCTAACCTAAATTCTTTGGATTCGGTATAATCGATGGACTTAAATTTCCAGTTGTTGAACACTCTCCATTCCGGATTGAAAGCCCAATAGTAATCAGGTTTTTCTGCTGTAAAGTAGATACTCTTCGTTTTGTCTTCGGCGTTTCGTACCGTCTGTGTTTTGAAGTAAATGGTTTTTATTCTGCTGGGCTTAATGTTATAAGGCTCATGTATGCGGCAGGAGTTATGCTTACGAGAATGATTTACACAAAGGTTGGTGGGCGTCAATCGGTTTTCCGTCGAATAGGTATATGCATAGTCTTTGTTGAAAAACAAGTAGTCTAGACTTTCTGATTCTTTAGAATTCTCCACTCTCACAAAGGAATTATAAGCCGATACAGATGTCTCCTGAAACTTCCATATTCCGCTTTGCTCATCAAATCGATAGTCGTTGTACCGCCCACCGGTATCTACCGTCGGCATGGCTATATTCATGGCTTTTCCGTCCTTCAAAACCACCTCTTCACCCTTATTTGTTTTTGCTTCTAAGCGAAACATACCTGCGGTTTGGAAAAGACTTTGTCCCCCTGCGCTATCGTAGGTCATTGGTATACCACTCAACATTACATCAAAGGCATTATCCAGCGGCATATAAGCAACTTGAATAGGATCTTTAACGTCGCTGCCGTCTTTCATGCAGAGGGCATTTGCCGGAATATTTAAAACCGTTCCATCCATGAATTTCAGTTTCTGCACATATTTCAAGTCAGCGGCCGAGACGGTAATTACTTCATGTGGAACCTGAATAGTCGGAAATGGCGGATTTACATTTTTTACCTCCTTGAATTGAAAGGAACCCAAAGTTTGGGGACTTTCTAAAAGAGGCAAGTCGCACTGCAAAGAATCTGCTAATTGCTCCGGTAGAGCAAATGAAGGAGGATTAAGGATTGGTAGTGTTTCGCTAGAAAAAGACACCCAGCGCATTGAAGTGGGTTCTGATTCAAAGTCTCCAACATAAGGAAGGTCAGTGATATCAGAGGGTAAATCCTGAGAAAGTGACTCCGGTTTTTCAACAGATTCTTTCGAACCAGGAATGAGAAAAAGTAGCGAGGTCGCAGCGAGAGCAAGGACAAAAAGGAGACGTTTCATAGGCGGTCAATTGACACTATAACGTCGAAAGTTTAAAAAGATACATGCCCTCAACCAAAAGATGAAACTTTAATGAAATCAGTTAGTTAACAACAAGCTACCTTTATCTGTATACTTATGACTAAACGATATTATGGTGAATCGCTAAGGATACAGCATTGGAATTATGCCAATTCTGGATTGTATTTCATTACGTTGATTACAAAAAACCGACTATGCCATTTTGGAGAATTTATAGACTCTAAAATTCAGCTAAGTTCAATTGGTAAAATTGTCCAAGATGAATGGATAAAAACGTTCGAAATCAGGAGCTATTTGAACTTATTCAGGGGAGAATTCATAGTGATGCCTAACCACTTTCATGCTTTGATTGGCATCGGCGACAATTCAGGTAACCTGCAGTATACTGCAACTAATCTTGATTACAATGAAATAAGAGATGCCAAGATAATTGAAGGAGACCCTCATAAGGTTGAGGATTCAATTCAATGTTGGGACGCCACGCTTGGCGTCCCCAATGCGGAGAACAGCTCAAAACTACCCCACGACATTCCTGTTATCAATCCTTTCCAAAACTTGAGTGAAAGTCCTCAAAATCAATTTGGTCCTCAATCCAATAATTTGGCTTCCATCATGAGAGGATTTAAATCAGCAGTAACAACTAGAGCTCGAAATATCGAACCTGATTTTGCTTGGCAAAGTCGTTTCTACGAGCATATTGTCCGAGATCAAGAATCATTTGAGACCATCAGCTGGTATATCAAAAAGAATCCAGAAAACTGGAAAGGGAAATGATTTAAAAAGCTGTTAGCTCTGCTATTAGGAAGGAAGGACGGACGCCAAGCGTGGCGTCCCCACAGAAATAACAATTTACACTCTATATTCCAGAGTCCCCATAGAAATAATATTTCACACTCTATCTTACAGCGTCCCCACAGAAATAACATTTCACACTCTATATTCCAGCGTCCCCACAGAAATTATAATTTGCACCCTATCTTCCCGACGGACGCCAAGCGTGGCGTCCCAACAGAAATTATAATTTGCACCCTATCTTCCTGCGAAAGCTTTTCGCAAGACGAAGTTCTTACCGAGGTAGACACGGCGCACCATTTCATCTTCAGCCAATTCTTCCGGGGTACCTTCTTTGAGCAGCTTTCCTTCAAAAAGTAAATAAGCACGGTCTGTGATTCCGAGTGTTTCGTCCACGTTATGATCCGTGATTAGTACACCGATATTTTTCTTTTTAAGCGTATGAATGATGCCTTGAATGTCTTCTACCGCAATTGGGTCAACACCGGCAAACGGCTCATCCAACAAGATAAACTTCGGATCAGTAGCCAAGGCTCGGGCTATTTCCGTCCTTCTTCGCTCACCACCACTAAGTACTTGACCAAGATTCTTTCTCACCTTGTGCAAACTGAATTCTTCTATCAGCTCTTCCAGCTTTGCCTTTCGATCGGCTTTGCTCAAGTTGGTCATCTCTAGAACCGCCAAGATATTGTCTTCTACCGTGAGCTTTCTAAAAACAGAAGCTTCTTGTGGTAAGTATCCAATACCCTTTTGGGCTCTTTTGTACATTGGAAGTTTGGTGATGTCTTCATCGTCGAGAAAGATTCTGCCGTCATCTGCACTCACCAAACCCACTGTCATGTAAAAGGTAGTGGTTTTACCGGCGCCATTCGGACCAAGCAATCCAACAATTTCTCCTTGTTCCACTTGTATGGACACATCGTTTACCACTTTACGGTGACGGTATTGTTTGAGGAGATTTTCAGTTCTTAAGATCATTATTCCGAAGGCTTCATGTCCAGAATTCGCAACTGCAATCGTGTTTTGCCATTGAATTCTGAACGATCAATGTGGTAGCAAATATCAAAAAGTTTGCCCTGCTTTACAGCATTTAGATTTACAGCTTGCGAAAATGCCATCGCGCCAATCACTTGCTCACCGGCCCAAAGGTTTAGCGATAGGTGTTCTCCATAGGCTTTCGGCATGCCCGTATCGCGAACTTTTCTCGACATAAAAATCGGATTCATATTACCGGGCCCGAATGGGTTCATTTGCATCAACTTATCAACCCACTTGTCGTGGATTAGGTTCAAAGGAATTTCCAAGTCGTATTCCAAGCTAGGCTGAAGATCATCCGGATGGATTCGCTCAGTCACCACCTTTTCAAAAGCCGCTTTAAACGCCACTAGATTCTCTTCTTTCAAGGTTAATCCCGCCGCATGGGTATGACCTCCAAACTGCAATAAATGTTCTGAGCAGGCCTCAATAGCCGAATGAATATCAAAGTTACCTACTGAGCGTGCTGAACCCGCCAATTTCCCTTCAGATCGAGTGAGAACAATGGTTGGCCTATAGTATTTCTCTACCAAGCGTGAGGCTACGATACCGATAACCCCTTTATTCCATTCCGGATTATAAGCTACGGTTGATTTGGACTTAGCAAAATCCGGCATTGCCTCTAATTCGGATTCGGCTTGCTTGCTGATTTCTTGCTCTAGGTTTCGTCGCTGCTCATTGTGCAGGTGAAGCGCTTGAGCAAACTCCCAAGCCTTGTCTTCTGATTGCTCAATAAGTAATTCAACAGCGCCTTTGGCGTGATAGAGTCGGCCTGCTGCATTGATGCGTGGACCGGCATAAAAAAGCACGTCGCTAATATCATAGACCTTCTTCGGGTTTTTCTCAAAAGCCTTCTTTAAGAGTACTTTGATTCCTGGATGCGGATTGGCATTGAGCTTTTGCATACCTAAATAACTCAAAGCCCGGTTTTCACCATCCATCTGAACAATATCGCAAGCAATGCTAACGGCTACAAAATCCATCAACGCCCACAAATCATCCTCAGGCCAAACAAAGTACTGTGTTAAGGCTTGAGCCAATTTGAAACCAACCCCGCAGCCCGAAAGCTCTGTATAAGGGTAGTTGGAATCTTTTCTTTTGGCGTCTAATACCGCAATGGCAGGCGGAAGAACTTCCCCTGGCTCGTGGTGGTCGCAAACGATGAAATCAATACCGCGTTCTTTGGCCTGAGCAATCAGCTCTACCGACTTCACCCCACAATCTAAGGATATGACCAAGGAGAATCCTTCGTTTGCTGCATAGTCGATGCCTGCTTGGGAAATTCCGTACCCTTCCAGAAAACGATCGGGGATATAAAATTCCAATTGATCATGGTGCGGTTTTAAGAAAAGGTACATCAAGCTTACGGATGTGGTGCCGTCTACGTCGTAATCTCCAAATAAGAGAACCTTCTCCCCTTTTTTTAGCGCCACTTCAATGCGGTTCACTGCGGCCTGCATATCGGGCATTAAAAATGGATCATGGAGAAAGGATTTATCGGGTCGAAAAAAGTGTTTGGCCTCATCAAAGGTTTGAATGCCACGCTGCGCTAAAAGGATAGCAAGTATATCGCCAATACCCAATACAGACTTCAAGTGATTGACCACTTCGGGTGTGGGTATCGGCTTTGCCCTCCAATTCTTTTGCATGCCCGCAAATTAGGACTAGCATTTAAAAGAAAGAAGCGGCAATCAGGCTTTGACCACCCAATTACCGCTTCCTTGCTTTGGTATTATTTCCCGACTTACTGCGGACTTAATTCTTTAAACTTCGCTTCAAAGTCTGTCCATGAAGTGGAGCTAAACAAAGCATTTGGCTGAGGCTGTTTCACGTAAACGGTGATGTGTGTAATGGCGTTACCTTGCTCAAAACCGTCTGCTTCGATAAGGATTTCACCTTTTTTCGCATTTGCTCCGGCTTGGCGCTCAACGGCTTCGTTGCTCGATACTTTAAAGGCTTTGTAAGTAAGCGCTTTGTCGCCTTCTGTAAAGAAACCAATGTAGTTCCAATCGCCATCAATTTTCGCTCTATCTAAGTCTTTAAGCTCTCTTTTCTTAGTTCCGTATTCTTTGATGGTATTTTCCATGTCGCCCCAAGTTTTGGTTTTAAAGAGGTGAATCTTTTTACCTGAGCCACCGTAAACACCGTAGAATACTTCTTCACCGTAGAGGTAGTAATAGTCAAAGTCTACCAATTCCTGACCTGCCTTTTCTTTGGCTTTCCAGTCTGTTTCAAACTCAGCCCAGGTATTAAATTTCACCGGCGTGGTTTTGTCGGCCAGTTTCTCGTAAACCGCGTATACCTTTACAGCGTCTTCTTTTTCATCGATGGCAATATCGCGAAGCGAGAAGCCTGTCTTGCCCATTTCTTCCCAAGCGTTTTCAAAGTCTTCAGGACTATCATAGGCTTTTAGCGATTGTGCGTTGGTGCCTTTGGTCCAAACACCACGGAAATAGGTTTTACCTTTCTCGGTATACACTTCTAAATCGGTTAGCGCTTTGTTCGGCGCTAGGGTCCAAGCTAGTCCGACGATGCTCAAACCAACAAGGGCCATAGGAATAATTCTTTTCATCATAATTGAATTTAGAATTCCGAAAATAGGCAAATGCCTAAATACCTGCGGCACCTTTCCTTTTGAATTATTAACAAAAAAGGGAACCCGAAGGTTCCCTTTTCCAATTAATTACTATTGCTTCTTATCGGATAATTTCCAATTTCAAGCTTGTGTTTGAATGTGCATCGCTGATACGTACATGGTACATACCCGGATTAGCATTCAAGTTCAATTGCATTTGGCTCACACCTGCTTTTGCAGTTGTTTCCATCACCAATTTACCGGTCATGTCGTATACCTGAATCGTTGCATTTGCATTCAATGCTTCTGCAAACTCAAGGTTGAACTGTCCAGCACTTGGGTTAGGGTAAACTTTGATTTGAGTATTCGACAATGGCGAAACCGAAGTCAAGTTCTCAACCACGTTTACTGTTCTACAAACGCTTGATGAAGTGTTTCCAGACAAGTCGGTTACACGGTAGCACATGCTGTACACACCTACTGTATTTGGATCCAAGTTGCTGGTAATTTTCACTGAATCTTGCAATTGTGCATTGTCGTAGTAGTTGTCAACGATGGTTACTCCCGGATCGTTGAAACCTTGCCAGCGAATAATGGTGCTAACTGCAAATCCATTCAACTCCACAACCGGAGCTTCACGGTCTACAACGCGCACAACACGATTCACAGTGAGTGCCGCATTACCTTGGCAATCCACAGCGTTATAGCTCAATACATAATCTCCAAGAACAGAGGTCATCGGCTGATTCATTACAGACCAGGTTAAACCGTTGCAGTAGTTATCCGTTACCTGAGCACCTTGTTCATTGTAGCTATCGTATACATCAACAATCACGGTATCGCTACCAATCAAGGTAATAACTGGCAAAGTGAGGTCTTTCACTTCAACCTGAACAATTACACTACTTGTATTACCTGATCCATCCATACCGGTATAAACCATGTCGTAAATACCCGGCATTGTTTTATCTACCGCGCTGCTGTCAATGACAACTACCGGATTTGGATCAAAGTTATCGGTGATGTTAAATGCTGGAGCATTGATGTCTTCGTAAACGTCAATCACAATTGGACCTGCGTTAGCAACAATAACCACCGGATTTACATCGTCAATTACATTTACTTCTCTGGCAACGGAGTCGTAGTTACCTGCAGCATCCTGAACAGTGTACCAGTAGTGGTAAGTACCCAATTGAGTCATGTCGATGTTATCGCTAAAACTCAAGCTATTGTTCAAGTTCTGTTGGAAGTAATCGCTAGCAGTTGCACCGTCGTCTGTATAAGTGGTTAACACGGTTACATTAACAGAGTTCGCGCCCGTCAAGGTAATTACCGGAGCTGTAACATCCGGCGTTACAATCACCACACGAGTTTGTTCTACTGCCGCATTTCCATCAACGTCTAACACATTGTATTTCACGAAGTAGTTTCCAACCATTGAAGTATCAACGGTATTGTTTAAGGTAATGAAGGAAGTACGGTTTCCATCTACGTTGTCTAATGCTGTTGCACCGGCATCGGTGTATTGGTAACCTTGTTCTACGTAAACAGTATCCTGTCCAAGCATGGTAATTACCGGACCTTCATTATCGATTATAATTTGTACCGGATAATCTTCAAACTCACCTGTTGGGTTAATACCGCAAGCTCTGTTCTGATCAGCACCGTAGCTTACACCTACACGTAGTAGGGTAAAGGCTGGAACTGCAAAATCAGGAACTGTAACTGTAGCAGTATAAGATTGGGTATTAGCAGAAGCTTCATACGCAACAAGTTCAAGTGAATCATTGAAGTCACCGTCATTGTTCCAATCGATCCAAACTTTTCTATTCATTGGATCTTGGGTATTCATGCGCTCTAAGCGAATATCGAATGTGCTTCTTCTAGGAAGTACTTCAGCATTGAAGTCGTTGATATAGCTAGTGTATTTATCTACACCAACACTGCTGTAGTTGTCGATACCACCAAACTGAACACGGCTAATAGCTACATCCGAGCTAATATTTCCTACAACAGGTGCACAGTAATCGAATACCTCAATGTAATCAACACGAACTACGCTATCCACACCTACACTGTTGCTTACTTTCAATTTCACGGTGTACAAACCGCTCTTCATAAATGCTACTTGCATTTGAGGTCCTTGATCTTTGCTCAAGATATTTACGGTAGCAGCAGGCGTAATTTCCCAGTTCCAAGTAGCTGGTCCTTGACGGCTAGTATCGGTTAAGGTTAATGTACTCAATACCGGCAAACGCAAACGGCTGGCAGTAAACCCTGGTACCGGAGCGCTAGTTGGTGCAATTACGTCAACCATTTTATCCATGGTATCAACACCACCACAGTTAGAAACCATCAAACGAACAGGATATTGTCCGCCTGCATTCCAGCTGTAGCGATCGCTCATTCCGGTTCCACCGTCGAGCCCTGCTTCCAAATTAGGAAGGTCAAAATCCCAAACGTAGTTCAGAGACTGACCTTGGCTTGTGCTGGTAAATTCTACAATTTGATCCACAAAAATTGAATCAGGTACATTGAAATCGGCAACTGGAGCACTTGTAGTGGTATCTGCAATAGAAGACCAGTATGCTACGAAACCGGTTCCCTGTCCTGCACCATCGGTAGTCCAAACAACGTGCATTTTACCACTGTTGGCAACGATACCGTTAACACCACCCGGTAAAGATGAAGTTCCATCAAATACACCAAGCAAAGGTGCGTTTGCATCTAAACCGTTGTATAGGTAAAGTTTATCGTTTGCATCGTTTACTCCCCATTCTGTGAAGCGAAGTACTACTTGACCGGCACATGGGTTAATGGTGAAGTTACAGTTGGTATTTGGGGTATAGTTACCCAATACTCCGTTTTCGTCAGTAAGACGACCTGCGCTATTGGTAGTTCTGTTGGAAGCACACATTGCACGATCATCGTTTACAGAGATATAAGCACGTTTGCACAATTTGTTTCCTTGACCTACTGAGTTTGCTGTTTGAAGGCAAATTTCATAGGATCCCGGATCAAAGATTGTCAAAGTTGGCTCATTGCTGTAAGGGTTATCAAAGAATGCATTAGTAGAAGGAACAACCGTCCATTCCCATTGTGTTGCACCGTACTCTGAAAGATCAGAAAGTTTGGTCTCTTCCAATGGATTCAAGATAAGCTTGCTTGCTGTGAAGTCTGTAGCCGGAACGCGAGATGGGTTGATTACATTGACCATCAAGGTATCTCTATCAGCCCCTGAGCAGCTTCTTGCACGTAGAATCAATTGGTAGGTACCTGTTGATCCAAATGTTTTAGTGAAGTCGACCGACTTACTTTCTTGCGAACCGTTAACGTACCAAGTATAATCCCAAAGTACATTTTGCAATGGTTGGTATGCAGAGTAGAAACCGCTTGGTGAGTTCACGTAGATTGAATCTTCGCTAACCACTTGTGCAGTTGGAATTGGAGTAGCAAAATTAGACTCATCCGCACCCAATGTTGGAGCAAACTCACAACGCACATCTCCGTCAGCATCCAAGGTCATTCCGAAGTCGATACCACGAAGGTTCTGAACGGTTTGATCAATATGCAAATCGGTATTGCTGATAAAGTTAGGATCAACGTTATAGCTAAACAATTCTTGTCCAACAAGAGCATGATCCGACTTCCAGCGAGCAAAATCGCTATAGGCTGTGCCGTCGTATAAGAAGTCGCCACTACCTAAGCTGAAGTAGTTATTGTAGTCTAATGTATCGAAGCTACCAGTTGTATAGAAAGCGTAAGATGCAGCTGTAGTGCGGTAATTACGCATGTGGTTATTGGCTACCACCATTCTAGATCCGCCATTCAAGCGAACTGCGTAGCCAGAGTTTACGTTCACACTATTGTGCACAAAACGCAAAGCACCGCCGTTGCTAATCTGGTAAACCCCGTAATCGCCTGTACTGATGATTTTGTTATTCGCTACTAAACTAGGAATGCCGCTATCGTAGTTAGCCGCCGGGTTTAGGTTGCTAAAATAGATACCGTAATCAGGAACTACGATTGTATTATTCGTAATGGTTGGGTTGGCCAAATAGAAGGTATAAATACCATCAGAACCCGTATTTCTAGTAGTTTGAATCGTTGAATTATCGATAACCGTTAACTTGTTGTAATAAGCATAGATACCATACATGTAGAAATTCGTAATCGACATGTTGGTGAAACGGTTTTCAATGGTATAGTTGGCAGATTCACCATTTAAGCGAATAGCATAGTAACCACCTGTGATGTTCACACTGTCTAGGTGGTTGTAATCACCATTCCGACCGTAAGCGGTTCCGCTCGTTTTATCTCCAGAAAAGACAACACCAAAGATTCCGGTACCCGTAGCAGAAGTACTTACCTCAATATTCACATTGCGAATAGCATTGCTATCAGCTTGATTGGTAAACATAACACCAATGGCATTGGTAGCATTCGTAGCACCGATGGTCATATCGCGAAGTTCAACAAAGTCAGCTCCGTCAAAAGTCCACGTTGCATGGTCAGCAGTACTTGAGGCATTGTAAGTCAGGATGGTTTGACCAATCCCTGCACCAATGAAGCGAATCAAATTAGCACTTGAAGCACCTGAAATTGCAGGTAATTCAATTCTTTCGGTATAGGTATCTGCAGAAACATAAATATCTACCGGACCATTTACACCGCATCCTGCAAGCGCCAAGGCAGCATCTTCAAATGAAACAAAGTTGGTAGTTGAAGCCGCTTGGTTTTTGTCAAGCGTATACGTACCGGCCAATGGGCTACCACAATCCGTTCTAAACGAAATTGGGCCTTCCCAAACACTACTATCGCCTGAAGCACAGATTTCGCGAACGTAGAAGTAATAGGTTCTGCGGCTTGCCAAGTTGTTAAACACAACGCTATCTACACTCACAATTGTTCCCGGGCCAACCGGCGTACTAGCTGATGTAGAAAGCACATATGCCCAAGTATTTAGTGAATTACCGCCTTCCCATTTAAGGTTTGCTGAACTTGTGGTAATGTTAGAAGTTGAAAGATTAGTTGGAGGTGGCAGGTTAGCTTGTCTAACTACACGTACCGTATCGTTCACGTTAACTGTATCGATACCACCACCCGGATGGCTTGTCCATACTTTTATTGCATACGGACCAGATCCAAAGTTAAATGCGCCAAGGTTTACTTGAACTGTATTGCTACCGGTACCACCGATAGTATCTAAAGTACCTACATAGGTAAAGGAAGGCTGAAGCAATGTGTCAATCATCCAGTTGATGCGAACACTGTCCATTCTGTTGGCTCCAAAGTTTCTTACCGAAACAATGACGTCGTTCAGACCAGAACAAAATACTTTAGGCTCATCAACTGAGATAGCACCTGCATCGTTGTAAGCACCAGTAGACAAGATTGTGATAACGATTTCACCATCGCCATAACCTACAGAAGCAACGTTGTTTTGTCTGTCGCCGGCGTTGTAAGATCCACCGCCGCCGCCTTCCGGAAAGCCAGCTGTAGCGCTACTTGCAGCGGAGCTACCTCCACCAGAGTATCCACCACCACCACCGGAACGACGGTTGTTGTAACTGGAAGCGCCACCGCCTCCACCAAAACCACCTTCGCCACCATTGGTAGCTGCTCTACCGCCAACTGCACCATTGACAAACGCATCACCACCGGAAACATCTCCGGTTGCATCTGAGAGTAATCCTGCACCAGCGCCGGCATTGCTTAAGCCATTTCCGCCATTTCCATTTATTCCACCTACGCCATTGTTAGCAGGTCCGTTAACACCATCGTTACCCGAAGTTCCAATATTTGCATCGGTGGTTGAATTGTAGGCAGAAGCCCAAGATCCTCCACCGCCACCGGCGATAATCAATGGTGTATTATCGAATTTGGTTACAAATGTACCACCGCCGCCGCCGTACTGATTAGTACCAGCACCAACCGGGGCTCCACCTGCTTGGCCTACAGCCATTTTCAAGGTATCACCTGCGTTTAAGAAAAATTCACCCGTCATTTTCGCACCACGTCCACCGAAAGGACCGTAGCCCTGTGCACCTGTTGTTTCAATACGGTAAATTCCTGTAATAGGCACTATCCAGTATTGGATACCGCTTACTGAGAGTACATTTCCATCAAGGCTCCCCCCTTGGTAGGCAATGTTAATTTGAGCTTGGGTTGGGCCATTTTGCCCCGTTGCGCCAGCTGGAGTGAATGTAAATGACTGAGCATTTAACCCCACAGCCGAACATAGTGTGACTAAAACTAGCCACAGCTTGGTTTGAAAGTAATGTTTAATCATTCTGACTTATATGTGTTTCCCCCCATTAATAAGAGTCCGGGCTGGGGTTGTCGGACAATCTTAATCCGACGCACAGAAACATTCCAAGTCCTAACTAGGATAGCACAAACTGACCACGCGAAATCCGCAAAGTGAGTTTGGTTTTTGAACTATGAAATATAATCCCTGGCTTAGGACTAATAGATTCAAAATTAGAAATTAATTGCCCATTTACGAAACACATAGTTATACGCAACCATGTTCTATGCTCATTCTCAAACTTCAATACGCGTCGAGAAATCAACTCTGAATCATTGAATATTAGATACTTAAAAACATTTTTCAGCTACCCGGCATTCGACTTTTTTCTAGCATTAATTTCGATGAAATAATATGGAATCGGGGTGAGCGCAGGGGTAAGTTTGTTATCAAATGCCAGTTCGATTTTATTGTTCAAACAGCTTTTGGCTGTTCTCTTTTTCCCTCGTTTCCGTCTTCGGTTGTTCACCCGAAAAAGCAAAAAAGGAAACTACCTCGGCTCAATCTACCGTGAAAGAGACCCCCTACAGGTATACCCGTGAAACACTGTCAGATTCAGATTCTAGCTTAACACATGCTTGGCTGGAAATGCTAAATCAAACATTAGACTCGATTGTCAACCACTATGAAGCTCAGGAAGACATTCAAGCTATTGCCGTTCACTACTGCGACTTAAACACAAATACCCGTGTGAGCATTCACCCGGAACAGAAATTTATTCCGGCATCGCTGCTGAAGGTCCCAACACTTGTTGGACTGCTTAAGCTAGTGGAGGCCAACAAAGCAAATTTATCAGACCTAACAGACGTGCCTCATGTTGAAGACATTCATGATTACATGAATTGGGAAGAAAACGAGGTTTACCAACAATGGCAGAACAGACCTTATTCTTTGGCCGAGCTAGCCGATATTATGGTGCGCTTTTCTGATAACCGAGCCACCCTGGCAATATTGTATTATATCGATGGAAAACAACCGGGCTTTCTGGAGGAAACCGAAGATCAACTTCAAGCTAAAATTCCCAATTCCGCCACCAATACGGAAGATATCATTCTAGTGACACACTTGAGCGGCATCTACAATGCCTTGTACAACCATAACTTTTTGAATTACGAACATTCAGAAATGGCCCTCAAGATGCTTTCCAATAGCCAGTACAAAGCGGGCTTTAAAAAAGCGATTCCAGCGACTGTGCAACTTGCGCACAAACACGGCATCCGCATCAATCAAAACGCCCCTGCTAATGGCTTTCCAATACAATTGCATGAAACAGGAATTATTTACGTAGCAGGCCGACCTTTTATCTTGAGCGTAATGACCAAAGGCAGAAATATCGACAAGCAACGGCAGGTTTTACAAGCCTTTGCGTCTGACTGTTACCAATTACAACTAAATCGATAAGTTAGTTCCAGCTGGGATCTTGAGGATAATTCGCTAAGGCTGCAATCTCGCCACCCTGACTCCGAATTAAATGCGACCATAAGCGCTCTGGATTAGGATAGTAGACAGCCTGTTTATGCCCTCGGGCTACCACCCAGGTGCGCTCAGCTATTTCACGTTCGAGCTGTTCAACACCCCATCCACTATAACCTAAAAAAAACCGTACTGTGTTTGGCGACCATTCAGCATGTCGGGATTTGAGCATTTCAAAATCGCCTCCCCAAAATACACCCTCTAATAGTGGCTGTGCACCCGGCAAATCCGCAAAGGCATGTACATAGTGAAGCGTATTGGTCTCCACCGGCCCGCCTTCAAACACCTGTGCATCGAATGATTGAAAATCCTCGCCCAAATCAGCGAACTTTAGCTGTAAGGGCCTGTTCATAATGAATCCTAACACACCTTCTTCGTCTTTGCTCACCAACAAAACAACGGTTCGAGCAAAATTCTCATCTGATAATGTAGGTTCGGAAAGGAGAAAATCACCCTGAGAAGCTTGAAACAATGACCAATCTATCATACCTGAAAATTAGCCATTGTGGAAGAATTGACATTCATTCTTAAAAACTTTTCATTTTTTCTAAAAACTCAGGCAACGTTCTTCTAGTTATCTACATCTACTCATTACTCTTCATAGAGTTTTGGTTTGGAAGAAATTCCATGTACCCTCGCACTCCACGAGGGTACTTTATTTTATAGCCAGACGAGTGGTTAATTTCAACTTCTGAATTGCAAATAATCTCCTAATTTTATAGTTATCTATAACTAAGGCTATCGGATTAAATTAATTATCCCTGAATAAATTACGCGCTCCCCACGTTGATTGCTTGCTTGAAAACGGTAAACGTATACTCCAATTGGAAGCGGAGTTCCGTCTTGTGATTGGGCATTCCACTTCAACTCTTCGCCCTCGGCTTCAAAAATAAGTTGACCCCAGCGGTTGTAAATCTGCCACGACATATCCGCTAATTCTGTACAAACTGGGGCATAAAATAATCCTGCACCATCTGCCTTAGGAATGAAGGCATTGGGCAGCCAACATTTTAACGAGTCTTTTACGTCGAAGGAAACGGAAAAACTATCTGCACAGCCTTCTCTATTTAGGGCTATATGCATCAAGTCAAACCGACCTGAATCCGGAAACTCAACTTCAAAGCGTTGAGAACCGATCATCACAGGAATTGCACCCCCTTCCCAACGATGGCTTACCACCGACTGATCATCGCTAAGCAATTCAATCTTTTGTCCCGGCACAACAAAATCCACTTTGGAATAGAAATAAGCATTGGGCTTAGGACTACTACGCAACCGTCGCATACCCGACTGTTCATCGCAACCATTCTGGTCTATTTGTGTAAGGAGCAATTGATAATCGCCAGATTTGGGAACATTCCAGCTAAAACCTGGAAGCTGACTCACCGTATCCAATTGACCTGGTATTACCCAGCGCCAAGATCCTCCCCCCTGCTTGTACTCTGCTGCCCAACTAAGCGGATCTGGAAAACAGGATTGGGTATCCCCTTCTATCCGGGCCAGGTTCCTATCAAATAAAGTCAACTGAACGCTATCGCAATACGGAACAGAACAACCATCGCCTAAACAAAGCGTAAGACTTGTATCGCTCAACAAATTATTAATTTGCTTTGTGTTTGTGCCAACTAAACCCTGCCAAGTGAACGTATAACTTAACGGCAACCCGCCTTCAGGGACAGCCGTTAAAGTGATGTCTGAACCATAACACAAAAGTGTATCACTGATTTTGTCAAAATGCAAAGGCTCACTTACCTGAATTAAAAATTGCAAAGTATCCTCATCACTACACCCATCTCGGCCAATAATTTCCACCAAACGACTTTGAGCATAGGCCTGACCTTGAACCAAGGTCAAGCTATCCGGAGCAGAAAGCGACCAGCTGTAATTAGTACCTAAACCTCCGCTTAATACCGGGGTTAAAGCGAGAAACTGCCCAAAGCACAATTGAGTATCTGCCACCTGGCTCCAACTCAACGGCGGATGCGTGGTTAAATGAATGAAGGCTGTATCTGCATCTCGTGAACATAAATCTTCCAAAACCACATAGGCCTTAAGCGAATCCCTAACCCTGATACTCCAGGATAAACCTTGAGTCGCTACGGCGCCATTTTCATCATACCAAGCCAATTGGTATTGCGCAGGAAGTCCGCCTGAAGGCAATGCATTCAATGTTACCTGCTCCCCATAGCAATAAGGATTAGCTACCGGCACTTGCAAGTGTAGCTCCGGCCTAACATCAATGAAAAAGGAATCATAAAAGGCTTGCAAGGAACAGTTATCGCGTATCCTTAGACGCGGGTAAAAACTTGAATCGGGGGTATAGAATACTTGCGTCTGGCCCCAAGCGAAACCATCCCATTGAAAGGAATACTGCGCCGTATCCGATTCAAAACCTGTAAGCCATGCGAGTACCGTTTCGCCTTGGCAAATCAAGGTGTCTGCTCTAAGCAGTAGCGATTTTGGTGTTCGTAAAGTGGCAAAAACCTCAGCTGAATCTGCCGTTTGACAGTAATCGCTGAGCTTTAGTTTTAAGCCAGACGTACTAGTCGGCTTCCACCAATATTGACTGTCTATCACCGGCGATTGTGCCCCCCATTGGTAAAGCAATGAATTCGGGTAGCCGCCTTGTGTACTAGCGTTAAGTAAAACGGAATCGCCCGGACACAGCCAAAGACTGTCAAGCAAACTCACCTGAAGCGGATCAGGAACAACCACATGAATATAAACTGAGTCAGGTTGAACTGTGCATGCATCGCTAAGCTTTACCTGCAAGGTTTGCGCTGAGCTAAACGACGACTGCAATACAGCATTCAAGGATAGTTGTTGCCCGGAAGCACTGTCTCTCCATTCATAAGCATAGTTTAGACTATCACCTCCTTCAAACCGAGGAATCAAAGTTGAAGCCTGATTCTGACATAACAACGTATCGCTAACAAGTTCAATACTTAAGGGATCTCGCAAAGTAATATGAAACGATTGCGTATCGGATAACAGGGAACAGCTATCCCAAACCTCCACAAAAATCCGCATGCTCCTATTTGGAACTAAAACTAAACTATCTGCCGTACTGAGCACCTGTCCATTTTCATCCTTCCAAAGACTGGTTAGCTTGGCACTATCCCCATCCAGAAGGTGAATTTTCGCTACCAAAACCTGTCCAGCACACAATACTGTATCGGCTATGGCTTGTGTAAATACTTGGCGTCTGTAACGGTATTCAACCGTATCGAGGTTATAGCAAGAGCTCAAGGAATCTGTAACCTTAACCATAAAACTAGCGTCTTGTCCAGGCAATGCCCTCACTTGCGCTTGAAACGAATCTAAGAGTGGAGCGGTTCCAGACCAATCGTAAGATCCGCCTCCACTAGCCCCTAATTCAACCGTATCGCCCAAACAGAAGAAAACGTCGTTACCGGCGAAGGCATTCGGCTTGCCTCTAACTTGTATTGGTAGCTCTGTAGCCGATCCCTTCACCCGTGGATTACTTCCATTGACCCTGAAATGGTATTGGCCGGGATGTAAATCGAAAGGCACCTCCACGTGAATGGTGTCTGCAGCTGTATCTGCAAGTTGCCCTAATACGCGAGCAAACTCAAAACTCCCGTTACTGTCTGAGAGCTCCACCTGAAAGACATTCCCCGGATCAAAAATGCCGTATTTTAGAAAATTGACAGGCAAACTATCGCCAGGGCAAACAACCAAAGGCGATGTATTTTGAGTTGCGATATAAGGTTCCGATAGACTCCAAATGTGGATTCCGTATGCCTTGTAGCGCGACTTCAAGGTGTCGGCCGCTGTCGTATCTTGATTAAGGTAAAGTCGCGTGTCTTGAACAGAGTTAGCGAAATTGGATGTGAGCCAAAAGATATTTCCTTGTAAGTCGGTAGCGATGCCACAGCCGAAATCAGGATTAGGTACGCCCAAGGTATCTTGTGAAGAAACACTTGCCGACCAAGCCAAGCTCAAATTTTCTTCCAGCTTGATTAAGGCTCCCTGTGTGGCCGAGCCATTGGTATAACCTATCAGCTGAACGGGTTGATTTCCCACTTGGAAATCGCCTACCAAGTCTCCGGATAGAAACAACTGCCCGGAAGTACCAATATGCAATTGCCTGAAATCTTCCTGCCCCGTTAATCCGCTTGCATTTCGTTTGATTAAAGTGCTTTGAACTAAGTTCATTTGAGGTGTGAGCCTCGCTAAATAATATTCTGAAGCACCTGTTAGATTTGGCAACCGTGAAGAGGCAATAGAATCTAAGTTACTTCGATGCCAACCACCAATAATCAATTCACCTGAAAGTCCAACATCGATCAAACAAGCTTCGGAACCGGCTTTCGTGGCCTTTTCAACTCTTCCCGTGGCAGGTTCAATTTTCGCTAAATAGCCTCCAGCACCGGTATTTTGGAGCTGCACCGTATCCAGCACACTAGTATTAAAGTAATTGGAGACCAGGTACAATTTTCCGTCTTTGCCCATCGCTAAATCTCCTTTTCCCCAATCGCCTGCCCCACTTGTACAGGTATTGCGGATATAACTTACGTTACCATTGGGCAGAAGTTTCAGCAGAAAATGGCTATTGGCTCCTCCAGCAGCGCTTAAGGCCCCGCTTTGAATGGTAAAACTAAACTTGCCTGCGATATAGGCATTCCCCTGCCAATCTGTAGTAAGCGCAAAAGGATAATCGTACCCTGCCCCACCAAAGGTTCTGGTATACAGAATTTGACCTGCACTACTCAGCTTCACAACGAAACAATCGTAGTTGCCATAGGAATACAAATTCACCCCATTGATACTGGAATTACCATAGTACCAGCCTAAGAGGTAAATATTTCCGAGCGAGTCGGCATGAATGGAATGTCCGGATTTGAATCCAGTACCGGATAAGGTCCTAGACCAAAGCACATGACCGTCTTTGTCTCGCTTGACAATAAGCGTTTCAAAATTGGCGGTATGCTGCTGGCTGTCTACGTGAATGAAATTGGCAAACGGCGAACAGTAAATTAAGTTACCGGAGCGGTCGGTACATGCGTTCTTTCGACCGCCCTGGTAACCTACAAAGCCAAAGTGACTTTGATTTTCATCTATGCTAGACCAATTGAGTCTTTGTCCCATAAGTTCTCCTGCCCACGTTAAAACGCAGAACAAGGCAAAAGCTATTTTGAGGGACCATTTCATCAAGTGGCTATAAACGCCAAAAGATGCCGACCTTTCGGACCGACATCTTTGACTTCTACCAAACCAAGGTTTTCTAATCTAATAACAACAGTTTCACACTGTGGTAAGTATTGTTAATGTTCAGAGTTACGTAGTAGATACCCGGAGATTTCTCACCCAAATCAAGACTGTATAGTGTCTTACCTGATTCGATGGCAATCTCTTGTACTAGGCTACCCTGGATATTGTAAACTTTCATCGATTGCAAACCATTCAATCCTGACAAGTCAATATTGAATACGTTTCTAGATGGGTTAGGGAAAACATTGATTTCAAGCTCTGCTGTTTCAATTCCGTTAGGATCAGCAGGACCTACTTGCACGATGCGGCATACTTCAGCTGCTTTGTTACCTGAGTTATCAGTTAAACGGTAGCAGTATTGGTATACTCCTTCTTGGTGGTATACCACTGAATCCACAACGATCAAGTTAGCTTGCAATTCAACTTCCGTATCGTAGTTATCGCTTAAAGTCACACCTGGATCATTGAGTGAACCAAAGCGCTTCATGTTAATCAAGCTAGAACCTTTCAAGGTAATAACCGGAGCTTCACGGTCAACCACTCTTACTACACGAGCAACAGAACCAGCATTACCTGAAGAATCGGTTGCATTGTAAGTCAATACATACTCACCAAGGGCTGCATTATTTACAGATCCGGTGATTGTATAGGTTAAACCTTTAGTGTGATTATCTGTAACCACAGCACCAGACTCCACATATTTAGTGAATACATCAAGGTACAAGGTATCCAAGCCAATCAAATCAATGCTAGGCTCTTCAGTATCTTGTACAATTACAGTACGCGTAAGCGGTGCAGCCGCATTACCTGAAGGATCAACTGAAGTATAGGTAAGGATATAATTACCCAATACTTTGGTGTTCACGCTTCCACTCACTTGGTAAGCCAAGCTAGTATAGTAGTTATCAGTAATTGATACGCCCGGATCAGGGAATGCATCTCCAAAGTTAACAATCAAAGGATCAGCGCCATTCAAAGCAAGCAAAGGAGCAATTTGATCTACCACTTTCACCACACGTTGAACAGAAGAGCTGTTGCCTTGCAAATCGAGTGCATTGTAAGTGATGAAATAAACACCCAATTGAGCATCGTCTACAGTACCAACTGTAGTTACGTTGTTGATAACACCGTCTACGAAATCGATGGCTGAATAACCAGGCTCATTCCAAGTAGTGTTTACTGGATGGAAAATGGTATCTCCACCTTGTAATGTGATGTGTGGACCTGAACCATCTTCTTCAACAATGATGTAGCGTGTTACTGAATCTGCTTTGTTACCAGCCGAGTCTGTAACGTTGTAGCTTACGAAGTATTCACCTACAACAGAGCTGTCAAAATTGGAATTGGTTAGAATAAACTGGCTGATGTCACCATCACCGTTATCCCATGCAACAGCGCCTGGATCAGTAAAGCTATAGCCTTGTTCAATATAGAACGGATTGCTACCGTTAAGCGTAATCACCGGTTTTGTATTGTCTTCGGTAATAAAGATGCGGTAGTCTTCAAATTCACCAAATTGGTTCGGACCACATGAGAAGTTAGGGTTGCTTTCAGAACTTGCACCGATACGCATTCTAGTAGTGCCTTCGGTTGCATTTTTAGGAATTCTGATTGAAGCATTAAAGCTCAAACCTGCAATAGTTCCTGAGCTGGCCACTTCTTCACCCGGATCATTGAATGTTCCGTTTTTGTTGAAATCGATCCATACTTTGTAATTAACCTGATTGTAGCTGCTCGGACGAGAAATTGTGATTGGGTAAGTTGCACCCACTTGCACTTCAGTCCAATCCATGTAAGAAGTATAACCTGTAACACCTGTATTAGACGTTCTGTTAATACCTCCAAAGTTCACTTCACTAATTCCTATATCAGCAGATAGGTTAACTGCACTTGGAGTACAGTAAGCAAATACATTAACATAGGTGGTTTTAGTCAAACTGTCTTGACCAAGGTTATTCAAAGCCCAAAGCTTAACAGTATACGAACCTGTTCTTGTAAACTGAACGCGAGGGTTACGTGAAGTTGAAGTAGTACCATCTACAAACTGAGCATTTTGAGACGGTGTGATTGTCCAACGCCATTGGGTAGGACCCTCTAAGCTCTTGTCTGAGAATCTCACAGTATCCAATACAATGATCTCTGTACGGCTAGCTGTAAAATCTACAACCGGAGCTGAAGATGGAGCTCTAACAACAACGTCTTTTGTAAAGCTGTTACCATTACCGCAACGTGAAGCAGTAAGCTTCACTGTTTGTGTACCTGGAGTAGTGAAGGTAATTTCAGCATCAATACCGCTATAGTCATTCAAACCGTCGTTATTAAAATCCCAGCTTGATTGGTCATAGATACCTGAAGTTGTATTCGTAAATATTTCAGGAGAGTTGATGTATGCACTATCAACACCGGTGAAAGAAGCCATTGGAGTAGGCAATACTTTTGGTGTACTGCTCCACTCACCTAAGAAACCTCTACCGTTGAAAGCACAGTTTACGGAGTATTCAATAAACATACTTCCAGAAGAAGCTGTTACTGATGGTGGCAATTGAGCCAAAGGAGTATTTGCCGGACCATTGGAGAAACCGTTAGGGAAACCGGCAGCTACGTGCAAAGGAATACCAGTATTATCGGTTCCATCGTAGATCTTAACATGGTCAAATGGCTGCAATGTTTGCGGATTAGAACCCGGGATAAAACATCCGGTAACCTGATATGAGCTCATATCAAAGTCGAGGAAGTTAAAGGTAATATCAGCAGCACATGCCGGCTGGATAAGGAATCCACACAATTTACCAGTTCCTGCATAGTTCGGGTAGTTTGCAAAAACACCCCCTTCATCAGCGATAAAGCCAGCTTCAGCAGTTGTACCGTTAATAGAGCAGAAATTGATAACATCAATATTGCGGATATAGGTAGGCTTGGTAACATAATTACCTGCACCGAGGATGTTTTCAGAGTAGAACTCAACATTGTATTCACCCAATTCTGAGAAAAGGATCTCCGGATTTTGTGAAGTTGAGTCGGTACCGTTTGCGTAGATATAGGCTTGCTGACCGTTCACGTACTCAGGTGTAATCTTCCAGTGCCATTTGTTTGCACCGTTGGTACTCAAATCCGTTAAGGTTACGATGAGTGTTTGGTTGGTGATGTTACGGTTAGCAATGAATTCAGAAGATGGAACACCGGTTGGGTTTTGAACTACCACCGTTTTAGTGATGCTATCTGCCAACGGGCTACCGCAGCTGATGCGCTCCATTTTCAATTTTACTGTTCTTGAACCGGCAGTATTGTATTGTGTTCTAGCGTTGGTAGTATTGGCATCAACATTACCATCGTTTTCAAAGTCCCAAGAATAGGTATACCCTAAACCAGAAGATGTATTAGTGAAATCAACATAAGAACCGGTGTATACTGTATCGTTTACGGTGAAGTCCGCTACAGGTGCAGGAGCATCCATAAAGTTAACCGTGATTTCGTATGCTGTTCCGTATCCATTCGGACCGCAAGCACTGGTAGGTACACCAAGGTCAGTAGCAATACGAACTCGGTGCAATCCGCTTTCTAGGCCACAATCTACAGGCAATGAACCGTATGTACGGGTACTTGCCGGAGTTGAACCTGAGAATACAATTTCAGAAGCATCAAAGAAACCATCGTTGTTCAAGTCGATGTAGATTCTTTCATTCTGAGGATTGCCGCTACCACCATTGTAATTGAAATCATAGGTTACGTCTTTTACTAGATCAATGATGTCTGTGGTATTGGTTTGTACCGTTCCTGCCACCGCGATAGCATTGGTAATTACCCTAGTGCCAATTTGCAAACGGCTAATACCGATTTGGTAGTTGAGCGGATTGGTTGCCGGATAGAGACAGTAGTTAAAAAAGGCATTACCTACTATGGCTCTATCGCCGGTAGGAGCAGTATTAGATGGTGTTTCAGTATTGGCATCTACTACCACCGACAAACATTCTGCGTCTACCACATTATTGGTATCGGCAGAATAAGGCAGGTCGTAAACCAAGAAGAAACGGTTGGTACCGCTTGCCAAGCCAATGTTAAGTCCGGTGAAGGTAAAGTTACCATTCGGCGAAGTAACGGTTGAACCTACTTGATTCGCTAAGCTCAATGAAGCATTAAATGATCCGTTATTGTCGTAGATCAACTTGGCATTTTCAATATCAGCAGCACTCGTAGTTCCAGAGGTAGAGAAGGTCATAGCGGTCAATACCGAAGCATTACCACCTGTTACCACCTGCACCTCAAGAATGGCTGTATTATTCATTCCCGGAAATACCTCGAGAGTATTCTGGATTGCATCGGAAGATGTGTACTGAGCTGAAGCAGCAAACGGAACGGTCATCAGACCTCCGGCCACCATGAGCTTGAAGGTACTCAGGCCTTTCGATTTCAGGTATGATATAAATTTCATAAGATTCGATTTAAACAGCCGCGACCGAAGTCGCGGCTATCGTTTGCTTTTACTTGTTGACAATTAATTTTTGAGTACGAACTCTACCGTTCATGTTCACGAGTATGATATAAGTACCCGGTTTCAATGCATCGGTATTTAGGGTGTATTTACCTCCCTGGAGTTGAACAGTTGACTTGATCACTTGCTGACCAATTCCGTTCATCACTTCAAGGCTAACTTCTTCGTTTAAGTCGTCGTTGAAATCGATTACAGCGAAGTCTCTTGCCGGGTTAGGGTAAAGACTAAACTTAGCGCCAGCTACCTTAGAGCCTACAGAAGTTGGGTTGTAAACCACGTTGATTGCTCTTGTTACTTGAGCCGCTACGTTACCTGAGCTATCCACCGCATCGTAAGTGATGTAGAACAAGCCTTCTTCGTCTGTATCAACATAGTTACCACCAAGGGTTGCTACCAAGCCGGTATAGTAGTTATCTGTAATGGTTACACCTGGATCTGTAAATGTTCCCCAACGGTCAACCGTGATGAGGTATGAACCATTCAAGGTAATTACAGGAATTTCCGTATCCACTACTTTTACGAATCGGCTTACAGAAGCCGATTGATTGCCTGAAGCATCTTCAGCCATAAAGCTTACTTGGTAAACTCCCAAAGTAGTAAGGTCGTAGTTGCCAGACATGGTCACTTGAACATGCTGATCGTAGTTATCGCTAGCAGATACCTGAGGCATTGCTACTGATCCAAATACTTCAACCACCAGGGTATCGGCACCGAATACTTGCAATGTTGGAGCGGTATTGTCTACCACATTCACTGTTCTAGTCAAGCTGCTTACGTTTCCGCTAGCATCTTCTGCAGCATATTGGATAGTATAAGTTCCCAATGCATTCAAGTTCACATTGCTGCTTACTTGAGCAATCACAATAGGATCGTAGTTATCGGTTACGCTAACACCCGGATCATTGAAGGCAGTAAATACTTCAACATCCATTGGGCTAACACCGTTCAACGTAATAACCGGAGCGGTAACGTCTACTACGTTAATCACACGGTATTGCGTATCGGTATTTGCGAAACCATCAGTAGCGATGTAAGCCACTCTGTAGCTACCTACAGTTGTGCTATCGAAAGTTGATTTGTCAACTTGAACAGTACCACTCACATTACCTGAGATCGCATCGATAGCGGTCCAGCCTGGCTCAGTGAAAGTGCTCAACAAAGGAATAGTGATTACAAGTGGAGTATTCAACTGAAGAACAGGAGGCGTATTATCAGGACGAACAATGATCGTTCTAGTTACCTGCTCAGCAGCATTACCAGCTGCATCGCTCACATTGTAGAAGTACTGGTAAGTACCTGCAGCGTTGATGTTCAGGTTATTCGTAGTAATAATCTGACCTGTCAAGTTACCGTCAACCGCATCAAAAGCTGTTGCGCCTGAATCAGCATAGGTTTGTCCTAGCTCAATGGTAACCGGATTCAATCCCACCAAAGTAATAACTGGGGCAGTGATGTCTTCGTTGATTTGAACTCTGTACTCTTCAACTTCACCATAGAAGTTTGTACCACATGGTTCGTTGGTTGAATCTGCAAAAGCAACACCGATACGCATGCGTACCGCACCTCTTGTAGAAGTTACCGGAACAGTGAAGTTTACAGTCCAGCTAGCTGTTAAAGCTGCTGTTTCATGACCCACCAATTCTCCGGCATCGTTAAAGTCGCCATCGCCATTGAAGTCGATCCACGCCTTACGGTTCATTCTGTTCAAGGTGCTGCTACGTCCAACAGTTAAGTTGTAGTTACCACCGGCATCAAGTTGAGCAGCCGGAACTGTGGTAGAGTTAAAGTAGCTAGTGAAACCTTGGATACCAGAATTGGAGTTGTTAGACATGTTATTCAAGGTAACTCGGTTGATACCCAAATCCGGTACAAGCAAGTTTACAGATGGATCACAAAGCTCAACCACGTGGATATACGAAGTTTTTGTAGCTGAAGCTGTACCTGCAGCGTTGGTTGCATCTAAGGTAATAGAGTACCAACCTGTATCAGTAAAGCTCACCTGTGGATTTCTACCTGTACCACCTACAATGTTCACCGTATTAGGGGAGAAAGTATAAGTCCAAGCAATCGGACCATTGGTAGTTTTATCTGTGATGTAAACCACATCGGTAGTTGATACCAATTTAGCGTCAGCTTCAAAATCTACGATTGGAGAAGAAGAAGGCGTAACGATAACGATGGTATCGTTGATTGTTTGGCTATGGCCGCAAGCATCCGCTACAGTCAATTCTGGATAGTAAGTACCTGCAGCAGTATACTGGAAGCTTGGATCTTCAATTTGGCTGTCTTCGTTACTGTCCATATCGAAATCCCAGCTGTAGGTCAATCCACTTCCTACTGAAGTATTGTTAAACGGCACAGTCTCTTGCTCAAAAGCAGTGTCTTGTACAGTAAATCCTGCAGTCAAAGTATTGCTGGTATCGGCAACGCTAGTCCAACGAGCTGCAAAACCGCTAGCTGTACCAGTTGCACTTGTTTGCCATGCTAAGTACATAGCACCGCTGTTCGCAGTCAAACCGTTAGTACCACCTGGCAATCCTGATGTGCTAGAGAAAGTACCTAACAGGGTTCCAGTAGCATCTCTACCATCGTAAACGCGCAATACGTGAGCTGCGTTAGCAAGGCTGAATTCTGTGAACTTCAAGTTTACGCTGCTTGCGCAAGGCTCAATTAAGAAGTCGCAATTTTCATTGTTACCATAAGAAGCATTCGGTCCACCTGAATCGTAAATCTCTCCGCTGGTAGCAGAAGATGATTGGTTACCGATACACATGTTGTTTACGTCGCGGATAGTGATGTAAGCTGTTTTACATTTTTTAGTTGAGCTACCCAAAGCATTCTGAGCAGTCAAACAAACATCGTAAACACCTGGCTCACCAAAGAATACTGTAGGGTTCTGATCGTATGGATCATAGAAGATCAAGCTGTTCGGATCAGGGGTAATTTCCCAAATCCAACCGATAGGACCATTGGTACTCAAGTCTTGCAAACGCACCTCGTCAAACGGAGCTGCAGAATACATGTCGGCGATAAAGTCTGCTTCAGGAGCAGCCGTCGGAGTAACAACCACTACATTTTTAATAACACTGTCGCCACCGTTACAAGAGCGGCTGGTCAGCTTAATTTGCTTCACACCAGGACTATTGTAAGTATAAGTTGCATTCAGGGTAGTGAATTCAACACTACCGTCGTTATTGAAATCCCACTCGTATGAACGAAGTGAACCTGGAAGATCAGCATTGATAGCCGTGAACGGGCTGTTTACGAATACAGTATCATTAACTGTAAACTGAACGCTTACCGGATCGATAAAACCAGACTCATCCGCACCAATTGTTTTGGCACTTGCACAACGGAAGTCACCGTCAACATCCACAGTTACACCCAAGGTATTGTCACCGTAAGGTGCTTGCCAGTTTTGGTTGATGTGAAGGTCTGGTGTGACATTCGTTTGAGAGATGAATTGAGGCATGGTTGATACCGAATTCACGTTGTAGGTGGTATTCGAAGCTTGCAATGATGGCAAGTCGAAATAAGTACTACCCCAAGTATAAGCCAAGTTTGTACTTGCTGAAACGAGGTTATTGTAGTTGATGGTAGTGAAGGTATTGTTGGTGCTCAAGTACATCGCATAACCGTTTGGTGCGTCTGAGATGAAGGTATTGTTCACCAATTGGTTACCGCTACCACTGCTATTGTAGAATGCACGTCCGGTATTGCTTGTATTACTCACATAAACCGTATTGTGATAGAAGCGAGTATTGTAGGTATTGATATTGTAAATACCGTAAGAAGTACCGGTAGTGTACATACCACCAATCATGTTGTTGATGATATTAGACTGACCCGAACCGCTGCTTGGGCTCACCTGGTTCATGTAGATACCGTAGGTACTACCACCAAGTAGAATATTACGTTGAACATCCACTTCAGGACAGTAAGAGAAGTAAATCACACCTGAAGCTGTAGATGGAATATCCATTCTGTTATCGGTATAAACCGAACCTTGCTGGAAGTAGTTGTATGCACCATAGTAGTAAGCATCTGTAATCACACAGTTTCTTACCGTATTGCCTTGCGACATGATGCTGGTATTACCTGAACCGTAGAAGTTGGTTCCAATCCATCCACCGCGAACAGTAGAGTATTCCAAGATATTGTTATTACCCCAGTTTGAACCTGTCTGAGAATAAGAGCTCGGTCCGAAAACACCGTAAGCAATAACTGAAGAGTTACTCACTGACGGAGCGCTGATATCGCAATGGCTGAACAAGTTATTATCAGAACCATTGGTCAAGTGAACCGTAAAGGCACTGCTGGTAGCCGTATTCTCAAAACCTAGGTTTGTGAATACTGAGTTACTTACGCCATTCAAGCGCAAGGTATAACCGCCGCCATTGTAAGTAATCACAGAGCTAGCTGAATCTATACCGTGCATTGCAAACGTATAGGTACCTAAGCCGCTGATAGTTGCCGGGTTCAAGAAGATTTGACCGGAATAAACACCAGCTGCTACCTGCACCTCAACATTACCGCTCATACCGCAAGAATTCAATACAGCCATCATGCTCGTAACATCACTAAAGTTACGCGGAGCTGCACTGGTTGCGTTCAAGGTATAAACACCATCCAATGGACCGTTGCAGAATGTTCCAGCTGTTGTATCATTTAGAAGGTTATCATCACCTGTTCCGTTAACATTACCGATAAATCCGGCGATAGAAACCAAGCCTGAATTTGGAATGGTAGCCGCCTGACCACCTGTAAAGCTGATAAGTACGGAATCACATGGATTCAAAACACCTGACCAGTTCGTGGTTACGGTATTCGCACCATTTACCATGTAACCGGCAGTGAAGCTAGTAACGGTAGATTGTCCACCATTCTTCACATAGAACTCTACATCTTGAGTACCTGAAATATTGGTACCGGAAGGTGATAAAAGTCCATTCACCAATGCATCTAACTCAATTCCTTCGTCTGCACCAATTGTGGTACTTGGATTACGTGTATCGCCATCAAAGTCTTCAGTAACCTGAGTAAGACGAGGTGCGATCATACAGCCACTACCAGCGTGCAAATCTTGAGCTGATACGAAACCAGGTTCGCTGAAGTATGAATTCACGTTAAATCCGCCACCGCCTCTGAAGTTGTTGACGTTGTAGTTCACACCACTGATACGAACAAAGTTCGAAGTGCTTCCATTTTTGAAGTAGTTGTTGTAGTCACAAACCAAACCGGTAGATCCGTTCATGTAAACCGGATAAATGCTACCGCTATTCTGGTTAGGGTGAGTCAAGGCAAAATTGTTGTTACGTACGTCCAAGTAGCTTGCACCGGATGTATAGAAAGCAGCAGCGGTAGTGCTGGTCTGCTGGTAATCAACATTTACACTGTTATGCCATACATTCCAGTAGTTAGAAGACAATAAAGCAAGTCCTCTAGATGAAGTTGAGGTAAAACCTCCACCAATCATGTTATTGATTAATTCACCTCTGAATGAAGTAGTGTTATTAGCCGAGCTGAAGTAGATACCATAACGACCCGCATTCACAACCTTATTATTGTTGATTTGTGAATAGTAATTCGAGTTTGCGTTGGTATTGATAATGTACATACCGTAGCTGTTGGCGTTATTCATACGCATGTTTACCTCATTATTTAAGAAGGTAACTGCATTCGAATTGTTGTGGTAAATACCATAGTAGTATGGCGTCAAGATTTTGTTGTCCTCCAACAAGAGATTTGTACTACCGGTACCATTACCTGTGGTATAAATACCATAGTATCCGTTGCGGATGGTTGAGTTCTTAACGCTGATATTGGTAAACTGAATAGCATATCCAGTATTCATTGGATCATTGTTCAGAATCAACGCAATAAAATTGGTACTGGTAGAAGTTGAACCACCACCTAATACTTCAATATTACAAGAGTCAATAGCGATATCTGAGCTTGTTCCCATCAAATGGAGGGCCCAACCATAGCTAGTGCCGAGTGTGCGAATTGTCAAGTTTTTAATGGTAACATATTGCATGTTATCCAATAATAGTGTGTGACGTGCTGCACTTACCACTGAGCTATAACCCAATACTGTGCTAGCTGCTTGTCCGCTTTGTCCTTGAATGGTAATGCTGTTCTGAGCCGAAACACCGTTGATGTTTCTCAATGCAATCTGCTCAATGTATGTACCTGGAGCCACGTTTAATACTACCGGACCATTCAAGCCACTGCAGGATAAGGCATCAACCGCATCAGTGAAGCTGCGGAAGTTATTAGCGCCTTGTCCGTTTGCATCAATGCTGAAGGTTCCGCTCATGGCAGGACAAACAGTCAATTCCAATTCATCGTTTGAAGGGAAGTTATCCAAGTTACCACCTGGAAGAGCTGTGTAAGCATTGATTCTATTAACACCAGGACCGATAGTCACAGCATTAGCACCGCTGAAGGTTACATCAATTTCACCACATGGCAATAGTGTACCGGTCCACGAAATGGTTACCGGTTGACCACCGTTTAAGGTATAAGAAACTTGTGCTGAGTTGATGGTGTTTGTTCCGTAATTTTTAACACGAACAACTACATTTTGCTGACCCGTAGTTACTGGAGAACCCGGTTCTAAGATTTTAGCAATACCAATATCATTGGTTGAAGTATTGATAAACTCATCAGCTCCAATGTTTGGTGTGCTTGTGCGGTTATCACCATCGATGTCTTTGGTTACTTGTGATACAGAGATACCACTGATACAACCGTTGGTATAACGAAGGTTGGTAGCGCTTTGGTAAGGTGCATCTAGATTTTTGGAGTTATTGTCCATATTATTCACCCCAACAAAACCATTCTTATTCAAAGTCTGTCCTACAAATAGCAGGTTACTAGAATTCGTAACCCAGTAGTTATTGTAGTCCAATTCAGAGAAGAGTGTATGAGAGTTTGCATAAACCGCTAGTGGATTAGTAGAGTTACCGGTTACTTGGATCATGTTATTACGCACGTCCAACGTGAAGGTATTTGTACTACCGTTTACATAAATACCAATAGCGTCACCGTTTACATTATTGTCTACGTGAATACTGTTGAAGTAAACATTCCACCAGCTGCTATAGCTCATGTAGATGGCGTTTACCAAACTTGTGTTTCTAAAATTACCACCAATAAAGTTATTGGCCATAATACCTTTAGAACCAACTGAACCACTGGTAGAGCTCAAGTAAATACCGTAGCGACCGCAATCGTAGATTCTGTTACCTACAATTTCATGAAGGTAAGGATAGCTGTTATTGCTGTTCACGATATACATACCGTAAGAAGCCGTAGTAGTGGTACCTGAAGTACGGGTAGTAACGGTATTGTTCTTAATCTTGATTTCACTCAAGTAGTTTGCATAGAAACCGTAGTAGTAGGCATTGGTAAGGGTATTGTGAGTAAAGTAGTTACCATAGTTAGCGTTTGTGCTTGTGTTACCATAGAAACTGATACTGAAGTAACCACCATCAATTTCGCATGAATCAACACGGTTATTGAATGCCAATAGGTTTGAAGTATAGCTTGTGTTTGTACCACTGTATACTACACCTATAAAGTTAGTGCTAGTAGTATTAGCGCCACCGCCGGCACATTCAATAGACAAGTTGTTCAATAAGATGCTTTGCGCACCACCTGAACCGGTATGGTGAATGGTCCAACCAAATGAACCATTGGTTGAGCGAACTGTCATGTCGCGGAACTGCACAAAAGCAGCACCATCGAAACGCAAGGTATGGCGACTATCTGTAGTCTGGCTACCATAAGTTAAAGTTGTAGCGTTCTTACCGGCACCAACAAAGTTGATGGTATTGGTAGACGATACGCCGCTAATAAACGGAATGCTGACTTGTTCTGTAAATGTGGTTGCCGCTACGTTAAACGTAACCGGACCATTGATACCACAAATTGAAAGTGAGTTCACCGCATCGGCGAAGCTGGTAAAGTTTGAACCACCAGATCCGTTCGGGTCGATGGTATAAGTACCATTCAAAGGATAACAAGCCTGAATAGTATAGGTTACAGTATCGTTACCGGCAATACCGGCGCCGTTACCATTTGGGTTACGAACCCACATCTTCAAGGTATAAATACCCGGAGTAGAAATATTCAATGCCGTATTGAAGATTCTTTCGTGGAAACCACCACCGGCAATGTTCAAACCATTTACTGATTCGGTAACCGGAGTATTATTATCTAAACGGTAACCAAAATCAAGAGAGGTAAGGGTAGTTGCCGAGGTTAAGTTAACCACATTCAAGGCTAGGGTATTGTTACCAATAGTTAATGAATTGGTTCCTGCCACTGCCGCAACGTCTAGGCTTGCACCAACAACGCTAAAGCTGTAGTCTTCAATTTCACCTGTATACTGCAATGCGCATGGGTCAATTGTGGCAAAACTGATATCCCCTACGATACGCATTCTGTAAAGACCGGTAGACTGAGCAGCCGGCACAGTAATGTTACCATTGTAAGTAGAACCAGCACCAACCGTACCTGTTAAGAGTAATTGCTCCGAGGCATCAAAGACCCCGTCTTTGTTCCAGTCGATGTAGATACCAAATCTTGAAGAGTTACCGGTACCGGCGCGAAGTGATACGTTCACGATTGCACCTGCTGTTGCAGATGCTCCTAACTGTGAGGAATAATCGGAATAGTAATTAAGGTAATTGGGTTGTCCAGTCGAATTTGTCATGGACCCTACCGTCACCTCCTGCATACCACATCCGTAATTCGCAACGTTTGTGGCTCCAGGCGAACAGTATGTTTGTGCCTGCGCCAGTCCTGACCATGCCAGTCCTAGCATCCAGAGCATAAGCTTACGTATATTACTAGCTTTCATTTCTTCTTTTGTAATGTTCTTGGATATAATCGAGCGACACCGAGGTGTCGCCCGACGCTATTTTTTTTTAGTGAATAACTTGAATGCGTTTAGTGATTAGACCTGTTGAAGTGTTCACCATCACCATGTAGGTACCGGCAGGCAACTGCGTCATGTCGAATTGCGCACCTTCAGTACTTGGCTGAACTGCGATATCCAAAATCTTACCTGTCAAATCACTGATTTTAACTTCGCTTGGAGTCGCTACATCATTCAAGCGAACGGTGAATACACCGCGGCCTGGGTTAGGATAAACTTCAATTTGATTTTCACTTGCCTGAGCTACACCGTTTACACAAGCGATAACTCTAATCAAGCGTTCAGCTGCAATCGCTACGTTACCCGCCTTATCGCGCGCTGTATAGCGAATGCTGTACAAGCCTTCAGTTTCCACTTTCAAGCTGCTTTCAACTTCTACCTCAATAGTTAGGTCATAGTTATCGCTCACGGTATAACCCGGATCAGTATAACTTTCCCAACGGCAGAGGGTAACGAATTTGTCGCCATTCAAAGAGATAACCGGCGCTTTCGTATCACGAACTTGTACGATTCTGTAAAGCAAAGCCGAGTTGTTTCCACCTTGGTCTGTTGCTTGGTAGAAAAGCACATACAAACCTGTTTTGGCCGTGTCAACAGCTCCATTAACATTTACTGGAACAGTTTGGTCGTAGTTATCGCTAACATGGTAACCCGGATCAACAAATGCAGTATGCACTTCGATGATAACGGTATCACCTACCAGGCTCAATACAGGCGCCGTTAAGTCTCTCACTGCAACCACACGGTAAACCGGAACAGCCACATTACCTGAACTGTCTACTGCTGTATAGGTCAAAGTATAATCACCTACTACGCTATTGTCAATAACAGTATAGTCTACATTGAATGGTAGGTTGCTTGAGTTATTGTCTAATACGACAATACCCGGATCTACAAAGGTTTGTCCAAGTGCGATTACAATGGTATCAGCACCTTTCAAGTACAACTGTGGAACGGTGGTATCACCCACATTCACAATACGTACAACGCTGGCCATGTTACCGGCCTGATCCGTTGCAGTATAAGTCAAAGTGTATTGACCCAATTGCAAAGAGTTCACTGTTCCGAATACTTGGATTCCGCTAGCCGGAATTACACCGTCGTAAGAATCAATTGCATTAACACCTGGGTCAATAAATTGAGTACCAACAACCACTGCCATTGGCGTAGTTCCATTCAAGGTTACCACTGGAGGAGTGATATCTGGTGTAACGTATACCGTACGCTCAACTTCCGCACTGTTACCGTTGTTATCGGAAACATTGTAGCGAACATAGTAAGTACCAACTACCTGAGTATTCAAGTTGGTAGTTGTAATGATGAAGGCCGATAAGTTACCGTCTACATCATCCATAGCTGTAGCACCTGAGTCGTTGTAGTTTGAACCTACTTCAATCGAAACCACGGAAGAACCATTCAAGGTAATTACCGGTCTGGTTAAGTTTTCGTAGATGTTAATAGTATAGTCTTCAAACTCACCGTAAGGGTTTACACCACAAGCGCTGTTATTCGTGATACCGTAACTTGTTCCGATACGCATTCTGGTAGAACCTTCTTGCGCACTTACCGGAATGGTAATGGAATCCATCCACATCAATGATTTGTCAGCAGTATGAGAAGCTACTTCTTCAGTTGGGCCAAATACACCATCACCGTTAAAGTCGATCCATACCTTACGACTCATGTCTTCATTAGCAGTTGCTCTTTCAATGATGATCGGATATCTAGATCCTTTTTGTACCGCAGCAGGAGCCACGCTCAAAGAGTAATCGCTATAGGTAGCCGGACCAACAAGTGATACTTGGTCGATACCGGCAAATGTTACACGTGTGATACCTAGGTCGGTATTCAAACCTGCACCAGGGTAGCAATATTGAACAGAACGAATTGCTGCATTCTTTGTAATAGTTCCTGTACCGAAGCTATTCGATGCATTTAAGGTAACATCGTAGCTGGCAACGCTATCAAAGCGAACAACAGGATTCTGAGAATACATATCCGTACCTTCCATGAAGGTTACTTTGTTTGGAGCAAAAATCCACTCCCAAGAATCTGGAGCTTGAGTAGAACGATCGTAGAAACGTACCGTTTGACCTGAGGTAATGGTACGGAAATCGCTCACAAAATCAGGTGAAGGAGCAGCTGTAGGAGCAATAACAGTAATCGCTTTAACAGCACCGTCAAGGCCACCGCAATCTTCAATGGTCAAACGAACCAATTGGGTTCCGATGGTAGTGAATGTATGAGAAGCTGTTCTTCCGGTAGCATCAATATTACCGTCGTTATCAAAATCCCATCTCAACTCCGGATCAATACCGGTTGAGTTACTCAAGAAGGTAAAGGTTGTTCCTACATAAAGGGTATCCGGAGCACGGAATGCAGCTACTGGTGCAGCGAAATTTTTCGCTGTGGATGTCCAAGCTGCTTCAAATCCAGAAAGTGTACCGGATCCGTTACTGATAAACTGCAAATACATTTTACCGGTTGACGCAGTTAAGTCGGTTGGAACAATGCTACCGGTAAATCCGGCACCAGTATACAACGGAGTACCCATGTCATCTGCACCGTCAAATACACGGAGGTAATCACCTGCATCCAAATTGAATGCTGAGAATCTCAATGTAACTGAGCTTGCACAAGGATCGATCAAAAATCCACAGTTGCTTCCGTTAGCATAGTCGCCATTACGTCCGCCTGTATCAAAGATCTTACCTGTAGGCGATTTACTTACCGTCTTTTGGTCGCACATATTATTGGCTTCACCCACACGGATATAAGCGGTGCGGCAAAGTTGGTTGCCCTGACCAGCAATATTTGAAGCGATTAAACAAACTTCATACTCACCTACTTGGTTGAAAACAACGCTAGGATTTTGGTCGTTAGAAGAACCTAAGAATTGTACGCCGGTAGCCGGAGTAATAGACCAAACCCAGCTAGAAGGACCGCCGGTGCTCTGATCCGTGAATTGAACAGGGTAACCTTGATCCGCTTCGTTCTGATCTGCCAAGAAAGCAGAAACAGGGGCCTGAGTTGGAACCACAGCAACCACTTGCTTGTATGCGGTATCTGTACCGGAGCATGACTCCGTGCTTAACTTAACATCATAAAGTCCAACTAGATTGAAAGTATAGTTGACGTGCACTGAATTAAATACAGCGGCACCACCGTTGATTGTCCAAACGTGGTTTTTCGCTTCACCTGCGCTAGCCGAGTTATAGATTGGGGTTGGTGAATTAACATAAACCGTATCCGGCATGATGATGTTCGGCTGGTTTGCAACAGAAAACGGCGACTCATCCGCACCAATAGATGGGAATAAAGTACATCTAACGTCACCATCGATGTCTTCCGTTAAGCCAAGGTTTCCTGAACCAAATGGTGATTGACCATTGGCGCTCAGTCTGTAGTTTGTATTGGAGATAAACAATGGAGACTCGGAAATACTGTTTACGTTAAATCCGGAAGCACCAACAAGCGATTTTGCATTAAGCAATACGTTGTTCATCCAAATTAATGGAGTACTTACATCTGACCCCTCTTTGTAGAAGTTATTGTAATCAAAGGCTGCAAATTGCGTTGTACTCGTTGCATACACGGCATACGCTGAAGAACCAACTGAACTTGGATTAAAGATATTGTTTAATACCGAAGCATTGTTACTGCTATTGATATACAAAGCAGCATTGTTAGTACCTGTTGTTGCAGATGGGTTGACAAAGGTATTGTGCCAAACGTCGAAGTTGCTTGAGCTTGTCATGTAACATGTAATAGCAGCTGTGCTAACCGCACCGGCACCCGCCATGTTGTTAATCAACTTTCCACGTTGTCCATTGTTGTTTACACTTGAAAGGTAGATACCGTATTGATGGCTACGTCTAATGTCGTTTCCTTCAATCTCTGTAATCAAGTTACCTGAAGAGTTAATGCTTGATAGGCTAATACCGTATCCGCCTGTAGTAGTGGTTGCCCGTTGAGTGAATTGGTTCCACTGAATATGGATATTACTCAAGTTTACCGCATATAAACCATAGTAGTAAAATGCTTCATGGATGTTTCTTCTCACCCAGATATCGTAGTTATTGGTGCTAGTTCCACCACCCCACATGGTAAAGTTGAAATAACCTCCTTGGATGATATTACTATCGATACGAACATTGTTGGTGTTTGAGGCTGGACTTGAATACGATGTATTAGAGCCTGAGATACATACAGGAATAAAGTTCGTGCTACCTGTGCTTGTATTGTAATCGGCAGATTGAATCAGATTTCGAGCGAAAGTGACATGTTGCGAGTTCGCTTTAATGTGAACTGGCCATCCGTAGCTGGCACCTGTTGATCTGATACTTAAGTTTCTGAAGCTAACATAAGCCGCCCCATCAATACGCACAACGTGTCTGTTGTTAATATCAACCGTATTGAAAGACAATACACGCGTTAGGTAATTTCCGGCTCCACCATCAAAGGTTACTGTATTCGTTGCAGAAGAACCATTGATAAATGGAATTGTGATTTGCTCATTGTAAGTTCCGGCAGCAACAGCGAAGTGTACCGGACCATTGATACCACAATCCACAATTTGGTTCACCGCATCTGTAAATGAGGTGAAGTTATTTGGGCCAACCCCATTTGGGTTAATGGTGAAATTACCACTGATTGGATAGCACAACTTAAAGGTTTTGTATACCGTATCATTTGATGCAGTACCTGAACCTAAGCCATTCGGGTTTCTTGCCCATACCTTTAAAGTATAAGTACCCGGAGTTGTAATGTTTAATAAAGTACCGAAGGTATGATCCCTCAAAGAAGCAGGAGCCAAGTTCTGCGTGTTCAAGTTCTCAGTTACCGGTGTACCATTGTCCAAACGATACCCAATTTCATAGGTATTAATTACAGTACCATTTGAAATGTTCGCCACCTTTAACTCAACGGCCGCGTTTCCTAAAGATGGAACCGTAGGTGAACTTACACCAACTATGTCTACAGCCGGAGAAGTTACGATTAAGGTATAGTCTTCAATGTCACCGGTATAATTCAATACACACGGATTGATCGTCTGACTACCCAAGTCGCCCACAATTCTAATGCGGTAAACTCCTGCTGTTTGTGAAACAGGAACCTGAAAAGAACCCGAGGTACTCTGATTGGGATTGATTGTTCCTGAGAGCATAACCTGCTCTGAGTTACCAACGCCAAAAGTGCCATCCTGGTTCCAGTCGACAAAAATGGAAAAACGGGTATTGTTTGAATTACCCGCTGTTAAGGTGTAGTTGATAAATGCACCCGGATTCGCAGTTGTAATGTGCGTCTGAGAATAATCAACATAATAATTGTTAGGATTTGGAGTTCCAGTATTATTGGAAATACTCCCTAGGGATACATTGGCAATACCGAGGTTGTAATTGGCTTGATTGACCACGGTAGGCACACAGTAATTCTGCCCATGCAGCAGAACCGGATTAACAATTAATACAGCCAGCAACCAAATGTGGTGCAGCTTTAATTGTTTGAGAAAAGATAGTCTTCGTTGTTGTACTTTCATTTTCGATTTGTGATTGGGGTTTACACAAACCAAAAAGACTTCGAAGCCTTGCGCGTAAATAAAATTCAGAACACCATGCCTCCCAAATTCCTAGGAATAAGCAAAGCACATTCAATTTTCGAAGAGTCTCTCTGGCTTGAGATAAACTCAAATTTATGTGTAACTTTTTTACATTTCCTATAAAACAGCATAGTTATCTACCCTCATTTATCGATTAGTTCTTTATAGTACTGATTTACAGCTTTTTACACTTACAAGTTCAAATCTACCATTCACTCATAACCCATTGTATATCTGGCCTTTAAGTCATTCCTAAACTCAATATTAAAACTAGTATTATAGGTAAAGATTAATGGTGAGTGTCTAGAAACAAAAAAACCCCGCCTATGTGGACGGGGTTCATAAAGAACGTATCCCTGAAAGGGACTTATCAAACCAAATCTACATCCTGTAGAGATACATGTGCAGCATAAAAATCAAACTGTAAGTCCAATCTTCATGACGGAAAGCACAATTCTACATTCCGTATTCCAAAGTTTAGAAATAACAATCGCTAAACCATAACTACTAAATTTATAGTTACAAATACCTATTTACCAAAAGAGCCATTAATCATTGATTAACAGCTCTTTATGCAATATTATTAGAAAAATAGTTGACGTCTAATCAATAGAGAATGACGTATAATTCACAAGGCTAATCCACATTATCATGGAAAAAGGAGTTATTCTTCCGAATCTCCGGCTTCTTCTCCTCGTCTTCAAAGAGAGAGTATTTGCTCACACCACTTTCATCTGAGGGTGTAGGCTCATCCAACTTCACGTTTCTACGCTGGTAAGCCGGCTGATCATGAAGCTCATTTACGCCTTCAGCAGTATTGTAAATACTGGAGATATTACGCAATTGCTGCATGCGTTCTTTGATTCTTCGAATACGATCTGCTTCAAGCTCTTGTTCTTCTTGCGCGATACGCTCCTCCAAAATCTTATGGTGACGCTCTTCTTCGCGCTTGGCCATCTCCGTCTCATCAAAGAGTCTAGGCTGGACATTTGGCTCAGGAGCAACAGTATCTTCTATTTCCTCTGCTTGTTCCTCTTTCAATGGAAACTTAATCGCATCCATCTCCGGAGTACGTAAGGTATTTTCTCTCGCCTCAAAACCTGTAGCGATAATCGTAACCGAAAGCTTTTTACCTAACGATTCATCTTTGCAGTAGCCCCACTTCAAGTTCGCTGTCATGCCTGCCTCTTCCTGGAAGAACTCGTTGATGCGAGCTGCTTCTTCCATCAAGATTTCTTCAGAGCCATACGTAATGTTCAAAAGGATATTCTTCGCACCGCGAATTTGGTTCTCGTCGAGCAAAGGCGATTCCAATGCCATTCTTGCTGCTTTGATAGCACGATCTTCTCCTTCTGCCATTCCACTACCCATGATAGCAACACCGCTATCGGTCATGGCTGTTTTCACGTCGGCAAAATCGACGTTCATTATACCTTTTAAAGTAATGATCTCAGCGATACCCTTGGCCGCAATGGTCAAGACGTTATCTGCATGGTTAAATGCATTGCTTAGCGATAGATTGCCGTACATCTCTTTCAACTTATCGTTGGAGATAATCAATAAGGCATCAACGCAACGGCGGATTTCTTCCAATCCGTTCATCGCTTGATCTATCCTTTTCTTTCCTTCAAAGCCAAAAGGCGTAGTAACGATGGCTACAGTCAGAATGCCAAGTTCCTTTGCTGTTTTAGCTACCACCGGTGCAGCACCCGTTCCGGTACCACCACCAAGACCTGCTGTTACAAACAACATTTTGGTGTTCACACCCAATCTGTCGATGATGTCTTCTATACTTTCTAAAGCGGCTTTCTTACCGATTTCCGGTTCGCTGCCCGCTCCAAGTCCTTCTGTTAAGTTACTGCCTATGGCAATCTTATTCGGCACCGGAGATAAATCCAGAGCCTGACCATCGGTATTGCATACGAAGAAGTCGACACCGGCAATACCTTGACGGAACATGTGGTTCACCGCATTGCTTCCGCCACCACCTACACCGATTACCTTAATAATAGAGGAACGGTCTTTAGGCAGGTCGACGATAAATTTAGGTTCTCTGCTCATACTATGGGTCTTTAATTAATTATAGTCTTCAAAATCTGAATCGCTACGCAACCATGTATCAAACTTGCTTTTGAGTTTGCTCAGGTAATTGCTCGACTCTTGTTTCATTTTCTCATCACGGTCCAAGCGAGTGTCCTCAGCCGACTTACCACGTCCGACTGAGTTACTGCTAGTACCATTAAACTTATTCGGCTTATCGGTTGCTTTCAACCCTTTCATCAACAAACCAATGGCTGTTGCATACATCGGGCTCTTCACTTCTTCAACCATGCCTTTCGCTAAATGCTCGTTCGGGTAACCGATACGTGCATCCAGTCCGGTAATGTATTCTACCAAGTGAGTAACGTGCTTCAGTTGAGCACCACCACCGGTGATTACAATACCACCTATTAACTTTTTCTCCAATCCGGAGTTTTTGATCTCACAGTAAACCAGTTCAAAGATCTCTTCTACCCTAGCTTGGATGATATTCGCTAAGGTGCGCACTTTGATTTCTTTTGGCTCTCTTCCACGCAAACCCGGAATGGTGATAATCTCATTTGGCTTGGTTTCATCTGCCAAGGCAGAACCAAATTTCACTTTCAAGAGTTCGGCATGGTCACGCAGCACATTGCATCCTTCTTTGATGTCATCTGTAATCACATTACCACCGTACGGGATAACGGCAGTATGGCGAATGATGCCTTCGTGGAAAATGGCAATGTCTGTGGTACCACCACCTATGTCAACCAAAGCAACACCGGCTTCCATTTCCTCCTGACTCAAAACCGCATCAGCCGAAGCCAAAGGTTCTAAGATCAGGTCTTCTACTTCTAGTCCGCCTTGAGTAACACATTTATAAATGTTTTTAGCCGCCGCCATGGAAGCTGTAATCACATGGAAGTTTCCTTCCAAACGGATTCCGCTCATGCCGATTGGGTCTTTGATACCCGGCTCATTGTCTACGGTATATTCTTGCGGCAAAACGTGCAAAATTTCATCACCCGGGGCAATGGCCAATTTGTGCATGTCTGCTTCCAATTTGTCCAAATCCGACTGATTAATCTCGTTATCCACATCGCTGCGGGCAATGATACCTCGGTGCTGAAGGCTGCGGATATGCTGTCCGGCTATTCCAACATGCACTCTAGCGATGTCAACGCTCGACTTTTCAGCAGCTTCTTCCACTGCCTTGTTGATGGCCTCAACGGTCTTGGCAATGTTCGCCACTACCCCACGGGAAACCCCATGAGAATCCGCGCGGCCCATGCCCAGCACGTCTACCTTTCCAAATTCGTTGTAGCGACCTACGATTGCACATACCTTGGTGGTACCGATGTCGAGGCCTACGATGATTTTCCCGTTTTGCATACCTATCTCAATAATACTTGTTTAAGTCAAGCAGTTTTACTCATTTTTCGCACACTACCTGACCACTGTACTTTAAATTAATCACTTTATAGGTGTCCCACCCTACCAGGTTCATGGCCTTGCGGTAGAACAACCACAGATTTTTAAACTTTTCTTCCATTCGATCTACACCACCGAAAAGGATAATTTGATCACCCACCAAGGGCAATAACTCGAAATCGCCATTTTGCCGAATGTAGATTCCTTGGATCTGTTTGCTCCAAAAATCGTCTTCCGAAATAAACAGTGCCAAGCGATACAGATCTTCGGTCTGATCCATCTTGAGCGAATCCGTTTGTCCGTAAACCTCCTTCACGTGACCGGTAACCGTAAGTACCCTAGCAGAGTACTTGGTAGACAAAGGCATCTTATGTCCATCCGCATCAATATAGAACCCTTTGGAGTGTTGCATAAACACCCGCAAAATTGGCTTCTTCTGCTCTACTTCAATCCGGAGCGAACCATCCAGGTCAGCAAAAACTTCGGCATTGCGTATATACGGACTCGTTTCCAAGTTTCGCTCAATATCGCTAACGTCTAAAGTACGCATAGGCTTGCCCACCAAGGCCGCCATATTGCCACTTCCATTGATCAGCTTAGCCACATCATCGCGGTCTGCAAAATGTGTTTCCAACTCCGGCATTATCCGAATCTCCACATCTCTGCATTGCTGCGCTTTTTCCTCACCCGACACGTAGGCCATGCTTAAGACAAGACCTAGAATTGCCAAGCTCCAGAAAATCAGATGCGCCAATTTCACCATCGACCATTTCTTCATTGCATCACCTCCTTCAATTGAGGCACAAGCCTATCTATATCACCGGCTCCCATGGTTAGGAGTATTTCCGGATTTCTTTCTTTTACAAAATCAACAATGGCTTCTTTTGGCAATAAGTGCTTATCCGCTATGCTCACTTGGGCCAGCAAAGCCGATGAGTTTATCCCTTCAATGGGTTCTTCCCTGGCCGGGTAGATGTCCATCAAAACCAGCGTATCCAACATACTCAAGCTCTCCGCAAAGCCCTCCATAAAATCGCGGGTGCGGGTAAACAAGTGCGGCTGAAACACGCCCAGCAATGGCTTATTTGGAAAGAGTTCTTTTGCCGACTGTATAAAGGCAGAAAGCTCAGTTGGGTGATGAGCATAATCATCGATATACACCTTACCGGTTTCTTTAACGATATACTCAAACCTTCGCTTCACACCTCGGTAAGAAGCTAGTGCTTCTCTTAGCTGTTCCGGCGTAATGCCGTATTCCAAAGCGATTGCCGAAGCGCCCACTGCATTCTCAACATTATGCCTTCCAGGTAATCCGCAGCTCAGGTTTTCAATTAACTGTACCGGCGTCTTCAAATCAAAGACGTAGGCACCGTTTTCAATGCGCACGTTCAGTGCACAGTAATCAGCCGTTTCGCTAATTCCGTAGGTATAGAAATCGGTTCTGCCTGGATTTAAACCTTCCCTTACAAAAAGCTTCCCTTTCACTTGCGAAGCAAACTGCCTGAAGCCTTCTTCAAAGGCACTGCTTTCGCCGTAGATGTCTAAGTGATCCGCATCCATGGAACTGATGAGGGCCATGTGGGGATGCAGCGTTAAGAAAGAGCGATCGTATTCATCGGCTTCTACAATCACAGGCGCAGTAGCCGGGTTATTCGCTTGGATATAATTGCTACCGTAATTCACGGCGATACCACCCAAGAAAGCAGTGGAATCTACACCTGCCTTCACCATCAAATGGGTAAGCAAGGTGGAAGTGGTTGTTTTGCCATGTGTGCCGGCAACAGCCAAAGTTGGATTGCTTTGGGTAATTAACCCCAGCACTTCAGAACGTTTGTATAAGCGACGTCCTTGCGCTTCAAAATACTTTTTCTGCGCGTGCTGTGCCGGAATGGCAGGTGTATACACCAGCAGCACCTCATCGCTAGCTTGTTTAACTGATTCAGGCAAGGCCTCTACCGATTCATCAAAGCTGACTTTCATACCTGAGGCAATCAGCGCGTCGGTTAAGGGAGAAGGCGTTTTGTCGTAACCCGAAACGCGAATGCCCTGGGCATGGAAATACCGTGCAATGGCGCTCATGCCAATGCCTCCAATACCAAGGAAATACACTTCTTTCAGTTTCGCAGCTATCATAGCAAACCTTCTAAACAGTCTACAATCTTTTTATCAGCCTCAGGATACGCTAATCCCCGGACGGCATTACTTAGTTTCGTTTTCAAATCGGCGCGTTTGGTCAGGCTAATAGCTTCATCTACCAAGATCTGACCTGCCTCGCTGTCCTTCACAAGAATAGCGGCGCCGGCATCGGCCAATACTTTGGCATTCTTGGTTTGGTGGTCTTCTGCCACGTGTGGCGATGGCACCAAGATGGAAGGCTTCGCAACCAAACAAAGCTCACTAACCGATAAAGCACCGGCCCTGGAAATCACCACATCCGCAGCTGCATAAGCCAGGTCCATTCTTTGGATAAACTCATGTACCTGAATACCACCTTGGTTGATGTCTTTCAAATTCGGGTAAGCCGATTTACCACATTGCCAAAGCAGCTGAATACCCGCCTTGGAAACTTGTTCTGCGCCTTCTTTCAAGGCAGTATTGATGGTTCTAGCCCCCAGACTTCCGCCTATCGCTAAAAGCACCGGCTTATCGCTTTCCAAGCCAAAGAACTTCAATGCTTCTTCTCTACTGGCTTGACCGGAAGCGATGTCTTTTCTTACCGGATTCCCGGTTAAAACAATCTTCTCTGCCTGGAATACCTGATCCATATTTGGATAGGCAACACAAATCTTTTTCGCACGTTTAGCGAGGATGCGGTTTGTTAAACCGGCAAAACTGTTCTGCTCTTGAATCAGTGTCGGGATGCCCGCCATCTGAGCCATGAACAACATAGGCGCTGAAGCATAACCTCCAACCCCCACAGCCACCTCAGGTTTAAATCGCTTGATGATACTTCTCGCTTGAAGCAAACTTTTAATCACCTTAAACGGCAACAACAAATTCTTCGGATCTAGCTTGCGCTGCAATCCGGCAATATCCAATCCTTCGATTTGGTATCCGGCCTGCGGCACTTTCTGCATCTCCATGCGGCCTTTCGCTCCGATGAAGAGAATCTCACAATCCGGGTAGCGCGACTTTATCTCATTGGCTATCGCTACAGCCGGGAAAATATGTCCGCCGGTACCTCCTCCAGAAATAATCACTTTACGCATGGGCCACCTCACTTTCATTTACCTCACCACCCTCTTGCTCAATCGTTCGGCTTACACTAAGAATGATACCGAAGGCTAAACTGGTAAAGATGGTAGACGTACCCCCCATGCTCACCAGCGGCAAAGCCAATCCGGTAACAGGGAAAATATTGACCGCTACGCCCATGTTGATGAATGCCTGGATTACCAGGCTGAAACTCAGTCCGACGGCCAGCAGGGCGCCAAAGGCTTTCGGACTCTTTATCACAATCCGTATCGATCGGAAGAGTAAAAGCAAATACAGGAAAATAAGCGCTACGCCTCCCATCAGCCCGTATTCTTCCAAGATGATAGCGAAGATGAAATCCGCATAAGGTGAAGGCAAGAAATTACGTTGGGTGCTATTACCCGGACCTTTTCCTGTTAAGCCACCGCCTGCAATGGCAATCTTGGCTTGTACGTTCTGAAAATTACCTCCACCCGTTTCCGGATTATCAGCCATGAAGTTTTCAATACGTGCTTTCCAAGTGCGCAAACGCGCGATGTTTTCCAGTTTCTCATCCGGCATATTAAATACCAGCGAAGCGGCTAAAGCAAAGGTTACCACACCTGCTGCCACCACGGCAAGGATATACTTAATCGGAATACGTCCGATGAACATCAGAAGCAAACAAGTAGAAAAGATAACTAAGGCTGTAGAAAGGTTAGCCGGCGCTATCAGAACACAGATAACGGATACCGAAATCAATATCGGTAAAAAGGCACCTTTGAAGTCTTTGATGTTTTCCTGGCGTTTCGACAAGAACCTCGCTACGTACATAATAAGCGCGAGCTTGGCTAAGTCGGACGTCTGGAACGTGAGGCCCGTACCCGGTATGGCAATCCACCGGCGGGCATCGTTGATCTCCACCCCAAACAACAAGGTATAGAGGAGCAGAGGATAAGACAAATACAAGAACAACTGAGAGAGTCGGGAATAGTAGCGGTAGTCTAAAAGGTGACAAAGCCACATAAACCCAAAACCCAAAAGGATAAAGACCAGCTGCTTCAGGAGGTAGAACTCGGTATTACCACCCTGTTGTTTAAAGGCCAATGAACCGGTTGAGCTGTATACCGCCAGCAGGCCACCCACAGAGAGTAGCACTACGATGGTCCAGATCACCGTATCACCTTTAACTTTTGATAACAGCCAGTTGTACATCGCTTAGAGGTTTTTAACGTACTTCTTAAATTGGCGACCGCGGTCTTCGTAGTTTTCAAACAAATCGAAGCTGGCGCAGGCTGGCGACAACAATACCGCATCTTCCTTATCGGCCATGTGGTAGGCTACCTTTACGGCTTCTTGCATGGAAGTGGTATTCAGAATCATGTCCACGTCTTTGGAAAAAGCTTCGTGGATTTTGCGGTTGTCAAGTCCCAAGCACACGATGATGCGCACCTTGTCTTTTACCAACTGCTTCAGCAAATTGTAGTCGTTGCCTTTGTCTACCCCACCGGCAATCCAGATCACCGGACGATCCATGCTTTCTAGGGCATACCAGCTGGAGTTTACGTTGGTCGCTTTGGAATCATTGATAAATTCCACTCCGCGCACTTTGCCCACACTTTCCAAACGGTGTTCTACGTTTTGGAAATCGCTTAAGCTTTCGCGGATAACCTCCTTGCGAATATTGAATGCATTCGCAATAACGGCCGCCGCCATGGAGTTGTAGTTGTTGTGTTTGCCCCGAAGGGAGAGTTCTTGTATTGCCATGGTAAAGTTGTTTTCTGTTTGTTTGGTTTCAATGTGCAGCTCGCCGTCTTTCACCCATGCACCCGGACTGCTGTGCTCTGCGTCAATCGTAAATGGAAAGCGTTGAGCGAGGATGGTATAGTCGGCGATATGCTCCATCGTAATCGGATCGTCGCCACAGTACACGAAGAGGTCTTCTGCCGTTTGTGAGCGGGTAATCCGAAATTTGGAATCGATGTAATTCTTGAGTTCGTAGTTGTAGCGATCCAAATGATCCGGCGTGATATTGATCAATGCCGCCGCATGGAATCGCGTGGTATAGGTATCGTCCAGCTGGAAGCTGGATATTTCCAATACGTAGTAATCTTGGTCGTCTAAGGCCACTTGGCGTGCAAAGCTTTTACCGATGTTACCGCCTAAGCCTACTCGCAATCCTGCCTTTTGAAAGATGTGGTAGCAAAGCGATGTGGTGGTTGTTTTACCGTTGGTACCGGTAATGCCAATTAGCTTGGCTGTGGTATAGCGTGCGGCAAACTCAATCTCCGAGATGATCGGTGTTCCCTGCTTTTTAAGCGATTGAATCAGCGGTGCTTTATCCGGAATGCCCGGACTTTTAATCACCTCATCGGCAGCAAGAATGCGCTCTTCGCTGTGTTGACCGCTTTCCCATTCGATACCGGCCTCATCCAGCTCCTGGCGGTACTGCTCTTTGATTTCTCCCTTATCAGAGACAAAGACTTCCCAGCCCCGAAGTTTTCCGAGGATGGCTGAGCCTGTTCCGCTTTCGCCTGCACCTAATATGACCAGTTTCTTGTTCAAGTGCTTATCTCAGTTTTAGGGTGATTACGGTGAGGATGGCCAAGAAGATTCCGATGATCCAGAAGCGAGTCACAATTTTGCTTTCGTGGTAGCCTTTCTTTTGGTAGTGGTGGTGTAATGGCGACATCAAGAAGACTCTTCGTCCTTCGCCATACTTCTTCTTGGTATACTTGAAGTAGGCTACCTGAATCATCACACTCAGGTTCTCTACGAGGAAAATGCCGCAGAGAATCGGAATCAACAATTCTTTACGCACCATGATAGCCAGGGTTGCGATAACCCCACCCAAGGCTAAGCTGCCGGTATCGCCCATAAAGACCTGCGCCGGAAAACTGTTGTACCACAAGAAGCCGATACATGCTCCCACAAAGGCTCCCGAGAAAATCACCAGCTCACCCAAGTGCGGGATATACATGATGTTGAGGTAGCTGGAGAATAGTATGTTACCGGAGAGGTAGGCGAAAATGCCCAAAATCACACCGATGATACCCGATACACCTGCAGCCAATCCATCAATGCCGTCTGTGATATTCGCTCCGTTGGAAACCGCCGTAATAATGAAGGTCACCACCAACACATAAAGCAGCCAGTTGAGCTTGCCCTCGGTATCGCCCAAAGCGCGTGTGATGGAGGCGTAGCTAAACTCATTTTCCTTCACAAAAGGAATGGTGGTTGAAAGCGATTTACTGTCTTGGTAGTATAAAGTATCTCCCTCGTTGGTTACAAAGGTTTTCACCGCAGATTGGTCTTCCATGGCCGTATACTCTGCAGGGGCGATATACTCTCTCACCTTCACCGTTTCATGGAAATACAAGGTGCTACCCACAATGAGCCCTAGACCAACCTGACCCAAGATTTTAAATCGGCCGGCTAGGCCCGCTTTATCCTTTTTGAATACTTTGATATAATCGTCTAAGAAGCCGATGAAGCCCAACCAGATGGTGGCCACCAAAATCAAGATGACGTAGAGGTTTTCTAAGCGAGCGAAAAGCAGGGTTGGAATAATGATAGCCCCCAAGATGATGATACCACCCATGGTAGGCGTACCTTTCTTCTGCTTCTCACCGTCTAAACCTAAGTCGCGAATCTCATCTGCCACTTGTTGTCCGCGCAACCAGTCGATCAAACGCTTGCCAAACAGCAAGGAGATGATGAGCGAGGTAATGATAGCCGCAGCCGTACGGAAGGAGATGTATTGAAATACACCGGCTCCGGCCAGGTTAAAGTGCTTATCGAGGTATTCAAAGAGGTAGTACAACATAGCCTTAGGATTTAAGTTTGATTAACATCTCCTGCAGTATCGCTTTATCATCAAATGGGTGTTTTACGCCCTTAATATCTTGGTAGGTCTCGTGGCCTTTGCCGGCAATCAGGATGATGTCACCGGGTTTAGCCAAGTTCACGGCAGCCTTAATGGCCTCTTTGCGATCCGTGATGCGCATGGTCTTTTTATAGTCGGTAGCCGGCACACCAGCCTCCATCTCATTTAATATTTCTTCCGGGTCTTCGCTTCTCGGATTGTCGGCGGTAAACACCACCTTGGTGCTTAGCTTGGTCGCGATCTCAGCCATAATCGGGCGCTTCGCTTTGTCGCGATCGCCACCACAGCCTACTACGGTGATTAGCTCTTCATTACGCGTGCGCACTTCGTTGATTACCTCCAGGATATTCTGCAAAGCATCCGGGGTATGGGCATAGTCAACAATACCGGTGATTCCGGCTTCACGCAGGTAATCAAAGCGACCGGCCACGCTGCCTAGCTGCGTCAGGTGATGCAAGGTTTCGCCTCGGCTGATGCCCAACAGAATGGCTGTTCCGTAAACTGCCAAAAGGTTGTACGCATTGAACTTACCAATCAGTCTAAACCAGGCTTCCGGCTCATTGTCTACGCGCAACAACATGCCATTGAAGTCGTGCTCCAGGATACGCGCCTTGAAATCGCTCATAGCGCTTAGGCTATAAGAGTAGCGTGTAGCCTTGGTGTTCTGCAGCATCACCGCACCATTGCGGTCGTCTTTATTGGTGAGGGCAAAGGCTTCATCCGGCAATTGGTCGAAGAAGGCCTTTTTCGCTTTTAAATAATTGTCGAAGGTGCCGTGGTAATCGAGGTGATCGTGGGTGATATTGGTGAAAATGCCACCTGTAAACTCGATGCCGGCAATGCGTTTTTGGTGAATAGCATGCGAGCTCACTTCCATAAAACAGAAGTCGCAGCCGTCGTCGCGCATTCTTCTCAAAAGCGATTGAATGCTGATGGCGTCGGGTGTGGTATGCGTTGAGTCGAGGATCTTATCGTGGATGCGGTTACGTACCGTGGAAAGCAAACCAACGCGGTAACCCAAACGAACAAAAAGCTCGTAGAGTAAAGTAGAAACCGTGGTTTTGCCGTTGGTTCCGGTAACGCCCACCACTTTGATTTCGCGGGAAGGATAGTCGTAGAAAGCGGCAGCCATCTTACCTAAAGCGTCAGATGAATCGGGTACTTGGATATAGCCTTCTTTGCCCGGCATCGCCTGATCGCCCACCACAGCCAAAGCTCCTTTAGCGAGCACTTCATCAACAAAGTCATGACCGTCTACGCGTGTGCCTTTTACCGCAATGAACACATAACCCGGCTCCACCTTGCGCGAATCCATGGTGAGGCCTTTCACCTCTCCTTTCGGAAGGCTACCCTGAATTAGATTCAGCTCTTGCGTTATATGTTCGAGTTGCTTCACCTTAGTTCAATTACGATTGTTGCTCCCTTGTATACGGCCGTTCCCGGATTCATGCTTTGTCGGTATACATTACCTTTTCCGCTCACCACTACTTTCAGCCCTCTGTTCTCCAAGAGGAATAGGGCATCTTGTAGACTCATGCCGCTTACGTTCGGTACTAGGTTTTGGATGATCTTACGTTGCTCCAGCCTCATGTTGCGTTCCATGCGAGCCGTGGTAGTCCATTCAATTTCTTCATTCGCCTCACCCACTTTGTGAGCGATGTTCAAGCGATTCATCACGTCGCGGATGTCTTTCAACTTACCTGAGAAATTGCGCGGCGTGGCGATTTCAGGCGTATGAGCCGTTTCGCTAATGTCTTTGTGCATGTGAAGGCTGCTGGCGTATACCTTATTCGCTATTTCCAAGAAAACCGGACCTGCCACTGCAGAGCCGTAGTAAATGCCTTTGCTTGCTCCGTTGATGGAGACGATGCAGGCATACTTCGGATTATCGGCCGGGAAATAACCGGCAAAAGAGCTTTTGTAGAACGACTTGGTATACTTGCCCCCGCGGGCCATCTGCGTGGTTCCCGTTTTTCCGGCAATGCGGTAATTGTCGTTTTTCAGGTTACGTGCGGTACCGTTTTGCACCACACCTTCCAATGCCTGACGCACCTTTTTCAAGGTCTCTTTGCTGCAAACACTCTTCGCGATGTCTTCGGTTTCGTATTTATGCACCAGCTTACCGGTCTGCCTTACCTCGGTAACCAGAATAGGTTTTACCATGCGGCCCTGGTTAGCGATGGCATTGTACAAGGTTAAAATCTTGAGTGGTGTAAACTGCGTCTCGTAGCCTATAGACATCCACGGCAGGGTTGTTCCATACCAGTCGTTGTCTTTCGGGTTTTTAATTCTTGGCTTTCCTTCTCCGGTAATCTGCAGGTTCAAAGGCTTATCAAGACCCATCTGAGAGAAGTAGTCGATGAACTTCTGAGGCTGCTCTTTAAACTGTTTGTAAACCAGCTTGGAGATACCCACGTTACTGGACTTCTCAAACGCCTGCTGCAGCGACAGCATTTGGTAGTGACCCGGCTCAGAGTCTTTCATGGTACGATCAAAGAATTTGGTTTGACCCAATTCCACATCCACAGAGTCTTCGAGCGAAATACCTTCTTCCAAAAGCGCAATTAGGGAAGCCAATTTGATGGTGGAGCCCGGCTCTTCGCTTTCACCCACCGCGAAATTGTATTCTTCTCCGTATACGCCTTCGCTCTTGCGTGCAAGGTTAGCGATGGCTTTGATGTGCCCGGTTTCTACCTCCATGAGGATGGCACAACCGTTCAGCGCATCGTGTTTTACCAAGGTTTCGTAGAGTGCGTTTTCCGCTACGTCTTGCAAATTCACATCGATAGTGGTGTATACGTCTTTGCCGTTCTCCGGCTCAATCTCGTTATCGGCATTCACCGGAATCCAGACGCCACCGGCCACTTTTTGCATCAGGCGTTTTCCCGAAACACCGGCCAATTCAGTGTTGTAAGCTCCTTCCAATCCCACCGGCGCCACGCCTTCTTGGCTATAGCCAATGGTACGGAATGCTAAGAGTTGAAATGGCTTCTGTCTGCGGTCTTTTTCTAAAATGATGAGTCCACCTTTATGCTGACCTCTGCGCAAGATTGGCCAGGTGCGCATCTCCTTCACTTGGGAGAAGCTCAGCTTTCGTTTTAGCAAATGGTAGCGACTGCCTTTTTTACGTGCTTCTTTGAATTCACGGAGGTAATCGGCTTGCGACTTATCCTTGAACATCTGAGCGAAATGGTAGGCTAGCGAATCCACTTCTACATTGAAAACCTCATCGCTCAAACCACCGGCTTTGAAGTCCATGCGTAACTCGTAGATAGGCACCGAGGTAGCGAGTAAGCTTCCATCGGCAGCATAGATATTCCCACGAACTGCTTCGATGGTTTGGTAATCGGTAGTTAGCTCTTCGGCCATTTTGCGCCAGTGCTCGCCTTCTACAAACTGAATGCGCACGGCATACACCACCACCATGACACCAAACAGTGCCACCGCGAAGAAGGCCACGTAGACCCTCCAAAGTATGTCGCGTTTTACATTCATTTTAAATCTTTATCCGGGTCGTAAGTAAGTTTAACCGGCGGCTGAGTAAGTTCTTTCAAACCCGTTCCCTCCAGGCGTTTCGCTACTTGCGACTGTTTACTTTTATACATGAAATCCGACTTCACACTGATGTATTCCGCACGGTATTCCTTTATCTCTTTGTTTAGTTCATCAATCTGCCTCACCACTTTAATGGCTTGGTGCGAATTGTAGATGTAGACCAGCGTGAGGAAGCTCAGGAAGAATACGAAAGGCATGAACTGCGCGACTTCAGCTTTGTCGCCCAATCCGGCCATCTCCGTAAAGCGAATTAGGAGGCCCTTTTTTGGGGTCTCCTCGGTCTGCTTTTCTTCTTCTTGCTGTGTCTTTTCTGTCCTCAGCTGATTCATATTCTTTCTGCTATGCGAAGTCTGGCACTGCGCGCCCTAGAGTTGACGGCAATCTCTTCATCGCTTGCTTTTATGGCTTTCCCTACCGGTGCAAAAGGACGAATCAAGTTCCCGAAGAGGTCCTTGTTCGCTTTGCCGGAGAAATCGCCGGTCTGTATAAAATTCTTCACCAGCCTGTCTTCCAAGCTGTGGTACGACATCACTACGAGGCGTCCGCCCGGACGGATCACGTCGATACACTGGGTCAACATTTCTTTAAGCGCATCCAACTCACCGTTCACTTCAATGCGAATGGCTTGAAACACCTGCGAGTAGAACTGATTCTCTTTGCCGCGTGGAGCGAAGCGTTGCAAGGCCAGCTTCAAATCGCCCGTGGTTCGAATGGCCGCCTTCGCTCTTTCGGAGTCGATGGCTTTAGCGATGCCCGGCGCATTGTTGAGTTCACCGTATTCACGGAATACCCTCATCATGGCCGGCACTTCCGTTTCATTCACCCATTCGTAGGCACTCAGATCGGAGTCGCGGTTCATGCGCATATCGAGTTCTGCATCAAAGCGATGCGCGAAACCTCTTTCCGCCTCGTCAATCTGATGCGAAGAGATGCCTAAATCGGCAAGCAGCCCATCGATAGGCAAGGCATCGTAATAGCGCAAAAAGCGCTGGAGGAAGCGGAAATTGTGGTGCGCCAGCTGAAAGCGAGGGTCGTCCGGAACATTGGCCAAAGCATCATCATCCTGGTCAAAAGCGATTAGCCGACCGCCCGCTCCGAGACGAGACAGGAGAGCACGCGAATGCCCGCCGCCCCCGAAGGTTACGTCGACAAAAAGTCCATTGGATGATATGTTAAGTGCTTCTAAGCATTCTGTGAGCATCACGGGGATGTGATAATTACTCATTGTCCTCCCGATTAGTGCCCGACATAACTTCTTCTGCCAACGAAGCGAAATCGTCCGGATCGATCTTCAGCTGATCATCGTATTCTTCACGCGACCAAATCTCGATTCTATTTCCGTACGCAAAGAGCACGGCTTCAGCGCCTATACCCGCATATTCCAGTAGTTTCTTCGGGATATTAACCCGCGAAGCACCGTCTACCTGGATTTCGGTTGCCCCATTGTTGAAGAGGCGTATAAACATCCGATCCCGTTTGTTGAAGGCATTGAGGTGACTCAATTTCTGAGTCTCCACTTGCCACTCTTGGCGGGTATACAAAACCAAACATTTATCGAAGCCACGGTTCACGACGAGGCGATCGCCAGCCTCTTCCGGAATCTGCCTCCGAAGGCTGGACGGTAGGCTGATACGGCCTTTCGCGTCGATTTTACACTCGTATTCTCCGATAAAATGGGACATGGTATACCCTTTCAAAGTGTAAAATTAGGGTATTTCACGACACTTTTACCCACTTTACGACACCATATCGCTACTTTAGTTTTCCACACCCCAATCCAAGCACCAAAAACACTGTATTTCCAACGGATAATCTAGGTGGGAAATTGTGGGAGATGAATTGGCTATTTTGAAAGAAAATGGGACAGACCTGTTTTTGAAACTGGAAATTGCTTCGCTAGAAGGCATAAAAAAAAACCACCCTTTTATAGGTGGTTTTAAGTGTTAAGTTTTAAGAGTTAAGTCCCTGAAATGAAGCATACGAAAGCTTAATACAGAGTTCGCACCTCACTTTTATATTTCACGGTCCAACCCTTCTGCCAATACAGAATACCAATTAGCTCCGACTCTTCATTTCTATTTGAAATTAGAAGATGCAGATCTACTCCAAAGTCCCTCACTAAATCTTTCGATGGATCAAAAAGTTGATTTACTTCGGTTCTCATGGCAACATGGAGCAAATGCATTCTACCCGCTAAGGCTTCAAATTCTTTTCTTTGAAGTTCAGGAAAAGGCAATGGAAACCCATGTATATCCTGCCAATCATCTGTCAATGTGTAAAAAAGATAATCAGAAGGATAAGTTAACCACATATAGGAATAATCAAGACCTAAGCGCACCGAATCCAATTTGGCAAACTCTTGACTGAACCACTCCTGCTCAGGCACATCAAACTCCTCAATTATTCCTTTGGCATACCAATAAAAGCTATCCGTGACATCTTGATACGCTATAACGCTTGGCAGCTTCCCTATGAATTCAGAATTTGAAAATGGCGCTATACAATCAATTTGAGACAAAGCAACTCTATCCGATAGCGCTCCCTCAATTGTATCCAAGAGAATGTCTGAGCGACAAATACTTCTATTTCTATTACCACCAGAACAGGCAACCAGAAATATAACCAGACATTGAATAAGAAGAATTCGGGACAAGTTCATTTTCACAAATCTATTCAAACTCGAATCTATAGGCCATAAAAAAAACCACCCTCAAATCTAAAGGTGGCCTATAAGTTTAAAGTGTTTCGTTTAAAGTGTTAAGTGAACTTAATCAATAGGAGAAGCGTTCTTAAAACTTAACTCTTAAAACATAAAACCTCTCTTACACTGCGAAGCTTTCGCCACAGCCGCAGGTGCGGGTTGCGTTCGGATTGATGAAGTTAAATCCTTTACCATTGAGTCCGTCTGTAAAGTCCAGCTCGGTTCCACAGAGGTAAAGAAAGCTCTTCATGTCAACCACGATTTTCACGCCATTGCTTTCAAATGCTTGATCGCCTTGACGTTCTTCGTTGTCGAAATCCAGTTTATACGATAAACCGGAGCAACCTCCGCCTTCCACGGCCACGCGGATGAAGTACTGGTTGTCCAGTTCTGCTTCTTGACGAAGCTCAGCTACGCGTAGTGCTGCTTTTGGTGTTGCGGTAATCATAAGCGTTTACTTTAATGCTATAATTTATTAAGCTGCTATTGAATCCAAAATAATCATTTTCCAAGAGCCAAATTCCAAATCTCAAACGAGAGAATCACCCATTGGAGCTTGTTATTTGGTTTTTGGAACTTCTAATCCAAAGTTTCAATGCAAGCAGAAATGTTTCTTATTTAATTTCTTCCAATGCTGGAAGGCCGTTTTTAGTGCGGTAGTCGTTGATAGCGGCTTTGATCGCATCCTCTGCCAAAACAGAGCAATGGATTTTTACCGGTGGCAATGCCAATTCTTCAACGATGTCCATATTGTCAATTTTCATCGCATCATCGATGCTTTTTCCTTTCAACCACTCGGTAGCCAAAGAAGAAGAAGCGATAGCTGATCCACATCCGAAGGTTTTAAACTTCGCATCTTGGATAACGCCATCCTCACCTACTTCAATCTGCAGACGCATCACGTCGCCACACTCAGGCGCACCTACCAGGCCTGTACCTACGGTGTTTTTGCCTTTATCAAGCGTTCCGATGTTTCTCGGGTTAGTATAATGATCAATTACTTTCTCTGAGTAAGCCATATTTCTAAAATTTTATACTGCGCCTCGCGACGCTTTATTTTCTATCCTTAATCCCTAATTATTAATGGTCCTGCCATTCAATCGATTTTAAATCGATGCCTTCTTTGAACATCTCCCAAAGCGGACTCATGTCTCTCAACTTCTCTACCGCCACTTTCACGTGATCAATAGCGTAGTCAATTTCCTCTTCTGTAGTAAAGCGACTCAATCCGAAACGCAAAGAAGAGTGTGCGAGCTCATCATCCAAACCTAAGCTTTTCAATACATAGCTCGGTTCCAATGAGGCAGAAGTACAAGCTGAACCGGAAGAAACCGCCAAGTCTTTCACACCCATCATCAAACCTTCACCTTCAACGTATTTAAAGGAGATGTTTGCAACGTGTGGTAAGCGATGTTCTTTATTTCCGTTTAAGTAGCTTTCTTCTACGGTAAGAAGTTCGGCTTCCAATTTATCTCTCAACTTCTGGATGCGAACTGATTCTTCCGCCATTTCCAAACGAGCGATTTCACATGCTTTACCTAAGCCCACGATGCCCGGTACGTTTAAGGTACCTGAACGCATACCGCGCTCATGTCCGCCACCGTCCATCTGAGCGGTTACTTTAACCCTTGGACCTTTTCTGCGCACATACAATGCACCAACACCTTTCGGACCGTACATTTTATGCGCTGAGAATGCCATCAGGTCGATACCATCTGCGTTCACATCAACCGGAATTTTACCCACCGCTTGGGTAGCATCGGTCATGAATAAAGCACCGTGCTTGTGAGCGATAGCTGAAATTTCTTTGATGGGCTGCACCACACCAACTTCGTTGTTGCCGTACATTACGCTAACCAGAATGGTATCTGGGCGAATGGCTTTTTCCAATTCGTCCAGATCCACCAGGCCGTCTTCCTTTACCCCAAGGTAAGTGACTTCAGCTCCCAATTTTTCAATGTGTTTGCAGGTATCAAGTACCGCTTTATGCTCTGTTACCAGGGTAATGATATGCTTGCCCTTTTCGGCATACATCTCAAATACTCCTTTGATGGCCAAGTTATCGGCCTCAGTGGCTCCACTGGTAAAGATGATTTCTTTTGGATTTGCTCCGATGAGCGCTGCAATCTGCTCACGAGCATAGTCTACCGCCTCTTCTGCTGTCCAGCCGAAGCTATGGCTGCGGCTTGCCGCATTCCCAAAACGCTCATTAAAATAAGGCAACATAGCCTCCAGAACCCTTGGATCCATTGGGGTTGTCGCGTTATTATCGAGGTATATAGGTAGTTTTAACATAATTCTTATTTAGACTAATTCTAAGCACAAAGGTAAAACAATCTTCTAAAAAAATGGATTTTTGCAGGGATGAGAAAAATTGAACATTTGGGCATTGCCGTAAAAGACATCGAAGCTTCCAATAAACTTTTCACCGCCTTGATGGGAGCCGGACCGTATAAATCGGAGGCTGTAGAAAGTGAAGGCGTGATTACCAGCTTCTTTGCTAACGGACCAAATAAAATTGAACTCCTTCAAGCCACCAACCCCGATAGCCCCATTGCCAAGTTTGTAGAAAAGCGCGGCGAAGGCATTCACCACATCGCTTTTGATGTAGAAGACATCTACGCAGAAATTGAGCGATTAAAAGGCGAAGGCTTCCAGATGATTCACGATACCCCAAAAGACGGCGCCGACAATAAACTCATCGCCTTCCTACATCCAAAAGGGACCAATGGCGTTTTGATTGAGCTCTGCCAGGAGAAGAAGTAGGATTGTTGGACTGTGGGACTGATGAATTGGTTTTGTTGATTGTTTAATGTTGACTGTCACAATTGTTGGCGTTCAGAGATACTAATCTTACTTAAGATGAAGGGATGAAGAGTATTGCCATTCATAATGGAATCATTTTTAGCAAGCCATAATTTAACTTGCATGTAATGAACGCACTGTATTTCAAGCTAATTTTACTTGTATCGCTATTTCTACAATTTAGTTGCAAGGAGGAGCTAAAGATTAAGGAAGCCGAATCTCTTCAAAATATTTCGGAACAGCACACCTACACGGAAATTTACCAGTTAACGTGTCTTGATACATTGCTATCCAATCAGTTCAATTTAAAATGGAAGTTTCATAAGTTTAGCGATACCATTTCGAATCTTGATTCGAATAGCCTAATGGTAAAAATCACAGATAAAGCAACGAATTCAATCTCGGATTCGCTTTTCTTAGATGGATTTCATTTTGGGGATCCGTTCTCAAATTGTAATGCTGTTCGCTCATACTCTACTAGCATAAATAGCAAGGCAGAAATTATTGATAATAACCAAGGTGATATTGTTGTTGCCGATTTGAATTTCGATGGGTTGGATGATTTAGCCATTGCCATGGACTATGGCGGAAATAGCGGCCCTGTCTATGTATTCTACATTCAGACTGAATCAAACAAGTTTGTTCAAGATCAATTTTTAACCGATTCAATTATGTTCTTCCCAGATATAGATTCCAAATCAAAACTACTCAGAACATTCACCCATGCAAATGCCTATGAACTGGGTGAACATACCTTTCAATACAATGTGAAAACTAAGACTTGGTATAAACTATCTCATCGTCTTCTACCTGTTTCGGATTAACTATATCAATACACAATTAGACTGGTTTCTAATACTCAATCCTAATTCTCATTCCTCAGTCACATTCCTGAATACTCATTCACTTATATTCGTGGTGAAATGCCGAGACCCAAGGATCATTCTAAAGTAGAAAACATCTACCAAGCTGCGCTTCAGCTGGTGATACGACGAGGTTTTAACGAGTTCCGAATGGCCGATGTGGCCAAGGCGGCCGGGGTGGCAACCGGATCTCTGTATACGTATTTCCGCAACAAAGAGGAATTGGTTAATGCCCTATTTCTCGATACCGCCCAGCAGCTATACTCTTCACTGCAAGTGGAAAAACGAACGGAGACTACACATTATCATTTCATGAAAATCTGGACCAGCTACTACAACTACTGCTTTGTACATCCTGATCACATGCTCTTCATCGACCAATACCAGCACAGTGGTTTCTTGAGCGATGAAACAAAAAACGAAGCCAAACTCCATTTGAAGTCGTTCGATGATTTCCTACACCACGCCCAAGAATACGGAGATCTGCGCATGCTCAACCTCGAAGTACTCAAAGCACTCATCCTAGGCTCCGTTCACGAATTCACCAAACTCAATATCGAACACCCAGGCACCATGGACTTCCACGCGCTGGAAACCTGCAAAGAGATGATCTGGGAAGCTGTAAAAGAGCGGAGAGCGTAGGGCGGAGAGCTAAGGGCGGAGAGCGGAGAGCGTAGGGCAGAGAGCTAAGGGCGGAGAGCTAAGGGCGGAGAGCTAAGGGCGGAGAGCGGAGGGCGGAGAGCGAAGGGCGAAGGGCGGGGAATTATCAAGTTCCAAAGGCTAAGTTCCAAAGGCCAAATTCCAAAAACCGAGTTTTAAAATTCGATTCATAACGCAACCATCACCCTTCATAATCCTTCTGATACGTTTCATCCCCTTCTACTTTCGCTAAAGAAAAACACCTTGCATCTTGCGGTATGATGCGAAAACTGAGAATCCTTGCACCAGCTCTGGCTGTACTATTGAGCATTCCGCTTTGGGCGGAGGAACTGGAAGAACACCGCTTAAAACCAATGCCGTCGTCGCAAAACGCCGATACATCTCTCTGTAAATCGGTAAATTCCAACCCTGTTTACCTCCATGACTCCCGCAACAAATAGCATCAACTGGTCGAAATGGCTTGGAATACCCGGCATAGCCATAGCACTCGCTTTGCTCATGGACGGCTTTCACCTCGACTGGCGTACGGTGGCTGCCAACCTAGCCTTCACCCTGGTGTATTGGGAAGGGAGCTGGCAAATCATCTCCAGATTCTGTCGGAAATACAATAGCTACCAGGAAACCGGCAAACGCATCGCTTACCAAGTCCTCAGCATCGTAGCCTACGTGTTCATCACCAATTACCTGTTATGCTTCATTCTCACCAATTGGATTAACCCGGAGATACTTTTTACCAGCGGACTTTATTTCAGCACATTACGGGTTTCGCTCATCGTTAGCTTTCTAATCTCCACCATCTACGAAGCGCAAAACTTCTTCGAACTCTGGAAAGAAGCCCATCTCGAAACGGAACAACTCAAACAACGCACCTTACAAGCCCAGTTTGAAACCTTGAAAAATCAGGTAAATCCGCATTTCCTCTTCAATAGCCTTAATACCTTAGCAGCCATCATCCCTGAAAACCCGGAACAGGCCGTAACCTTTGTTGAGAAACTCAGTAAACTATACCGCTATATTCTGCAATACCGCGATCAAGACACGGTCGACTTGGAAACGGAACTGAACAATATTGCCGACTACCTTTTCTTGCAAAAGATGCGCTTTGGCGATAAACTCACTTGGGACATCTCTGTTCCTCCTGAAAGTCTAAGTCTGCATGTCTTGCCCTTGAGTCTGCAGCTGCTTGCCGAAAATGCCGTGAAACACAATATCATTTCTAGCGATAAGCCCCTTCACTTTAGTATCAAACAGGAAGGCGAATCGCTTGAGGTAAGCAATACCTACCAGCCTAAAAGGCAAACCGAAGCCTCCACCGGCGTAGGCTTACAAAACCTAAGCGAACGACTGGCTTTACTACATAAGCCTGCTATCAGTCACCACATTTCAAACGCATTATTCACCGTTAAAATCCCACTTTTCAAACCATGAACTGCCTGATTATTGAAGACGAGGCCCCGGCGGCCAGACGACTGGAAAAGATGATTCGTGAAATTGATCCGGAACTTCAAATACTAGGCGTTCTGGATAGCGTAGAATCGGCACTTAGGTGGTTTGACAGCCATACAGCTCCCGACCTGCTGCTACTGGATGTTCAGCTGAGCGATGGCATCAGCTTTGAAATCTTACAGCACAAGAAAATCACATCGTCGATCATCTTCACCACAGCCTACGATGAGTATGCGCTGCAGGCCTTTAAGGAAAATAGCATCGACTACCTTCTCAAACCAATAGTACAGGAAGAGTTGAGCAAGGCCATCGCTAAATTCAAACAGCACCAAGGCCCCAATGCTGCACAACTCGATAAACTACTGGAAAACCTTCAACCAAGAACCTATAAAAACCGCTTCCTCCTTAAAAAAGGCGAAAGCCTGATTCCGATTCAAGTGGAAGACATCGCCTTCTTTCACGCCCAAGCCAAACACGTGGTTTTGGTGGCCCACAGCAAAGAACAATTCATGGTAGACGAAACCTTGGATGCTCTAGAACAGCAGCTCAACCCAAACAATTTCTTCAGAGCGAACAGGTCTTACCTCGTTTCAGCCAAATCGGTTAAAGAGCTTCGGCCCTCCTTTAACGGCAAAATGAAGTTATTCTTGGAACCCAAGGCGCCGGATGATGAAGTAATGGTGAGTCGCGATAAGGCTCCCGAACTGCGCCAGTGGCTTAGCCGTTAACTACTGTATTTTCCGTAGCAGCAAGCCTTTCCTTTTTGTACCTTCGCGGCCATGTCGCAAAAAAAGAAAGCCATAATCATTGGGGCCGGACCGGCCGGTCTGACTGCCGCTTATGAGTTGGTGAACCGCAGCGACATCCAGCCTATCTTGATTGAAGCCGACCCGGAATACGTGGGTGGCATCGCAAGAACGGTAAATTACAAAGGCAACCGCATCGACATCGGTGGCCACCGCTTCTTCTCTAAATCAGACCGGGTGATGGACTGGTGGATGAAGATATTGCCCATCGCTGCAGAAAAGGGCGAAAGCATCGACATCACCTACCACGGCAAACAGAAACACATCGATAACCCTTTTGCAGCCACTGACCCAGATAGGGTGATGCTGGTAAGAAATAGGAAGTCGCGCATCTACTACGACAAGCAATTCTTTGATTATCCGGTGAAGCTGAATACCGATACCATCAAGAAATTAGGCATGTGGAAGATGGTGAAAATCGGCGTGAGTTACCTGCGTTATACCCTCTTCCCTATTCGTAAAGAGGAGAACCTGGAGCATTTCTTCATCAACCGCTTTGGCAAAGAACTTTACCTCACCTTCTTCAAAGAATACACTGAAAAAGTATGGGGCAGAGCCTGTAGCGATATCAGTTCAGATTGGGGCCGTCAGCGCATCAAAGGACTGAATCTGAAAAGTGCCCTTTGGAACTTTGTAACCAGCCTGTTTGAAAAGAAGGGCGACATCGCTCAAAAAGGAAAAGAGACTTCACTTATTGAGCGATTCTTATACCCGAAACTAGGCCCGGGACAGCTTTGGGAAACCGTGCGCGACGAAGTTTTGCAAAAAGGCGCCGAGCTGCACATGGGGTATAAAGTAGACCGCATTTGGAGCAAAGACGGTCAGATCACCAAGGTACGCGCCGTAAATCAAGCCGGCGACAGCATGGAATTGGAAGGCGATTATTTCTTCAGCACCATGCCGGTAAAAGAACTGGTAGCTGTTTTGGAAGCGGAGAAATCGAGCGAAGTAGTGGAAGTAGCAGAAGGATTGGAATACCGCGATTTCTTCACCGTTGGCTTATTGCTGAAAGACCTTCGCATCAAAGAAGACCATCCGCAAGCACCCAAGCTGATTCAAGACAACTGGATTTACATGCAAGAGCCGGGTGTGATCATCGGGCGATTGCAGATATTCAACAATTGGAGTCCGTATTTAGTGAAAGAGCCGGGCACCGTTTGGCTGGGCTTGGAATACTTCTGCAAAGACACCGACCCAATTTGGTCTGAGAGCGATGAAAACCTCATCACTTTAGGTAAAAAAGAACTCGACGAAGTGGGCATCATTCATTCGAGCGATGTTTTGGATGCCTGCGTCTTACGTGTGCCGAAAACCTATCCGGCCTATTTCGGAACCTATAACCGTTTCCATGTGCTCCGCGATTACCTGAATGGGTTTACCAACCTGTTTCCGGTGGGCCGCAACGGCATGCACAAATACAATAACCAAGACCACAGTATGCTCACGGCCATGGCTGCCGTAGACAATATCCTATCCGGACGCACCGATAAAAGCAATCTTTGGGAAATCAATACCGAAGAGGAATACCACGAGGAGAAGTGATAATATTTTTTCTTTGTGTAAACACTTAACGTAAAACCTTCGCGTTATAGGTCGTGTTAAGTAAGTATACACCTATGAAAATGTTGATTCGCCCACTAACTAAAATTATTCTTGTTTGCACCTTTGGAGTGCTCTCTTTAACATCACATGCTCAATTCTTGGAATTTTCCAGTGGAATAAACTTTGGAAAAATGAATTGGAAGATCGGTGAATCCGATGCCAAGCAGATCTCTTATTTTAACAATCCATTCCCGGGATTCGGACTCCAAGCCAATTACGGACATCAACTCAAAGGTTCCTTTCAGTGGGTATCCGGTATTCATTACTTCAGAAGCGGTGGCCGCGATGTTTTAACCAACAACCAAACGCAAGACCAAACAGTTATTTCCGCCTATTTGGATCAATTGCAGGTAACCAGCCAGTTGCGCCGCCAGAGCAAACTGAATGCAAATTGGAATCTGAGTTATGGAATAGGATTAGGAATGGGCTATATCACCTACATGAACAATGAATTTGATACGCTCAAGCAGAAAGGAGATATACAAAATCTACAAGCAAGTTATTTCGGAAACTTAGGCATTCAGCGTAAGATAGGCACCCAAGGTATCGGGTTTCATCTGGAATACTACGGGCAATTTCAGCCTATAGCCAAATGGCCTTCAGTAGATCAAGTTAGAATTGCCGGATCGGTAAAAATCAGTTCGCTCAGCGCTTCTGTTCGCTGGACAATTCCTTTGTTCGCTCAGAATTAGCCCAACCTTATACCTTCTAAAATTGAACGTAGGTCTGATGACGAAAGATTAAACTACCGAAGCGTTTAACTTGCAAGCCATATAGTTCTCTAATGCACAAACTTCTTTTATTGATGCCGCTGTTATTGGCTTGCAATCCCTTTATCCGAAACGAGGAAGCCTCGGATTCCAAGCAAGACAGTTTGGCCCATACCGATACCCTCACTGCCGAAGTAGTGAGTGAACCCATCAAACCCGGCTTGTACCTGTATTATTTGATGGACGACCATTTTGCCAATAACATAGACGAGGCAGACCAGAAGCTTTGGCTAGAAGGAAAAATAGAACAACTTCAAAAAGGCGATTTCAGTGGTGAACTTACCCGAAACAGTGGAGGCTCCAGCATAGGTGCTCATGAAGATCCTTTTGCCGATTTAGTTGTGATTGCCGCCTTCAGCGCCAACCCCGACCCGGATTCCACGCACGTGATGGTAAATGAAGTGGAAAACCCATCGCTCAATTGGCAAAACCGCCAACTAGCCAATGGACAAGTGATTTGGATACTTCGCTGGCCGAAAGAATCGTATTACAAATACCTCCGTCAGATCAAAGACCAAGACATTATTCGTTTGTACTCACCGGAAAAACTGCAGTCGTACCAGAGCAGCGGCAAAGACAGTGAGCACAACTTGAAAAGCGGACAAATCATTAACCTTAAAATCCGCTCAGAACAAGATACTTTTTCAGCCTATTGGCATATCGTTTTCAAAAACTGAAGGCCATGAATGAACTGAAATGGAATAGGCTTCGGTATTCGTTTTATGCACCCATTTACGACTGGATTGCAGGCATCTTTAACGAATCGAGAAGGAAATCGATTGAAGCTTTGAATCTGCAAGCGGGACAAAAAGTACTTCTTGTGGGTGCGGGCACAGGCTTGGATCTTCCGTATATCCCGGAGGGCGTTGAAGTATTAGCCACTGACCTCACTCCGGCTATGCTCGAGAAATGTAAATCGCAAAAGCTCGCAACAGGCGTTAAACTGGAAACGCGGGTGATGGATGGACAGAACCTGGAGTTAGAAGATACCCTTTTTGACGCTGTGATTTTACATTTGATTGTTGCGGTTATCCCGGAACCGGTAGCTTGCCTAAATGAAGCGGACCGCGTGCTAAAACCCGGAGGACAAATTGCGGTCTTCGACAAGTTCAATCAAGCGAAAACCACCGGTATACTCCGCCGAATCTTGAATAAACTGACACATTTTTTGTTTAGTGATATCACGCGAAATTTCTACACTTTAAGCGAAGATTTAAATTGGAAAGTGCTCAGCGATAAAGGGGCTAATTTTGGTGGTAATTTTCGGATTATCAAGGCGATAAAAGTACACTAAGCCAGTCCCGCAATTCCGTTTTTGTTCAAAGTTTTTCCTACTTATCAAGAATTTTTACTGCCTTGTGCATTCTATGCACTTGAATAAATTTATCTTTGAACAATTTCGAATACCAATGAATATACCGACTGTTAAATTCAACAACCAACAACAGCCAGAATTTATCAAAGCCCTTCGCAAGAACGTCAGCGATTATTTCAAGGAAAACAACATTTCACAGCACGCCAACGGCAAGATGGTTTTCAAAACCATTTTCATGATGCTATTGTACTTCGTACCCTTCATCATGATCCTTACCGGGGTTGCTTCTTCCCTTTGGCCGGTTATGGCTATGTGGTTCCTTATGGCACTAGGCATGTCAGGCATTGGCTTGTCTATCATGCACGATGCCAACCACGGATCCTACTCCAAAAATCAAAAAATCAATAAGCTCCTTGGCTTTACTTCCAATTTCTTAGGAGCTTACCATATCAATTGGAAAATTCAGCACAACGTACTTCACCATTCTTTTACCAACGTAGAAGGATACGACGAAGATATTGAGCAAAAAGTAATGCGTTTCCGTCCGGGACAAGAGAGAAAATTCATTTACCGCTTTCAGGTTATTTACGCTCCATTGTTGTACGGAACCATGACCCTCTACTGGGTAATCTGGAAAGACTTCAAACAGATTATGGATTACTCTAGAAGAAACTTATTGCAACGTCAAGGATTGAGCTTCAAACAAAGCTTAACCCACTTGATTCTTTTCAAGATTGTATACGTATTGCTTACCCTTATCCTTCCTATTTTCATTTCGGATATCGCTTGGTGGCAAACCATGCTCGGCTTCTTGGGTATGCATTTCGTTAGCGGATTGATTCTCGCTTTGATTTTCCAATCGGCTCACGTTATTGAGGAAACAGAATTCATGATTCCGGATGAGAACGGTAATGTAGAAAACAACTGGGCAATCCACCAATTGAAAACCACTTCAAACTTCGCTCGTGAGAGCTTTTTCTTGAGCTGGTTTGTTGGAGGCTTGAACTTCCAGGTAGAGCATCACCTCTTCCCGAATATTTGCCATATCCATTACAAAGAGATTTCAAAAATTGTGAAGTCTACAGCAGAATCCTATGGCATTCCATACTTAGAGCATAAAACTTTCTTGGGTGCATTGCGCAGCCATTTCACCGTTTTAAATGCACTAGGAAACGGAACTTACGATCGTAAACTACAACCTGTAAAGGCTTAGTCCTTTCCAGCTTCAAACGCATATTCAAAGGCAGTTGCCCTTTGTTTCGCCCGCTTGAGGTGGTAGAGTTAGCAAGATTGAACTTGCAGATTCCTCTCACTCAGAAGCACCAAGGCAAACAAGGAGCAGCTGCTTTTTCATTATAAGCCCCTAGCCTAGCGACCTGGTTCAAGGAGCACACCCATAATAGTTGAGAAAGAAAATTTCAGCACATCGATTGACTTTTACCGATTAGGCTTATCTTCTCCTCTGATGCCAAGAGAATCATTCAAACTCCGCACATTGCTAATTCAAATCTGGAATGCTTTTCCGGAGTATTCCATGAGCACTGAAGATGCTGCCCTTGCCTTTCTCTTGTTAAACCCAAACGACGGAAGTAGCCAAGCAAGCGATTCCATCAAGTACTATTTCCCAAATTGGCCTGATGAAATCTCAGGGTATGATGCAGGGATTGCGGCGCTAAAAAATCACCTTTCACCCAAGCTTGCGGAGGCGATTCTCAGTAATTCCTCCCATTCAGAAAGCATCGCTAGCCCAAGCCCTAAACTAGCAACTGCCATACTTGAATCGCAAAAAAACAGCGAAGGCCTCATTGCGATAACCATTCATCCTGATTTCAATCTCGGCACCAACGAATCAAGCGCAGACAATATGGTAAGGCTCAGGTACGAGCGCGCCTTGGAATTCTTGGAACGAAGTAACCACTTGGCAGGCATTGGCTACTGGGAGCTCGACTTGGTAAATCAAAAACTAACGTGGAGCTCAGAAACCAAACGCATTCACGAAGTGCCGGAAGAGTATACTCCCGTATTGGATACTGCCATCCATTTTTATCCGGAAGGCAAATACCGCGACCGCATAACTCAGCTTATCAAAAACGCCATAGACAAGGGAGAACATTTTGATGAAACCTTGCAAATCAAAACAGCGAAAGGAAAATTAAATTGGGTTAGATCGGTTGGCATTCCAGAAGTGGTAAACGGAACTACCATTGGCGTTTATGGCCTATTTCAAGATATTCACCAAAGTAAAGTTACCGAAACCGAGCTCCAAAAAAACGAAAACCTCTTCAGGCAAACCTTTGAATATGCTTCCATTGGCATGGCCTTAGTGGGCTTAAATGGCAAGTGGCTCCAAGTAAATCAGAGTTTATGTCGCTTTTTGGAATACTCCGAAGCCGAACTGAAACAACGTTCATTTCAAGACATCACCCACGCAGACGATCTCAATCTAGACCTTGACCTGCTCGGACAATGCCTCGAAGGCAGCATGGATAACTACCAAATGGAAAAACGGTACTTGACTAAGTCGGGACAGACTGTTTGGGCACTATTGGCCGTTTCTTTGGTAAAGGATGCCGAAGGCACTCCCCTGCATTTCATCTCCCAGATCACCAATATCGATGCGTCTAAAAGGTTGCTGGAACGAGTTCAAGATCAAAACGAACGCTTGATCAACTTTGCCCATATCGTTTCGCATAACCTTCGCTCACACTCTGCCAATACTGCATTGATGCTTGACATGCTCAAACTGGATGCCCCTCAAGTGAGCGAACTTCAATCCTATAAACACCTGACCCAAGCCTCCGAAAATCTGGACGAAACCATTTACCATTTGAGTGAGATTACGGCCATGCAGTTGGAGACCAATGAACATTTGGAGGCGCTAGACCCTTGGCCCTTTGTAGAGAAAAACCTCAAGCTCCTGGAAACCGATTTCAACGCTGCAAATGCTACGATAAGCCTTCATTGTGAGAACAAGGTCAAAGCCTATGGAGTTGCCGCATACCTCGACAGTATCTTGTTCAATCTCCTCTCCAATGCCATCAAATACCGATCGCCTGACAAACCCCTTCAGCTTGAAATTCGCTGTCAGCTGGATGGAGATTACTTGAGCTTCGATTTTGTAGACAACGGAATAGGGATTGACTTGGAAAGGCATGGCGACAAGCTCTTTGGACTCTACAAGACCTTCCATCACAACGAAGACGCCAAAGGAGTAGGTTTGTTTATCTCCCGTAATCAGGCCGAAGCCATGGGTGGCTCCTTAACCGCAGAAAGCAAGCCTGATGCCGGCTCTACTTTTACATTACGTTTGAAAACTGCCCCAAAAGAACTCCAGGAAGATTCCAATTCTTAATACCTATACTGGACTTTCTGGAGAGATGTGATTTTAATCACATTATAAACACTTCGCTTACAGGAAATTGCAGTATGATTCGATCTATCTCAGTTCTGCTTGCAAGCTTCATTAGTTTGTTAGCGATGGCCCAAAGCCAAATTCCATTCAGCCTTAGCCTGACCGATAAAACCGTGAGTGGCATCAATGGAATTCACTCCTTCGCTTTTGGCCAACACGGCTCCTATGTGGTTTTTGTTGGCGGCAGAACAGATGGCATTCACCCGCGGCAACCTTTTGCTGCTTTTCAAACTGCCGGAAACAACCAAAAAATCATCTTGTGGAATACCCAAACCGACCAGGTAATTGAAACCTCCGTTACGGTGCTCCCACAAGATTTGCAGGAGCATTTGCAAAGCACCAACATGAACTTTCATCAAAACGGCGATACACTTTACATCGCCGGAGGTTATGCCTATTCACCCAGCAGCTTAGACCACAAAACATTTCCTTTTCTCTGCACCATTGAATTGGGAAGATTGACCGATTCCATGTTGGCCGGTGGTGATATCAGTGCCGCAATTCAACAAATTCAAGATCCCTATTTTGCAGTTACCGGCGGACACCTTTCCTACCTGGGCGACGACTTCTACCTTGTTGGTGGACACCAATTTGACGGACGCTATAACCCGATGGGCAACGCCACGTATACCCAAACCTATACCGATGCCGTTCGGGTGTTTAAGGTTCAGGTAAATGGAGGCTTGCAAGTGAGTGATAAACGTTCCATGAGCGATGCGAACCATCTGCACCGCCGTGATTATAACCTCATGACCTACGCCAAAGACAATAGCAATGTAGGTTTAATGATCTCCAGCGGTGTTTTCCAAGCCCAACAAGATTTACCTTTTCTCTATCCTGTCTTTATCGATTCCATGAGCTATACGCCACGAACGAGCTTTAACCAGTATTTGAGTCATTACCACAGTGCCAGCGCTACCCTTTACGATGCTGCCAAAGACGATAATTACATGGTCTTTTTCGGAGGCTTGAGCCAATACTATTACGATGGTGCACAATTGATCAAAGACGATCAAGTACCCTTTGTTAAAACCATCAGCATCGTCAAATTGGATGCGCTAGACAGCTTGGAAGAATTAGCATTGCCTACCAGCATGGCCGACTTCTCCGGCGCGAGTGCAGAGTTCGTTCCCCTGATGAACTTGGCTAATATTCACAATGAAGTGCTTCTATTGGATTCCATGCAAGGCGACAGCATTTTGATTGGGTATATCGTTGGCGGCATTCGCTCTACATCGCTCAACCCGTTTAGCAATAATACCATTGCCAATACCAGCGCAGACAACCGCATTAAGGCGGTATACGTGCACCCGAATCAAACCACAGGCGTGCAGAAAATGAGCACACCGAACCCTATCGAGATGCAAATCAGTCCGAATCCGGCCAGACACCGCATGCGCATTCACTTAAACCAACAGCCGATGCATCACCTTCGCTACAAAATCAGCACACTAGATGGGCGCGTTGTTTCTGAATTTTACTCGGATACCAAAATGGACCAATATGAGATTATTCTCCAGCCTGAAGCACAGCAGCAAATTTTGCTACTGCAGGTGGAAATAGACGGTCAATACAGGTATTCCAGACCGTTTGTACAGCAAAGCCGATAAGCATTATTTATGCAAAAGCGGGAATATAATGCTTGTTCCCGGTTGCCGAATTTGATACATTTGGCTGAAGACCATAACCCTAAATCAATCTAATGGAATTACGTATTAACTCATTTGAAGAATACCAAAATAAATACCGCCAAAGTGTAGAGCAACCGGAAGCATTCTGGGATGAAGTAGCTCAAAATTTCTCTTGGCAACAGCCTTACGATAAAGTGCTGGATTGGAACTTCGACGAGCCTAATATCAAATGGTTCGTAAACGGAAAACTCAATATCACAGAAAACGCCTTAGACCGTCACCTGGAAAAGCGCGGCAACAAGCTCGCCTTGATCTGGGAACCGAACGACCCTAAAGAGCGTTTTGTGCGTTTGACTTACCGTGAGTTATACGAGAAAGTAAATGAGTTCGCGAATGCGCTCAAAGCACAAGGCGTGAAAAAAGGTGATCGTGTGATCATCTACATGCCTATGATTCCGGAGCTTACCATTGCTGTTCTTGCTTGCGCACGCATTGGCGCGGTGCATTCTGTGGTGTTTGCCGGTTTCTCTGCTAACGCCATTGCAGACCGTATCCAAGATGCTCAGGCCACCATGGTCATCACTGCCGACGGCCTAAACCGCGGACCAAAGCAAGTTCCCCTCAAACGCGTGGTTGACGAAGCCTTGGAACACTGCGATACCATTGAAAAAGTAATTGTTTACAATTGTTTGAACTGGGCCCCGGAAATGAAAGCCGGTCGCGATATCTGGTGGCACGATGCCATCCAAGGCATGGAAAAAGTTTGTCCGGCAGAGCCGATGGATTCTGAAGACATGCTCTTCATCCTCTATACTTCCGGTTCTACTGGTAAACCAAAAGGTGTAGTGCATACCTGCGGAGGATATATGGTGTATACTGCCTATTCCTTCCAAAACGTATTTCAATACAGAGAAAGTGATGTGTACTGGTGTACAGCCGATGTAGGTTGGATTACCGGACATAGCTATATCGTTTACGGACCTTTGCTCTCAGGTGCTACCACCTTGATGTTTGAAGGCGTACCTACCTATCCGGATGCTGGCCGTTTCTGGCAGGTATGCGATAAACACGGCGTAAACATCTTCTATACCGCACCAACGGCTATCCGTGCCTTGATGGCCGCCGGAGACGACCACGTGCTTTCGTATAGCTTAAACTCATTGCGCGTCTTGGGTTCAGTAGGAGAACCAATTAACGAAGAAGCTTGGAAATGGTACCACCTGCACGTAGGCAAAAGCAAATGCCCTATTGTAGATACTTGGTGGCAAACCGAAACCGGAGGCATTATGCTTTCCGGCCTCGGCGACCTCTCTCCAATGCGTCCGGCACACGCCGGATTGCCGTTACCAGGCATTCAGCCGGTGCTCCTTGACCAAGAAGGCAAAACCATTGAAGAAAACGAAGTGGAAGGCTACCTCTGTGTTAAATTCCCTTGGCCTTCGATGTTGCGCACTACTTATGGCGACCATGAGCGTTGCCGTGTGGCTTACTTCTCGCATTACAAAGGACATTACTTTACCGGCGACGGCGCCAAACGTGATGAGAATGGTCTCTACCGTATCATCGGACGTGTAGACGACGTTATCAACGTATCCGGCCACCGTTTCGGTACAGCAGAGATTGAACAAGCGATTAACGCCAACGCTATGGTAGTAGAATCTGCTGTAGTAGGCTATCCGCACGACATTAAAGGTCAAGCGATCTACGCCTACGTTATCTGCCAAGAATTGCCTAGCGATCCGGATATGATGCGTGCTCAAATTATCGAAACCGTAACCGAGCAGATTGGAAAAATCGCTAAACCGGAAAAAATCCAGTTTGTAAGCGGATTGCCTAAAACACGCTCCGGCAAAATCATGCGCCGCATCTTGCGTAAAGTGGCAGAAGGCGAATCTGACAAGCTCGGCGATACCTCTACCCTTTTGGACCCAACAGTGGTGGATGAAATCGTGAACGGCGCTCTATGAGCAAAGCCGATATAAGCAGCAGAGCCGATGTGCTTTATCTGATTGAGCGCTTTTATACCAAAGCCAAAGCAGATGAGCTGATCGGCTCTTTTTTTACCGAAGTAGTGCAATTGGATTGGGACCACCATATTCCGGTTATCACCGACTTCTGGACCAGCATACTCTTGGGAACCGTTCGCTACGAAGGCAATCCCATCAGCCCGCATATCAGTCTGCACAAGAAAAAGACCCTGACAGCGCTGCATTTTGAGCGATGGCTCGACCTGTGGGAAGCCAACCTCAAAGAACATTTCGCCGGACCTATCGCTGAAGAAGCGTTGCGCAGAGCGAAGATGATGGCACCCATGATTGTCTATAAAATCGAGCAAAGCGAATCGCCGGGGTTTATTCAGTGATGGATGGAATATCTACTCGTTCGCCTGTTAAAATATTCCTTAGCTCCACGCTAACACCTTTCAGTCGATCATACCTAAACAGGTACACATAATCGCTTTCATCATCCCTTGTTTCTATGTAGAAGCTTTCTGTATTTGTAGGATTATAAATCAGTTTGTAGTTAGTGTAATAATCATGCTGGGCCAGTTCTTCAGTTCTACTAAGCACATTTGAACCCAGCTGAAGATGCTGCATGTAATGTTTAATTAAAGTTGAATCTAGAACCAAATCCAGTTTGCGTCCATGTCTATTGTTTAAGTCTGTAGACATGTACCTAAGCAAGTAAAATGGGTCAATAGTCACTGTATCATTAACCACGACATTAAGATTACCCAATAAAAACTCTAGCAGAAATGGTGTATGTCGTTTATACCACCTAAATCCTATTTCTCTAGCTTCTGAAGCTTCAAGAACTAGGTTGATGGTGTCGGTTCTCTTTGTTGAATAACCTGCAGTTTCAACTTTCTCCTTATCGAACAGAACCCATGTGGTATCCTTCTTCCGGCGTTGCAATTCGAAATCTATATTATCAGGGTTTAAGTCAGCAGAATCACCAAATACAATGGCCTTTAAAACGCCATTCAGTGAATCATCCAAAACACACTGGCCTACATTCACCGGAGAATACCGTACTGAAACAGCGTGTTGAGTCTGATTCACTACACGAATTGGCCCGACGTAATGATTTTTAGAGCAACTTAAGAATAACAGAATTGCTAAAAATGCAGGATATATTTTGGGGTTCTCAATTACCATATTTCATTGTGAATGATTGTTATTTTAAACTATCACCTATACCTATAATCACCAACTCTTTTTTTGATACAAAAAAATCCATCTAACCTTTCATTAATTCTCAATCAGGTGAAATTTAACTAAATCGATAACGATTAATTGTTCAGTCCGATAAGCTCTTGGTCTATTTTCTACCTTATAAAGACCTATAATTCCTTTCCTTTGCACCATGAACCGTATCATTCTACGCGCCCCGGAACCGAAAGATGCTGAATTTCTGATTGAGTTGATGAATACCCCGGCGTATATCAAGTACATTGGCGACCGTAATATTCATTCCATCAAAGACGCAGAAACCTTTCTAGAGAACCGTTGCTATCCGCAGTTTAAAGAACATGGCTTCGGTATGTTTACAGTAGACTTAGCGGAGACCGGAAAAAGCATTGGCATCAGCGGATTGGTGATTCGTCCGGAATTGCCCTACCCCGACATGGGCTTTGCCTTTTTACCGGAATACGAAGGAAAGGGCCTGGCGCGTGAAGCGACAGACTACCTTATTCAACATTACGAAGCGAAGTTTCCGGAATTCTATGCCATCACCACGCACGACAATGAGCGTTCTAAAGCATTACTCGGTAAACAGGGATTTCAGTTGGTAGACGATAACTTCTCTTTGCCCAATGATCCGGAGCGATTGTTTTTGTTCAAACGTGTGAATGTCGGCAACTCAAAGCAAGATTTGACCTAGTTATTCAAACTTGGTCGATTCAATAAAAAACTCAAGCCTATATTCAACTCCACCATGGTGTTTGTTTTGTAATCGAGGTATTCAAATCTGTACGGACCACCGTTTTGTTTGTCCCAAAACAGGTAGTATAGGTTTACTCCACTTTTTATTTGCCACCTGCCCGAGGTAGAGATAGCCTTCACCCACGATAAACCAATAAAGCCTCCTACATCGCGAATTTCGTAGCGATAGGTATTGAATAATACGGTCCCTGCTCCTCTCAGTAAATTGTATCCATTTCGGTAAATCAATCCACCACCAACTCGGAGATTAGGTCTCCAATGATACTGTATCCCCATAGAGGGCATGATTAGATTTCTCGAATATACCTGAGTCGGGTTAGAGGCCTGACCCTTTTGTGAGATGTCTTTAGACCAATAAGTAAAGCGGAACGCATAGTTCCACTTCCCAGAAGTCACCGCATACTCCAGACTACTTGGTAATATGGCATTGTAGGCGTATGCATGACTATGTTTGACGTCGTTAAAAAAGTAGTAAGACGAATACACACTGAGTCGATGCTGCAATTGGGCCGAAGCGCTAGCCATACTGCCTATTAGAAATAGGACAATCAGGTACCGGTAGCCACTCAAAAATTTCAACTTTCTGCTTTTTTCGCTTTCAACCGTGTGAACCAAAACTGAATTCCGGCAGCGGCCAAAACCAGCATCAAAGGCAGCAAAATGGATTTATACCTTGCTGTCCCAACCGGACCGGTAAGCACCCAGAAATACGCCGCGAATCCGCCTATCACCAAAAAGAGGTAAAGTTCCTTTCTGAGCGACCAAAGGCCGAGTAAGGCCAATGCCAGCAGCAGCAAAGAGCCGAAGAGGTTCAAGAAGAAAAAGACGTTCACCAAAACCGACTGCGACTTCAGCACATCCCACATGCCGGCAACATCGCCGCGAGCAAGCAGGTACATGAGTCCGGATTCCCCTTCGGTGATTTGAAAAAAGTTCACGTAATCGTAGCGGCCCGGATCGAGCAACATCGCTAGCATCCCTTTAAAGTGAACCTTAGCATAGGTGCCCAACTCCGATTTGATAATCGCAGCACAGGTGTCTTTGATAACCCTATTTCGCTCCGCATAGGAGCCTTGCGCCTCGCCTAATTCTTGAATAGCGGCAATCTGTTTATCGGCCTCTTCCACACCGTATTTAGCCTCCAAGGTGAGTCGGGTATTGTAATCCTTTAGGTTGACGGTGCTAATGGAAGAGTAGTGAAACCAGCCGGTCTCGGTTTTATTGTGCGCACTCCAAAGCAGAATGAGCGATGGCATCACCAAAGCCGGGAGTAGGTATTTCCATGCCTTTCGGTAAAAGGCTAAGTAGGCGCTCAAAACCAAAAAAGGCACCCAGAAAAAGAGCAATACCGGTTTAATCAGCAGCGCCATTCCGAATAGCAAAGACACCAGAGCGAATTGCTTTACGGAGATTTCCTGTTTATGCAGGAGCAATTCGCTTAGCGCTAAAAAGACAAAGTACTGAAACAGTACTTCGCTGATTAAGGTATTGGCGTAAAGGAGCTGATTGCTCTGCAAAGCCAGTAGGATCAAAGGCAGTCCGTAGGCCAAGTTCTTGTTGCTCGTCCAGCGTAGAATCAATTCTGAAACCCGGAGCAAAACCAGGATGCTTAAGAGGTTCTGCACCAAAAGAATGAGCCATCCTTGCTGAAACAAGACCACCATAAACACCGCGTAGCCGGGCGTTCGTTTGGTGAAGTAATCGGGTTTCAGCTCTTCATTGAAGGTCCAGGCGTACAAACTGCCTTTCTCCTGCAGGTTCTGCGCTTGGTAGATATAATCGTAGGAATCGGGAATGCGAATACCGTCGAAGTTCATCGCTAATACGAAGAACAAAGCGTGCAGGGCAATCAGCACAAGAAGGTATCGCGTTTTATTCATCACGACTTAAAAGCAGATTTTACCTCGTGTAAAAAAGGAGCGTGTAGGTTCGTATTGGAAGCCACAATTTCTTTCCCAAAGAGGAAGTCATCGCCACCGGAGAAATCGCATACTTTCCCTCCAGCCTGCTGTACAATAAAGGCACCGGCTGCCACGTCCCAAGCGGCTAGGCTGTACTCAAAGAAAGCATCAAATCGGCCGCAAGCCACGTAGGCCAAATCCACCGCGGCGCTACCTAGTCGACGTAAACCCCTGCTTCCCTTCATGAAGGTCTTGAGGAGTTCGAGGTATTCGTTCATTTGCTCAAAATCGTAATACGGGAATCCCGTAGCCAAAAGCGAGTTCTCCAGTTTATCCGTTGGGGTAACGTGAATCTCTTTACCATTCATATACGCCGGACCGCCTTCCCAGGCATAGAAAAGTTCGTCGCGGTTAATCTCATATACGATGCCTCCGGCCAATTTGCCATTCAACATCAAGCCCACGCTGATACTAAACACAGGAAGGGCGTGAATGAAATTGGTGGTACCATCGAGCGGGTCTACAATCCACACCAGCTCGGTATGGCGGTTTCGTTCTACGGTCTTTTCCTCGGTTACAAATCCGGCCTCAGGCGTCAGGACCTGCAAGCCTTGAACGAGGCGTTTTTCGGCAGTAAGGTCGACATACGACACCAGCTGATTTTGGCTTTTGATATCCGTGTGTTTTTGATCGAACTGGGCCAATTCTGTTCGGATAAAGGCCCCCACTTCTTTCACGAGGGGCATCGCAGCTTGTATCAGTTTTTCTGGTGACATGTTGCGAAGATAAGGCGTGGGGAAGTTTTAAGATTTAAGTTTTACGTTTTAAGTGAGGTGAAGGAATGGTTTGGTGAGGCGGCGTGATTCTCTTGATGGAGAGACATACCAAGTTCCAAATTCCAAAAAACAATCCCGAAGGCTTCGGGACCAAAAGAACGTAGCCACTTCAGGTGTCAGGACCTTTTAGCTTCAATTGGTTTAAATTGAACTTAAATTGAATGGCTTAGGAGAATACAATGAGAATGAAAATTTTGGAGCTTTCTGCCATTTTCCTCGTCGGTAGTTCGCTGATGACATCAAGTCTGGAAAAAGTTGAATATCGGTTGTTAGACTAAAGGAGCGTTATTGATGAAATCGAAAGAACATTTTTATAAAAGACTTGGAAGATTCATCTTGTTTATTTCAATTGGGATAATACTGTCGACACAGCACTGCTTGGCTCAAAGAAAGAACGACTTGCTTAAAAGCTCTAGTATGTTTCTTGAAGTTGAAACAAGATGGGGCTTATATTCTATTAATTATGATCGAATATTTTACCATAGCAGGCCTCATGCCTTCTCATGGAGATCAGGGTTTGGTGTAATGTCTACCATACATCGTGATATTGGGTTTAATATTAGCTTGTTAACTGAATTGGTTTACCTCTATGGTAGACGTAGAAGTTTTCTCGAAATAAGTTCGAGTGTTAGATATTGGCAGGCGTTTAAGGTGGATACTGATGTTAATTGGTCATTACAACCAAGAATCGGTTACCGATATCAAGTTCCTGAGGGGGGACTATTTTTCCGGATTGGCTTTATACCAGATTTTTATTTGCACAGACACCTGGATGGGTTTTATGATCTTTGGAAGGCCGGCATTTCTATTGGGTATACCTTTAAAAGAAGAAGCGCTGGAGAATGTGACTAATTTGTTTTGAACCATTAATCTCTAATTTCTTCGTCCAATGAATTACATTGAATGTATCGCTATTTTGTCTATTAGCTCTAACAATGAATTTGAAACCATGCGATTAACCATTGGTTTCAATTTTTCTAAATTGACACCAATTTGAATGACTTAGGAGAATACGTAGTCCTCGATGCCTATGTGGGAGAATAATTTCCAACAGTTTAGTACCCATGAATAGATATTATCGAAATATTTTTTGTGCCAAGAGATTCTATGAAATCCTTTTAGCCTTTGGCCTTATTATCTGGATAGTGTATGAATTAGCAATTGACTATTCATTCGAATTGCTGATGATTCTTTTTGTTCCTCTAGTACCTACGGTTAGATCAGTTTTTATTTTAATTCCAAAATTTCTGATTTGGAGGCACTTTTTAACGTTAAAGGAAGATTCAATTGAGCTTGTTAATCGTAAAGGAAAGAGAATTGAATTAGATAATCCTAAGATAAAAATTGTAGTGGGAAGCAAATATTTTTACCGTTATATTAAGCTCTACGATCATTCAGATAACTACATTGAAACAATTGATTTGGAGGGTGTTTGTTCGAAGAATCGAAGCACAATTATTAATCACTTCTCGAAAACTAGTAATAGCTAAAATCCTTCCAGATGGTGGAAAGACAGGGGCTCAAGCCTTTGGAAACAACTAATTAAGTTGAAGTGATGTTTTTTTTAGCTTGGCCGGATGCAACGGACAAGCGTGAAGAAAAAACCAGAGAGCGCGGAAGCCTATTTTTGTCTGCCCTTCTTGGTTACTTTTAGCTCATGTCGTGGGTGAATTTTAAACGACATTCGCTGATTGCTTCGCAATTGGGCAAGCAAGAAGTAACATAATACCTCGCCGAAAGGTGAAAAGAGCTTTCAAATAAATAATAAGGAAAGATTAATAAGTCCTGTTTACAAACTCAGGAAAACAGGGGATTTTTTTTTTAAATTGAATTATGAACTTTTTCAAAAAATTGGAGCTATGGATCTTCGATTTTTTGAAGGACTTTCGTTAGTCAAAGATCTGGATGAAGGTGAATTTGATGGGCCGACATATTATATGCATCTAGGATCATAAAGTTAAGTTTCTATATGAAAAATACCGAATTCCGATTAACTGATTTTCCAGATAGTCTCACCCCAGATCTACTTTCAGCTGATTTGTTAAAGTATAAATTACCTGATTTTAGGAACTATCCAGTTTATAATGCGGATGAGCTAGAACCAATAAATCAAAATGGCAAATTTTCATACCGTAAAATATCACCGGGTACATTCTTGTGGTTTAAACACAAAGGGAAATATGTTATTGGGCGACTATTGGTTTCCATTTCTGATATCCGTAAAAGGGGTATAGAAGTCGATTTTCATGGACTATTTGACCATTGCGTAATTGTATTCTTTGAAGGGATCTATAATACACTTGACGAAGTCACAATTCTTAAACCTTTGTCTGTAACTAGCGCTATAGAGCCTGGCGCGTATAGAATTTATCCCGAAGATGATTTAGAAATAGGAACTTGGGCTTTCAGACCTCTCGCCCCTGAGGACATTACTTTCCCTAGGTGTTTCAGTTATACTAGCCATAAAAGGATCATCTTGGATGATGATGTAAAACTATACAAAGGTTTAATTTATACGGAAGGAGAACTATATATTGAACTACCAATAGCATATATGTCAATTGGAGATATCAAAAGAAAAAATTTTGGAATTTGGAAGAAGTCAGAAAGTGATCCTGTTTTTTTTAATTCTAATATACGCGGCACATGGATGGTTGGTACTCCTACTAGTTTTGACCAAATGATAGAATACGTATTTAAATTAAATGGTGATTCAACTTCTCGGGATGAGTATTTATCGGATGAATATAGAATGGCCGGTTTTTCTTTTGACTTTCAACCCAATCTAAAGGCGCTCATATACAAATTACTAAACAGGCCTTTAGACATGAATTACTATGATTACGCTAAATCTAAAGGTCTAAATCCTAATAAATTCATCTACTAATGAAATACCCAAAAAGTCTATTAACCAATGTATACTGGTCGTTTGGAATGGGAGACTGCGATAATCTTGAAAGCTTTAAAGCTGAATTACTTGACTATATGGAGGAGAATGAATCTCTTTTAGATACTTGGAACGAGGTGCTTATCGAATCGCCCAAAGTTTTGATACAGTTCATTAATTATGGCATGGATGAAGAAGATGACGAAGAAGAAGAGGAGGTGGAAGTACTGATTGAAGCATCATCAAATCTCAAAACAGGTGAATTTCTATATCTTTTGAATAATGCAGTTAGCCCTTATTTAGGAGATTCTAATCATTGTTTTTTTGAAGGACTAATTTTATCAGATGGATCAGGCGCTATCCCAAGATACTTCCTGAATTTGGGCTCATAATATTAATTGAGAAATTAACTTTTAAAGGGTGAATTGAACAATATTTTTTTAAGTATTTATTTGAAAAGCATGACATGTCCTAAAAGTTAAGGCCGGAGAGCCAGAAAGTATAGGACTAGAACCCTCGTCCTTCGGAAAATTCGTCTTTTCCGAGGATGATTTCCAGTAGAAGGGACAATTAGCTTGAAACTCTAGTAAGAATTTAGGCAAAAAAATTAAAGGGTTAACCCCTTTAATACATCAACATAAACTAAGTTAGCACAAGCTCGTATCGAGCACTTCTCCCTGCACCTATCGACTTGAGAGCACCTAGTGTTACCATGTGATGAAGATCTCTGGTTGCGGTAGCCTTTGACGTTTTGGTGAGGGCGATGTACTTTCTGGCTGTCATACCTCCTTGAAATCCCTTAGGGCCTTCGGCCATCATGCGTTTGACTGCCTTCAATTGCCTTTGGTTCAGCGCAGACGAATGCTGGTCGAAAAACCTCGCCTTACTTAAAATGAAGTCGACTTGCGATTCCGCCTCCTTTTGAGCAAGAATAATTGTCTCTAAAAAATAATGAAGCCAAGAGGTTACCTCATTACTTTTTTGCGCCTTTTCCAATGCTGTATAGTAGCCCTTTTTATTTGCTTCAATTGTTGCTGAAAGACTCATAAAAACCGGGTATCCAGCTCCTTGAGATAAGGCCTTTTCAGCTATAGCTCTTCCTAGACGGCCATTACCATCTTCAAACGGATGTATACTTTCAAAATACAGGTGAGCTAGGGCTGCCCGTATAGCTGGCTTATACATGGCATTGGTCATACCTGGGGCTGAATTATTGAACCAGTCTATGAACTTTTGCATCTCTGATGGGACATCCTTTGAAGCCGGAGCTTCAAAGTGAACGCGTTGTTTCCCTAATGGGCCTGAAACAACTTGCATGGGTTCTTCGTGTGTTCTCCAGCCTCCTACATGAATTGTAGGGCTTTCCTGCAGTACCAAGTGATGCCAATGGAATAGCATTTCCTCTGATAAGGGTTCTGAGTACGTCTTTCGCACCGCTACCATTAATTCACCTGCCCCGCTGGATTTTTTATCACCGACTTTCTCTGGTATACTGTTCAGTCCAAGTTTATTACGAATGGAGGATTTCACATCGTCCAGATTGAGGTGCTCTCCTTCAATCTCCGATGTTTTGATTGCCTCGGATACCATCGTGTCAACAATAGCCTCCATCCGGGCATCTTCCGGCAAGGCTTTCAGCACTCCGCTTAACTTACCCATCTGTTCGGCAATAGCATATACCTTCTCTTCCAACGCGGCATAGTTGAAAGTGAATTCACGCCAATCCGATTGCTGCCAATTGTATTTCATGAGCCGATTAAAAGTCGTATTCAACTCAAATATACTTAAAATATGAGCCGATTAGTAGTATTAATCGGCTCACTGGCAGAAAGATCTTGTCGGGCAAAACCAATAAAATCAAGGCTTGTGAATGCTTTATTGCCATTTTATTTACATCCTCGTATTGATAGAACCAATAGTCCAACATCTTACATGAAAGGAGGAGGCCGCAAAATAGCGTTATCGTTTACGTACTTAAAAACGTATCTTTGAAAAAAGCTTACAGCATGAAAGTGGTGAATTATACCGAGCTCCGGGTCAATTTAAAGAAGTGGTTAGACCTGGTGGTCAATGATGTGGAAGAGTTGATCATTAAGCGCAAAAACAACCAGGATCTGGTTGTGATCACCTTGGAAGAATACAACTCACTGAAAGAGACCAGCTATTTGCTCAGTGGCAAAAACAGGGAAGTTCTAATTAAGTCCTTGGAAGAATCCAAAGCAGGCAAGTCCAAGGAGCATAAACTGATTGAAGAGTGAGAGTTTGTTGGACCTCAACGGCCTGGGAAGATTACCTGTACTGGCAATCGATAGATAAAAAGAAACTAAACAGGATCAATGAGCTTATCAAAGCGACCTTACGAGAGCCTTTCATAGGAATAGGGAATCCGGAACCCTTAAAACACGATTTACAAGGCTTTTGGTCTAGGCGCATAGACAGTGAGCATAGGTTAGTTTATTCATTTGAGGATGGGAACCTCGAAATCATTGCTTGCCGATACCACTATTAAAGGCATGGGCTGAACAAGATGGTTTCACTTCTGTAATGAGTCAGTAAACAACAGATTTTAATTCTTACACCTTTGTTTCCTAACCTAATTGCGCGCTGGGTAGAAAAGCAGCATTTGACACAATTCAATTAGAATTTCTTCTTCTTTGGATTTTGTCTCGTATCGTAAAACCGAAGTATTTCAATACGATTATGCTTAATCCGGTAAATGAGCAAATTATGCTTGGTTATCAGCACTTCACGTAGATCTCTTACACCGGCAGAGCGAAATTTCACCTTGTTAGACGCAATCAGACTGAGCACTTTTTCAGTCTTTGAAACAAACTTGAACACTTCTTGATTCGTCCAAGCCATTTGAAGGTAATCGATAACTTTGGAAAATGATTTTATAGCCGTTGGAGACCAAATTATTTCTTTCTCCATGCTAAGAATTCCCGCATTACTTCTTCGTGAGGTATACCTTCTCCTCGCTCCAATTCGGCAATGGCTTGTTCCACATCGACTCTCACCTCATCGTCCCATTCATCCCAAGGAGTTGATGCCTGTTGCGATTCGAAGATGGCTTTGATTTGATCCAGGATGTCCTTATCCTCGGTTTCAATCAGCATTCTAACCAAGTGTAGTTTTTCCGATTGCATGTTCATTACATAGCCTTATTAAATTGGCCGGAGCCATTACCAAAGGTACGATTTCCCAAAAGTTGAAACAAACCAGGATGGGGTTTCGCTGCGCAATCCTTAAATAAAGACCTCATTCAGTCTTACTCGGAAATTGGTTCTTGATATTTGGAACTTCCTCCCCAAACTTAAAACTTGAATTCTATCTTTGCGCCATGTCATCCGGCTCTAACCTGCGCAAACATATTGGAATCATCGGTGGCGGACAGCTTGGTAAAATGCTGATCGAAGCCGCTCAACCTTGGAATACCTTTTTTCACATCTTAGAATCTAGCGATGATGCCCCTGCATCACGTATAGCCGATAGCCAGATTGTAGGCACACTCACCGACGATGCTAAAATCAGAGAACTAGCATCCAAAACGGAAGTGCTCACTTACGAGATTGAGCATGTTGGGGTAGAAACTTTAAAAGACTTGGAAGACCAAGGTGTTCGCGTAGTGCCTAGTCCGCGGATTCTGGAAATCATCAAAGACAAGGGTTTACAAAAGCAGTTTTACGCTGATCACGGTCTTCCTACGGCACCATTCCGTTTGGTGAACACGCCTGAAGAATGGCTCCCTGCCGCTAAGGAATTGGGCATCACTCGTTTCGCTGCCAAAAGCAGAACCGATGGCTACGATGGCAAGGGCGTGGCACTCTGCAGCGTGGAAGAACTGGAACGAACCGGCAACTATCCCTTCACCGGCCCAACCTTGATTGAATCTTTTGTCGACTGCGAGAAGGAACTTTCTGTGATCGTAGCCCGCAAGCGCAACGGTGAAGTGATCACCTTTCCAACCGTAGAAATGGAATTTGATCCGGTAGCCAACTTGGTGGAGTTTTTAGCTTGCCCGGCGCGCATTGACCAAACAGCGGATCAAAAAGCGAAAGGCATCGCTATACAATGCATCGAAGCCTTTGACGGCGAAGGCCTCTTCGCGGTGGAGCTTTTCTTGACTAAAAACGGTGATATCCTCGTGAACGAGATAGCTCCTAGGCCACACAATTCTGGCCACCATACCATTGAAGCCAATTATACCTCCCAATACGAACAGCTGAACCGCATCTTACTCGACCTTCCTTTAGGCGCAACCGATTTGATTCAGCCGGCCGTGATGGTAAATTTATTAGGTAGCGAAGGCGTGAGTGGAACCTACGCCATCGAAGGCTTGGACGAGCTCCTTGCACTACCGGGTGTATACATTCATTTATACGGCAAAGCCGAAAGCAGACCGAAACGTAAAATGGGACATGCCACGGTATTGGCTCCAACCTTAGACGAAGCGATTCGAAAAGCGAGATTGGTACAAGAAAAGTTTAGATTTATAAAAGCATGACAGTTAAAGTAGGCATTATCATGGGCTCCGACTCCGATTTACCGGTGATGCAGGAAGCCGCTAAAGTATTGGAAGAACTGGGTGTAGCGTATGAGATCAGCGTGGTTTCGGCTCACCGTACCCCAAAACGCATGTACGATTATGCTTATGGTGCCAGAGCGCGCGGACTGCGTGTAATTATTGCCGGTGCCGGCGGAGCAGCCCACCTTCCGGGTATGGTAGCCGCCATGACCGAACTACCTGTTATAGGTGTTCCTGTACAAAGTAAAACCATGAGCGGCATCGATTCCATGTACAGCATTGTGCAGATGCCTCCGGGTGTTCCGGTAGCGAGTGTGGCCATCAACGGTGCACGCAATGCCGGCATTTTAGCTGCTCAGATCTTGGGTGCAGCAGACGATGCCTTGCTTGATCGCGTTTTGACCTTCAAAGCCAAGATGGAAACAGAAGTAGAGGGCAAGGCAGAGAAGCTTGAATCATTAGGTTATAAGGCTTACTTAGAAAGCAAATAAGCGAAGGAAATACCCTCTTTCAGAACACAAATATTTTCATTTATTTCGGAGCAAATTTAGAAGCATGAATATCCCAGCAGAACTGAAGTACACCAAAGACCACGAGTGGATTAAAATTGAAGGCGACATCGCTACCATCGGCATCACTGATTTCGCGCAAGGCGAATTGGGCGATATCGTATTCGTAGAAATCGAAACAGAAGGCGAAACCCTTAACGCACATGAAGTTTTTGGTACTGTAGAAGCAGTAAAAACGGTGTCTGATTTGTTTATGCCTGTATCAGGTGAAATCATTGAATTCAACAGCGCCTTGGAATCAAGCCCTGAGTCGGTAAACGCAGATGCGTATGGCGACGGATGGATGATCAAAGTAAAAATGAGCAACCCTGCTGAAGCAGCTGAGCTTATGTCTGCTGACGATTACGCTAGCCTAGTAGGTTAATTTTGCAGAATTTCATTCGCTATAATTTTGGCGCCCTGCTTTGGGCCGGAATGATTCTGGCCTTGCTCTTTGTTCCTATCACAGGAGTGGAAGGCAAAGGGTTTACCGCCTTGGATAAGCTGATACATGCTACCATCTTTGGGATGCTTTGTTACATGAGCATCATCGGACAGATTAAGCAACATCGGTTCAGCCCAAAAAAATACCGCATAGCGAAATACTGCCTGGTCTTTACCATTTTATTTGGCATTGGAACGGAAGTAGCTCAATTTGGATTAGGCTATAGAACCTTCGATTTATTCGACATCCTGGCTAATACAGTCGGGGCTTTTGCCGGATTTGCCTATTTCCAGTTTTGGATATCAAAATGTTTGAAGTCGGCTTACAACTTTAATCTTTAATATTTCGTTTACCTTGATGTACTTGGAGGTATTAAAGCTTTGAACTAATTTTGAAAAACTATTATGGAGTTAAGAAAGTATCCCGAAGTTGACGTTCGCAGAAAAGCCGACATATTTTTTATGATCGGTTTGATAGCGTCACTCGGCCTGACCCTCGGGGCTTTCAGCATCACTACGCATGACGAAGTTGAACAACAGGAGCAAGCGGAGTTGATCGATGATGAGCCGGAAGAAGTGATGGATATTACCCGTCAAGAGCAGCCACCTCCACCACCACCCCCACCACCACAAACCATTGAGGTGATTGAGGATGACTCGGAAGTTGAAGAAGCTGAGATTGAGTCTACCGAGACCAATCAGGACGATGAGATTATCGAATACGTACCTGAGCAAGTTGAAGTAGCAGAGGCTACCAAGGAGCCAGAAGTCTTTACCGTGGTAGAAGACATGCCTGAGTTTCCAGGTGGACAAGGTGAGTTGTTCAAATACTTACAGAAGAACTTAGAATACCCACCTCTCGCTAAAGAAAACAATATCCAAGGCCGTGTGGTAATCGAATTCGTAATTGACGAAAACGGAAGAATCACTAGCCCACGTGTTGTAAAAGACATTGGATGGGGTTGCGGTGAAGCAGCTTTGAAAGTTGTAAAAAGCATGCCTCGTTGGAAACCGGGTAAGCAGCGTAATAAACCGGTATCGGTTCGTTACAACCTCCCAGTGAGATTCCAGTTGGATTAATAAAATCCACTAAAACGTATAAGAGTCCGGCTTAGTATCTAAGTCGGACTTTCTTTTTTTATTCCACCTCCATTCCAACCAATCACCTCATAGTCTACGTTTTACTAACAAAGAACAGTACTATGAGAAATGCACATCCCCATACCGCCAAAATCAGACGCCGTCGGATTATCTATTTCGAACTTGGTCTGATCCTCGCCCTCTCTTCCATGCTTTGGGCCTTCAACCTAAACTTCGAACCCGGCATCGATTTACGTCCAACGGAATCCGATCCATTCGATAAAGAATTTGATTCACTTATCATCGTCAACATCGAAGAAGAGATTATGAAGCAAGAGGCTTTAAAAAGCCAACCTGCTCCAATACCCGAAGATCTTTTCAAACAGGTTGACGATGAAACTCCGATTCCAACACTAAAAGACAAGCCCGTTGAAACCTTAACCACATCTGATCTTATCGATCTAGCAAACAATGGGCTATTCGATGAAATTACCCCAACAGAAGAGATAGATCCTATCATCCTTGTGCCGGGTGTAAGTCCGCAATTTCCCGGAGGAGAAGCCGCTATGATGTTATATATCAGAAAAAACATCAAATACCCTCCGCTTGCCAAAGAAAACAATATTCAAGGACAAGTAGTAATCTCTTTTGTAGTGGAAAAAGATGGTAGTCTTTCGAATATCAAAATAGAAAAAGCACCACCTTATGGCCTAGGCGAAGAAGCAAAACGTGTTATTGAGAGCATGCCTCGTTGGACCCCAGGAGAGCAGAACTTTCATCCTGTGCGAGTACGCATGAACATTCCAATTAAGTTTAGGCTAGACTAGCATTAAGGCATCGTTACCGGAAATCCACCTTTTTGTAAAGAAAGGGTGGATTTTTTATTTAGAAATATTCTAAATTGCACCGGTGAATTTAGCCGAGTTAGAAATAGGGCGAATGGCCAAAATACTGGAGGTAAAGCAGGCTGATCTAGCCAATAAACTGAAAGAATTTGGCATCTTTAAGGGAGTGCAGGTTAGGATATTACGTGCCGCACCATCCGGATGTCCTTTGGTTCTCGAATCAGGCGGTATGCAACTTGGCTTACGTAAGGAAGATGCCGTCTTCGTAAACATCGCGAAGCTTGAGCAAGTCTAAACGTATCGCCTTAGCCGGGAACCCAAACGGCGGAAAATCTTCCCTTTTCAATGCCCTTACCGGATTAAATCAAAAAACCGGAAACTTGCCCGGTGTAACGGTTGAGAAAAAGAGCGGTTCCTATACCTACGAAAACGAAAAAGTAGATGTAACCGATGTACCGGGATTGTATAGCTTAATTGCGCGTTCTCCCGATGAACTCATCTCCAGCAACCTGATACTTCAAACCGGACCGGAAGCTCCGGAACTTTTCGTATACGTAGCCGATGCTACACAGCTTCGCAAAAGCCTCTTTCTGTTCTTGCAGATGAAGGCCGCAGGTTGTCCGCTCATCCTCACTTTGAACATGAGCGACCTCGCTTTGGAACGTGGCATTCGCATCGATACGCTGAAGATGGAAGAATTCTTAGGCATTCCGGTATTGCCAGTTTCTGCGCTGAAACGCAAAGGCATACAGGAACTGAAAGCCTTGATTCACGAAACTGAGCCGGAAACGCAAACCAAGGCAGACCAGCAATTACCTGAGCCGGAGCAAATCTTCGAGCAGATAGACCAGGTGATGGTCGAATGCATTAGCTGGGATCAGAAGCTAGCCTTTACCTCCAGGTCTGAAAAGTTCGATAAATGGGCCATGCATCCTTTCATCGGCTATGCCCTCTTTTTTGCCTTCCTCTTTTTAATGTTCCAAGCCGTATTCTCACTGGCTGAATTCCCGATGACGTGGATCGAAACCGCTTTCATCAGCTTAGGCGAAACCTTGCAATCCAGTTTACCGGAAGGCCCGGTACGCAGTTTAACGATACATGGCATCTTACCCGGACTCTCGGGCGTATTGATGTTTTTGCCGCAGATCGCATTTCTCTTTTTCTTTTTAGCGATACTGGAAGACAGTGGCTATATGGTGAGAGCCACCTTATTAATGGACCGCGTAATGCGTCGCGTTGGACTAAATGGTCGTTCGGTGATTCCTTTGATCAGCGGCTTTGCCTGCGCGATTCCCGCCATCATGTCGACTCGTACCATTGGCAATCCACGTGATCGCCTCATCACCATGTTGATTACACCTTTAATCAGCTGTTCTGCTAGACTTCCGGTTTTTATCCTTTTGGTTTCGCTTCTCTTACCAGATGAAAAATGGTTAGGCATCTTCAATTACCAAGGATTAGCGCTCACAGCACTTTACCTACTCGGCTTCTTAAGCGCATTCGGAACGGCACTGGTACTTAACAAAGGCATCAAAGTGAAGAATGTGAATCCATTCCTCATGGAGATTCCGGAATACCGCTTTCCACACTGGCGCCAGGTAGGCATGCAGATATATGAGAAGTGCAAAAGCTTTGTAAGCGAAGCCGGTAAAATCATTTTGGGAATCTCCATCATTTTATGGGCACTCTCAAGCTACGGTCCTGCCGATTTAAGCTCCGCTCCTCATGAAGAAACCACCTTGGAAGAATCCTTTGCCGGAAAGGCGGGCAAGTTCATAGAACCTGTTATTGCGCCTTTGGGCTACGATTGGAAGATTGGTATTGCCATCATCAGTAGTTTTGCTGCACGCGAAGTTTTTGTGGGCTCTATGGCTACCATTTACCATATTGAAGACGAGGAAGACATGAAGCGCATCAAAGACCGTTTGAGCCAAGAAGTGAACCCGGAGACAGGCGAAAAGGTTTTTGGGACAGGCACCCTAGTCTCACTGCTGCTCTTTTACCTGTTTGCCTTGCAATGCGTCAGCACCTTGGCCGTAATGCGCAAAGAAACCGGCGGCTGGAAATGGCCTATGATACAATTCGCCTTTATGGGCATCTTGGCCTATTGTTCGGCCCTTTTAGCGAACCAGCTGCTGTAAGCTTGTCCTAAAATCAGCCATAGCACTCCCTGATAGGGACGAAATAGCAAGGCTGTCAGCCAGAAAACAAGGCGCTCTGAAGGGCTGTCAAATATTTTTCATCCGACGCGAATCAGCGCTCCGGCTGAGTTTAATCACATTTACAATGTGGAAAAGTGGCACAAAGCCTGATATAAAGCCAATCTTGGAGTGATTTTTGTGCAATTTGAAGTTTCGGAAAAAGCTAAAAAATTCACTTTCTAGGTCATTCATGAGACAGCTAAAAATCAGTAAACAGTTTACCAACAGGGAAAACAAATCTTTAGACAAGTATCTTAACGAAATTAGTAAAGTGCCAATGATCGACGCCCAAGAGGAAGTCGAGCTGGCACGAAGAATCCGCGAAGGCGATCAAGTTGCCTTGGAGAAATTGGTAAATGCCAACCTCCGTTTCGTGGTTTCCGTATCTAAACAATATCAAAACCAAGGTCTTACATTAGGTGACCTTATCAATGAAGGAAACTTAGGCTTGATTAAAGCAGCCAAACGTTTCGATGAAACCCGTGGATTCAAATTTATCTCTTACGCTGTATGGTGGATTCGTCAGTCTATCCTTCAGGCATTGGCAGACCAGTCTCGTATTGTTCGTTTGCCTTTGAACAAAGTAGGATCAATCGGACGTATCGGTAACGCTGCTGCTGAATTGGAGCAGAAATTTGAGCGTGAGCCAACAGCCGAAGAAATTGCAGAAGCATTGGAAATCCCGGTTATCGAAGTAGAAAACGCCATGCGTACTTCCGGACGTCACTTATCTATCGACGCACCATTGACCGAAGGAGAAGACAATACCCTCTTAGGTGTATTGGATAATAACGATGAGCCAAATCCGGATTTGCATTTGATCAACGAATCATTGCAGAAAGAGATTAGCCGCGTAATCAATACGCTTTCTGAAAAAGAAAGAGATGTATTGAAATACTACTACGGACTAGACGGCGGTCCGGCTCATACCTTGGAAGACATCAGTGAAAAAGTTGGTTTGACCCGCGAACGTGTGCGTCAGATCAAAGAAAAAGCGCTAAGAAGATTGAGAAAATCAAGCAAGAGCAAAATCTTGAAATCATACTTGGGCTAATTCCCGAAGCACCTCATTTATAAGATCAGGCTCGTATCCCTTTTGAAGGAGGTACGAGCTTGTTTTTTTTCGCTTCACCCAACTGTTCTTCTCCTTGTTCAAACTCGCCCATTTGTTTTCCGCATAATCCTGAAGGCGTTGCATGTATTCATCCTCATCCAGCTCTTTAAATCCTTGGTCTATGCAATAGTCGCTCACCTTCTTCAACTTCAATTCTTGTAAAATCTTACGGCGGCCCCAGCCTTTGATGCGGAACTTTCCGCGTACAAAACTTCGAGCAAAACGTTCTTCATCGAGAAATGACTCACGCACCAAAGCAATTATCACCTCGCCAGCCTCATCGCCATACAATCCCATATCAGCCAATTTCTGCTCCACTTCACTGTGCGCTCGATCTTGGTAAGCGCAGTACTTACGGAGCTTTCCGAGTGCATCTTTTTGGGAATAATTCATGCTTACTACTTAGTTGAAAGGAAACAAAGGCGCTTCCAATTGGCACAAAATGCAAATTTGCTTCTGTTTTTTTGGAATAATCTTTGTAAAATTCACCTCGAATTAAGGAAATAAGACTAACCGTATGAAAAAGCTTTTATTTACATCAGCTCTAGTTTTGGTAGGTATCTTTAGTATTGCCCAAAACAAAGAGGCTGAAATCAAGTTTGAAAAGACTTCACATGATTTCGGCACCATTACAGAAGGAACGCAAGCCACTGTTGAATTTGAATTCACCAACACCGGTAATGCACCTTTAATTTTGAACAGCGTTAACGCTAGCTGTGGTTGTACCACTCCAGAATGGACTAGAGAGCCTATTCCTCCAGGACAAACCGGTACCATCAAAGCAGTTTACAACTCTTCAGGCCGTCCAGGTTCTTTCAGCAAGAGCATCACTGTAAACTCTAACGCAAAAAGCGGAACTAAGATTTTATCTATCCGCGGTACTGTAGAGCCTAAGAAAGCTGCTCCAGCATCACCAGTAGAAAATAAACCACAATAAGTTCATAAGAATTCTACTTTTTTAAAGACTCCTTCGGGGGTCTTTTTTTATGCCCTTTTCAGCAACATCAGATTCTGCATTAAGCCATCACCTAACCAACCTTGGAGTCCGCCGCTATGCACCATCAGCACCTTACTGCCTTTGGGGAAATAGCCTTTTTGGATTAAGTCCAATACAGCCAGCCACATTTTAGAGGTGTAAATTGGATCCAATAAGATTCCGGTATCCAATTCGAAATCGGCGCAGGCTTGGATTAACTCATGGTCTACCTTAGCAAAACCACCTCGCTCAAATCCACGGTGTACCTCCATTCCCCCATCGCTTAGCTTATCGGCTAGGCCTTTATCCTTCACGCACATCACGGCATGTAAGCGCGTGTTCTCCGGTTTGAATTGAGCCAATCCCATAACGCTGGTGCCGGAGCCCACGCAATCCACCACATCGCTAAATTCTTCTTTCAGCTCCAGCCATAAGCTCTGCATACCGGAGCGTCCGAGTTCACAAGCGGCACCCTCCGGAATCCATAGTTGATTATGCATCAGCTCCAACTCATTCCGCTCACTTCGCCATTGGCGTGTTTGTGTTCTGGAGATGAACTCCAGCTCCATTCCCTGTGCCTTGCAGAGCGACAAGACTGGATTGTTTACTTCCTCACCCCGAACAAAACCTCTCGCCCGGAAGCCGTAAGCCTTCGCTACAACAGCTAGAGCTAGCAAATGATTGGAATAGGCTCCGCCCATGCTCTCCAAAACCGACACCTTATTTGCAGCGGCATAGTCTAGAATAGGCTTGAGCTTACGCCACTTGTTGCCCGATACCAACTCGTGAATCAGATCATCACGTTTGAGAAACAAAGACATACCCCATTCTTCCCAGCGCTCCGGGTAAATGGGGTTTATCGGTGTGGGCAGCTTGAACATCAAGGTTTAAATTGGAGAACCTCGTCGATGGTTTGCGTGGAAACGGCGTGGTAGCCCGGACGTGCTTCGGTATACCAAGGCAAGGCTTTCGTTTTATAGTATTCCGATGCCATCATCTCCTTGTACAACGGAGCGATGAACTTACGTCGACCCACACTGTTTAAAAACCCATGCAAAGGCTCTTCAATGGCGCGGTAATTTGATTTTACGCCCAACATATACCAAGCGAAAGCAATCTCCGAATTCGTGCTTGTATTGAAGCTAAACTGCGCATTCATGTTCGCCATCATCTGGGTATCGCCCGGTGTTAACTGGCGAATCAAATACAGCTTCTCATGGGTAGACCATTTTTTAGCCAAATCAAAGGCCTTCGGATTACCCAGTAGAAGTTCCGGCAATACGGTTTCCACCTGCTTCAATAAGACAGACGTGGGCGGAGTAAAATAATCCGGCATATCACTCTGGTAAATCCAGTTCTCTGCATCGATTTTCTTCCATAAACCCTCATCCTCTTTGCATTCTGCTTTGAGTAATTCCAAAAACCCGGTAGTGGTCATGGTTTGAAAGCGATGCGATGTGAAGTAGTTCGATAAGAAAGCATCAAAACGTTCTCGACCTAAAACCGACTCACAATGGCGTAAGAAGAAACGGCCTTTCTCGTAGGCTACATCACCTACACCGTCGTCCGGGTCGCGACCTTCCAAATTCAGGTAAAGGTGGGTATCCGGGTGTTTAGGTCCAAATTCTTCCAAGGTCTGGTGCAGGTCGCCATACCCCAGAACCGTTAGCATGTCTGCATAGTCTTTTCCGTAAACCTTCTCCATGATGCGTTGCTCAAAGTAGACGGTAAAGCCTTCATTCAGCCAGAAGTCGTTCCAGGTTCGGTTGGTTACCAAATTGCCCGACCAAGAATGTGCTAACTCATGTGCTAAGAGTGAAACCAGTGAACCGTCGCCGGCAATGATGGTTGGCGTAGCAAAGGTGACTCTTGGGTTTTCCATACCACCAAAGGGGAAGGAAGCCGGCAGAACCAAAACATCGTAACGACCCCATTGGTAAGGACCGTATAATTCCTCCGCCGCTTCTACCATCTGCGGCAAGGTTTCAAATTCTTGTATCGCTTTATCCAATGCTTCCGGCTCTGCAAACACACCTACTCGATCAGAATTACCTAAGGACTTAAACTCTAGGTTACCTGCACTCAGTGCGAGCAGGTAAGATGGAATGGGCTGTTCCATTTTAAAGTGATAGACATTGCTATCGTTCCTCTCCAATGCATTGGATGCACTCATCAAAGGCAAGGCAAAAGACGGCACAGTAATGCGGGCATCGTAGGTGAAACGCACGGAAGGTAAGTCCATGCATGGCACCCAGCTACGCGCCAGTATGGCCTGACTCTGCGAATATAAAAATGGATATTTTCCACCGCTGGTTTGCGAAGGTTTAAGCCATTGCAAAGCAGCCGCATTTGGATCGGTGGTATAATAAATCCGAACTGCCTGCGTTAACGAATCGATTGGAATGAATAGTCCGGCACCAAATACGGGATCAGCTTTACCCAAAACAAAGCGACTGGCTTGTCCGTTTACCCATACAGAGTCAATGTGCAAATCGCGTGTATCCAGTACCAAACGTTTGGACGCAGAACCGGGAGTCAAATCCCATTCAGCATATCCACTAAGGGTGGAGCTGTCGAAAGACAAGTTGAGGTTGAGGAACAAATGCTTCACTGCAACTTCTTCAGCATTGGCAAAAGAATGGGTTGATTCGTGGTTATTATCCAGCGAAATGTCCAGTTCTTTTTCCGATTCGGTAATGTTTTTGCAACCTTGCGTAAACCAAAGCAATAGCAGCAAAAAGATGGTATTTTTACTAATCATTTGAATGCGAATCAAGTGAAAAAAGAATAGAATAAAATAATATCGATT
>SBGR01000020.1 GCA_006226545.1 Bacteroidota bacterium | reverse complement strand
ACTCTACCCCAGAGCAGTACATTGACGCTGCAAAAATTAAAAACAAAGAGGAGCTCGAGCAGTTCCGCTTGGCTTTGCTATCGAGAAAAGGTATGATCAGCGAGCTGTTTGATGCGTTCAAACAAGTTCCGGGTCCTGAAAAAAAATTGTACGGCCAAAGACTTAATCTCCTAAAAAATAAGGCTGAGTCTTTGTTCAATGACTTGAAAGAGCATTTTGAAAACGCCGAAAGTTCATCAACCGAACAAAAAGAAGATTTTAGTTTACCAATTCGTGAATCTGTTCCAGGAAGTCGCCATCCACTTCAAATTGTTTTAGAAGAAATTCAAGACATTTTCATCCGTGCCGGTTTCGTTTTAGAAGATGGTCCGGAGATAGAAGACGATTGGCATAATTTCTCTGCATTAAATTTTCCGCCGAATCACCCTGCCCGCGACATGCAGGATACTTTTTTCATCGACAATGAATACTCGCTTCGAACACATACTTCCAGTGTTCAAGTTAGAGCGATGGAAACGCAACGTCCGCCAATTCGCATGATTGCACCCGGTAGAGTTTACCGAAATGAAGCTGTTTCAGCCCGTGCAAACTGTTTTTTCCATCAATTGGAGGCATTGTACATCGATCAGGATGTTAGTCTCGCAGACATGAAGCAAATGCTTTTGTACTTCGCTAAAGAGTTCTTTGGTGAAGATGCGAATATTAGATTACGTCCATCCTATTTTCCTTTTACAGAACCGAGTGCTGAAATGGATGTTTCATGTTTCTTGTGTGGAGGAAAAGGATGCAATGTTTGCAAGTATACAGGCTGGCTTGAAGTAATGGGCTGCGGTATGGTAGATCCAAACGTATTGGAAGCCTGTGGTATAGATTCAAAAAAATTTTCCGGCTACGCCCTAGGTATGGGCTTGGAGCGAATCACAATGTTGAAATACGATGTTAAGGACCTTCGTACATTCTTTGAAAACGACGTCAGGTTCTTGAATCAATTTAGGCATCTGGGTTATTAGAAGCGACTACCGAAGCTGAGAATAACTTGGGTTCTACGGAAATCATTTACCGCCGTATAGCTTTCTCTTGTATCTGAATCCAGATTATAAGGTGTTATGAAGTTTCGCCCTTGTGAAAAGGTGAAAGCACCATCAACAAAGAATCCTGATTTATTGCGATAACCCCCTCCAAACGTAAAACTGTTGGTATTGGAGCTTAGGTTGAGTTCTAAGTTTGGTTTTAGTAAACTTTGTTGAAAAGCATAACCGGCTCTCAATCGCCAAGCACCTAATAAAAACTCTCCTCCGGTGCGCACATTGGTTGTATTGCCAAAACGTTTCTGAATGGCTGTATTGGCATCGTTGTAATCGTAGTCTACCGAGCTGATATTGGCTGTAGTATAATCTTGAAACTCTACATCCACATTGAATACTGCTGTTTTAGGGATAAGGAAAGTGATACCACCTAAAAGCTGTGATGGTGTTCTTACATTGTAAGCGTAACCCATATACGAAGAGCTTAGATTGAAGCTCTGGTTGGCCAAGAAATTTTTGGATTCCATGGTTTGAATATACTGTTCGTATAAGGAATAATAGGGTCTGGAATGATAGGATAAACCGATACGGAAATAGTCGTTGGGTTTGAGAATAACACCTGCCTGAAATTGGATAGCATTACCGGTAGTGGTATAGTTCGAATGATACCGCATTTCTCTGGGGCTGGCGAAACTTGATAAGGTTTGTTCCTCCCAACTGGATTCATGCTCAAACTGAATACTGCTGAAGGTAAGTCCAAAGCCAATGTATACTTCGTGACTGAAGTTTAAACCAATTCCAAGGTTGTAATCATTGCCTTTTCCAGATTCCATTAATCGACTTTGTTGGTAGACACTAATGGTATCAGGCAGGTTAGCATAGTAGTTATTTGAAAAAGAATCCGGGTTGATCAAATAGGTATTCCATGCTAAACCTTCCAAGGATTCATTATCGCCATTTAAGTAGGCTGCATCTGTTCCATTGGCATAGAGTGCATACATATCCAACATTGAGCTGGAGCTGTTAATACCGGAAAAATTTCTTCGTTGGTTAAAGTCGCTTCTCCTTTGAACGGACAGACCTAGGCTGAAAGAGACTAAGCCATTCATTTTTTCTTGCCCATTTTCCACCTGTTTTTGAGTGAATACCATACCAATTTGGGGTATCATCAGATTGGCTTTTGAACCGGTCTGGCTTCGGTCTATATAATAACTTGAGTTGTATTTATTGTGAAATCCAAGGCTGATATTGTATTCGTTTCCTCTATAGAATGCTAGGCCGGCAGGATTTAGCGATAAACTGGATAGGTCTGCTCCCATAGCAGAACCGCTACCACCCATGGCTAATATGCGGGGTGTTCCCATTAAATCTTTTTGACTGAAACGGGCTACGTCCATTTCATTTTGAGCCCATGTTGGCAGCACTGCGCCACAGAGCAGGGATACTAAAAGTGCTTTTCTCATGTTTATCTCCTTCTTCTTGGACTAGAACCTCCTCCGCTGCTGCCACCTCCACTTGGACGTGATGGTGGGTTATATGATGGTTGCCTACTTGGTGCCGGTTTTGGCGATGGCTGAGGCTGATAACTCGGCTGTCTGCTAGGCGGTGCAGGTTGTGGTTTTGGTGTAGATGGTGAAGAAGGTCTTGTTCGCGGAGCTTGTGGCTCTTGCTGAGGGGCTGACGGTCTAGTTTGAGGTGTGCTTGGCCGACTTTGAGGTTGAACAGACGGTTGTCTACCATTGTTTGGATCATTGGTAGAACCACTGCTGCCACTGCCTCTTCTATCGTTGGAACCGTTGGATGGTGAAATGCCGCTTCCACCTTTTTGAGGTGAGGTACCTGGGGTACCGATATCACGTCCCGGTGCAGATGGAATAACCGGATTGCTTGGTGTTACAGTAGAAGGGGCTCTTCCGCCGGGTTTGTATCCACCTGTATTATTTGGAACAATTGTGCCCGGACTTCTTCTTCTGATTCCATTGTTTGTAATGGTACTTGAGCCGCCTCCAATACCGGGGTTGAAGTAGTTTGGATAGTTGTAATAATAAGGATAGCCGTAACCTGAATACCAGGAGTTGTAGTAATATGGATTACTGTAATAATATGGATTGTAGAAAGGATTGTAGAATGGATCGTAGAATGGAGAATAGTAGGGTTGGTAGTAGCTATTCCACGGCGAATAGTACCAAGCTGAAGGGTAGTTATTATAACCTAAATTCCAATAGGGATTTCCCCAGGTAAAACTCCAGCCGTAGCGTTGATGAGGAAAACGGTGGTAAGGCTGATACCCCAGCATTCCAAAATTACCGTAGTAAGGATTGAATCCGAAACCGGTATTCATGAAGAAGTTCTGGGAAAAATAATTCGTTGATTGATTGGTAGTGCCGTAGTTAGGGGTGTTTTGTGTAACCGTATTTGATGGTGTTGTTCCCGGATCAGGCTGGTATGAACGGTAGGCTGCGTTAGGATTAGCCGTTGAATTTGTATTGTCGTATGTGAAACCGTTATTGGTAGTGTCTTCCGGTTTGACGCTGGTATATTGGATGGACTCCGGAATATCATCAGGAGAAAAATACACATCATCTGTTATGTTATCCGTTCTTGAGTATTTTTGCGAGGCACAGGAAGCAAGAAGAACGGAAACGCCAAGCAAGAAGTACAACTTTTTCATACCGGTGTTTCTTTGGTTTTCTGAGTAATAATTTACAACTATTATTCCAAGACGGAATTTTTCATGGAAAACAAAAAAGTTAAACGCAGCGAAGATTACTCTGAATGGTACAATAACCTTGTTAAAAATGCGGATTTAGCGGAGCATAGCGCCGTTAGAGGATGCATGGTAATCAAGCCATACGGATATGCAATTTGGGAGAAAATGCAACAGGAACTCGACCGCAGATTTAAAGCTACAGGTCACTCCAATGCCTATTTTCCGCTATTCATACCCAAGTCGTTTTTAAGCAAAGAAGCCAGTCACGTGGAAGGCTTCGCTAAAGAATGTGCTGTTGTTACACATTACCGATTGAAGACGGATGAAGAAGGTAAAGGCGTTATCGTAGACCCGGAAGCAAAACTCGAGGAAGAACTGATTGTACGTCCTACTTCTGAAACCATTATCTGGAACACCTATAAAAACTGGATTCAGTCCTACCGCGATTTGCCAATCCTCTTAAACCAATGGGCTAACGTTGTTCGCTGGGAAATGAGAACCCGTCTCTTTTTGCGCACTGCAGAATTCTTGTGGCAAGAAGGCCATACCGCACATGCTACTTCGCAAGAGGCCATTGCAGAAACCAAACAAATGCTGGAGGTCTATGCCGACTTTGCTGAAAATGTGATGGCTGTTCCGGTAATCAAAGGGGTGAAATCTGCAAACGAACGTTTTGCCGGCGCAATAGACACCTATTGCATCGAAGGAATGATGCAAGACGGAAAGGCACTTCAAATGGGAACAAGTCATTTCTTAGGTCAAAATTTCGCTAAGGCATTTGATGTTAAATTTACCAGCAAGGAAGGAAAACAAGACTTTGTTTGGGCCACCTCTTGGGGTGTTTCTACGCGTTTGATGGGTGCTTTGATTATGGCACATTCAGACGATGAAGGATTGGTTTTACCTCCATCGCTCGCTCCAATTCAAGTGGTGATAGTGCCTATCTATAAAACCGACGAACAGTTGGAAGCATTAAATGCTCAAGCCAATGAGATTAAAAGCGCCTTGGAGAAAAGAGGCATCTCAGTAAAATACGATAACCGCGATACCCATAAGCCGGGTTGGAAATTTGCCGAATACGAATTGAAGGGAGTTCCGGTTCGTTTAGCGATGGGCCCTAGAGACCTAGAAAACGGAACAGTAGAAGTGGCGAGAAGAGATACCAAAGAGAAGGAATCCTTGCAAATTCAAGGCATCGATCAAAAAATTGAACACCTCCTCGACAATATCCAACAGAATATTTACCAGAAGGCACTGGACTTCCGTGATGAAAATATCACCCGCGTAGACAGCTTTGAAGAGTTTGAGAAAGTATTGGACGACAAAGGCGGATTTATCAGTGCACATTGGGATGGAACGCCTGAGACGGAAGAGAAAATCAAAGAATTAACCAAAGCAACAATCCGTTGTATTCCTTTGGATGCAAAGGAAGAGTCCGGTAAATGTATTTTGACCGGAGCACCTTCCAACAGAAGAGTATTGTTTGCAAGAGCTTATTAATAGCGATAAATGGCAAAAACCAAGGTTCAAGAGATAGTCGATTTGCTCCACAGTAAATCTTGTGCAAAGCAACAAGCGTTTGAAGAAACCTTGGCTGTGATGCAAGAGTTTAAAAAGGTCTTCCAAGGGTATGAAAGTAACCTGAAAGACCAAGTTGAAGGATTCAAACAAAAGCTGGAAATCAGCTACCGCGACAATGGCGATTTTGAATGCCAGATGCAGTTTGCCGGAGACACCATTGTACTGATGATGCATACCAACGTCTTCGACTTCGACAACTCGCATTATATCCATAAAATGCGCTATGTGAAAGAAGATAAGACGCGCGAATATTGCGGATTAATACAGGTTTATAATTTCTTATCCGACTCGCTTAAGTACAACAGAATGTACGACGCCGGAGCCCTGATTGCGCGTGTTTTTGTGAACAAAGACCGTCATTTCTTTGTAGACGGACGCCGACCTTTAGGCTTTATCTACAATGATTTTGAGCATCAAGTGGTGAATGAGATGCACATCAATAATATCATTGAAGAGGCCATTTTATTCTGCCTGAACTACGATTTGATGGTGCCGCCTTTCGACTTGGTTTCTCAGATAAGCGTGGAGCAACAGGCTTTTGCCAGCTATTCATCGGGTTTCAATACCAGTAAGCGATTGGGCTTTCAATTCACCAGCGAACACAAGCCGGAAGAATAACTATTTCTTTCTATCGATAACGTACTGCACCAGGCTTTCGAGGCTGGTTCTGCTCTCTGATTCAGGGAATTCTTGAAGGATTTTCAAGGCTTTTTCTTTGTAGTTGTGCATTATCTGACGGGTATAATCAATGCCGCCCGATTTGCGCACAAACTCAATAACTTCTTGCACCTTTTTGGTGTTCTTGTTCTCCTTGCGAATGATGCGGGTATAGTAACTTCTGTCTTTCTTATCCGCTTTGTTTAGCGCATAAATCAAGGGTAAAGTCAGTTTTTTCTCTTTGATATCGATGCCAAGCGGCTTTCCTACATCATCATCGCCAAAGTCGAAAAGGTCGTCTTTGATTTGAAACGCAATACCAACCAACTCGCCGAACACGCGCATCTTCTCAATTTGCTCATCGCTAGCAGAACCGGATGATGCGGCGCCAATGGCACAACACGCGGCAATGAGGGAAGCTGTTTTTTTAGTTATGATCTCAAAATAGATCTCTTCGCTAAAGTTTAAACCACGGGTTTTTTCAATCTGAAGAAGCTCGCCCTCACTGATTTCTTTAACCGCTGCAGAGAGAAGTTTCAGCTCTTGGAAATCGTCGTTGTTGAGTGATAACAAAAGGCCTTTCGACAAGAGGTAATCGCCAACAAGAACCGCGATTTTATTTTTCCAAAGCGCATTGATACTGAAGAAACCTCTGCGCTTGTAAGCATCATCCACCACATCATCGTGAACGAGAGACGCCGTGTGAAGAAGTTCTACCAAGGCAGCACCTCGGTATGTTTTATCGTTGATTTCGCCACAGGCCTTGGAAGTGAGTAATACAAACATTGGCCTCATCTGCTTTCCTTTACGCTTCACGATATAATTCATGATGGTATCAAGCAAAGAGACAGAAGTCTTCACCGAATCCCGGAAACGAGATTCAAACACCTGCAATTCTGCGGCGATGGGTTTTTTAATGCTATCGAGCGTCTGGCCCATATCAATGGGCTGCAAGTTAATATTTCAAGCTATATATTGGCCTATCATTAAATAAGATTAGCACAAGCAAATACAGTAGATTGGTCCATCGATAAATGCAAACTTAAAAACCATTAAACGAAAAAAGCCGTAGGTATGAGAAACGAAATCAGTAGTTTATGTGTCAATACATTTGAAATATGAAAAAAGCGGGAATTACGATGCTATTGGTGGGCCTAACTATACTGGCCGCCTGTACAAACAACAAAGAAGAAGATTTACCAAATGCATGCATCACTACAGACATGAAGTACGATGCCGACATGAAAAACATCTTGGTTAATCAGGGTTGTGTGGGTTGCCATAACAGCCAGAGTGCAAATGGTAATATCGTCTTGGACAACTACGAAGATGTCAAGGCTAATATCAACAAGATACTACCGGCCATTAAACACGATGCGAGCTTAAGTAGCAATAAGTTTATGCCACCGGGCGGACAACTTAGCCAATGTGAAATTGATAAGATTCAAGCTTGGTCTAACGACGGAACCCCTCAATAATCAAAGATGAAAAGAGTAGTACTAGCCTTCCTTCTGCTGGGGAGCATTTCAGCCAATGCGCAAGACGAACTTTTAGCTGAATTAGAACAGGAAGAAAAAAAGCAAAGTAGCGAACCGGTTTTTGCCACCTTCAAAGGCACCCGTTTGATCAACTTCTCTACGGTTGAGATTCAAGGTAAAAACACCCTTGAATTTCGCATTGCCCACCGTTTTGGTGATGCGGCCGTAACAAATTCTGGAAACAACCTATTTGGTTTGGACGGTCCGGTTGCTATGCAATTGGCCTTTGACTATAGCCTGAGCGATAGACTCTCATTGGGCATTGGACGGACTAACGTAAACAAGCTGATAGATGGTAACATTAAATACCGTCTATTGCGCCAAACTACAGACGGAAAAATGCCAATCTCGGTTACACTCAAAGGCCAAGTTAACGTTACACATGCTCCGGAACGAATTGCAACGGCATTCGACAAATTCACCAACCGAATGAGTTATGTAAATCAGGTAATGGTAGCTCGGAAATTCAATTCAAAATTGAGCCTTCAAGCGAATTTTATTCACTTGCACTATAACCTCGTGAGGTACGAAGAAGACTTTAATACCGTTTTTGCTGCAGCCATTATGGGCAGGTATAAAATTACCAAACGAATGGCTGTTACGGCAGAATACGGAATGCCTTTCGGAAACTACTATACAGGCCCTACTCAGATGTACAATCCATTGAGCGTGGGATTGGATATTGAAACCGGTGGTCACGTATTTCAAGTGTTCTTTACCAATGCCTTCAGCGTAAACGAGGCACAATTCCTGCCTTATAACGATAGAAGTTGGGGAGACGGACAGTTTAGATGGGGCTTTAATGTGTCCCGAGTTTTTAGCTTATAAAAGACAAAGCCATGAGAAAATTTGCCAAACTAGGATTTGCAATGCTGGTTTTAAGTATTGCATTTGCCGCTACTACAAAAGATAAATTATACCGTCTAGAATCGGGGAGAATCCACTTCTTTTCTAAAGCGCCTTTAGAAAACATCGAAGCGGAATCCAAAGTTTTCGCTGCGGTATTGAATCCCAAAAACAGAAACTTTGTTTTCTCCGTTGCCATCAACACCTTCAAGTTTGATAAACCTTTGATGCAAGAGCACTTCAACGAGAACTACATGGAAAGCGATAAGTATCCGAAAGGGAAGTTTATCGGTAAAATCAATGAAACCGTTGACCTACTGAAAGACTCTACCTACAAGGTAACCGTAACCGGAAAGCTTGATTTGCATGGCGTTGAGAAAGACAGGACTATGGATGCCACGGTAACCGTTAAGAACGGTAAGATGGACCTCAGCAGTAAGTTTACGGTGAAACTGGAAGATCACAATATTGAAATACCAAGTATGGTAATCCAGAATATAGCCGAGGTCATTGATGTTGACATTGAGGCAACCTTAAAATACGACGAATAAATAAAGCTCCTTCGGGAGCTTTTTTATTGACCCCATTGCTTTACTAGAGCTGCTTGTCTATTTTAGCTTTATGAAATGGATTTTAGGGCTCTGCTTATTGCTGGTTTTCAGCTGCGGAAAGGATGATAAGTCATTCACCAGTGTAGAATGCGTAACGCTTTCCAATCCCCTAGATACCGTGGAATTAGGCTCACATAAGTTTTGGCTTGAGATTAAAAGAGGACAAACTGATGATCAGGTTAACGTCTTTCTCCGAAGCGATAGCACCGTCAATATTTCGCTCATGGAAGCCGATTTCATTCAAATGAGCAACCGATTTGGATGCTACCAAACAGGCAATACAAAGAAGTATTTCGGCATAGGTGAAGAGTATTATATCTTCTCCGATATCCCTCCTTCTTATATGCTAGAGGGCACAAGTGTGAAGGTTCGCTTGAGACGATCAAACGAAGAAAAAGTAGACTTTATCGGAAACGGAATCTAGTGGTCGCCTAAGATGCGAACCGTGAGTCCGTCGAATTCATTACGCGGGTGAATCTGACAAGCCAATCGACTGTTGTCTGTCAGGTTAGGCACCATGTCCAGCATCTCCAATTCAGCATCATGGGCTTCATCTAATCCTGGATCTTTCAATACTTCCACATGGCAGGTAGCGCAAAGGGCCATTCCACCGCAGGTTGCTTCAATGGGATAACCGCTTCCTTTGAGCACTTCCATCAAGCTCAAGTTCATATCGGTAGGGACCTCAATGGGTGTCTGATTCCCATCGGGTTCCTCTACTAAAACAGTGATTACATTTTCCATTAGAATCCTTGTACTCCGTTTACAGTGGTGTATTTCAAGTTTAGCACTTTGCCCGGGTTGATGTAACGGTAAGCGCCGTGCGACATCAACGCAGCTTCATGAAAACCGGATAGAATGAGCTTCAGTTTACCTGGATACGTATTGATATCGCCAATAGCATAAATGCCTTCCAAATTGGTCTGGAAATCTTTGGTATTTACCACCAAGGCTCCATTTTCAATTTCCAACCCCCAGTTTTCCAATGGTCCCAGTTTTGGGCTTAAACCGAACAACGGGATGAGGTAATCGGTATCTACCAACATCTCTTCCTTGTCTTTGTTTAAGATGCTTACCTGCTGCAAAACACCATTGCCATTGAGCTTATTTAGGTTGGCATTCAGAATGAGGTTGATTTTACCTTGATCGGCTAAAGCCTGCACTTTTTCTGCAGAGTCTGGCGCACCGCGGAATGAACTGTTTCGGTGTACCAAAGAAAGCTCAGAAGCAACATCAGCAAGGTATAAGGTCCAATCGAGGGCAGAATCTCCACCTCCGGCCAAAACCACTTTCTTGTTTCTGAATACTTCCGGGTCTTTAATCATGTAAGAAACCCCTTTTCCTTCAAATTGCTCCAGGTTTTCAATAACCGGTTTACGCGGCTCAAAGCAGCCTAAACCACCGGCTATACAAATCACTTTGCTCTGGATTTTAGTACCGTCAGACGTGGTAGTAATGAAGCTACCGTCCGCTTGACGTTCAATCGCATCTGCACGTTCGCCTAAGGTGAAGGTTGGGTTGAAGGGAGCAATTTGCTCCATCAGGTTATCAACCAACTCTTGAGCAAGTACGCTTGGGTATCCTGGAATATCGTAGATGGGTTTTTTAGGGTAAATTTCAGAAAGCTGTCCGCCAACTTGTGGAAGTACATCCACCAAATGACAACGAAGCTTGAGAAGTCCAGCCTCAAACACGGCAAATAGTCCTACCGGGCCTGCGCCTATTATACAAATATCAGTTTCAATCATTTTAGTGCCGCAAATTTACGACAGAATTAACTAATTGACGTTAGCTGAACCATGACCTTGGTCAGGTTTGAACAGAATGCCGATTTATTGAAATGAATTAAAGAAGGCCTGGCAGGATAAGCAATTCGCTCAGGTGATGTATACCTTGAATTCCTTCTGGTGTCTCTTTTTTATCCGGATTGAACCAGAGAGCTTTTATCCCGGCTTTTTCAGCACCTTCTACGTCAGCGAATAGGTTGTCGCCAATCATAAGAACTTCACCTGCTTTCATGCCGCTGCGGTTCAGTGCTGATTCAAAGATTCCCGGATGAGGCTTTGCAAAACCGACCTCTTCTGAAATGATGATGTGATCAAAATAATGGTCTAAGCGGCTGGCGGCCATCTTCCTCGACTGTGACTCCGGAAAGCCGTTGGTAATGATGCTCATCCCAAATTTCTGCTTCAGCTGATCCAATACCTTGTGTGCATCAGGGAATACAGCCGGCTTCTCGGTACAACGGAAAATGTACTGGTCTGAGAAGGGCTCCGGGTGGTGTTTATGTTCCAGGCCCAATTGCTCAAAAGTTTCTTTAAAGCGACGTTCTCTGAGCCTTTCTTTGGTAACCTGTCCGCGGTTGTATTGGTCCCACAAACCGTGGTTTACACGCTTGTAAACAGCCATAAAGCCTTCAAAATCAAATAGGCCAAATTGGGCTAAGCCATGTTCTTCAAATAATTCCAACAGGGTCTCGTTTGAGTTTGTTTCAAAATCCCAAAGGGTATGGTCTAAATCGAAAAAGAGGTAACGGATATGCGAGTACACGCCACAAAAATCGCTAAAAAATAAGGGGGAAGAAAATCAGAGTTTTTCACCAAAGGAAAGGTCGCCGGCATCTCCAAGTCCGGGAACGATATAGGCATGTTCATTCAAGTCATCGTCTAGATCGCCTATGTAGATTTCTGCCTGTGGCAGATGCTCTTGTACATAGGCTAGGCCGGCTTTGCTAGCGATGAGGCTGGCAATGATCAATCGTTTGGGAGCACCGTTTTTCAGAATGGCTTCGTGCGTCAGTACCAATGATTGTCCTGTAGCCATCATGGGATCGGCTAGAATTAAAACCCGGTCCTTTAAATTGGGCGTAGCCAGGTATTGCACTTCAATTTGAAATTCAGTTTCGCTGATATGCTTGCGAAAGGCCGAAACAAAGGCGGCATCAGAGCGGTCAAAGTAATTGAGAAGTCCTTGTTGAAAAGGAAGTCCGGCGCGCAGCACGGAGCAGATAACAGGGTATTCTGCTAAAAGTTGCGTTTGTTTTGTTCCCAAACTGCTGGTTACCTCAGACGGAGTATAATCCAGGTTTTTACTAATCTCATAAGCAATCAACTCGCCCATTCGTTCAATATTTCTTCTGAACCGAAGCCGGTCTTTTTGAATGGCGGTGTCTCTAAGGTCGCGCATGAATTCATGACCTAAACTACCCGTCTCACACAAGATAAATGCATTTCTCACTCAGGGAATTTAGCTTAAAAAGTGTAATTTTCTGTGACCAAAAAACTCAACTATGATCCGTACTATTCTCGTACTTAGCCTGTGTTTACAGGCATTTACGCTGGAAAGTGATTTATTTGATCGCTTTAGCGATGCTTTCCTAGCGAAGAATCAAACGCAATTAAGTTCCCTTTTAGCTTCCAAAGTAGAACTTGAATGGAAGGAAGGAAAATCGGGCTGGATGAGCAAAGCCGATGCTGCAGCCGAATTGATTCGTTTTGCCTCCACTTGTGGGGCAGGCACCTCCATGGTGGTGAGTCATAAGAGCGATAAAAACAAACAAAAACAGTTTGCAGTGGCTACCCTCAGAACGGCAGGTAAAACTTACCGCATTACCCTCATCGCTAAATTGGAAGGAGGCAATTGGCTTTTGGAGTCGCTCTCCTTTGAAAATTCCTGATATTTGCCACCGTGAATTACACGGATCTTTTTAGCTCACCGGAACTGCTTTCTTTTATCGATGCAGCTTTGCGTGAAGACATTGGCAGCGGCGACCACTCTTCTTTGGCTTCAATTCCGGCAGGAACACAAGGCAAAGCACGCATGATAGTTAAAGACGAAGGTGTTTTGGCCGGCGTTGAATTGGCGAAAGCGGTTTTCCAACATGCAGACTCGAACCTTAAAGTAGAGGCCTTGCTTGAAGACGGGGCAGAGGTAAAACATGGCGATATTGCCTTGCACGTGTCCGGCTCAGTACACAGCATATTGAAAACGGAGAGACTGGTTTTAAACTTAGCGCAGCGACTCAGTGGTGTGGCAACTACCACCAAACAATGTGTCGATTTAGTGAAAGGAACAGGTTGTACCATTTTGGATACGCGTAAGACTACACCGGGATTGCGTTTGTTGGAGAAATGGGCTGTAACCATGGGCGGAGGCAAAAATCACCGCATCGGTTTATTCGATATGATTATGCTCAAAGACAACCACGTGGATTATGCCGGTGGAATCACGGCAGCGGTTGAGCGAACCTTAGCGTATTTAAAGCAGCATAATCTGAATTTGAAAATTGAGGTGGAGACACGCAACATGGCTGAAGTGGAAGAGGCTTTAAATACCGGCGCGGTTGACCGTATTATGTTAGACAACTTCAATCCTGCATTGCTCAGTGAAGCTGTGCGTTTTATCGATAAACGAACAGAGACGGAAGCATCCGGCGGCATCACCCTGAAAAACCTGAGAGAATACGCAGAAACAGGGGTGCAATTTATTTCGATTGGAGCCCTAACGCATTCCGTAAAGAGCTTAGATATCAGCTTGAAAGAGTTTTAGTACGGAAATTGCAACCTCTTATCTTAACAATTCGTTTAACTTTGTGAGACATTACTATGAAGAACTTATTTACTCTGCTTTTAACTGTGATGATTTCCGGGACTGTTTTCGCTCAGGAATTTAATTCACATCCAAGAAATCAAACCGTTACAGGTCCTGTAACCAAATTCGAATTGGTGGGACACGCGTTTATCAAGAACGTGAGTGGCGATACCACTTTCACGTGGAAAAGAATCAATAACGATTTACCTACCAATTGGGAAGCGGCCATTTGCGATAACCAAACTTGCTGGGGAACCGACGTAGACCGCAACGTTATTTTTATTAGAGAAGGAGATTCATCCATCTTAGATCCTCACTTTTATCCTTCAAATACGGATGGTATTGGATACAATAGAGTGATTGTTTGGAGAGGTAACGATAGCCTGAATGCTGATACTTTAGAATTCAACGCTGACACATGGGGTACTTCAGCCCGTCTGATCAAAGGCGGAAACAAAGACCTTACAGTTTACCCTAACCCGGCTAACAAAGAGTTGAACCTTCGTTTTGAAGCTTCAGCTACAGCTACTGTAGAAATTTACGATGTATTGGGTAAGAAAATGAAAAGCTATACCCATACCGGAAATACCAGCAGCACCAATATCAGCGACCTAAAACCGGGGCTGTATATTATCAAGGTTACAGAAGGGGATAAAACCTATAGCCGTACCTTCAAGAAAACGAATTAAAATTTCATGTTAAATTAGAATATAAAGCGCCTTTCGGGGTGCTTTTTTTTTGCCTTTACAGATAGGAGAAATCTCTGCGAGAAAATCAGCCTCTCCCAGCGAGAGGAACCTCAAATACAGACTCCGTGCTAGCGGCGTAAACTGTTACGGATTTGGATACTTTCGGTACATGCAACCCGGTGAGTCTACCGAAGGCAGGCAATAGCAGATAATTTTTTCCAAGGTAGAATGCAGGTAAGCGCATAATTTGCCGGCCTTTGCCTTTTAGCACAACGCCAGGGTGTATATGCCCGTAGAAATAGAAGGCCTCCTTTTCGGGATTTTCCGGAAGCTCATGAATCAAGGTGAAGGGTTCGCAGAAGTGTTGAGATGCACAAACCTGTAAATTGGAGTTCTTGTACACCGAATGGTCTAGAACATCGTGATTGCCGGGCACCAAAAGGAATTGTGTTTCGGGGTATTCGCTAATAAAGGCTTGAAACAAAGGCCATTCGCTATTAAGGTCGCTGTGAAATAGATCGCCTAGAATATAGACTTCTTTTGGGGCTAAGCGGTCTACAAGTTGTTTTATCGATTGGATGTCTTGCTCTTCCGCGCCGCTGGAAAGGGCTAGGCCGTTTTTCCTGAAATGCTGGGTTTTCCCTAGGTGCACATCGCTTAAAAAAAGCCGCGCATGCTTCGGCCAATAAGCAGCTTTCTCCGACAGAAGCACCAATCGTTCTCCTTTGATTTCAATTTCCATCATTCGCCAAATTGAGCCAACATTTTTTTGATACGGTCTTCCATACTTTCTGTGCTAAACTTCTCTCGGTTCAAACGATCAACCATGATAGGAAAACCGAACGGAGTAGGTTTTTCGGGATAGCGCAAAATTATTTCTTGATGCGCAATACGCTCTAAGGCTCGGCGCAAACGTACTTGCTCCAACTCAAAATCCAAAACCTCTTCGTAGGCCTGCTTCAATAAAAAATGACCTGGTTCGTATTGTTCAAACACATCGAAGAAGAGTTGCGAATTGGATTGAAGGTGTTTCTGTTTCACCGGCTTACCCGGATAACCTTGAAAGACCAATCCGGAGATGCGGGCTATATCCCGAAACTTCCTTCTGGCCATCTCGGTTTCATTGAGGCTTTTCTGTAAGTCGTCTAACAGATGTTCAGTGGTAAAAATATCGCTATCCAACCCCATTTCAATAGGTATCTCCTGATCACTTAACAATTCGAATCCGTAGTCGTTTATAGCGATGGAAAAGGTAAACGGCTGAATCAAACTCAGGCGCCAAGCCAATAGCGAGGCCAAACCTTGATTCACGAAACGCCCCTCAAAAGGAAAGGCAAAGAGGTGGAAGCCTTCTTCCGTTTCCAGTTTTTCAATTAGAAATTCGTGCGCTGTTGGGGCATGGGAAAGCTCACGTTGTTTGGCCACAAGCGGCGCCAGTAGTTTGAGTTCTTCCTCTTCACTGCTGTCCCATTCGGTCATTTTTTTACGCAGCATAAAGGAAAGGTTAGACGATAGCGGCATTCGTCCGCCCATCCACGAAGGCACCAAGCCTTTGGTTTTGGAGGAAGGCTTCACTAAAACATCCATGCCTTTGATTTGGATAAGCTCTAAGTTTTTACCCGCGAGCCAAAAGACCGTTCCGGGTTTTAGCTGGGCCACAAACCATTCTTCCACGGCACCAATTTTTTTACCGGACATGTATTTTACCATCAGCGACTGATCGCTGACAATGGTTCCAATGCTTAATCGGTGTTGCATAGCAATCTTCCTGGAGGTCACCTTGTGCAAGCCATCCGGGAACACTTCTAAGCGATGAAATTCATCGTAAGCCTTCAAGGTATCACCGCCCTTAACTAAAAAGCGCAGAACGGCCTCAAATTCATCCCAGGTGATTTCTTGGAAACAAAAGGTCTCGCTCACTTCCCTAAAGATCTGTTTGGGGTAAAAACCATCTGAAACGGCAAGGGTCATGAGGTATTGCGCCAATACATCAAAAGAGCGGAGATACGGAATACGGTCTTCTAAAAGCATTTCAGATGCGGCCTCTCGCAAGGCGGCACCCTCCAATATTTCCAGTGAATGAGTAGGCACAAAGTAAATTCGCGAAGGCTTGCCGGGCTGGTGCCCACTGCGCCCGGCTCTTTGCAAAAAACGGGAGACACCTTTAGGCGATCCAATTTGAATGACGGTATCTACCGGACGAAAATCGACGCCTAGGTCTAGGCTGGATGTACAGACCACCACTTTAAGTAGTCCTTGGTGCAAGGCATCTTCTACCCAATAGCGCAACTCTTTACTTACCGAACCGTGGTGCATGGCTATTTGTCCGGCGAGGTGAGGGGCTGCCTCCAGCAATTTTTGGTACCAAACTTCCGCAAAGGAGCGGGTATTGGTAAAGATGAGTGTCGACTTACTTTGATCCAGCAAGGGCAACACTTTATCCAGCATGCGGATACCGAGGTGTCCTGCCCAGGGGAACTTTTCAATTTCATCCGGGAACAGGGTTATGATCTCCACCTCTTTTTTTAGTTGAGCCCTCACGGTAACCACCTTCTCCGGGCTATAGGCGTAGCCGTGTAAAACCTGTTTTGCTTCAGGCAGGTTGCCAATGGTAGCCGAGATGCCCCAAACCTTAAGCTCGGGGAGAAGCCCTTTGAGGCGAGAGAGTCCAAGCTCAACCAATACTCCTCTTTTGGTCCCGAGTAATTCATGCCATTCATCCACTACTACGCAACGGAGGAGTTTCAGCTGTTTCGCATACTCTTTCCTAGCCAACATCAAGTGCAGGCTTTCCGGTGTGGTGATTAGCAGGTCGGGCAGTTTTTGGGCCTGTGCCCGCTTTTCTTTTTCAGAAGTATCGCCTGTTCTTATACCAACAGTCCAATTGAGTTGCAAGCCACTTATCGCTCTTTGTGCCGCGAGCTCTAGTTCTTTGGTTAATGCACGGATAGGAGACAGCCAAAGCAATTTTAATCCGGCAGCCTCGTCTGGATTGGCTTCCATCATGGCGGCCAACATGAGCGCATAGGTTTTCCCGCTTCCGGTAGGGGCGTTCAGCAAACCACTTTTTCCGGCGGCATAAGCTTCCCAGCATTCCTTTTGGAAATCTTGGGCCTTCCAACCCAATTGTTTAAACCATGATTCTGCGCTTTGGGGCATAGTCTAGATTGTGCCCGACTAAGTTAGATGAAAGCGCCGAGCAAGGCACGGATTAAACACAAGAATCCTTGGGTTCATTTCAGCATGTAACTAGATTGCAACTAGAATCGTATTGATTCAAAACCACGAACAAATGCATACGGCTATTCTTTTCTTTCTTTTTGCAAGCTCATTTGATCTCGACACGAACTACATCACGAAGCATGTTCATGTAAAAATATATGCTATGGAAACCGAAGCCGGGGTTCAAGTTTCGGCATTGCCAGAGCTCAAGGAAGAAAGCCAATATGCCGCATACAAAAGAAGATTTGATTACCTGCTGCTTAACCTTCCTGTTTTACATCAGCCGTCTTCATTAGAGGTGCGACGGCAGCTGAACGCCCTGTACCCAGACTCGGCGTCAATTCAAAAAGCTTACCTGAAAAAGTACGCTCAAGACAGCGTGCTTGTGCATTATTTTGAAGCAACTGCGGCACCGATCGACAATCCGAATTGGCCCAAGCAAAAACACTTTACGGAAGCGGAACTGATGGAAGTATCGTCAAAGTTTTTCTTCTGCGATAAGGTATTGCCTGACACCAGCATTCAGGCTCATGTATGTATCGGCTTAAACGGCATTAAAGAGGCGGAATGGAAGGAAGACTATACCTTGCTAGAAGCCTTTTGTTATGAGGTAATTTTTACTGCCTTTGATCAGGATAGTTCTCAACTCTGGGACACTTTTGTTGCGCAGAAACGAGAGGCTATAGCGCAGCTTAGAACTGAAATTAATTCGCTAGAGGAGTATTTGGATAATGTGAAAAAGGCACTTTTCAAACGCATGGAATCAAGCGAAGTATTGAAGCAGGAGTTACTCCATTATTACCGGTTGAATAAATCCAATTTAGCCTTTGATATCCGGGAGCAATAGAGAGTTACTTGTAAATTTTCAGCTTCTGCCCTGCATAGATTCGGTCGCCTTTGATATTGTTCCAGCGGCGAAGTTCTGAAATACTGCAGCGGTTTTTCTGTGCGATGCCTCCCAGTGTGTCTCCCGATCTTACCACGTAAATTCGGTAATCTGATTTAGGCTGAGGTTTTGGCTTAGCCGCTTTTACCTGAAGTTCAAGCTCCTGACCAACTTGAATATCATCGCTTTCCAACTCATTCCATTCTTTGATTTCACTCACTTGTACAGCATACAAGGCCGCGATGGAAATGAGGGTTTCGCCCGTTTTCACCACGTGTACCTTTTTTTCAGTCTTTACTTGCTGTGTGGTGGTTGGCTCTTCTTCAAAATAAGAAGCGGCATACGGAACATAAACCAAATTGCGGATAAAGCTGATGGAATCCTTCAGGTTCGCAGGCAGGCAGAGCGTAAAGCTGTCTTTGCTCTCCGGAATGATGTTGCGCTTATAGGCCTGGTTCAAGAATTCCATCGTTGTCAACGGCGTTTTTGTTTTATAAGCGATATCTGCCAATGAGACCCATTGTTTTACTTTGATACAGGTAACCGATTTGGCCGGCGCAAAAGCCTGTTTTTTAAGCCCATGCTCTTTACCATACCGATACAGGTATTGCATGGCATACATGCGATCTAGGCATTCGCTTGCTCTTTCCGGCAGGTCGCCCTTTAGCGCGTAGTAATTGCCTTCGTTGTTGTGGTAACGCATCGCTCTATTCACCTTGGTAGCTGAGCTACTGAAGGCAGCCAAGCTTAAGGGCCAACTTTTGTAAATTTTGAAATACGCCTTCATGGCCTTAACAAAAGCCAAAGTCGATTTTTCTACTACCAAGCGTTGGTCCACATACGAACTGATTTGCAGGTCGTTGAGTTTAGCGGTGCTGTAGTTGAAATGCCAGATTCCCCGAGAGCCGTCTAAGGTATCAAAATAGCGAAACTCCAAGTGGCTCATGGCCATGGCGTAGTAGCGCAATTCAACAGGAAGGTGTTCGCGGGTTAAGATGGAATCAATGGTAGGAAAATAGAAATCGGCTTTGCCTAATAGCGATTCAGCATAAGCCTTGTTTTTCACCAAGGCTTGAATTTGTTTTCCCGTTTCAGGGGTATAGGCCAAGTTGAGTGCATTGGGAAGCTTTTGCAAACGCTGTTTGAACAGGCTGTCTTGCTGGGCTTGCACACCTAGGCTTAGGCCAAAGGCGAATAATAGAAGACTAAGCGTTTTGATTTTGCTCCAATAGCTCATGCGCAAAAGATAGCAATTCCGAATCTTTTTTACGGTCGGCCATCACCTGAACACCCCAAGGCATTCCTTCAATGGTACCTGCTCCCGGAACAGAAACGGCAGGCATGCCGGTAATATTGGCTTGAACTGTAAAAATATCAGCCAAGTACATGGCAACCGGGTTGCTGGCCTTTTCCCCAATTTTAAAAGCGATATCAGGCGTGGTTGGCAACAAGATAAAATCGTGGTTTGCCAGAATATCTTGGGTTTTGTCGGTAATAAACTGACGAACCTTTTGCCCTTTGGTATAATAGGCATCATAATACCCCTCCGATAAAACGAAGGTACCTAACATGATGCGGCGCTGTACTTCAGGCCCAAAGCCTTGGCTACGCGATTTTTTGAAAGTGCTTTCCAAGTCTACGGCATCCGGACTGCGGTATCCGTACATCAAACCTTGGTAACGAGATAGGTTAGAAGACGCTTCAGCCGTGGTTAAAACATAGTAACATGGAACAAGGTAATCGAGGTAAGGAAACTCAACCGGTGTAAGGGTATGACCTTGACGCTCTAATTCGGCAATCAAGTTCTTCATTCCGGCGCTCAGCTCCGGATGAATTCCATCTCTTTCGATGGCTTCCTTGAGGTAGGCAATTTTGTATTTTTTTCCCGTTTCAAGTTTCAGTTCTGGAGCCGGCTCTTGGAACATGGTAGCATCAAATTCGTCCATACCCGCCATCACTTCAGTAAGCAAAGCGGCGTCTTCAACAGAACGGGTGATAGGCCCAATTTGATCGAAGCTGCTGGCATAGGCCAATAGTCCGTAACGCGAGATAGTGCCGTAGGTAGGTTTATAGCCCACGGTGCCGGTAAAGGCAGCAGGTTGGCGAATAGATCCTCCGGTATCGGAACCTAAAGCGGCTAAGCACATATCGCCTTGAACGGCAACGGCAGAACCACCCGAAGAACCACCGGGAACACGTTCCTTGTCGATGGCGTTGCGTACAAGTCCGAAGGCCGAATTTTCGTTAGATGCACCCATCGCAAATTCGTCGCAATTGGTGCGACCAATAAAGATGGCGCCCTCAGCTAGAAGCCTTTCGGTTACGGTGGCGGAATAGAGGGATTCAAAACCCTGCAATATTTTGGATGAGGCAGATACGTTGTGGCCCGCGTAGCAGATATTGTCTTTTAGCGCGATGACCATTCCGGCAAGTCTTCCGGCTTTTCCCGATTGTATCAGCGCATCTTGTTCGGCTGCTTTGGCGCGTGCCTCATCGGCCCAAACCTCCAAGAAGGCGTTTAGGTCTTGCTGACTTTCAATCTGATTCAGGTAATGTTCAACGGCTTGAACGCATGTTACCTTTCCTGTCTCCAGGTCTCTGCGGAAATCGGAGTAAGCGGTGTATCTTTTCAATGCCCCGTATTATTTAGTCTCTTCTGACTTTTCTTCTTTCGGGCGCTCGTTCATGCCCTTTTCAATTTCTTTCTTCACGTTTCCTTTGGCGTCCTGGAATTCGCGAATACCTTGACCGATACCGCGCATCAACTCAGGAATTTTTCTACCACCAAAAAGAAGAAGAAGGGCAAGAATTACAAGCAGCCACTCAGCGCCGCTCGGCATTCCAATTAGAAAAATAGAGTAAGTTATCATGATGTACTTTACTTGTGGGGGCAAAGGTAACGGTTTTGTAGGACTGTTGAATGTTGAATGTAAAATGTTAGCTCTACTCAGTTGAAGCTTAATCCAGTGATAGATATGCAGAACTGAACTATTGCTTTGTCTGGTAAGCATAAAATGCATTAAGCTTATTGATGAGCAGGTCCATGTCTTTTCGAAGGTCTGCATATTGAGAAGCACTTATGAACTCAAGATCGTGAGCGGCGATGATTTGATCAAGCAACTCAAGCGCGCTTCCCTTAGAGATAATAGTGAAATGAGCCTTATCTTTTTTTGTTTCACGGCCAGAACCTTCAGCCAAATTATGAGTGATGCTATGAGACGCCCTTTTCATCTGACTTATGAGTCCAAAGATTTCCGAATCTGGAAATTGTATACATAGACGGTATATCCTAATTCGAATATGACGCCCAAGCTGCCAAACCTCTAGTTTTTCAAAAGAGTAAATGAAGTATTCCATGCTGGAATGTATGCATAGAATTAATCATGAGTTTGTGTGGAAGTACAGTTTGACTTTTTGGAAACAATAGTCTTTATATAGATAGACATCTTTACACCAATTTGGCATAATCAATCAAACAGTCTACAATAAACAGTTAACAATAATCCTACAACGTAATAATCCTGCCCCCCACATATTCCTGCACGGTCTGTTGGGTGTTCATTTGCAAACAGAAGGGCAAATCGTCGATGCCGAGTTTTTCGAAACGGCGGGCGTGGGAGGCTCTGCGGAGGGATTGGTCTAAATCGCTTTTGCCGTCTTTCCACAGGTCTACACACATCAAGGTGCTATCACAGTCGGTGGTGAAACCGGCTTCGAGCAACAGCTCGCTCAAGGCACCGGCAAAAAGGCTGTCTTCCAGATTCACTTTGTTTTTCCAGCCTGCGCAAACCATGACCACATCTTCGTTGGCATCGATTAATACCTTCGCTAAAGCAGCCATATTTAAAAAGCTACCGATGAAATGACGAGCGGCATCACGGCTTTCCAATAATGCAAAAGTGCCGTTGGTGGTGGTGATAGCGATGTCTTTTCCGGCTACCACTTCCTTAGCGAAACCTTCCGGGGAATTGCCCATGTCGAAACCATCGAGCTGAAGTCCATTGCGCTCGGCGGCACAGAGGTAACCCTTCTTTCGGTACAATAAACATTCTTCCGGCGTACTGACCGGCACCATACTCACGGCGCCATTGTCTAAGGCATGGCAAATGGAGGTAGTAGCGCGAAGAATATCAATAACCACGGCCGATCTCCCTTCCAGATTATGGAAGGGAATCAAAGCCGGACTTAAAATCGTTTCAATTGTGGCCATATACCTAGATTACGCCGAGGCCTTTGCCCACCTTGGTAAAGGCAGCAATGGCTTTGTCGAGATGCGACTGATCATGGCCGGCAGAGATCTGCACACGGATACGTGCCTGACCTTTTGGTACAACCGGGTAGTAGAAGCCGATCACGTAAATGCCTTCTTCCAAAAGCTGCTCAGCAAAGGTTTGCGAAAGCTTGGCATCGTATAACATAATCGGCACAATTGGATGCACGCCCGGCTTGATATCAAATCCGGCAGCGGTCATTTTTTCGCGGAAATACAAGGTGTTCCACTCCAATTTGTCGCGCAATTCAGTGGTTTCGCTCAACATATCCAATACAGCGATGCTGGCACCCACAATAGATGGGGCCAAGGTATTGGAGAAGAGGTAAGGACGGGAACGCTGACGCAGTAAGTCGATGATCTCTTTTTTACCTGAAGTGAATCCGCCAGAAGCGCCACCTAAAGCTTTACCTAAGGTACCGGTGATGATATCGATACGGCCCATTACACCATTGTGCTCGTGTGTGCCGCGACCTGTTTTACCCATAAAGCCGCTGGAGTGACATTCGTCAATCATTACCAAAGCTTTGTATTTATCGGCTAGGTCACAGATTTTGTCCAATTGAGCGATGGTGCCGTCCATGGAGAATACACCGTCGGTAACAATGATGCGGTGACGTTTGTCTTGTGTCTTTTGCAAGATGGCCTCCAATTCAGCCATGTCGTTGTGGGTATAGCGATGACGGTCTGCCTTACACAAACGCACACCATCAATGATGGATGCGTGGTTCAAGGCGTCAGAGATGATGGCATCTTGCTCGTTGAACAAAGGCTCAAAAACACCCCCGTTGGCATCAAAGGCAGCAGCATACAGAATGGTGTCTTCTGTGCCGAGGAAAGTAGAAACTTTCTCTTCCAGTTCTTTGTGGATGTCTTGGGTACCGCAGATAAACCTGACAGACGACATACCAAAACCGTGGCTGTCAATGGCCTTTTTGGCAGCTTCTGTCACTTTGGGGTGTGATGACAGTCCCAAGTAGTTGTTTGCACAAAAATTAACCACCTCTTTTCCGGTGTTTAATCGAATATCAGCGCCTTGTGGCGAAGTGATGATGCGTTCGTTTTTATACAATCCGGCTTCCTTAATCTCAGCAAGCTCTTGGATTAATGCGGGTTTAAGCGTTTCGTACATGGTTTCTATCGTTTATTGAGGTGCAAACTTATCAAAAATTGAGCGTTCAAATCCCTTCCGGCCTTTGGATTGTTTTTTGAGTGAAGGCCTACTCAATTAAATAGTATTAGAATACTTAGCTTTGCGAACAAGCTACGTTCACGTGTGTAAGAAATGAAGGACAACGAAACTAAGACGACTTACAGAAAAGACGAGTCAAAAAAACCTAAGCCCGTTAATCCGTTTGGCGGGAATAATAACAATAAACCCAAGCCAGGAGGCCAGCCTAAGTTCAGTCCATATTGGATCTACGGAGGCGTATTTCTGCTTTTCATCTTGTTCCAGGTAATCCCTAAGAATAACGCCAAGACGACCAACTTGACGGATTTGAGGGATATGATCAAAAATGAACAAATCGATCATATCGATATCATCAACAAGAAAACAGCAGAGGTTTACCTGACCAAAGAAGCCCTTGAGCTCGATAAGTTTAAAGAGTTGAGCAAGCGCGGTGTATTCTCTGAATCCGTTCCACAATACAATATGGAGATTGGCGATTTAGAATACTTCTTGAAAGAAGTTTCCGCTTTGGAAAAAGGTAAAAACCTAAAAATCGAATTTAAAGAAAGGGAGAATTACCTCTGGGATATGCTCCAGCTCTTCCTTCCAATCATCATCATTGCGGCCATCTTCTTGTTCTTGATGCGACGCATGGGTGGCGGTGGAGGCCCTGGCGGCGGACAAATCTTCAATATCGGTAAGTCCAAAGCCCAGCTCTTCGATAAAGACACCATGGTTAACGTAACCTTCACCGATGTAGCCGGTTTGGATGAGGCGAAGGTGGAGATTATGGAGATCGTTGATTTCCTTAAGAACCCAAAGAAATACACTGACTTGGGTGGTAAAATCCCAAAAGGCGCTTTGCTTGTAGGCCCTCCGGGTACAGGTAAGACGTTATTAGCGAAAGCTGTGGCGGGTGAAGCGAATGTTCCTTTCTTCTCGCTTTCCGGTTCAGACTTCGTTGAGATGTTTGTGGGTGTAGGTGCATCGCGTGTGCGTGACCTCTTCCGTCAAGCAAAAGAAAAAGCGCCTTGTATCATCTTTATTGATGAGATCGATGCCATTGGTCGTGCACGTGGTAAAAACATGATGACCGGCGGAAACGACGAGAGAGAAAATACCTTAAACCAGCTCCTTACCGAGATGGATGGTTTCGGTACCGATACCGGTGTTATCATTTTGGCAGCTACCAACCGTCCGGATATCCTCGATTCAGCGTTGATGCGTCCGGGACGTTTCGATCGTCAGATCTCGATAGATAAACCTGATTTGGTTGGCCGTGAAGCCATCTTCAAAGTACACTTGAAGCCGTTGAAAAGATTGGCACCGGATGTAGACGCTAAGAAATTGGCAGCTCAAACACCGGGTTTTGCAGGAGCGGAGATTGCCAACGTTTGTAACGAGGCGGCACTCATCGCTGCGCGAAGAAACAAAGAGCATGTAGACATGCAAGATTTCCAAGATGCAGTAGACCGCGTGATTGGAGGCTTGGAGAAAAAGAATAAAATCATCTCCCCTGAAGAGAAAGAAATTGTGGCTTACCACGAAGCCGGCCACGCCATTGCAGGTTGGTTCTTGGAATACGCAGATCCTTTGGTGAAAGTTTCCATCGTTCCACGTGGGGTAGCGGCTTTGGGTTATGCTCAATACCTTCCAAAAGAACAGTACCTCTACCGCACGGAGCAGCTCCTCGATATGATGTGCATGACTTTAGGCGGACGTGCTGCGGAGGAAGTAGTATTCAATAAAATTTCTACCGGTGCTCAAAACGACTTAGAGCGCATCACTAAAATGGCCTACGGCATGGTTACCATGTACGGCATGAATGAGAAGGTAGGAAACGTGAGTTTCAACGACCCGCAAAATGAGTATGGTTTCAGTAAACCGTATTCAGATGCAACAGCGGAGTTGATTGACCAAGAGGTGCGCAATTTGATCAAACAATGCATGGATCGCACCAAGCAATTGTTGGTAGATCACCGCGAGCATTTGGAAATCATCGCGCAGGAACTCTTGAAAAAAGAGATTATCTTCCAATCAGATTTGGAGAATTTAATTGGCAAACGTCCTTTCGACCATAAAACCTCGTACCAAGAGTTTATGGACACACCGGAAGAGACTAAGTCGGTTGAAGCACCAACTGAAACCAGCGAAGCTGAAGTAAAAGACGAAGCCGAGCTGAATCCGGAACCACCGGCCGAAAGCTGATATGGAAGACATTACCACACCCCGGGAGAAGATTCTCAAAAAGGTCAGAGCTTCGCTGCTGAACAAGTTTGCTTTTCATTTCCCGGATGTGGATCAGGAATCGGAAGTATTCCATTTTCCTGAACAAGATATAGCCGTCAACTTTGCGAAGAAGTTTACCTCGCAAGGTGGCGGCTTTGTTTTTTGCCACAATGCCTTCGACTTCAACGAGAACCTGATTATGTTTTTGGAAAAGCGCGGCATTAAACACCTCGTTTGCCAAGAAACCGAGTTGAGCAAGGAAATGCAAAACCTGGGTTTGCAGGTTGAGCCGGCCTACGGTGAAGACGCCGACAAAGAAGCGGTTTTGGTTTCTGCAGAGGCATTGATTTCGCGTTCCGGAGCAGTGATGCTGTCTTCTCAAAGTACAGGCTACGATTTATTTGCCGGCCGAGGAACCTTGCTTATTCAAGCGAAACTTTCTAGGCTAGCGCCAGACATGAAGCAAGCGATGGTTTTATTGAAGAATCGCTATGGAGCGCGTTTGCCCTCGCTATTTACCTTTGTCCATGGCCCGGCCAAAATTGTTGGCGGCAATAGAGAAGACATTAAGAGTCCGGATTTCAGAAAAGAGCTGATTGTCTTTTTAGTGAACGATAAGTGAACGAAGCCGTTTAACGGTATATTGATGCCTTACCGGAGCAGGTGAGAGAGCTGGCTTGGCAACTCCATTATGTTATGTTGGACGCTACTCCCGGAATGCGCACTGTGCTGAAATACGGCGCTCCTTTCTATGATTACCATGGCACCTTAGCCTACCTCAGTTACAGTAAATTTGGTTTAGAAATCAGTTATACCAAGGGTTTTGCCTTAGAAGGACCGCCGGAGCTCCTGATTCAGCGCGACCGTAAGATGGTGAAGAGCGTGGCTATTCCCGATGAGTCTGCGCTTGAGTCCGAATTCTTCCATGAAATGCTACAGCAAGCTTTGTGGGTGAATGAGAATTGGAAGAAGAAAGTTCATAAACGATAGACCATTCATAATTCAACCTTCTCAATTCACAACTAAACTCATTTGCTATTCCTCCAGTTGGGGCAGAAAATTTTCTGCCCCA
>SBGR01000036.1 GCA_006226545.1 Bacteroidota bacterium | reverse complement strand
TTGTGATCGTTGATTTTTGATTTGGGCTAACCGATAGGCCTCTAATCTGGCTTCGCGTTTCTGAAATTATAAATTGTGAAGGTTGAATTATGAATAAACAAATTGGGATTTCTGATCGTTGATTTTTGATTTGTAGAGCTGAAACCAAATCTCTCTGCGCTTCTCTGCGAAAAACTCTGTGGCCTCGGTGGTTAAACAGTCCGAAGCCAGCCTAATAGAGCGGCAATGCCCCGGCTATGGTGGCTCTGTTCTACGCCTTGGTTGTTATAAAATTTTTGATGTTCTTCAAATAGGCGTTAGGCTCTCTATGATGAAGAGATGATGGGATGAGGAGGTGAAGTGCATTCAAATTTCAATCGTACAAAATCAGCAGCAATGGAATTTATTCCAGTGAACGACTCGGCATTGAAACACTATAAACTAGAACCGAGCCTCATTGGACTAATCACGCAATGACACAAAAGCCAACCAAATGAAAAGAGGAGTGTGAAACTTTACACCCCTCTAGATTCAAAACCGGCAACGATTAGTTCCGATTCACCTCCTGCTCCCAAGAGGCTCCGCTGATATCGGTTAATTTGATTTTATACCGACCCGGATCGAGGTTATTTAAGCTTGCACTGTAAAGCGTCACCTTAGCCTTAGCGCCGAGCGGCAGTACCAAACTGTGTTTACCGGGCTTCACTTTGGCGATATAGTAATTCCGGATTTGCTCGGGTGGGATGGCGGTCAGGTCCTTTTGATTAAACTGCACAACCGCCTCACCCGATTCATTTAGCACCTCTACCCCAATTAGCCAAGAGCCGTAAACATCGACTCCTTCTGTTCTGAAAACATCAAATTGAAGGGTGGAATCGCTCAACTGTGCGTCGCTCAGTTCCAGTTTCGGCTTAACGGATTTATTGTGTAAGGTTCCCCAAACGCCGCCATGAAACACCTGATTGGTATAGAGCGTAAGTCCAAATATCGCTAAAGACCCAAGCAAGCCGATGAGGTAGAAATGGCGTTGCTTCACTGGAAAATCGCCAGAACCTAGCCAGGCAAACCAGCGTTTACGCGTAAAGCCAATCTGCCGTTTTTGGAAGTGATGATCGAGCGATACCGGCCCACTGCCTGTTAAGAAAAGCACAAAACCGGCAGAAATGCCCAGCACCCCTATTTGCCATTCGTCGAGGCAAGTGGTGCCTATCCACCCCGAACCGAGCAGGATGCCCAAGGCTAGACCTATCACGCCCAAACTCATGCCTCGGGTAAAGAAGCCCAGCATGATGGCCAAACCTATAATCCCCTCTAGAATGGTAAAGGCTACCATATTGGCCCAGAGGATATCCGGATTTTCAACGAGGTATTGAATAATGGGTTTGATGCCCAGGGCATTGGGCAGGAAATGATTGAATTTCTCACCAATATACCCGGCGAGGTCGGGATCCAACTTATTCACTAAAACGGTTCTTCTCCAAAAAGCGGAGAAATAGGTCCAGCCCACCACCAAGCGAATGGCCAAGCTCATGAAGCCGGCGCTGTTTTTAACGTTATCGAACTTCATAGGGCAAAAATTTGAGGGATTAAAAAGGCTTGGAACACAGTGGTATACTGTCCAAGCAGGATAACTTGAAATTTCATATTGATCTACTGTATTGAGTTGAATACTTGGGCAAAAAGCCCGGATTTCCGGAGTGGAAAGGGATTAGGCGTAGACCTTCAGACTTTGAAAACGGATGTAGATGGGTACTTTATGACCCGATTGAATTCGGGTGTTGGCCGGCACTGGAGGTAATGGCTTCGCTAAACAAGTAGAAGCAAAATGAAGCGATGCGCCGAAAACAAACAAAGGTTGCGGAGACTCGGGTTGTGATGAAGCAAGTGCAGTTTCGCTCAACTCAAATATGGCACAATTGGATTCGCTGAGTACCGTCTGACTTTTATTGATGACTTTGCTTTGAGCGATGCCGAGTTCGGCTTCTATGAAATTCCTGACTTTACAAGGCGACAGCAACAGCAAAATAGCCAGTCCGAAGACGGACCAACTGGTAAACAACCGATTTACTGCGCGGGAAATTGTCATGAATATGCCGCTCTAGGAACGAAAACCGAGCCAGAAAGATGCATGACTTTGGAAAAGGAATACAAAAAAAGGCCATCCTTTCAGATGGCCCTTCTCTTTCTAAATCGCTAGAAATTATTTTAAGACTATAGGTCTCACAATATGTTCTGCATTGGAACGAACGTGAACGAAATAGAGTCCTTTCAATTCATTTCCAAGCTGGATATCGTGGGTTCCATTTTCCATTTTATCGCTTGAATACACTACCGCACCTACTGCATTGTAAACTACGATAGACCGAACTTGTACATTCGGGTCTGTGCATGTCAGGTGGAATACATCGCTAGATGGGTTCGGGAAGATTTTTACAGCGCCATCCAACATCGGAGTAATCGCATTGCTTGTACCGTTGATGGTTAAGTACATGGTTACGGTTGAATCACAGCCGCTTGAATTAACAAAAAGACGCTCGTAAACCCCGGAAGTATCATAGGTGACTGAGCCCCAAGTATAAGTCGTGTTTGAAGTAATTATAGAAAATGAAGAGGTGTCGCTGCATGTAAAACTTTCTACATCTGCAGATGTTCCCGCATAAAAGGTACTAAACTTAGTAACGGGGACCTCCACTTCCCAATGCTGATCAATTGATGACCATTTGGCCGTAAGTGGACTATGTTTAATGGGTTCATATAATCCATCAGGTTTATCGTGCATTTGTAAAACTGCAACTTGCATGGTACCACCGCTAGTATCATTACTCAACACTTGGCTTCCTTTGCTCTGGTTAAAAAGGGCAATATCTTGGTATGTATAGAAGATTTTAATGAAGGCTTTGACAGAGTCCTTCCGATCTGCCCTAATTTCAGTGGTTCGTCTTAAGAACTCTGTATTTTTAAAAACGGCGATAGTAGGGAGAACAGTCTGATTTACTGTCACTTTTCCAGGCGAACCTCCTCCAATACTATCGGCAATGTCGATAAGCTTTTCGCAACTGTTCTCGCTGTAGTACCGCACCACTTTTCCATCATCTACATCAGCAGATACTTTTTCTGAGCCTAAATTATCGCTGACCCTGTTTGTTGGGGTGACTGAAAATGTAAAATAGCTGGTATCATAGCTGCTCCCAGATATGTCACTTACAACAATTGCATAGGTTTGTGCATTCATGATTTGGGTTGGAGTTCCGTCAATTTTTCCGGTCAGCACATTAAACTTCAAGCCTTCAGGTAATTGAGGAAATACCTGATAAACATAAGCATTGAAACGAATGAGCTTATTTTTCGCTTGATCCGCCACCCAAAATGTTGGCGAATTACCATGGTTTAAAAGAACAGCCCCAATTGGTTTTTCCAGATTAAACTGTGCTCCTAAATTTTCCGGAGAAAAATAAAACTCCTTTTCTCCAGCGTTATTGATAAAGTATTCACCGTAATACAAACCTGCTTTACTTGAAGAGGTAAATAGAACTCTATCGTGCAGCGTATCTGCATCCACAAAATCTATTTCCAAGCTTTGTGTCAAGTTTGAGTCAATGAAAAGCTTATCCTCCGTGCCATTTGTTCCCGATGCATCGAATAATTTCCTTGACCAGATAGTATGATTACTTATATCTGTTCCTAAAAGCACAGGTTCTGCATTCTTTGCATGAAGTAAGGTAATGGAGCTCATAACACTCGATAAATTTCCAAAAGACCCTACCGGGTTAGAATTGGAAAAAGCATCTGAATTACTTTGATCTATCCCCGTCAAGTTGTTTGTTCCTGCTTCCAGAACTACAATATCTTCATCCAAATAGTCTGTTGGAATATAGACCATATCTGCTTGTGGTGTTGAAATCCAAAACGATTGTACATTATCAACCATTCCGGTAGGCATAAATCGGTGCAGATACCCTGTGCCATTGTCTGCATATACAATATTACTATCATCTGCAGTTATGGCTGAAATATTGGTTATGGCACTGTTCAGGTTATAGGTATATAGATGGCTACCGTCACTTCCATAACGTAAGATTTGGTCATTACTATTTAGGATAAATACTGAATTGGTGTTTTTACAAATTGCCTTCGGAGCAGTGATGGCAACGCCTGAATCTACAGAGTAACTTAATGCAGGCACAGATCCGGAAACATTTGGAAACTTATTAATATTACCTCCTAGGCAGAGGCTACTTGGAAATTCACTGTAATCTACTTCTGGTGCCGGAGGAAGACCGTTATAACAGAGCTGGGTGACTTGCTTTAAAGTGTTAACAAATTCTGCACCTGAACCTATCCCCACTTGGCCAAGTTGATTATCACCACAAGCCCAAATTGTGCTGTCATTTCTTATAAATAAAAAATGGTACCGATCGGATATTAATGTTTGGATATTGTTAAACGTTGATTGAACCGGTGTCCATATGACTTCTTTGGCCACATCTGCAGGATCAAAGTATCCATTAAATAGATTAGAAAGTGGCCCATATTCACCATTATCGCCTATATAATGCAATGTGCCATCATTTTTCAGAAAGAAATCTCCCCAAATAAACTGAGAAATGGTTTTTACATTGTCGATACTGGTCATTAATGTAGGACCCTTTCGAAGTGATAAATCTCCCATGCCATAATTCAATCTTCCACAGGTATAAACTTGACCTTGACTAGTTAAGAAAAGAGTATAGTATTCATTGGAAGCAACAGACACAATATTACTTAGCCCTTGTATTTGTGTAGGCGTATTAATCTGATTTGGATAATTGTCTCCAAAACGTTTGTCGTCATTGAATCCGGTTACCCAAACGCTCCCATCATTTTTAATGTAGTATGTGGTTCTCGGCTCAACCATAACTTTAGACACGTTTGATATACCCTGTACTTGAGTTGCACTCGCAGCATTCGGTAAGACTGTCCAAACAGTACCATCAGATTTCACAAATAGAATTTTATTTTCCGCTTCATCCCACGCACCAATGTATGTAACATCAGTAAGGTTCGGTATTTGAACAGGAACAAAAGTTTCCGATACTCCGGCAAAATTTGTGTTGTGCATATTGGATTGCCTTGTAAACCAAACGGTACCACCCTTTTTAAGGAAAAAAGTCATAAATCTGGTACCAACTATAGTATCAACATCTTTGGAAATAGGAATTTCAATCGGAAGGCGTTCAGTATAAAAATAATCATCATTCCGCGCTTTACCGACATTTCCAAAACCATATACAGTACTGTCTGTGCAGATTACAAAAGATTTCCATGGTCCAAGTCCAATCTTTTGCGCCATAGCGTCAGAGCCCAGCAACAGCATGGCTAGACCTAAAAGTAATTTTTTCATATAATGGGTAATAATGGGTTGTGTAATTACCACAATGATACAACAGCTCTTTGATTCATTAATCAAAGAGCTGGGTTTGACTGTGGGATTGAATTCTAAGACTTATGCAACGTTTTTCTGAATAATTTTTTGGCTATACAGTTGAACAAAAGGAGTTCCTCTTTTTATTACAGCAAATGCTCTTTGCACAAGTTTACCGGC
>SBGR01000015.1 GCA_006226545.1 Bacteroidota bacterium | reverse complement strand
ACAGCCTAGGCTGTCCTTTTTAGTTTAGGTGGTATTCGGTTAATCTTTCGAAGTGCAATTCAGCATCCAATTGATACCGAAACGATCGGTGAGGCTACCGTAGTAGGCACCCCAAAACATGTCGGCCAATGGCATGGTGATATTTCCTCCTTCGGCCAAGGCCTCAAAAATGCGTTTGGTTTCCGCACGGTTTTCGGGCTCAAGTGAAATGTGCATGTTATTGCCTGCAGTTAGGGTGAATCCCATTTCTTTTGGAGCATCCGTTCCCATTAAAGTATGAGTACCCAGTATCGGCAATTCAACGTGTAAGATCATGCGTTTGAGCGATTCTGCCACCGGCGGATTTCCGGCTTCGGCGGGTACGTCTTCAAAGCGCTGTATGCCGCCGTTGAAATCACTTTTAAATACTTCTTTGTAGAAGAGGAATGCTTCTTCTGTATTACCCGGAAAATTCAGGTAGGTGCTCACGCGAGGGCTGGTATTGGATTTCAAGGCCATGCGCAGTTTGCCTTGTGCAGAAAGGTATTGATCTAAGTTTTCCATGGCCATACTCAAGCCATCTTTGAAGCCCATCTCTACCACTTTTTCCAAGTCTTCAACCGAATTGTAGCTGATGTCTATCTGCACCAAGGTATGAGTCTCCTTATCGCTAAAGCTTGTCAGCCAATTGGCTCTGGGCATGGACATAAGGATATTCCCTTCTTCATCGCAAAAGGCATCCAGTCCATTAAACGACTGTTTCGGGATTACTTCGTCGTAGTCTGCACGACAGTAATGCTTATGGCCTTCCGGATTGTACATGTAATAGAACCAAGAACCACCGGTGCGAAAATCCATGCTAATGGTTTTGGTTTGGTAAGGACGAGGTGCCCACCAAAGGTCAAGTAACTCATGTTCTGTCCACGCAGCCCATACCATATCGTGGTCGGCGGCAAATTCTCTTTGAATCTTTATTTTGGTTCGGCTGGGATCAACTTGGAAGTCGAAATGCAATAGGTTTTTCATTTTTTATCTGATTTCTTTAAGGTGGCTAATACTTGATCTAATTGGTTGAAGCGGTCTTCCCACATTTGCTTAAACTGAGCAAGCCACTTATCGATTTCCTTTAATTTTTCCATTTCAAGGTGGTAGTAAATTTCTCTCCCGGCTTGTTTGGTTTTGACTACCTCGCATTCTTGCAAAACTTTCAGGTGTTTTGATATAGCCTGTCTGCTGCTATCAAAATGCTCCGCTAGGGCATTAGGTGTCATAGCCTGAACAGCTATTAATGTTATAATAGCCCGACGGGTTGGGTCGGCTATCGCTTGAAAAACATCTCTTCTGGTACTCATAATGCAACTATATGGTTGCAAATATAGGAAACTAATTGGTTGCGCAAATTATTTTTTAACTAAATGCTAAACTTCTTGTTATCACTCACATTAACTCTGGATAAAGAATCGCCGGAGCTGCGTGATATGCTTTATTCCTTTTGTACCTTTGGGATGTGAGTAAGAAAAACGCGAACCCCGAACTCGAACAAGCCATTCTTCGCTTGTTTAAAAATAATCCGACTAAACTCTTCAACCACAAACAAATTCGCTCCCGACTGGAAGATCCGCAAGACACACAAGACATTATTGTGGCCTTGAATTCCCTTTTAGCGAAAGACTTGATAGGTGAATTGGAGCGGGGCAAATACCACTATGTGCACCAGATGTCGCGCATAGAGGGTTATATCGAAATTACCGCCAAGGGGGCGGGATTCCTGGTTTCCGAACAAGAAGGAGAGGAAGATGTGTACATCGCTCCGCGCGACCTCAACCATGCCTTTCACGGCGATTTAGTGATGGTTCAGCTCTTCGCTAGAAAAAAAGGGAAACGTATGGAAGGCGAGGTAATGGAAATCCTTGAACGCTCCCGCCGCAAGTTTGTTGGAACCTTAGATCGCATGGGCGATTATGCTTTCTTCTTACCCGACGACCGCAGACTATACGTTGATATCTTCATCCCGGCAGAAAACCTGAACGGCGCCAAAGACGGGGAGAAGGTAATTGTAGAAATTACGGATTGGCCTGAAAAGGCAAAGAATCCTTTTGGTAAGGTGGCTCAAGTATTGGGCAAGCCGGGCGAACACGATACGGAGATGCATGCCATCATCGCTGAATTTGGCTTCCAAGTGGCCTTCCCGCCAGAAGTAGAAGCCATGGCCTCCGAAATTCCGGATACCCCTTCAAAGGAAGAAATCGCCAAACGTAGAGATATGCGCAAGACGTTAACCTTTACAATTGACCCGGCAGATGCCAAGGACTTTGACGATGCAATTTCATTTAAAAAACTGGAAGACGACCTTTATGAAGTTGGCGTACACATCGCAGACGTGAGTCACTATGTGAAACACGGAACGGTGCTGGACGATGAGGCATTTGAACGAGCTACCTCTGTTTACCTGGTTGATAGAACCATACCCATGCTACCGGAGAAACTCTCCAATGGTGTTTGTTCGCTACGCCCGCACGAGGAAAAACTCACATTCTCTGCCATTTTTCACCTCAATAGTGCCGGACAAGTACAGGATGAATGGTTTGGTAAAACGGTGATTTATTCAGATCGTCGTTTCTCCTACGAAGAAGCGCAAGAGGTTCTGGAAACCGGCAAAGGTGATCATGCAGAAGAGCTAATCATGTTGAATACCATGGCTAAGGCTTTAAAGGAACAGCGTTTTAAAAACGGGGCCATCTCCTTTGAAACGGAAGAAGTGAAGTTTCGCTTAGACGATAAAGGCGTTCCAATTGAACTGTACAAGAAGGTGAGAAAGGATGCCCATAAGTTGGTTGAGGAGTTTATGCTCCTGGCCAACCGTAAAGTAGCTGAGTTTGGTTATAAGCAAAATGAAGGACGCGATAGAAAAGACAAAGCTGGATTTAAACCCTTTGTCTACCGCGTGCACGATTCGCCAAACGAAGAAAAAATCATTGAGTTTTCCAAGTTTATCAAGCGATGGGGATACGAGATTAAAACCGGTAGCGAAAAGCAGATTGCATCATCGTTTAATCAATTACTAGACGATGTAGAAGGCAAACCGGAACAGAATATCTTACAATCCATGGCCATCCGAACCATGGCCAAAGCGCTTTATACCACTAAAAAAGCCGGTCACTACGGACTCGCTTTCGATCACTATTCACATTTTACATCGCCTATTCGCCGCTACCCCGATTTGATGGCGCACCGTTTATTGGAGCTTTACCTGAACAAAAGCAAATTGCCGAAGTACATGGATCAAGCCTTCTTAGAACAACAGTGTAAGCACAGTTCAGAGATGGAGCAAAAAGCAGCCGAAGCGGAACGTGCATCAGTAAAATACAAGCAAGCCGAATACTTGTCGCAGTTTAAAGGTCGCGTTTTTGAAGGCGTTATCTCCGGTGTTACCGAATGGGGCATCTACGTGGAGCTGATTGAAAACAAATGCGAGGGCATGATTCGTTTGAATACCATGCACGACGATTTCTATGAATTTGATGAAGAACAGCGCGCCGTGGTAGGCAAAAGGTATAAGAAAAGGTACCGTATTGGCGACATGGTGAAAATTCAGGTGAAAAAAACCGATCCGGTAAAACGGCATATCGATTTCATTTTTGTAAATCGCTAAGCTTTATGAAACGACTAGAAGAACTGTCAGATCAGATTGAGAAAAGCATGGAACGCCTGCATTTTTCAGGTGAGCCTGCTAACCTATACGATCCACTGAATTATATACTCTCCTTGGGAGGGAAAAGAATGCGTCCGCTGCTCACCTTATTGGGCTGCGACCTCTTTCACGGCGATATCAAAAAAGCAGTTCAACCTGCTTTGGGCATTGAAGTCTTCCATAACTTCACCTTGTTGCACGATGATATCATGGACCAGGCTCCGCTGAGAAGAGGGCAGGCTACCGTGCATAAAAAGTGGAATGAACCTACAGCTATTCTTTCTGGCGACCTCATGCTGGTAAAAGCTTATGAGTTGATGATGAAAGTAGACGGTGTTCAAATGGTGAAGGTGCTGGAATTGTTTAACCAGACCGCTGCAGGTGTTTGCGAAGGTCAACAGATGGACATGGACTTTGAAAAGAGCGATAGCGTTTCTGTTAACGACTATATTCAGATGATTACCTTGAAGACGGCTGTTTTGCTGGGTTGTGGTTTAAAAACAGGCGCTCTGGTAGCCTCTGCGCATGAAAGCGATGCCGATTTGCTCTACGATTACGGCGTTAACATGGGCATCGGATTTCAGTTGATGGACGATGTGCTGGATGTATACGGTGATACCGCTAAAGTGGGTAAGCAAGTTGCAGGAGATATACTCTCGGATAAAAAGACTTGGCTTTTGCTCAAAGCCTTTGAACTGGCTGAAGGAGAAGATTTAGCGATACTGAATAAATGGGTCGGAGAACGCGATACCACTAAATCGGAGGAAAAAATTGCGGCGGTAAAAGGAGTTTATGAGCGATTAAATATTCGCCAGCTTGCAACCGAATTGAGTGAAAACTACTTCTTAAAGGCAGAACGTTTATTGGACGCTATTCCGGTTGAAAAGGAACGCAAATTGCCTTTGCTAGCCTATAGTGAACTCATCAAAGAACGCGTTTCCTGATATGAAGAAATTGACTTTTTTACTATTCTGCGTGCTCAGCACCTCGCTCGCTTGGAGCCAATATTGGCCTATTCAAAAAGGAGAAAAATGGGGATTCATCGATAGCACAGGTAAAGAAGTTGTTCCGCCAATCTACACAGAAGCACGTCCTTTTAGCGAAGGCTTTGCAGCGGTTTCAGTGAGCAGAGAAGGGGAGTTTACCAAATGGTATTATATCAACGATAGCTTTCAAATGAAAATCAAGTTCGGCTTTGCTGATGCCTTGCCGTTTCAAGAAGGTTTGGCTCCGGTTAAAACCTACCGCGGCTGGAACTATGTGAATACCGCCGGCGATCTTAAAATCAAAGGCGACTACGACTCAGCCATGCAATTTACCGGCGGCTATGCCCGAGTTAAGCTGAATGGCTATTGGGCCTTAATCGATAAAGAAGGACGTTATATCCGCAATCCGAATTTTACAGCACTCACCGATTATGCTGAACGCCATTTGGGTGTTTTACATAAGGACGGTCAGTACTGGCAATTAACCGCCTTATCGGGCGATACTTTGAGTCAGGATACTTTCGCCTTCTTGGGGAACTTTGTGGGCGGTTGGGCGCCGGCCAAACAAGACAATCATTATTTCTATATCAATTACCAAGGCAAAAAGACGCTGGATCCATATGTGGAAGAAGCTTGGCCTTTTTATGGTAAATACGCTTCAGTAAAGGAAAACGGATTCTGGTTTCTGATGGATAAACAGGGACGTGTATACCGTGATCTACAACTTAAATTCCCGGTCAATTTTAACAGCTACCTCACCTGGGTTGAATTAGTCAATGGCAGAAAAGGCTATATGAACCGAGAGGGAGAGTGGGTATATAGAGTTGGCTAAAGCCAACTCTGTGGGACTGTTGGATTGTGGGACTGTGGAATTGTTTGACTGTGGGATTGTAGGACTGTGGAACTGATTCAGCATCTTCAAACTCACTCTCTGCACTCCGCCCTTTGCTCCCTGCTCTCTGCCCTTTGCTCCCTGCTCT
>SBGR01000009.1 GCA_006226545.1 Bacteroidota bacterium | reverse complement strand
CTTGTAGGGGCAGAAAATTTTCTGCCCCTACAAGAGACGCTAATTATTAGGTGCCCTTCGCTCCATGCCCTCTGCTCTCCGCTTTTTTTCAAAGCATGCTTGTATATTTGAAACCCTGCACATACCTTTGCAACCCTTAAAAGAAAATTAATTACATGGCTAATCATAAATCCGCTCTCAAAAGAATTCGTAGCAACGCAGCTAAGAGATTGAGAAACAGATATCAGGCTAAGTCTACTCGTACAGCGATTAAGAACTTGAGAAAAGCTACTGATAAGAATGAAGCAGCTACCATGATGCCGAAAGTATTCAGCATGATTGACAAGCTGGCTAAGAAAAACGTAATTCACAAGAACAAAGCTTCTAACCAGAAGAGCAAATTGGCTCGTTTGGTGAATTCTTTGTAAGATTCTTGTTAAGATATAACGAGGCTGTTCCTTCCCGGAACGGCCTTTTTTATTTTTGGCTTATGAACTATGAAGCCAAAATCCCCATCAAACTGTGGGCGGAAGACGATCGCCCTAGAGAAAAGCTCATCCTTAAAGGCAAACAGGCCTTAAGCGACGCCGAACTACTGGCCATTCTCATCGGCTCGGGCACGCGAACCAAAAGTGCAGTCGACATCGCTAGAGAATTATTGGACAGCTGCAAACAAGATATCTCAGCACTTGCACGCTTATCGGTTAAAGAACTCTGCAAAGTACCTGGAATTGGTCCGGCACGAGCAGTAAACATCGTTGCCGGATTGGAACTGGCGGCTAGGAAAAAACGTTCGGAGGCAGAGCCGGAGAAAATAGCGGGGAGCCAGGATGTGTTTCAGCTTATGGAATCTAAACTTTCAGATATCAGTCACGAGGAGTTTTGGGTACTCTACCTGAATCGAGCGAACAAAGTGATCGAAGAGAAGCAAATCAGCAGCGGAGGCATAAGCGGAACGGTAGCTGATCCGCGTATCATATTGCGATATGGATTAGAACTGAAAGCATCGTCGCTTATCCTTTGTCATAATCATCCCTCCGGTAATTTAAAGGCAAGTGAAGCCGACCTTAGGCTGACGCGGAAAATCAAGGAAGGGGCTTTGCTTATGGACATGCAAGTGCTGGATCACCTGATTTTGGTAGCGGATTCATACCTAAGCTTTGCCGATGAAGGAATCCTCTAATCCCGCTAAATAGAAAACTTGAAAATTCCTTTATCTTGCGGCAAGAATTAGTACATCGTATATGAACATGAAGAAATTTACTCTTATTCTTTCTTTCCTCGGATTAAGCAGTTTGGCATTCGCTCAGCCTGCAGCTCCAACCTTAAGCACACCTGCCGACTTAGCCACTGACATTGCAGTCCTTCCTACTTTTACTTGGGATACTGCAGGTACAGAGGTTGACAGCTTTGTATTGATGGTTGGCACAGCAGCAAACTTGAGCAATGCAGATTCTTTCTTCGTAGGAAATGGTGCAAGCACATACCAGCTTACCAACGCTTTGTCTGTTGCAACAGTTTATTACTGGTCTGTGGCCAGCATCGACAGCAATGGTGTTTGGGGAATGCCGGCTAATGCTTTCAGCTTTACCACCATTACGCCTCCAGCATCACCTGACTTGGTTTCGCCAGCAACGGGTTCTTTGTATATCGATAAAAACCCACTGTTAGAATGGACTGCTGTAGCGGGTGCTACTAGCTACCGCGTGCACATAGCTGCCTTTAATAACTTTGGCGATACAGTTTACCATGCGGTTACCAATAATACCACACACAGTGTTACCAAAACCTTAGATGAGTACACGGTGTACTATTGGAGAGTATTGGCTGAAAACCAAAACGGACTTTCTGAATGGTCTTATTTCTGGAACTTCACAACAGTTCTAACCGGCATTGCGAAGATTGAAAAAGGCAATTTTGATATGAACATGTATCCAAACCCAACGGATGCAAATACCAACTTGAGCTTCAACTTAAATCAGGGCGGTAATGCGCGTATTAGCGTGCTCGACTTAAGCGGTAAAGAAGTGATGGTGGTGCATAACGGTAAGCTAAATGCAGGCGCTCAAAACTTCAGCATTGCTGCTGCAGGCTTGAACAGCGGTGTTTACTTCGTTCAAGTGAACGTTGACGGTGTGGCACAAATGATGAAATTGGCTATTCGCTAAGCGAGTTTAGCTGTCAAAATATCCGATAAAGCCCGGCCTTGTGCCGGGTTTTTTGTTTTTATGCCAGCTTGCCACAGCCATCCCGCATGCAGCTTTGGGGCATGGAAGTTGTCAACAAAAGGTCAATAAGTAATGGGGGAGTGTCGTTTCATCTTCCCCGCCGATTAAATAGATTTGAATACACCCACTTGTTCTGCGTATGGAGCCTGAAGATTTCCTTGGTGAAGAGATGACGGCAGCCGTTCAGAAATATGAGCGAATGCTTAGGGAGAATGACAATTTGTACTTCGACCCGGAAGAGATTGAAGATGTGATAGACTATTACATCGGAGAGAATAAAATGAAGAGAGCACTCGAAGCGATCGGGTTTGCTCGCACCTTATTTCCTTTTTCTATCGACTTTAGTATCCGTAAAGCACAGATCTTGTCTATGCTTGGCGAATTAGAGGAGGCGATGCTGGCAGTGAATGAAGCGGAAAGCCTTGGCCCGGAGAATGTTGATGTCTTGATGGTAAAAGGTGAAATCTTTGACCAACAAGAGCTTTTTGATCAAGCGATTGATTGCTATGAAAAGGCGCTTTTACTCAGCGATGAGAAATCTGAAATATACCTCAGCATCGCTTATGTATACCAAAACTCCGGGCAATTTGAGCAAGCCTTAGAATACCTTGAGCGCCTCCTAGAAGACGAGCCGGAGAATGAGCAGGTGCTTTATGAAATTGCCTATTGCTACGACGTCATGGACCGTCCGGCAGAAAGCATCCGATTCTACCACCAGTACATCAACCAACAGCCTTATTCCTTTGCGGCTTGGTATAACCTCGGAGTGATGTACAACCGGAACATGGAGTACGACCAAGCCCTTTGGGCCTACGATTACGCCATCCTGATTAACGAGAATTTCAGCTCAGCCTGGTTCAATAAAGGCAATACCTTGATGGAACTGGAGCGCTACAAAGAGGCGGTTGATTGCTTTAAGAAAACCGTGGAGCTGGAAGGCCAAGACGCTATTATATTTTGCAATATGGGCAACTGCTATGAGAAATTGGAGCAGATGCAAGAAGCCCGTACCTTCTATAAGAAAGCCAGTAAGCTGAATCCGCAATTGGCCGAAGCCTGGTTTGGTATCGGAGTGACCTACGATGCAGAAGGGCGTTATACAGAAGCGCTGACTTACGTGAAAAAAGCCATCAAGTTGGAACAAGACGATGCCGACTATTGGTTTTCGCTGGCCGATGTCTATTCCAAATTGGAGCAGCGTGAAGAAGCGGATAAAGCCTACGCCAAAGCTACCGAGATGGATGTATTGCTCTGGGAAGCGTGGTTGGATTGGTCTTTATTGAAACTGCAAGACAACGACCGCCACCGTGCTTTTGAGATCATGGAAGAATGCCTTCAGCTGAATCCGGAAGTACACCAGGTACATTACCGTCTGGCAGCCTACCATTACCTATTTGGTTCTAAAGAGAAAGCCTATACTTATTTTGAGAATGGTTTAACCTTAGATTTCAACGACCACGCATTGTTTTTAGACATCGCTCCAATGGCGGATAAAGACGACCGTATTCAAGCGATGATCAATGCCTATCGGGAAGGATGATGCAATTTGGGACTTTCCTCCTGAAAACTTAACGCTTAAAACTTAACTCTTCTCAGCTCAATTCTTACATTTGCCACAGCATGAATTTTACCTTATCACAATTGCCTGAACGTACGGCCAAGCCGCGCGAGGCCGGAATCACCATGGTGATGGATAAAGGTCTAAGCCTTCGAGATGTAGAATCCTTTTTGGATGTCAACAGCGAGTATGTTGATATCGTGAAATTGGGATTTGGTACCTCGGTTATTACACCACGTCTCGACGAAAAGATTGCCTTATATCAATCGGCCGGAATACCTGTATACTTCGGTGGAACTTTGTTCGAAGCCTTTGTTATCCGCAATCAATTCGACGATTACCTCCGCATTTTGGAGAAGTATAAACTGACCCACGCTGAGGTATCTGACGGATCCATTGAAATCTCCCAAGACGATAAATGCGAGTATATCCGTAAAGTGGCTCAGCACGTCACCGTATTGAGCGAGGTAGGCAGCAAAGACGCAGAGAAAATCATCCCGCCTTACAAGTGGATTCAGATGATGAAAAGCGAAATCGAAGCCGGTGTTTGGAAGGTTATCGCCGAAGCGCGCGAAAGCGGCAACGTAGGTATCTTTAGAGGCACAGGTGAGGTTCGTTCGGGGCTGGTAGAGGAAATCCTTACCCAGATTCCGCAAGAAACCATCCTCTGGGAAGCGCCACAGAAATCGCAGCAAGTATGGTTCCTCAAGTTATACGGTACTAACGTAAACTTGGGTAATATTGCACCTAACGAAGTTATTCCACTCGAAACTTTACGCCTCGGCCTTCGTGGCGATAGTTTCCATTTCTTTTTATAATCATGAGTTTATTTGATACCATCAGCGCAGACCTAATCAAAGCGATTAAGTCGAGAAACCAAGGCGATATCCGTGCCCTCCAAGGCATCAAAGCACAGTTGCTTTTACTCCGTACTGAAAAAGGTCCGGGAACAGAAGTAAACGAAGAAGATGAGCTGAAGGTTTTGCAGAAGATGGCCAAGCAACGCCGCGACTCCATCGAGATCTTCGCTAAAGAAAACCGTACCGATTTGGTAGCGAAGGAAGAGGAAGAGTTGGTAGTAGTGGAGCGCTACCTTCCGGCTCAAATGGACGATGCTACTTTGGAAATCAAGGTGAAGGAAATTATCACCCAAACCGGCGCCAGCTCCATGAAAGACATGGGTAAGGTGATGGGCATGGCGTCTAAGAACCTTGCCGGACAAGCCGATGGAAAGCGTATTTCCGAGATGGTGAAAAAGCTCTTAGCCTAAGCGATGGCTTAATACTTTTTGCACCACCGTAAAGAGTTGCGGTGGCTGCAACTTACGCCAGTAGATATCGTCTAGCTCGCCGCCAAAATGCACGTAGTAGTCGAGGTTTTGGTCGCGGATCTCACGCAATACATGTTGTCTGAAATTTAACATCGCTACCCAGCCTTCGTCTTCCAACTCGGAATACAATTCTTCGTAGTAGCTGTCGTCTGAGCCATGGAAGTTCAGCACATTCTCTCCAATGAGGATGAACTTGTTGATGCCATAGTCCATCATGTGCTCTAAGATGTCCCGCTTCAGAAACATGATATCGTTATCGATGGCATCGTTCCATTCGCCAATCATCTCAATGATGGCATAGCCGTCGTCGTAATCGGCAAATAGCACCTTTAAATACAAGGTTTGTGAGCCAAATTCATCCCATTGCGGGTGAATCACGTGGTCGTAAATTTTGTTGGTGAACTCAAACTCACTGTATTCTCTTTCGAAGAACGGAGAGTTTTCGTCTTCACTCGCTATATACAAATCACGCCACCGGTAATAGGGCTCCAACTCATGCATGGGGCAAAGATAGAATCAGAAATTATGAATTATGAATTGTGATTTATGAATTATGAATGGAGTTTGCGCTTCGCGAGAAAAGAGGGGCATGCAGGGGTGCGGGGGAAATTAAATTGTGAGGGAGATCAACTAAAGGCCTGTTGGAAATTGTTGATTCGAAAGAAAAACTTACAGAGCCAGACCATGGTCTG
>SBGR01000005.1 GCA_006226545.1 Bacteroidota bacterium | reverse complement strand
GATCCAAATCTTATTAGTTCTCGCACGCCAATCCCAGAATTTCTGCCCTGCTACATGTGTTTATTGTCCTGAGTTACAAACTCAGGACAGCTGGGCATAGTGGTACAGGACTTAATATACATACTGAGTCATAACCTCCAAATAACTATAATCCTCTTCTTGAGGTATACCCCTTAATTCCGATTTAAATTTCACTCTTGTGAGAAAGCCCTTTTTATAAAACTCCGTTCTGCTCAACTCTCCTTTTTTATCATATATACGCCACTTTCCCTTTCTGCACTGCCTTTGGAATTTTTCATAATAGGCATTTTCAAAAACCAAGGACTTCCTCAAGAAAGAATCTAAATACCTTTCTTTACAATATGAGCCTTGTGCCATTATTACTCCGTTATTGGAATAATAGGTCCAAGTTCCGGTTTTAGATGCATTCTCGTAATTACCTTTAGCACGGAGTCTCCCATTAATATAAAGTTGGTAAGGTCCTTCGAACAACCCTCTCGAAAAATGCCCTTGTATTTGAAAAGTATCGTGATTCTCCATAAAAATGCAATGATACACTCCAGTTCTCTGGCCTCCTGAATAATTCGAATAGCATAAGGTGTCGCCATTGTGCCCAATGATTACCGAGGTTCCATCAAAAATCATATCTTGAGAACTTGTGATAATGCCGACCGTAACTGATTCTCTTTCATTACTGTTATAGTACTTTCTGGAAAAAATGAATCTTGATGTATCTAAAAGTTCTAGTCTCAAGTCAAATGACTTCTGATTGTAAGTACTCTTTCCATACCATATTGTCCCTTGCCTAATCTCTGAAACTACCGAAGTCCATCTAACGTCAACCGTATCGCGAGTCCATTTAAACGAATTGAGCAACTGCCCTTTCCCTAAAAAAGGGAGCGCGCAAAGCATAATAACTAAACATCCTCTTCTGTTATTCATCTTTATCTTCATTAGTGGTGTTTTCGGGCTCCTTAACTTGAGCGGATTCTGTCTTAACCTTTAAGTCAAATTCAAAATTTGTTGCATAAGAGGCAGAATCAGAAGGCGTTTTCGAATTCTCTGATGGCTTTACATCCACGGTTAGAGTGTGGGTTCCCTGTGAAAGTAGGCTTGTTAGGTCCACTGACACTGAAGCACCTCCGGTGTTCACATTCGTTAGCTTCCAAACCTCTTTACCTGTTTCATCTTTGATAATAACGTCCCAGGTTTGTGAAGGATACTCAGAGCTGCCAAAATTATAAGTAAATGAGCCTTCTACCGATACCCCTCCACTATAAGTGACGGACTTATTAGCTGTAGTTGCCACTCCAAAAGTATATCCTTCAAACTTTGCGTGAACTTCTTCAGAAATAATCTCAGTTGCTGGCTTATCTTCAAAAATCAAAGGTTGTGAACTATAATCCGGAGCCTTCGTCCTGTCTTGATTAGCATTTCCATTACCAATTTGAAGACGCGTTTCCTTCACTTGCTCACCCTTCGTGTTATATGTTGTAACCAAATTCCCTTCCTTATTAAACTTCGAATTTCCAAACACATACTGAGCTCCGGCATATCTAAAATCGTTTGTGAAGGTTTTTCCACCATCCCAAGAAACTAAAGCCATACCTGCTTCCTGTTGTTTTTCAATCGACTCTGTTGTAATCAACGCGAATATGATCTGAATCTTTCCCTCTGGCAACTTAGTTGTGATTGCCACAAACTTTTCAAGGCCTTCCAAATCTATACAGGAAATAGGCGTATTTTCTGCAAATGCATAGGAACTATTCCATGGATATGACATGAATAAAGGGTCTACACTGAGGAAGCGTCCCAATCTAGGATCATGGATACGGTATTTGAATGTTACGCTGTTACCAGGACCTTTAATCTCATCATCCTTCTCCTGTCCATTAAACCCAAACCGATACCCCGAAGAGTCCGAGTTCGCATACCACTGCCTATCCGGCATCAGCATACCAAATGGATAGTAATCCATTGCAGACAGCACCTCAGCTTCAAACCTGTCAACACCTAGGTATTCATCACAAACTGAAACACGTTTGTCTGAAATAACAACCTGAACATTACCCAAGTGATTACTCAACTCATAATGGCGTTTGCCGCGGGTGAAGGTGGTGTATTCTGTGTTTGTGTTAATATAGGCAATAGGGTTTTGGTTATCGCGTGAGGCAATGAGTTTATTGGTATTGTGCACGCCTATTCTGCTAGAACCATAAATATGGTGCTCCGCCACAGAATAAGTCCAACCCGGTGCGGCATGTCCGCTGTTCATTAACGCATTCTTCACGTTCTGTAAATATACGGAACCAAATGGATAGTAATTCTCCATGGCGGTGAAAACATCGTGTATAAAAGTTCCAAATTATCAAGCACCAAATTCCAAAAAAGCATCCGAAATTAGATTGAAATTTATAGGACCGGTGGCAGATTTGTGGGCACACCTGAAATATTATCATCCAAGTTGAGCCGGGACTTACCAAAGCCAGTGGTAGGTTTAATGGTGGAGGGGAGATGAAATTCTGATGCTCAATTCTAAATCTTTGAAAATAAATGTCTGGTTAGCCGGACATTGCCCTCGGAAAAGACGAGTTTTCCGAAAGGCAAGGGTTCTAGAGGTTATTCTCGCCGTATTCAAACATGAAAAACTAAGTTTCAATTTACCAATCCAAAACCTTCTGCAATCCAAAGCGTTTTACACTGCTACTTGTGTTTATTGTCCTGAGTTACAAACTCAGGACAACTGGGGGTTTCATCCAAGTTGAGCCGGGACTTGCTAAAGCAAGTGGAAGGTTTAATGGCGGTGGGGAGATGAAGATTTGATGCTCAATTATAAATCCTTGAAAATTACGGGCCGGTTAACCGGACGGCATGCTCGGAAAAGATGAATTTTCCGAAGGGCAAAGGTTCTAGAAGTCTTTCTTGCCGTATTAGGGTGTGAAAAACAGAATTTAAATTTAACCATCCAAAACTTCATGCAGAGGGGCATAGGTCCTAGTAGTCATTCTAGCAGAATGACAAAATAAAAAATTGAGTTTACACCTAACAATCTCTAACTTTCCGCACTGCTTCTTGTGTTTATTGTCCTGAGTTACAAACTCAGGACAGCTGGGGCTGTAGTAATTGAGTACTGTAGCCAGTGTAAGCCTTTGTTTAATCTCTGCTATTTCCATTGGATGCCATATTTTTTATGATGAGTTGGTTTTTCTCTACCGTTATTTCTACTTGGTCGCCCACACTAAAGCCCGCCTGTTCCAACCATACACCGTTTACGTTTAGCCAGGGAACTACTTTTCCCTGCCAGCTTGTTTGCAAGGACCGGTACTTGCCGTGCAGCTTTATTTTTCGTGTTTGCTTTGCCATGTTGAAAAAAAGTTTTTCCGATAAATCATTCACAAAACTAACCAATCGTTCTGATTCAAACAAGAACTTATTACCTTGTTTCTAACTTTTTATTCACTTAATTTTGCCTTACAATGCCTTTTTGGCTCATAAATCCGATAAATCATGACGTTTGGAGAAAGAATAACATACGCCCGCAAGCAAAAAAAAATGACACAGGCCGACTTGGGCAAGGCCGTGGGAACCTCTGGCGATATTATAGGGAAGTACGAAAGGGATGAGATAAAACCCTCGATTGATACGGCTGCTAAAATTGCAGATGCCTTAAAAGTTACGCTTGATTTCCTTGTAAAGGATGCCGAGTATCAGAATATTGATAACGAAGCTCTGAACCGCTTAAAACTCATTGAGAAGTTGCCTAAAGATGAACGCTCACATCTATTTGCCTTGATGGATGCCTTCTTTGCTAAGCATAAATTGCAAAGTCTATTAAAATGAAAAAGCCCGGACGGACTCGGACTACTAAATGAAGACTCTAATGTTCTTGTAGGTAAGCCTTTACCCTGGTACTTATACCAAGTCTATCCTTTGTGATCACTTCAAAATAACTAACCGGGTAAGGACACCCCATCTCATAAACATCAAGCTGAGATTGTATAGGATTAGGCATATTCGTAATATCCATTATCAGCAGGAAAACTAAATCACCAACTAGGAGTTTACCTTTTCTACCGCATGCGATGGCTTGAGTTTCTGACACATCATTTATTCCCTCTGCTAATAAAAGTTTATTCTCTTCAAAGTGAGATAAAACATCTCGATACAAATCGTCCTTTTCTATTTTGCTTGTAATGTTGTTCCATTTAAGTATACCAATATTTGGAATGGATACAACCACAATACTATCAGAAAAAGCTTCTGAATTATCTACTACATTAATCATGACAGAGGATTTCTGTGTAACATTATCTTGATTTGCCTTATCCTTGGACGTGCATGACACTATAGTCCACATAAAAAGAAGTATGATTCTCATGAAATTATCTCAGAATTACGGGTGGCTTAACATAGGTATTATCCCTCTCCATTATTAAAGGTTTTGTTATTTCAATCATGAATTTCCTCGTGTTTATAGCACTCTGAATACTCGCTGGCAGTTGAATAAACGATGGAACTTGATTAGCTGTCGATTTTGATAAAACTACGTTTGTTCCATGCCACGCGCCATTACGATAATAGCCTTGCCCCTGTGCTCTTAAATAAAGATTAGACATTTGTAGCGCATCTTGATGACCAGAAGTTGCACTACCGCGCAATGCACCTACACCATGACCAAGCATTTCGTGTGCTAGTATTTCGCCTGGCGAACCCGCTCTAAACGATGAAGCTCCTTTATTGTCAATATAATCGCCTACATGCTTGGCATTATCCATCACAATTGCTGAAAATGTTGAATTACTTGAAGTTTTTACATTAAATCCTCCATAAGCCATATCATCTAGTTCTGCTCCAGTACTTTTCCCTGTTATCCCTTTGGTCGTAGCACTTAAAGCCTCGTTCCGATAGACCATTTCAACCGTATGAACATCCGTACTGTTTATTGCATTATAATACCCATAAGCCAACTGTTGCTGATCGGATGTTAAACCTGATACAGCATTAACAAAATCACTTTCATTGATTGAAGCCATTGTTTTTCCATCTGCGCCAAGTTTGAATAAATTTCTCAAAGCTGCCGCATCATCGCCTTTAAATGAGTTGTGTATAGCATCCCGCATACGGGTTCCAGAAGTAGCGTTAACTCCTCTTACCGTATCTCCTAAAACATCAGAATAAAAAATCGGATTGTTTGCGAAAACCGCATAATTGCTTATGGATGGGTGGGGTTTAGGGTCTTGATTCCAACGTCTTCCGAGACGCGGATCCATTTCCCAATACTCTGCTGTGTAGTGGTTTCCGGAGCCGGATATCTCGTCAACTTTTTCTTGTCCGTTCATGCCATACCTATAATTGGATGAATCAGAATTAGCATACCATTGCCTATCAGGTATGAGCATACCAAATGGATAGTAATCCATTGCAGACAGCACTTCAGCTTCAAACCTATCTACACCAAGGTATTCATCACAAACTGAAACACGTTTGTCTGAAATAACAACCTGCACGTTCCCCAAGTGGTTACTCAGCTCATAATGTCGTTTGCCGCGGTTGAGAGTGGTGTATTCTGTATTTGTGCTAGTGTAAACTATAGGATTTTGGTTTTCGCGTGAAGCAATAAGTTTATTGGTATTGTGCACGCCTAGTCTGCTGGATCCATAAATATGGTGTTCCGCTACAGAATAAGTCCAACCCGGTGCCGCATGTCCGCTGTTCATGAGTGTGTTTTTCACGTTCTGTAAATATACGGAACCAAATGGATAGTAGTTCTCAATGCCATTAAATACATCATTCACCGAGAAGACATAGTCCGGATACATGGT
>SBGR01000084.1 GCA_006226545.1 Bacteroidota bacterium | reverse complement strand
CCCTGCTACTTGTGTTTATTGTCCTGAGTTACAAACTCAGGTCAGCGGGGGGTAAGGAAGAACCACCTTTTCCCAGCTGTCACGATACTCTTCATTGAACTCCTCAAAAAATTCACGCTCAACTTTCTTTGAAAAACCAACATTTCCTAAAGGAATGGAGAAATTCCACGCGACATCATCCAATAAATTCTGTATATAACTCATTGATTAATAAATAATGATTGATGACCTAACTCAGCTTCGATGAACTCATAGTAGTTTTCGCCCCCCATTTTTAAATCAACCAATTTAAAAATCAAATCCCTCAAATCAGGAAAAAGGCGTAAATCAGCAATGCTAATCCTATTTGTTTCAGGATTATATCCATTATTCATTACTACCGAGTTGTAATGCCTCACATGATCGAATAAAACTACAAAACTCATCCCCGGTCCAACAAATCTACCAAATTCAAATATTGTTGGATTAATAATTACCTTATCAGATTCTGGAAATTCTCCAACTATACTCCTTTCAAATTCTTTATAAACGGCAAGATGCCCAAATTTTTCATACCTGATTAGACTGATTATATTACGAATTGAGCTTTCGTATTCACCTATTCTTAATTGCAAACTATTTTGACCTGTAAAACAATATAAATTCTCTGTAAGGCTCGGTATAATTTGGTTTGTAGAAAGATTACCCACAATTGACAGCTCATACTCGCTTTTGAGCATCTTCATAAATCCGGTTGCTCCAGAAATTGACATAGAAAAATCACTTCTAAAAGTCAACCGATTACCAGTTTTAATTAATCGCGAATCTACTTCAAAATGATAAGCGTCAAAACCACGCATTGTACCTAAAGTTTCAGAATAATCCACATTCGGTAATTCTATAAAAAATAATCTAGCCAGAACAATATCTTTTGTCTCCACATTTCTGACGGCAAGGATATCGCCAACTTTTAAGGCATTTTTAACCTTCAACAGAGATAGCGAAAAATCCCAATTTGAAGCTGAATCAACAGTGAATACCTTGTCATTAATTTGAGGTACAAACCTTCCAATATCTTTGTTTAATATTTCTTGTTTATATTCTTTGTGTAACATAATTATAAATTACTTGAAGTATGGCAAACAGGGGTTTGCATTTTTATTTAAGGCATTATTTGAATCGTATTTTTCATTAAAGATTGCTTACACAAAGTAGCCCATCCTGGAAACAAACCCATCGTATTTTTCTAAGTCAATCAGTTAAGTGTCAATTTAGAAAAATTGATTCGAAGTCGTGGCATTGAAGAAGTCTGGGTTCCTTGAGAAACGAATAAAATTGAATCACTATTCCACTTCTAGCGTTGAGAAAAACCTTCGCCAACTTCCCTCAAAGAATTTTATTCACTCAAGTAAGTCTAGCTCACCAAATGAGAAACAACCGTAATGATGCTGGCCGAGATAACAATTCCAATGCTGATCGCTAGAAAGGCTGTTTTGGTGCCAATACCAAATACCTTGGCACCGATAACGCCCATATAGGCTCCGGTAACCGGAAGCGGAATCATCACAAACAACATCAAACCCCAAAAGCCGTAAGCCTTCACGTGTTTGCCCAGCAGTTTTTTCGACCTCCGCATCATCCACAAGCTGGTTTGCCTATACGTATGGTACTTCCAGAGGCTTTTGTGTACCAGATCAATGGCCGTATTAAACAAGGGAAAGACCAACAAATTCCCGGCTAATCCAAAAACAAATGCTACGAGAATTGGTAAGCCTTTAAAAATACCCAGAGGAATTCCAACCCTAGATTCGCCCAAGGGCGAAATGGATACAAGAAATGTGGAAACGATATCGGCTAGCATTACGCACAAAGGTAGGTGAAACTTGCTATTCTGCAGGGCTATTTTCCAATTTGCAGCCAATAAATTTCAGTACATAAAAAGCGCAATTCACCTTCCAATAAAAAACAGTGGCGGGCTCCTATTTTGCGCAAATAACTATACCTCACTGAGTATTAACACTTAATACCAAACCGCCTTTCAAAATACGATTACGGCCTACTCTGGTTAAGCTTTAGCAACCAAGCAGTTAAAGAATCTTCCAGTTTCTGATTCGATTGCCTACGTTTGATTCGAACTTGGTTGCCGCTTGAGACAATGAAATAGGAAACGGCACAATCAAAACAATCTACCTTGTCAGCATCGAAGGAATCAAATAGCGATAAAAACGGCTTGGCCCTATCCGGAGTGGGAAATCCGACTGTAGTAGTATACCGCCAAGAAAACTCAGCTTGACGTTGATCTTTGTTTGGGTCGCTAAAATTTGGATACTCGGTAGTTTCAGTGGGGCGAAACACTTTGGTGTAGCTATATACTGCTCCATCCTTGTAACGGAGACTAAGGCAATACGTTGAATCAAATGGCCTGAGCGAGTAATAACTGAAAATAGAATCGTAATCACTTCGCATTAAAACCGGTTCATCCAAAGCACGAATCAAATCCTTTATGGCAACTAACTCATGGTGATTCATGCCACCCGCATCGACCTGTTTTTCCAATTCAATTGGTTTCAACTCCTTAACCTGGGCTTCATTCCCATCACAAGAGACTAGACTCGCTAATAAACCAAAATACATCGCTTTTCTAATGTTCATCAATATCAAATTTGGTTAGCAAGTCATTCCAATCCGGAATTTCCCGGAGTGAACTCCTTCATCATAAGTTGAATACAAAGCTAAGGAATATGGCTGTTCTAAAAGGGAACGAGTTACTTTCCTATCGATAAACACCTACCCTTTCCGCTAAAAATTCACCCTCAAGAGCATTCCTAAAGAGAACATCTGCCGGGTAGGAAATTGATTAAGCCTTCCGCCTAGATTGAATTGCAAAGGTGTATAGTTGAGAAAGAGTCCCCAATAATTAATTCTTCCCTTTCCAAGCGTGAGTCGGGCTTTAGGCACCAGTCCGTAGATAGGCGAAAGCATAGAATTTCCGCTTAATGTATCTGCTTTCGATAAATAGGCTTGGTTCAAACCCAAACCCACTGAAGCACCAAAGAGGTATTTCTGTTTAAAATACCAGATTTTCTGCAGACTCATTCCGAAATCGGAGAAGACATTCAAATCAGCATCACCTAATTTGCTGTCGTTTACCTTTACCGGCAAGGCAGATTGGGTTCGTAGATACGAGAACTCCAGGTTCCAGGTATAGCTCAAGCCATAGCTCACGAAAAGGCTCGCTTCCGGCCTGAGCCATATGGAGGGCTTTCCCGTTAAGATACCTACAGGCGTGAATCCCGGCGTGAAATAAAAGCGTGTGGTGCTGTCATTTAAGAGGAACCAATTCCCTTGTTTTTGTTTTACGGTATCTACCGGATTTATTGAATCTACCGCTGTAGATCTATCGCCTTCTGACATCTCTCGCGCCTGTGATTTCGTTACCCAGAAAACACTGAGGACGATCAACAGGACCCCTAATCTGAAATCATTTTTGAACCACTTCATTAACCAATACCCTCTATTGTCTTGAGTTTGCAATTTATATGACCCTCACCACCTTCTTCCTTCACTTTTCGTCAAAGTAGTCTCTAGTAGTAGCATATTCTTACCTAGCAAGTAATTCATGAATGTAAAATCACCGTAATACGAATTCTCGTCTGGTAATCCTCCGTAATGCAGTCGCACTTGGTATTTGACAAATTTTCCTTCCTGTACTGAATCCACTTCAATTGTAACAGACTCTGACAATAATGTTTTGAACTGATCACAGTACACTTTGTCGTTTAAACAATTTTCACATTTATCAATGTACTCAGAAAAATCATGACGGATAAAGGAGTTTTTGGCTAGACTGCAACTGAACAGAGAATAAACATACATGTGAGAGCTATAACGTATTATACGCGAATAGTTCCAATAGCTCACGGCCAAGGTTCCAAGGGCCAGGACAATCAATACAATGAACACAAATTTGAGTTTGTTCATTTTGAGGGATAGTTCATATTACAAAAACTAGGTTCAATTTCAAGTTTGCCTAAATTACACAACATTCGCGACTGTGCGGCTTAGATGAATACAAAAAACGAATCCCCGGAAATAACACACAACAGCAAGAAGCTCTGCTTTGAAAGCTTCGAAGGTATTTCCCGTGCGCACCTGGATTACAAATGGTATAAAAAAGACATGGCCTTTATGCATACCTTGGTTCCGGTAACCATGCAAGGAAGAGGCATCGCTACGGCCCTGGCCAAAGCCGGACTCGATTATGCCATGGAACATAAGCTCTTGATTTTGGTATTCTGCCCGGTGGTATCCAAATACATTAAGAAACACCCTGAGTATGCCAAGTTGATAAATCCGGATTACTATCAAATTTGAAATACTTAAAAAATTAAAGGAACCTACTTCCTCACTGCACAACAAGCGAGTTGTGGCGGCCCCTAAAACGCTTCAATGATAGCCAGGTAAAAGGCACTGGAATTTCTGCCCCAGCCGTAGTCGAGACGCAGGTTGATGCGCTCTGTGCGGTTGAGTTTAAAACGGAGTCCGCCGCCGTAGCTGTATTTGAGGGTATTCATGCTTACTTCTTTAGGCGAATCATAAACATCGCCTAGGCCGGCAAAGGCCACGGCACCCAAACGCCAGAACAGCGGGAAACGGTATTCCACCTGCATAGCAGCCCGGTTTCGATCGCGGTAACGGTAGGAGGCATAACCCCGCAGAATCTGATCCCCTCCTACGCGAGGAAAATCCAAAAATGGAACCTGTCCGGTGGTAAACTGTCCTAAAACATTCACCGCCAACACCGTGTTTTTAGTCAGCCGTTTAAAGCCTCTGTACTCCAATGAATAACGGTTGTAGGTAAAATCAGAACCCAAGGCAGAGGTATTGAAATAGGTAGCCAGCTGAAAATAATGCCCGGAATAGGCGTTGATAGCATTATCGCGGGTATCCCAAGTAGCTACCAGTCCGCCGCCCACCGTGGTTCCGCACGGTATCCTGTTATCTCGCCTTTGTTCAACTCCCTCTCCGGATCCAATTTGAAATTGAATTCGTAATCGTAGTTCACATCGGCACCGATATACCAACTTTTGAAAAAGCGCCTTAGAGCCAGGAACTTAAACGAGAACAGGGAATATTGAAATCGCTCTTCATCCTCTACATTGGTTTGGTTGCCGACACCGTAAAACCGATCCGGGAAAATCCGGTAACGCAATTCTCCCTTGTACAACATGCGGTCGTATTTGGTAAAGATGTTCCAAGAGCTCCAAATGTCAAGCTGCTTGTTTTGGGTATAGTCTGCCAGTACCTTAAAATAACTGAGGCGCGTGCTGTCGTAATCCCCACCTGAATAGAAATGGTACACCCCGGTAGCGCCCAGTCCCAAACGGGTGTCGGGCGTATAATAGAGCAAAGGGAAAATAATAATACCTTCTTTATGCTCTTTCTTGAGGCTGTCGTTTTTGGAGAATAAGCCCGGCGCGATAAATGAAACTTGAGCCTTAGCAGACATACCAAAAAGCAGACATACGGCTATAATCCAAAACCGGAAACGCGGGAATCGGCCCACTATGCTTGGTTTATTCTGAAGCAAATGCTGACTAATTCTCAATTCTATGTTCCTATCTCGTAATGGTCAAAGGAGTTTCATGACTCCAAGCATCCATTTAGCGATGCATAATAAGAAATAATCCCATGTCTTGATTCAGCCTTGCTCAATTCTTAAAGCAAAGTGCCGTTTGAAGGGCTTGCCTCACTTGTCTTTCTATGTTTTCGGCAAACATTTCTACCCCTTCGCTGCTTATATCCAAAGCGAATGGAACACTTAACCGCTCCTGAAATTGACCGCATCATAGAGATGGCCTGGGAAGACCGTACTCCCTTTGAAGCCATTCACCTGCAGTTTGGCTTAGCCGAAGCCGACGTGATCAAACTGATGCGCCGTGAACTGAAAAACAGCTCCTTCAAGCGTTGGCGCAAACGCGTAAACAGCGGTGTAAGCCAGAAACACCTTCAAAAAAGAAACCCGGAGATTCAGCGCTTTAAATGCACGAGGCAGCGCAGTATCTCTAACAATAAAATCACCTAACATGCAACTCAACAAAGCGGAACTCGAAGCTTTAGAACGGAAATACCGACTCAACCTGATCAACTCCATCTCCGGCGTGAAGCCGGCCAACCTGATTGGGACCAAATCGGCAGCAGGCCAAGAAAACTTAGCGATCTTCTCTTCCGTGGTGCACCTCGGTTCTAACCCAGCCGAATTGGGTTTTGTATTACGTCCGCAGTCGGAACCGCCGCGTGATACCTACGCCAATATCCTTTCCTCCGGCTACTATACCATTAACCACATCTCGGCTTCCTTCATTCAAAAAGCCCACTATACCTCAGCCAAACTGGAGCGCGGCGAATCGGAATTTGAACGCATGAAGCTGGAATCGGAATACCTCTCCGATTTCTTCGCACCCTTTGTGAAGGCCAGCGCGGTGAAACTCGGCATGAAGCACCAAGAGAGCATTCTGCTTCCCAACGGTTGCACTTTCGTAATGGGCAGTGTGGAGTTGCTGCATGCTGCGGAGGCTTCCATCAACGACTTAGGGCAGCTCGATTTAGCGGATTATCAGGGCGTGGGCATCGGCGGACTCAATACCTATTACGGCCTGCAAAAGCTGGATAGCTTTCCCTATGTGAGGGAGGATGAGATACCTGATTTTCAAGCGTAAGTTGTTCGATTCCCGAGCGATTGCCCCCTTTCGCTAACAATTTCGTAACTTGCCCTTTTAGAATCAGACCATGAAAAAATACGTACTATCTCTTGCAGTAGGATTGTTAACAGCGGGTATGTCCTTCGGACAGGGCTTTAGTTTCTCCCCTTCCAAATCACAAACCCTGCAAATAACGAATCCGAGTTTTCACGATTTAAATGTTGATATTTATACCGACTCTTCAGAAGACATTACATACAAATGGAGAGTGCTTGAAAACACCATTTCTGCTAACTGGTCGTATTCCCTGTGCGATTACAATTTCTGCTATTTCAGCATTCCGGATAGCGGCACCATGTTGCATATCACTAAAACCGAGATGGACAGCGGCACCATTGGCTTTTTTAAATTGTCGTTGGTGATTAGCCAAGGCGATTACGGCATGGCTAAGGTTAAGCTGTATGTATTCGATGCAGATGATGAAATGCGTGGCGATACCGTGACCTTTGACGTGGTTTACCAAGACCCTAATAGCAGCACATCTCCTGAAATGGCTCAAACCAGCTTGTATCCTAATCCTGCTTCAGGCACCTTGAATGTGGATGTGAAAGCCAATGAAAGCTTGACTTACCAGTTAAGTGATATCTGCGGTAAAACGCATCAGAGTGGCTCGCTCAATCCGGGTGCGAATGCACTAAACACCACAGCGCTAAAACCCGGTCAGTACTTCTTGATCACCCGTGATGGGCAAGGTAACCTGGCACGAGAATCATTCTTGGTGAGGTGAGAGCTGCACTAGGATTTCTATTCCTTTTACTTATTCCAGCCACTGCGCTGAGCAGACAGCTGAACGCCAAGCTTTTTCTCCATTTTGGACAAAGCAAGATGGCCGACAGCACATGGCTGCCTATGTACAGCCTGAGCGATGTGGATTCTTTTCAAAAAGGCCGTAGCATCCTGGAGCTTGTTCGCAACCAAGACACGCTGGAGCTTTGGGTGGTGAACCGACATACCCAAGCACATTCGTTAAGCTGTGTCACAAACCAGTCTGTCGCCGCAGGCGATTCTGTTTTATTTACTTTGATTCCCAAGAGTGGTGATCCACACTACTTTGCGCTCCAAGCGACGGATGAATCGGAGAATTACCTCGGACTGCATACCCTTATCGCTATCAAAGAGAAGGCAAGCCAAAAACTTTTTATCTGGCAATTGGAAGAACGCAGTTTGGCTATAGACGCGGCCATACTCAATCAGCAAGCCTACGATTTCGCTAACTACGACCCTACTTACTTCTTAATTAACAAACGCTATAATCCGCAGACCCTGCAAGACTCCTTCGGACGTGTGGTGGGTGGCGTGGGGGATAGCCTGTATATTTTGGTGGTAAACTGGGGACATGCGGATCATTCCTTGCATTTTCACGGCTACCATATTTGGGATTTGGATGGCTTAAGCAAGCTGCCTGCGCCCGCTAGCAAAGACACCCTTCCGGTACGGAAAGGAGAATCCGGTCGACTCTTGTTGGTGCCGGATAAAACAGGCGAATACCCCGTTCACGATCATAACTTGGTGGCGGTATCCGGAGGAGGCGTTTACCCGAATGGCATGTTTACAACCTTATTAATTCAGTAGTCGTGAAGTTCACCGGTTTTATACTCGCTCTATTCCTCAGCTTAAGCGGTTTCGCTCAAAAGAACTACCTGCTGATTGGCCGAAATACGGGCAATAAAACCCTGGAGGATTCCACCAAGATCAGGACTTTCGGCTTTGCCAGAAACCTGAATGAGAATCCACCTATTCCCGGTCCAACGCTCTACGCCAAGCCCGGCGATTCAGTGACCATCGATTTCTGGAATGTTTCGCAAGGAGCTTCGCATACCATCCATTTGCACGGACTTGATGTCGACCAACAAAACGACGGGGTGCCTCACCTCTCCTTTACGGTATTGCACATGGAACACGGCTATTACCGATTTAAAGCGGTACACCCGGGAGTCTACCTCTACCATTGCCACGTGCTTTCGCCCATTCACGTGCAGGCCGGCATGTACGGCATGCTGATTATTGAGCGAAACGATTCGCTCGAATACATGGAAAACGGCAGCCTAAAGCGTGCTGACTTCAGTTTCCCCATCCTTTTTAGCGAAGTAGATACGAATTGGCATAAAGACTCTGTGTTAATGCAAGGCCATGATGCAATGATTCATACGGCCAAACTGCCCAAGTATGAAGCACAGTATTTTCTAGCGAACGGCAGAGAACAAAACAGCTGGACTAACAGTCCAATTCATAAACCCAAAGGCGATTACCTGATGCGCTTGGCCAATGTGGGCAATTACGCCATCGAGTTGGATCAGCTGCCTCCGGGTAGCAGAATAGTGAATAGCGATGGGCGCGACCTGCCAACGGCGCTTAGCCTGGATTCGAGCTGGTCTATTTACCCCGGTGAGCGATACGATATTGTCTTCACTGCTGAAACTGATCAGAACCTTCGGTTTACCTACCGAAATCTCAATACCTGGAAAGCCATGGGTCAGCTCATCATTCCTATTCAACTCTTCCGAATCGGAATTGAGTCAAACCCTATTAACCAAGTACAACTCTTCCCTAATCCCGGAACAGGCTCCATTCAAATAGGCGGATTAAACGGTGCTGCGGATGCGAGCTACCGCGTGTACAATACAGCAGGTCAGCTGATGCAAGAAGGCGTTTGTGAGAATGAAATTCAGCTCAGGGGCCTGAAGCCCGGTCTCTACTTCATCGAGCTGCAGATTGGGAATCAGGTTCTACGCGAACGCTATAGCCTAAGTCAGCCTTAAGCTTATTTATCCAACACTTTCAGCGCGGTATTCAAGCGATGAATATCTTCTATTGAATTACTGAGATGCGGAGTAATCCTCACCCCTTTCACTACCGGATGGTCTATCGCTACCGTAAAGATTTTAAATTCATCCCAAAGCTTTTGCGCTAATTCAGCCGGTTTAAGCGAACTATGTTTGAGGTTAGCGATGGCATAAGATCGTCCTGCCTCCAGAGGGGTATTGCTTTGAAAATGCTTTGTATCCTTTAGCGATGCGGTCCAGCTCTCCTGTAAATAACGTAAACGCGCCGCTTTGGCTTGAATGGGCAATACTTCACGGTGGAACTTCAGAGCATAGCGTAGGCCGGCAAAGACTTCTAGCGGACGTGTGCCCAAATGTTCTAAGCGACGAATATCCGTATCTTTTCTATTGACATCACCCATCAAAGGCCAGATACGCGGAATCCAGGCTTCCTTCACCCAAAGCATGCCCAATCCCAAAGGCGACATGGTCCATTTGTGTAAGCTGGCTGCCATAATATCACAACCCGCTTCTCTCCAAAATACCGGCACGTGGTTCAGGCTATGTGCTGCATCAACCACGATGCATAATTCATCGCCTGCCTTGTCGCGAGCAGCTTTGCATAGCTTTTCCAGGGGAATAACTTGTCCGCTAAGGTTAATGAGGTGCGTGAGGTGTAGCATTTTTGTTTTGGCTGTTAGCAGACTCATATAAGCGTCTACCACCTCCTCATCCGATTTCGGAATAAGTGGAACCTTGGCAACCTTCAAAACGATGCCGTAGCGTTTCGATGCTTGCTCAAAGGCTTCATTCATGGAGCCGTAGTCTTGATCGCCTATAATAACTTCATCACCAGCCTTCCAATGAAAACCTTGAATCACTGTATTTAAGCTTTCGGTGGTATTGCGGGTGATGGCCAACTCAGTAGCTGGCACATTGAGAAACTTGGCCAAATCGGTACGGGTGTCTTCCACCCACTGATCTTGCTCCCTCCGCATAAACAACGATGTTTTGCGCTGAATATCGGACATCGCTCGCTGAGTCTCCAATAGCACGCCCGTCGGACTATGCGAAAAATAGCCGTGCTCCAATTGTGTAACGCCCTCCGGCTTCATGAAATGAGCGCTAATCTTAGCCCAAGCTTCTTCATCGCTAGGGTCACTCAAATCCACCGACTCCAAAGGCAAGGCATTCAAATCAGGGATTAAGCTTGTGGCTGTCAAGCTCTGCGGCGTATAAAAGGCGGCAATACCCAAAGGCACAGATTGTTTCATAAATCGACGACGGTCCATTCTCAAACTTAGGGATTTTCTTTAGTCCATGCATGGTCTGGAGAAAAGTAGCATCGTTGGACTGTTACCTGTTTGATCGATTGACTTAACCGGTAATTTGAGTTTGCTCTAACAACTTTACCTGGGGCTATTTCAAGTGAAATGCCCCCTACCATGGTCCATAGTCTATGGTCTATGGACTTTCTTCCAAATACCTTAAATTGGCTGTAACCAAATTATGAAGAGACTACTACTAAGCGCCCTATTACTGGGGCTTTCAGTCACGTTTGCCTTTGCGCAAGTGGTGGCTGATGTAACCATACCTGTCTGGGTAAAAACCAATTCAAACACCCCCTCCGTTACCTTAACGTGGACCAAAAGAGCAGGTGAAACCGAGTTCACCATTTCCAGAAAATTGCCATCGCAGACTTTGTGGACGGCCATTGCAACAGTTCCCTTAAGCGATAGCAGCTATACCGATACCGACATCGAAGCCGGTGTGGTTTACGAATACCTTTTGCGTAGAAAAATGACGTCCACCTTCCATTATGGTGTGGTAGCGGCAGGAATTGAAATTGAAGCACCGCATGCTAGAGGCAGTGTATTGGTGGTTGCCGACTCGGCATTGAAGAGCCGCATCAGTACCAATTACCACCAGTTCTTAGATCAACTAGCAGCCGATGGCTGGCGAGTGGATCAGCTGGAAGTAGGTCAAGATTACGACCATTTCCGCATCAAAGACAGCATCAAAGCTTGGCATTACCGTTATATGTACCGTCACCAGACCGTTCTGCTTTTTGGCGATATTCCGGTACCCTATTCCGGTTACATCAACCCGGATGCCCACCCGGAACACAAAGGCTGCTGGCCTGCCGACGTGTATTATGGTAACATGGTAGGTACGTGGCGTGATCAGGTAGAATACACTTCTGCCAACCGCGTAGAAAACAAAAATTATGTAGGCGATGGCAAGTTTGATGAAGATGTGATTCCGGGCAAGGTTGACTTGCAAATTGGCCGTGTTGATCTGCACAATATCACCGTGGTAGGCTCTACCACCGATAGCCTCTACATTCGCTACATAGAGAAGGACCTAAACTTCCGTTCTAACGCATGGAACGTTCCTCGTCGCTCTTTCTTCGACGATAAACTCGGTGCTTTGGGAGGCGAAAATCCGGGAAGAAACGGACTTGTAAATGGCTATGCCTTGGTTAGTCCGGATAGCATCCGTGTATCCAATAATAATTTCATCGCTACATTAACCACTGAGCCGTTTTTGCACAGTCATGCCAGTTCCTACGGAAGCTATACCGGTAACGGGCAAGTTCAGGCTTCCAATTTCAAAGTGCCTTTTTACAATGTATTTGGGGCTTATTTCGGTTCTTACCATGGCGACTGGGACATCGCTAATAACCTATTGCGTAGTTCTATTGCCGGACCGGGGTATACCCTCACCTCCATTTGGGCAGGTCGTCCGCATTGGTACCTCCACCACATGGGCATGGGACTTAATATCGGCTTTGCCACCAGAGCAACGCAAAACAACTTCATCAACCAAGCAAACCAAACCTACGATCCGGGCTTTGGTGCCGGTTATGTGCACGTAGCGCTCCACGGTGACCCAACGCTTCGCTTGCACCCTATTACGCCACCTACTGCTGCTCAGGCCTCAGCCATAGCTGCAAATAAAGAAGTTCAGCTGAATTGGACTTCTTCAACAGAAAGTAACATTGCAGGTTATTATATCTACCGCTCAGACAGCCTCCATGGAATTTTCAATCTACTGAATACCACACCCTTGAACAGCACCTCTTTTGTAGACAATGACCCATTGAAAGGAAACAATGTTTACCTGATCAAAACAGCCAAACTGGAGACTTCTTCTACCGGAACCTATTGGAATCTTTCGATAGGCGCAAGCTGCACAGTGAGTGGAGTTGACGGCACAGCCGAAGTGCTTGCTGTAGACCAACTGCAATCATTACATTTGAGCCTCTTTCCTAACCCGGCTAAAAACAAGGTTCAAATCTCCGGTTTAGGCGAAGGCGAGTATACTGTGCGTATTTACAGCATGCTCGGAACTGAAGTGAAGCAAAGCAGCTACCGCAGCGGAGACCGTATTTCTTTGGATGGCTTAGCGAACGGCGCATACTTGGTTCGCATCAGCGGAGAAAACGTAGAACAACAATTAAAACTCATCGTTCAACCTTGAATAAATTAGATCAAGACTATTGGGATAGTCGATATACGGAACAGCAAACGGGATGGGATATTGGAACGGTATCCCCTCCTTTGGCTCAATACATAGATCAATTAAGTGATAAATCAATTCGCATTCTAATACCGGGATGCGGCAATGCTTACGAAGCGCAATACCTGCTCGACCATGGATTTGAAAACATTAGCGTGGTCGACATTTCGCCAACACTTACTGCCAAATTGAGTGAGCGATGGAAAGACAACCCCAGAATTCAGGTGCTTTGTACCGACTTCTTTAAGTTGAATGAAACCTACGACCTCATTTTGGAACAAACCTTTTTCTGCGCCATTGACCCAACTTTGAGAGAAGCCTACGCGCAGAAGACAGCAGAATTGCTCAAGTCCGGAGGCAAATTAGTAGGGATTTTATTTGATCGAAGCTTCCCACATGAAGGTCCGCCCTTTGGTGGCAATGCCGCCGATTACCGCTTACTATTGCAAAAATACTTTAGCGATGTACAATTGAGTCCTTGCCATAATTCCATCGAACCTCGTCAAGGATCTGAAGCCTTTTTAAGGGCAAAAAAGTAGCCCCTGCCTAACGACAGGGGCCCCATGAAAAAAAGTATTCCTCGTAAATTTAATTCTTCACAAAACGCAAAGACTGAACAAGGTTGTCTCCGATTAATACCAATGCATGATACATGCCATTTTTAAACTTTTCGGAAGGAATCATCACTTGACCGTTTTCCAAATTGAATCGTCCAATTTCTTGCCCGAGCTGGTTTAAAACACAAACGCTTCCGTGTTGCGAAACGTCATTCACGTGAAGGAGCAAGTTACCTGAGGTTGGATTCGGGTATGCCGAAACACTGAGCTCAGAAAATGGGGCGATATCCGTTGCTGGCAAACTTAAAAGTCGGTTAGCGTATTCACTCTGGGCTACCACATTCCCTAATTCATCGCGTAGTCTGAAGTACAAGGCACTTGAACTTTGTTTAGGGGCAGTCCAATTGTAGAAGCTATCATTCAGATCAACGGCGATGGCATTCCAAGATTGTGTTCCATCCAAAGAATACTCTAGCGAAACATTTTCCATTGGCGTCGACCAATTAATCAGATAGGATTGATCAGCCACGTATTGCATACCGCCGAAGCCTTGGGTAAAACGAGGTGCTGAGGCCTTCAGAGCTGTAAACCGGTATACCATTCCATTTTGAGGTACATCGTTCAAGTGTTTCATGGTTGTACTGCGCACCAATTGCGGATTAGCCGCATCGCCTTCCAAGGCATGGTGGTTCATGTTAAAATCGAAGATGCCGATATTGGGGCCCGACTTACTTAAAAAGACGCCTTTATCGATAGCACTTTGACTGATATAACTTGGACCAAAATGCATTTCAATAGCATGGGAATGTTCCATAAACCAGATCTGGAAATTCACCGAGTCAAAGGCTGCGCTATCGCTTCGTGTACCCAAATTTTTCCATTCCATTTTCAGAATGCGGTAGGGTGAAATTCCTTCCACCTTATAAGACAAGCGAGTTTGGAGGCTGAGGTGATTCTCCAGGTCGCCTTCAATTCCATGCAGCCATCCGCCATCTACGTCTAAGGCTCCGTTTAATGAGATGTAAACGGTATCAACGGTTTGTCCGAAGTATTCAAAAGAAAATGGCATAGCTGCCTTGCCGAAAAATTCGTTCACCGGAATTTCAGTAGGGCTTTCTAATTCTTCGTAGGTAGACTCCCCGTAGCTAAAGACATAGCTTTGGGCTTGAAGAGAAAAATAGCTTAGTGCTGCTAAGCCTAAAAAAACTAAACGCATATAGTGTAGGATTAAACAATGAATTCTGTACTGTCATTCCCATACACAGAGTTCAGTAATACCATACGCGAATAGTCGGGCAAGAACATGCCGGACACTTTTGTAGAATAAGAGGTTTGTTTTACAAAATTAGAAACAACAGTAAGTTTCAGATTGCTGAATTAACCAAACAGCGAAAGGAGCAAACTTTCTGTGATTCTCAATTGATTGGACGAAGGTGATTCGAAATCGTTACAATCGCTAAGCAAGAAGTTTGAAGCGATGGAATTAACCCTTGAACCATAAAAAAAATGCCCCCAAGAGGAGAGCATTCCGGTAGGGGATAAAGCCTTCCCCCAAAATGAACCGATACCTACCGGATCATCTGGGTTATCGGATGCGAATGAGCAGATCGAATTCCGATGGGAAGGTATTTTTTCTTAACAAAAGTTAAGCCAATACCATTAGTCTGCAAAGTACGGCTTTCAGTCTAATTACTTGCTAAACGCATAAACTAAAAATTTAGGGTGTGCTTCGCTAAAAATATTTTCTAGCGAAACCCATCTTGCTAGAGTCGGTTATTCAGGTAAGGAAAACGCGTTATCAGCTCCGTTTCTCGGCGTTTCAATTGCTGCAAGAATTTCTGATGAGCCTTCGTTTCCGGGTGCAAGGCTCGGTGATTTCTACCGAGGTTTAGTTGCTTAAACTCAGGAAGGTTTTGTTGCGTTTTGGCTTCTAAACAAGCCGCACAAAATCGCTCAAAAACGTATTCAGTTGCTGCATAATTGGGGTGCACTAAGTCGATATCGTAAAACCGATAATCACGCAACACATCAATCACCAACTCATAAGCCGGGAAATAATAAACGTCAAGGCTGGATTCTACAACACTGTGTACTGCCTCCAACAAACGAGCTTTGCTGCGGTTGTTTTCAATAATTCCATCCCGGTAATGCCTCACCGGGCTTACCGTAAAAACAAACTGCACTTCCGGATGCACCTCTCTTACCGCCTCTATTCCTTCTTTTAAGGCATCCTCAATATCATATGAGCTCATCAAACGTTTATCGAACTGTTTGGCGGGAACTTTATGGCAATTGGCTACAGATCGATCTTCTGGCAAATAGAAATAGCTGTAAGCGGTTCCTAGGGTAATTAAAACATGATTGGCATTGAGCAAAGCTTCCCTACCCTTTTCAACGGCCTTATTCATACTGGCCAATGCTGTTTCCGGATTCACATCGGCAAAAGACCCGTGGAAGTCCCAATGGAAATACAATTCATCTTCTTTCTTCAGTTCAGCCAATTCAACCTGCTGATTGTTTATCATTCTTTTCAGCTGGCGAACAATTGAGAAGGCGTCAAACATGATTCCGGCCGGGTTGGCCAAAGCATCAAAATAATGGTCTTGTAAATAGCCACCTATGCTATTGGTAAAACAGGATCCCAATAGGATTAAAGACTCATCGTGGCGGATGAGGCGCGACGGCGATGGAATATCGAGGTCAAGCTGCCATTTCATACCGCAATATAAGAGCAAAAAAAAAGCTGCCCTCGAAGGGGCAGCTCTTTCTTTTAAATGTATGTTCTAGCGAATCAGGGTGACGGTACCTTTATAGGTTTCTTCAGCCCTTCCTCTGAGTTTGTACTTGATTTGTACATAGTAAACACCGGCAGGTAAATCGTTTCCGGTATTGTTCATTTTACCGTTCCACATTTCGTTAGGATCTGTGCTTTCGAAAACTTTCTCACCGTGTCTGTTGGTGATGATGATTTCGTATTCAGTCCAACCCATGATTTGAACCTCGAACTTATCGTTCTTGCCGTCGTTATTTGGAGTAAAGACGTTCGGAATTTTGATGGTTACTTCAAATTTGTTTTCAATCTGATCGTAAGCTGTATCGTAACATCCTTCCGGACTCTGAACTACCAAACGAATATCATAGATACCTGGATTATCTCCGTAGTCGTGTTGTGCGTTAGGGCAGTTCACCGGATCTACTTGTGGACAAGGTTGAAGACCTGCTCCATCCCCGAAATCCCACCAGTATCTCACTGCATTACTAGAAGAATCTTTGAAAGTAAAGATTGGCATTCCGGTATCATCCGTAGTAAAGGCCGCTTCTACTGTTTTCACCTGAATCAAGATAGACTTGGTTTGCAAACATCTAGGGTCAGTACCAGCCGGAGTATACGTAGGTCTCAAACGAACCACATAGTTACCTTGTGATTTAAAGATATGGCTTACTTTATCGCCACCGTCTGCTCTGCTTCTAGTGAGGGTATCACCGTCGCCAAAGATCCATTGGAATACATCGTAGATACCATCTGAGCTATCAGTAAAGACAACTGAATCACCTGGGCAGATTTCGTAACGGTCTGCAAAGAAGTTAACCGGTCTTTCAGGTAGCACTCTTACTTGCATCACACGTGGTGATTTAGGGAATGAATCCACACAAGTAGCAGCACCCGGCAACAATGGAATACCTTCTTCCTGAATCAAGGTGATATCGTAAGTACCTGGAGTATCGTAAGTGTGACTTACTGTATTCTGATCATCGGAATACAATGTTGCACCATCACCAAAGTACCAAGTCCAGTTAGCAGAAGGTGAAGGGTCAATTGACAAGTTACGCAAGTAAACAGTATACGGTACGCAACCTACAGAGTCAATAGCGAACTCAGCTCTAGGACGAGGTCCTTCAATTGAAATTGTTCTAGTAATCGTATCAAAACAACCTAAGCTTGTTTCAACAATCAAGGACACATCGTAGTCGCCAAAACCGCGGTACAGGTGAACCGGTGTACGGTTCGGACCACCGTTGATGGTATAGGTTGTATTGATGGTATCGCCATCACCGAATGACCAGATATAACGGATGATACTATCGCAAGGTGTACCGGTATTGATGGCACATGGATCGTACATCTTAGAAAGATCGTTGAATGTTACGATTGGTTTACAAGCATTCGGGTCAACACCTAAGTTAGTAGCAAAGTTAGCTGATGCACCGGTTACGTTAATTGGAACAACGATGGTATCCAAGCAACCCAATGAATCTTTAAACTCTACTTTGATCTGGTAGTAACCTGGTACCGGGTAAGAAACCAATTTAGGGTTTGGAGTTGGAGAACCTGAGAATTGAACGAATCCATTTCCTTGGTCAAAGTCCCAACGCACACGCTCTCTTTGAGCGATTGGCAAACCTGGATCACGTGGATCACCGTTTGGATGCTGGTCGCGGTTAGGGCGTTTCCAGTAGTTCCAACGCAATAGGAAGTCACCAGTGATTGGATCAGGCTCTTTCAAGTAGTACAATGAAGTATCGTAGAATTCTACGGTTTCATTTTTACAGAAGATCTGCTTGTTTGAATAAGCATCTTTATAGAAACCAATGACAACAAAGTCAACGTTAGGGTTCATACATCCGTCTGTGTTGGTAGCTGTTACTGTAATAGCATAACGACCTTGGTCAGGGAATACGAACTTACGTGTACGTTTCAATTTCAATTCTGAACCACAAGCTACGATACCACCAACACCTGGGATAAAGGCTAATGAATCCACTTTTTGAGTTGTACCATCCGCGTAAACGTGGAAGGTTAAGATATAATTTACAGTATCACCGGTGATTGGGTCAATTTTTCTACGGTAGATGGAATCCACCTCAGAGAAGTTATCATCCAATTTATTGGCATCTGTGTTTTGGTATTTGAAGGCCATTGAAACCAATGAATCGTGTACTTCAGTTACCAAGCTAACGTTCAACTCCAATGGGTTACATCCTGAACCTTTGTCCATTGTAAAACGAGAATCATTCGGAGTATAACGTAAGAAGTTATGGAACCAAGCTTCATCAATACATGGTTGGTTGGTATTCGGGTTTTTACCGTTTTGGATTCTCAAACCAAGTGTTAACCAACCACAGCTATCAGCAATTTGACCAGGCTGGTATTGTTTCCAAATACGTGTTGGCCAAGTTGGCATGTTCATGGTACCCATAGGCCAAGGTGTGATGAAGTTCAACATCAAAGCCTGTTGTGGTTGCCATTGGTTGAATACCAACGGAGCATTGTCCATGCGGTCAGCGAGTGAGTCAAAGTGAACCCATACGAATTCCTGAGTACATCCCGGCTTCGCATCCTGCCAGTTGATAAATACACCGTAAGTAGGCTGAGGACCGTAACATGGGTTACCTTCCCATTTCATGCCTTCTGCTTTTGGTGGCACGAGGGCCAAAGAAACAGTACCCACTGATTCACAGATTCCTCTGTTCTTCAATTCAGGAGCTGTTACGTTCGGGTTCAACCACTCTTTAGAGTAGGTTGTATCAAAACCAACAAATACTTGTGGTTTGGTTAAATCGAATTCAAAACCAATGGTATCCGTATTACAGAATTGGCTGAAGGTCCAAACGGTATCGCCGTTGGCATCCAATTTAGCCGGATAAACAAAGCTTGAGTCTACATAGTATACGTTACCGAAGCGGATGAAGGTATTGTTCATTACCGCTTGGCTATCGGCATTAAATGGTAAGCCGTTTACGTAAGTAGTAGGGTTCGGGTAGTAGATGCTATCGGTAGTCAGGTGCATGGTGGTATCTTCCATAACCATTCTAACTGAATAACACATTTCTTCACCCGGAGTATACCAGTGCTTAGGGATAAGGTCGCGTGAGTAGCGGCAGTTCATCCACTGGTAAGTTGTATCTTCAATTGCAAATGTTCTGGAAGGATCACCGTCAATTCTCCAATTATTGGTAGCTGGAGCAACTTGCTGCATACGAGAAGCAATCTCATACGTCAATACGGTTACTTTATAGCTAGACGCATTGTCTTTTAAGTGAATTACCGGTTTAGTATAATCCCAAACATTTTGTTTGAAGCGAGTCCAAGTTGTACAATTTGGAGCTACGTTATCTGCAAAATCCCAAACGATACGGATGTGGTCAGCTCTACGTTGTCCACCAACTGCACCGAAGAAGTTGTTAAACTTACGTAAAGTATCCACCACCAATGAATTCGTAGTAGAAGGTGATTTAAATGGAGGAGCCACAACGCCGTAACGAACACCATTCCAAGTGTAGATATCAAGTAGGTCTTCTACTGAATCGATATCGTAAGTAGTAGGAATATTGATCAAGTAAGCGATGTTGCCTTTGTAGATATTGGTAGCTGCACCAGCAGCTGTATCATTCATGAAGATACGGTCGTTCAAGAAGAACGAAGAGTTGTTGGTGAAGTAAACTGTATCCTTAATCTGACATTGGTGACGAAGTGAATCGGCAATCAAGTCAGGAATCATTTTATTCTCAATTGAAGCGCCAGGACCTTTCGTTACCACATCAATGGTACTGTTGAAAGGACATCCTGCGATATTACCTGTGATACTAACATTGTACAAGTCAGGTTTAGTAAAGCTGTGCTGCGCACCTTTGAAGTTTTGGTCATCAAAGTTCAATGGGCCTGAATCAGGATCATCAAACACCCACAAGAACTGAACTGGCCAGTTCAATGGATCGATATTATGGGTAAAGGTGAATTCGTTGCCGGTTTGACATTGGGCATCGCGACCGTTACCTTCTTCAATTTCAAGATTAGGATTGATGTTACAAGCAAAATTTGCTTTGAACGCATTGGCAATACAACCGCTATCGTTCTCTACGAACAAGCTCACGTTATAACATCCATGACCGGTATAAGTGTGGTAAGGTGTTACCCAGAAGCAAGTATCGTTTGCAGATCCGTTATTAGAATAGCCGGTACCATCACCCCAGTCCCAAGTAAATTGCTTAACACGACCAACTGGTAGCTGGGTTAAGTTATTGATTTGGTAAGTTGAAGTACCACATGAAGGCTGTCCTCCGGTATTGAAGTCGGCTAACATATCACCATCAACGCAGGCAATCTGCTGAATTTCTTTCTCTGCAATACATCCTTTATTGTCTATCACACGCATGAACACGTCATAGCAGTTACCATTTTGCAATGCATAGGTATGTGATACGTTGGATCCCGGGAATGTAGTAGAGTCAGCCTGACCATCACCAAACAAGTAAATCACCTTAGCCATGGAATTTCCAGGAGCGGCGGATGAGTTGTTGATGAATGTAAAGCTGTTACCGGAATAACATTGGGATTGTTTGATACCCGGAGCTAATGCGAAATCAACTGTTGGCACTGCATTCACAGTGAAGTTAACAGATTGAGTACATTTCGCTACCCCACCTACATAAACGGTTACCTGTACTGTTACAGCTCCCGGAGATGTGAAGGTGAAGTTGGCCGTTGCAGTGGAAGACTTCAACGTGCCGGCAGTCCATACAATGGAGTCTGCGCCGGATACGTCAGGACCGGTTACAGTGAAACGACTTGATCCGCCAACACAACCCTGAAGGGCCACGTTTGGAGGAGTGATGTTACACTGTGCACTTGCCTGATACGAGAAAGCGGACACGATTGCGAAAAGCAACATAAGGCCCGCCTTTTTCAGAAAGGAGTAATTGTTTACCATGCTGAATTGTTTGGATCGGTGCGAGTTATTAATCATTGTCTAATCTTACAAATGTATTAAATATAAGTTCCCTTCAAAACTTTGATTTGAGCGAGTTTAAGCTGTTTTTAAATCCGCTTTCAAAGCCTACTTCCGGAAACCTTATTTCAGAATAAACTTATCCTGAATATTTCAACCTCACTAAGCCTTGCTTATTCGGTTGGATTATGCTCTATTAACTAGATGGCTCAATGCCCAAGCAGGTTGCATCATGCATTCCCTCTTTGGACACATTCATCGTTTTATTACCTGCTCAAGGTTAAATACCATTGTTCCGTTCTGCTTTTCTGTCCGTGTAAGGTATAGGTAAGCACACAGTAGTATTGTCCTTCGCCACATACTGCTCCTGTAAATTGATTGAGTCCGTCCCAGCCTTGTTTGGAATCCGTACTCTCAAATACTTTCGCTTTTTGACTATCGTAAACAGTTAATTTCCAATACGTTTCACCAGAAACATTGAGCATAAACACATCACCATAACCATCGCCATTAGGCGTGAAAAGGTTGTATAGCTTAGGCTCTTTGATTTCTATGATCGATGTATTTTTAACTTCCTTCACAACAGAATCTTTGCATCCGTTTAAATTCTGCATACGCAAAACCAAGCGGTGTATCTGTTCTTCAAAATCATGGAATTGGTATTCCCAGAAATTACCGGTTCCGACATTTGCGCCATCCAAGTACCATGAATAATTCATGGCTGATGACATGTTCATACTAAAGATAAACTTGCCTTTACCGTATTCGTCAACAAACAATTCAGCTTTGGGTTTTTCATGAACACGTACCTGTAATTTCCGTTCAGAGAAATTTTCGCCGCTTGTAGCAAGAAAACGCAGTGAATGGGTGCCTGGGCTTAAGTCAGGAATTTGTATTGAACCAAGTTTTTGAAGCGTCTGAACTCTTTCACCATCAAGCCAAACATGTAATTCGGTGAAATTTCCATCCAAAAGCTGAACTTCAAATCGAGTACCGTCACAAACGCTGGTATCTTCACTCAAGAAGCTCATCAACATGAACAAGGATTCAGTAGACTTAGGTGGGTTTACGTTTCTAGCATTACCATGTCTATTCGCTCCAGTATGGTTTACCGAAGTTGGATTAACTCCTGATTCAGCATGTTGTTGTGAACTAGAATTTAGGTTGCCTTCTGCTTCGGAAACAGGATTAGCCCTTGTAACGGGAATTATATTTCCAACAGTACCCTGATGAGAAGGTTTTACCTGAATCGGCTCAGTTGAAACGGATTCTTCAGGCGATGGCTTTCCAAAACGTTCAGCCGCAACCTCCGACTTATTGAGCGATGAAGTTGATTCACTAATCGATTCAATTTGAGGTGTGACTTGGTTGGTTTCAGCAGAATTTCCTGAATCTGTAAAATAGAATATACTGGCAGTTAAAACTGCGGAGGCTCCGATGCCCAGAATCCACTTAGCTGCAATCGAGCTAAGCAAACCTCCTGATTGAACTGCCACCGACTGCTGTACTGCCTGCCAAACTTCAGTCGGAGCTTCAACCTGAGCCTCCTGCAATTGTTCTTGTACTTGATGGTCGAACTGCAAATCTGAATTCAATTGATTCAGAGCATCTGCCATCGAATCCCAAACTCCGGATGGAGCCGGAACTTCGGCTTGGCTAAGTTGCTCTTGAAGCAATCGCTCCAATTCAGTTATGTTCAATTTATCGCTCATGTACGCTATTCATCTCTTCCGTAAGCATATCTTGCAAGATTCTTCTCGCTCTAGACAATTGAGACTTCGAGGTATTTTCACTGATACCTAACATCTCTCCTATCTCGTGATGTTGATAGCCTTCTACAATGTAGAGGTTAAACACCGCCCGGTAACCGGGAGCTAAGGATTGAATCTTTTTCATCACAAATTGAAGATCGAAAGCCGGGAACTTAGGTTGCACCGCCAATTCCAAATCCATCTCTGTGATGTCGTCGTGAATGAGTTTTTTATCACTTTTTCGGAGCGATTCAAGACAGCAGTTTATGACGATTCGTCGCACCCAGCCCTCAAATGAACCTTCTCCTTTGAATGCCTTCAGATTCTGAAAAACGCGGATAAAGCCTTCTTGCAATTGGTCTTTGGCATCATCTTCATCCTTACAGTACCGTAGGCAAACAGCAAACATCTTGGCTGAGTAGGTATCGTAGAGTTTCTTCTGAGAAGCAATTTGTCCTCTCAGGCACCCCTCCACAATATGTCTTTCCTGCTCTGTCATTCAATGCTTGCACTCTGATGTCTAGATGTGAATTAACCCGACCCGGTTGCAAACCGACTTACTTTTTTTTGAATTCCCTCAAGTTAAGTGTGAGGGCGAATGAATGTCCGGATTTACCGGGGAAGAAACTGGCGCTTGAATAGTCGAAGCGTAAGCGTTTGATTTTGATACCAACACCGAAGTTAAAACCGGCCAAACCTTTGGCATCTGTCCAGGTCATTTCTTGTCGACGTTGATGATTATACGAGGCTCTCAACATAAAATTAGGTGAAAAAACCATTTCAGTCGCCAAGATCATATGCCTAAACAGGTTATCGCCAAAGCCTATTCTCTCTTCTTGGTCTGCATTGTCGAAGCTGAGTGTTCGTGTTCTGTCGTTCGTATTGATATAAGCGATCTCCCAAACATTTAAATGGTGTAAAACCATTATTAAACGAAACGGAGCATGCTTGAGTTTATGAGAAAAGGCCATTTGCACTTCAAAAGGAAGGTTCTCCCTTGTTCCATTATACGATGTGAGCTGAAATCCCGCATTGCGAAACAAGAGACTGCTGGTGAATAGTCCGCTATCAGCCGTATAAGAGAGGGAACCATCAAAGGCTAAACCTGTACTGACATACGATTCCAGCTGAGATAGGATGAACTTGGAATTTAATCCGGCACTCCACCTATTCCAACGTTTGCCATAACCAAACTGCAAAGCATAATCTGCAGCATTAAAAGTCCCTTCAGAATTTCCTCCTTCATCGTAGCGATCAAACTTTCCGTAATTGGTATAGAGCAAACCAAAGCTCATTGTTTTAGCTGAATCGATGCTGCGTGCATAATTAACTTGCCCAATATTGATATCTGAGAAGTAGTTGACATAGTTAAAGGCCAGGTGGCGGTCCATCTTATAACTCAACTGGCTCGGGAGGTAGAAACCTATATTCGGGTCTTGATCAAAAATTGGAACCGGATTGGAACCTAAGGCTGATAATCTAGGTGCTGCTTGTACATTGAGAAAATCATATACACCTCGACCACCTACCTGGGCCATCGCCGATGAGGTAATGCCTATCAAGACACAGCAAATGCTCACTAATTTCATCAAGGGATAAACGCTTTTAAGCCTCATTTATTCTCCAATTTCTTCGCTTGATTCCAGATGGCATCCATCTCTTCCAAGCTCATGTCGGTTAATTGACGCCCTTGAGCTCCAGCCTGCTGCTCGATGTATTCAAATCTCGACTTAAATTTTCTGTTTGTTTTTTCGAGTGCATCATCCGGGTTGATTCCGGTAAAACGTGCATAGTTCACTAAAGCAAAAAGCAGGTCGCCAAATTCCTCTTCCCGTTCTTGGTCTGTTTTACTTGACTGCATCTCTCCAAGTTCTTCTTCTACTTTATCCCAAACTTGTTCTACGTTCGGCCAATCAAATCCTACCTGTGCCGCCTTTTCTTGCATGCGGTAGGCTTTTACAAGTGAAGCCAAGCCCTTGGGCACTCCTGAAAGTAAGGTCTTCTCCCCTTTGCCTTCGCGAAGTTTGATCTGCTCCCAATTTTGTTTCACCTCTTCATCGTCTTTCACTTTAACATCGCCATAGATATGCGGGTGCCGCACTATCAATTTCTCGCAAAGTGAATCAATAACCGATGTGATGTCGAAGTCGCCTGTTTCAGACCCGATTCGAGCATAGAAGACGATATGCAATAAAACATCGCCCAACTCTTTTTTAATCTCTTGCTTATCGCCACTCAGAATGGCATCGCTCAACTCATATACTTCCTCAATGGACAGGTGCCTTAAGGTTTCTAGCGTTTGTTTTTTATCCCACGGACATTGCTCTCGCAGTTCGTCCATGATTTTCAATAAGCGTCCAAATGATTCTAATCGCGGGTCAGTCATCCGCCCGAAATTACGGCTTTCCTATGAAGCGGCATAAAAGAAAAAAGCCCCCGATAACTCGAGGGCCTTTAATATTGGACTAATTCAAGATATTATTCGAGTATAAGTAATCGTATAGGCCTGTTTTATAGTTTTTACCGATAGGGATTTGCTGTTGAGGTAATTCAATTTTATTACCTGAAACGGATTTAATCTTTCCAATCCCGACAATGAAAGAACGGTGAACACGTATAAAGCGATCGCTAGGCAAACGCTCTTCCATCTTCTTCATGGTTTGAAGTGTGATGATTCGTTTGTCGAGGGTGTGAATTTTAACGTAATCAGCGAGCGCCTCTACATAGTAGATATCGTCGTAGCGAAGTTTCACCAATTTCTGATCGGCTTTGACAAAAATATGGTCTTCCCCTTCTTCACTCACTTGTCCCGAAGGATTTCGCATGCTATGCAAGTCTTTGGCTTTTTGCACGGCTTTCTTAAAGCGATCATCAGGAATAGGTTTGAGAAGGTAATCTACCGCATCCAAGTTGAAGCCATCTAAGGCATAGTTAGGATAGGCGGTGGTAAGAATAACCATTGGTGGATTCTCCAACGACTTTAGAAAATCAATACCTGATATTTCAGGCATCTGAATATCTAAAAAGATGAGATCCACATCATTGTTGCGCAGGGCTTCTCTGGCTTCCAGTGCGTTGCTGCATTTTCTTAAGAGCTGTAGTTCAGAATCTCCCAATACATAGGACTCTAATATATCCTGTGCTAGCGGTTCGTCGTCTACGATAAGGCAGTTCAGTTTCATTGCAGTTGAATTTTAAGTTGAACCTGATGGTTTTTGCCGGATTCGATTTGGTTTAGTTGGTAGCGCTCCGGATACAGGATATTCAAGCGATTAATCACATTTGAAAGTCCTATCCCCCCCGGTTGCTTATCTATATAGACCTCATTAGAGGCGTTTACGTTGTTCGTAACCCTAAAAAAAAATTCATTATTCGTCAATTCAGACTCTATTTCTATAAAACCGGGACCATTTGTTTTTCCCAATCCATGCTTAAAGGCATTCTCTACAAACGGGATTAACAGCATCGGTTCAATAAGCTGATCTTCAATTTCACCCTTAAAGTTCATTTCAATATTGGCTCTGTCGCCAAATCGGAGCTTTTCTATTTCTACATAATTGACCAGGTACTCTAGCTCTTTCTGGAGTGGTACTTTCTTCTCTCCTGCTTCATATAGCACATACCTAAGAATTTCAGATAATTTTAATATAGCTTTAGGTGTTTCATCCGATTTCTTCAAAGCCAGTGCATACAAGTTATTGAGCGAGTTAAATAAGAAATGCGGGTTGATTTGTGTTTTCAGGTATTTGAGCTCTGATTCGGTATTCAGTGTGCTCAATAATTTTGTTTCTGCATCCCTTTGATACCAATTGAAGAATAATTTCAATGCAGTGGTGATTACGACACTATAAGAAACTCCAATGGCTGTAACTAAAAAGAATTTCCAAGACCAAACTTGAGAGGCCAAGGCAATATCTACATTCACTCGATACAGCAGAAAAAGCACCGGATAAGAAACCATGGATATGGTTAAACCTAAGGCCAACGCGTAGGCCAGGTATAGTTTCTTTTGAAGGAAACTGGGTATTAGAACATATAAATTAAAATAAGCAGCTACCGCATGAAACAACAAAGGGATACAAACATTTAAAGCCCATAATTGATAATCGGTATAGGCATCGGCGCTGGATAGAAACCAAAATGCCGTATAGGCTAACCAAAAGAATAAATGCTGCAGACCATATTTACTGATTCGAGCGTACCACTGCGCAGGAGTTTGCATACTGCTAGAAAACAATTGTACTTAAGGGAAACTAGTTTTTCTCGCTGAAACGATCGAAATAGTCGACTATGTAATGTCCGAGATTAAAGATGTAGACGCCAGATTCAAAATAAGATATCTTTTGATTCTGCTTTTTCAACTCTACTTTTTTGTTGTCTTCGAATAAGGTGGCAGTAAGTTGATACAAGGCTAAGTTAGCAAACAGCAGTACCAGTAGTATGAATACTACTTTATTCGACTTAACTATCTGTTTGATTTTCTGCATCCTTTAACAAAGTTAATAGAATTTTTAATTATCCAAAATCATACCATTACCTTTGAAGTATGCAAAGCATCATTTTAACTGTAGGCCTTCTTGGAATTGGGTTTGCGCTATTTGCCATTCGTTTGTTTTTCGTTAAGGATTCTGACGTTCGTGGTGGTTGCGCAGGTAAAAATCCACTCCTAGCAGAAGAAGGTGTGACCTGTACGGTTTGCGGTAGAGTACCTGAAAAAGAAGGTTGCGCAGAAGAAGGTTAATCCACTACCTCTTCTTGAATTTCCAATTGATCTAAGAACTGCTTTAGGCGGTAACGACTAAGGTACATGCTTTTCCACGTTACCTTTTTCAATTCATCCCTTTCGAATAGCATGCGTTTTTGCAAGTAATCGTATACCGTAATATCACCATACGCATGGTAAGCCATTCTGTAATTGGGACTATTTCCTAATACCACCGTCTTTAATACCGGTAATTCTCTGTGATCCAATAAAACTTCAAGATCGCGAGTAAAGAGGTAATCATAGTCTTGGTATGCCTCCGAATGATTCAAATTGTAGTTTACGATTATCCTATCCCAATTAGGCAAAGCTGTAAGTGCACAGCAAGCTAAAACCATATTCATATTTTGACGAAGTATGAAACTTAAGGATTTGGTCTTAGCGATCTTTAAGAATACAGTATACAATCCGTATAGCGCACAGAGAATAAAGACCAATATGGCAATACGCTTATAGGCTAGATTAAACATTTGAATATAGCCCCAACTGCGGTAAGCTAATGTAATAGATAATAATCCATTCAATCCAAGCCATGCATACGTTAGCTTCTTCAGTGAGCTATCCTTAGGATAAAACTGCAAATTACCTCTAAAGACATAAGCGGCTAAAAAAATAGAAGCCATTATAGCAATAACCAAAGCAGTCGTTCCGGAATGAACCCCGTTCTGCACACTTTCATAGGTTTGGTATTTCCATTCTTGTTTGCTTAAATCGACGATATCAAAAAAGACCGCCATAGTAATTAAAGCAACAAGGGAAACAAGTGTAATACGATGAATGAAATATTCATTCAATAGTCTTCTTGTTAAACCTTTAACCTGGGTAAACCGCGTTCTAGTTTGCTCTTCAGTTAAAGCCCATTCGCTGAGCAATGTTATTTTAAACGTAGTTCCTCTCCAGGCATATAAGGTTATAATGTACCCAAGAAACAACAGCAAAAGACTGTAGAAGTCTAACCTAGGAAACAGCCGAAAGAAATCAGCAAAAAAATCAGAAAACCCGGGAATGGCATTGGCATATAAGGCACCGAATGCAAAGATTAAAAACAAGGGTATAGCGATATAAGTCCAACGAAACCGATTACCTGATTTACGGACTAATGAACCTTTCTTTTCTTCTTTAATGAAAGGTATCATTCTCAATAGAGCGTAAGTGAATGGTTCAATCAGATTTTCACTTATTGAAAATGATTGTGCAAAGAGTAAAAGGCAAGACAATACATTGATAAAAATAGACCACGCTGAACCGTGAATTAGAAATCCAATGCTACTGAACAAAAATGCCGCAATGTTAATGTAGTTAGAAAAGGATTTCCTAAACCCATTGCGGTACCACGCATAGGCGAGTAAAAGTATTTCAGTAAGGATAAGGTTAATACCTGTGAGTTCCCATTTCCAGAGATAATGAAAGAGCAAGATGAAGAGTATACTGACGATACCTTTTTGCAGGGGATAAAATGATTTCATTGACCTTCCAACGATTAATAGATTCGGCTTGGTGTGAAGGTAAACAAAAAAACCCTCGAGGCTAAGAGCCAGGAGGGTTTAATTTAAAGATAAGGCGACGACATACTTTCCCAGGTGTTACCCAAGTATCATCTG
>SBGR01000029.1 GCA_006226545.1 Bacteroidota bacterium | reverse complement strand
TTCAGAGCTCAACACAGAGGGGTCAGAAACGTCAACTTCTTCCTATTTCGACTGACTAAATTATATGCTTAGCCCACAACTTTTGGACTTGATCCCTGTTTTGCTTGTACCGCCCCACTAAGGGATCATGAGCGCAGCGAATAATCCCGAGGGGAGTTTGAGTTCAGATTTTATGATGAGGAGATGAAGGGATAATGTGAGAAAAAACCCTCAACGCAGTGAAGCGCCGGCCTTCTGTTTTGTTTGTATCGCCCCACTAAGGGATCATGAGCGAACGCAGAGAGCGAATAACCCCAAGGGGAGTTTGAGGTCTGATTTTATGATGAGGAGATCAAGGGATGAAGAGTGAAAAAAAACCGCAACGCAGTGAAGCGCCGGCTATCTGTTTTGTTTGTAGCCACCCCAATCAGGGATCATGAGCGCAGCGAATAATCCCGAGGAAAGTTTGAGTTTGGATTTTATGAAGAGGTGATGAGAGAAAAAACCTTCAACGCAGTGAAGCGCCGGCTATCTGTTTTGTTTGTATCACCCCAATCAGGGATCATGAGCGCAGCGAATAATCCCGAGAGGAGTTTGAGTTTGTAGTTTGAGTTCGGATTTTATGAAGAGCTGACGAGAGAAAAAACCCTCAACGCAGTGAAGCGCCGGCTATCTGTTTTGTTTGTATCGCCCCAATCAGGGATCATGAGTGAACGCAGAGAGCGAATAACCCCGAGGGGAGTCTGAGTCTGTAGTTCGAGTTCGGGATTTAGTGGGAGTGCGAAAGGCGTGATGAGGAGATGAAGGGATGAAGAGTGAAAAAAACCCTCAACGCAGTGAAGCGAATAATCCTGAAATAAGACTAAGTGAGAAATGCACCCCCTCAACCTTAACCTTAACCTCAACTTCAACCTCAACCTCAATAACTAGCATACTCTTTGCCAATGCCACGGCATGCCCCTACTGAGTTACCTATCTATCCTGCTGATATCAAGCATACAACTGCCTGAATTTACTGAAATACAAAAACCGCAATTCAGCGATCAGCGGTACAAGCAGTATAAAATTGAATTCGACGATTTACAGAATAAGAACTTCCTGATCGACACCATCCTGGGAACCGAAATGGAAATTCCAAATTACCTAGGCAGAGCTTACCCCGGCGACAGTCGCTTCGTGCACGGACTTGTCTATACTCGCTGCGGTGATATGAAAGCCTTAATGAACCTGAAGGGGAAGCCCATTCTCGAGCCTTGCCATTACATCCGATTTTACGCTGAAGACAGTTTGATAGATGCCTATATCTGTGGAAAAGCCTCTTGGATCTTCTTAAACTTCAACACAGACACGCTCTCCATGGGACCCAGTCCCGGACAATCGCCCATCCTCAGCGACTCGTTCAATATAGTGGTAGGCGGAACACGAGACGCACCGGCGCTAGGCTACCTTGGTAAAGATGCTCGGTGGAAGATTAAGCCTCAATTTGAAGAAGCTTTACCCTTTGAAAACGGACAAGCAAAAGTTAAGCTAAACGGGCTTTGGGGACTCATCGACACCAAAGGCCAATGGATAATTGAACCTCGCTATACCGATTCAGATTTTTAAACCAACTCAGTAAGCATTAGAGACTTGAGCGAGTGTGAAGCGGGAGTAACAGTGTGAGCACGAGGGACAAGATGAGGAAGACACTCACCTCAGTTAATCAAGCTTCTCTTGATGCAAACACTTCCCACAAACCCAAGCCCTGGTATAACTACCCCCGAAACGAGCACCCCTATCAAAGTAACTCACTACTTCCGCCAAGGTGCTATCTTCATTGTAGCCTAAAACGTAAACATGGTCATACTTTGCTAGAGTCTTGAGCGGAAAATTGAATGATGCATTTTCGCCCTGCTCTACCTTCTTGTAATAGGCTATATAATCCGCTTTAAACCTCGAAGATTCAATAATCAATACCGGATTAGCCGGCCCATAGAATGTTTGATAGCAATACGCCATCGGATGACTTCTAACCCACTGATGGTAATATTTATTGAAGAAATGCGCTGAAAAGAAAAACACAATTCCTCCAATAACAACGAAGTACGGATGACGTTTAATCCATTCTACCATTTCACCAATATACTGATTCGCTTCTATCCTCAACCGTCCACTTCTCTATCCACCCTGTCCACAACTTTTAAGCACTCCCTCAGGCAGCATACTAGGTGTCGGCTATTTTTGCGTTCTACCTAAACTATGCAACGCTTTAAACGATTCGCGCTCATCACCGGCATCACGCTGATAACCCTGCTTTTGCTCCTGCTCATCGCTTCTTATTTCTTGGGCGATAAGGTTAAAGCCATGGTAGTGGCTGAGGTGAACGAGCAGGTGAAAACCGAAATCAGCGTTGACGATATCTACTTCTCCGTCTTTGAAAACTTCCCGCAGGCCAGCGTCTCTTTTGTCCATGTTAAAATCAATGAATCTGCCGAAATCTACGCTGCACCTTTGGCTGAGCTCGACAAGGTGAGCATCACACTTAACCTGCTCGATGTCCTGAACAAAGAAGCCAAGCTTCAAAAGCTCATCTTAGACCAAGGCTACGTACAGCTTGCCTTAGACAATAAAGGCCATTCCAACTTCGATATCCTAAAAAGCGATAGCAGCTCCACCGATACCAGCTCAAACCGGTTCGATTTGAAGAATGTAATCCTACAAAACGTTACGGTTTCTTACGAGGATAAATCGACACAATTCTACAGCGCCTCAGCCGTGGAAGAGCTTCGCTTGAAAGGCTCCTTTAGCGATAGCCAATTTGAATTGGAACTGAACGGCGAGCTGAAGCAAACGCTCGACATCGCTAAAACAACTTGGCTAAGCCAGCAACAGGTTAGCCTCAATACCGCCCTGCTCATTGATAACGAGAAATCGGAAATTCACTTCAATGAAACAAATTTGAAGCTGGAGCAAATCGGACTCAATATCAAAGGCAAATGGAGCACAGCTTCGGAAGGCGGAAAACTAGATATTGAAGCGAGCGATCTTAAAATCAAACAACTACTTAGCCTTCTACCGGGCAAAGTGAAAAACAATATCGACGCTTACCAGAGTGCCGGCACCATCCGGTTCCGGTTAAAGCTGGAGGAAACAGCCAAAACACCGCTGCGCATTAAAAGTGATTTCACCATAGACCAAGGCAGCTTGTATTTGGAAGAATTTGGCGAAGGCCTCAGTCAAATCAAACTTAAAGGCAAACTGGATTACAGTAAAAAAGCCCAAAGCCTGGTGCTGGAATCCTTTGAAAGTCGCTTAATGAACGACCTCATCAAAGGCACCCTGAAACTGAATAACTTTGAGAATCCTTACCTCGATGTATTCTGCCTTGCCTCCATCGATTTGAGCAACCTGAAACGCATCAGTAAAGCCGACTTCCTTCAGAACAGCAGTGGCAAGATTGACTTGGACGTATCTGCCAAAGGCAAGCTTTCTGACCTCAAGGACCCAAAACGCTTTAAACAGGTATTCTTAGACGGCAAGCTGAAAGGCCAACAAATTAAAATTGCCGACGACAGTCTTGGATTCAGCTTAGATCAAACCGATTTCTTTGTGGAGCTTAAGGAGGAGCGTACCCATATTCACCAATTGAGCACCACCTTCGATGGCAATCGCTATGAAGTAAAGGCCGAAGCACAGAACCTATTGTCTTATCTTTTTGAAGACGGCACACTCGACCTGAACGGCAGCATCAAAAGCGATAAAGTCAGCTTTAGCGGTCCGAAGAACGAAACCCAAAACAACCCGAAAGACACCAGTCGCTTCAGCTTTCCGGAACGCATCAGACTCAATGTAGCCTGCGAGCTCGGCGAATTCACACTGGATAAATTCACCGCTAAATCGCTCAAAGGCCTTGTTTACATGCACCCTAGAGGACTCGAAATTAGAGGTATGGAACTGCAAAATGCCCAAGGCAGCATGAAGCTCAACGGCGCGTGGACCATCAAAGCCGATGGTGGCCATCAGATGGTTGGACATGCGAACTTAAAGGATGTGGACATCACCGACTTGTTTGAAGAATTTAACGACTTCGGTCAGAGCAATATCACTAAGAAGCATTTAAGCGGCAAGCTGAGCGGCGAAACGGACTTTGGCTTTTTATACGATGCCCAATTCAATTTCCTACCCAAGAGCCTCTACGCCTGGATTAAGGTGAAGATTGACCAAGGCAGATTGGTGAATTACGAACCTCTTTTAGCTTTATCGAAGTTTGTGAGTGTAGACGACTTGAAAGACGTGAAGTTCGAAAGCCTCAGCAATGAACTGGAGATACGCGACGAGAAGATATTGATACCGCAGATGAACATCCGCAACAGCGCCTTGAACCTTTCACTGGAGGGCGAACAGCATTTCAGCGGCATCATGAATTACAGCATCGAATTGCAGCTGAAAGACCTCCTGGCCAGCTCCTACGCTAAAAAACACGAGCCGGATGAGTTTGAAAAAGAGGAAACCGGCGTGAAGGTATTTATCCGCATGAGTGGCAGTCCGGATAAGCTGGACATCCGCTACGACAGAAAAAATGCGAGAAAAAATTTCCGCGAGGAGATGAAAAAGGAGAAGCAGACCGTTAAAGAGTTATTACGCAAGGAGTTCGGACTGGATTCCAAAACCGAAACGAATGAGCAAAACAAGACAAATTCGGATAACTGGGAAGATGATATTCCCGAATAACACAAACAATCTGTTGAATAACAGTTGGATTGCGGGAATACTGTGTTGTACTTTTGCTTTGAACCAAAAGTATTACCCTAAACACGGAGTAATGAAAAGAGTTTTTTTATTCGGGGCCATGGTGCTCTTTGGAGTTGGAACGTTTGGCCAAGGCATGACTGCTATTGACCTACAAGTAACCAGCAATCCAATCATCGCTAATTTAGACAGCCTCACCTACCTCTTGCACCAAAACGGGTTCATGAAAAATGCCCAATACCTCGGGCAGCCTGAATTGGATTTCAACGAAGCTGGAGATTTACCAAACTACGACGGCAAGCTGATTCAGCAACGCATGAACGCCTTGGGATCTGAGATTCCGATGGAATACAACCGTCACGTAAAAGGATTTATCGACCTCTACGGTATCAAAAAGAAGGAACTGACATCCCGCATCATGGGCTTGTCTGATTACTACTTCCCCATCTTTGAAGAAATCATGGACCGCAACCAGCTTCCTTTGGAGCTGAAGTATTTGGCGGTGGTGGAATCGGCATTAAACCCAAAAGCAACCAGCTGGGCGGGCGCCTCAGGATTGTGGCAGTTCATCTATTCTACCGGTGTGCGTTACGGACTCAATATCAACTCTTATGTTGATGAACGTCGCGATGTCTACAAATCGACCGAAGCAGCATGCCAATACTTCAAAGACAGTTATGCATTATATGGCGATTGGCTTTTAGTGATTGCTTCATATAACTGCGGTCCGGGTAACGTAAACAAAGCAATTCGTCGCTCCGGAGGCAAAAAGACCTTCTGGGAGATTCAACAGTATTTACCGAAAGAAACACGCGGCTATGTTCCGGCTTTCATTGCGGTAGCTTACCTGATGAATTATGCAGCAGAACACGGCATACAAGCAGCCGATGCCGATTTCTATAAAGTGGTAGAATCAGTTGAAGTAACTACTTTGATGAGCTTTGAGCAATTGGCCGGCGCATTGAAAATCTCAACCGAGTCGTTGTACGACCTAAACCCGCATTATACCAAAGAAATGGTGCCTGACTTAAGCCAAGGCATGACTTTATACTTGCCGTATGCGCAAGCGATGATGTATGCTGCTTACCGAGACAGCATCCAGAAAATGCCTCTTTACGATGCAGAAGGAAAGGCCTACAGACTTGACCTGAGTACTGAAAAAGTTCGCCACAAAGTGCAACGAGGCGAGTCTCTTCGCTCCATCGCTAAAAAATACAATGTGAGCACCGGCGACATCAAAGAATGGAATATTATCCGTGGCAGCCGGGTTTATCCGGGTCGTTATTTGACCGTTCACATCGATAAAAAAGAACGCGTATACCTCGAAACACCAGAAGCCCCGGGCGCACCGGTAATGGCTCAAGTTAAGGCTCCAACCAAACAAAGTTGCGAAGTCTTTTACCAAGTAAAAAGTGGCGATACCTTGTATAGCATTGCCAACCTTTACAGTGGAACCAGCGTTGAACTACTAAGAAAACTCAACAAACTGGGGCCAAATGATTTATTGGTTCCGGGCATGGTGATTAAAGTTCAGGACGGTACTACATGAAAAAACTCTTCGGATTAGCCAGTTTACTTTACCTCTTTAGTGGATGCGGTGGCTCAGGCCCTGCCTATTTACCTGTTTCAACCGGCGACTTGGGTGAAATTTACGTGGTTGCCGACCAGGAGTTTATGTCGGCCGACGTGAAACAAGCCCTAGGACGTTCACTTTCCGCCACCCAAGAATACGTTGGCATTCCTGAACCCTATTTCAAACTCACTTTCCTCACCCCGGCCATGGCCAGAGGTAGCATGCTGTATGAAGGCACCATGCTGATGATTGGAAAATCTAGCTCCAGCTCAGAATTGCATAGGGTATTACCTGACAAGCTGGATAGCCTCTATGCTTCCATGCACGGACGCAGCCTAAGCACCTTCGCTCAGAAAAACATGTGGGCCAACCCGCAGCGTGTGCTGTTTATGGTAGCCAATAACAAAGACAGCCTGATTTCTTTCTTACAGCAAAACGGCTCCGCTTTCAGAAGCAAACTTTTGAGCATGGAACGCGAAGAAGCGGTAGCGAAGATGACGTACCGTCCGGATTTGAAAATCAGCAAAGAAATTGAAGAGATGCACGGCATCAATGTGAAAGCACCTATCAGCTTCCACATCGCCAGCAACGTGAAATACAACGATACGGAAGGCTTTGTTTGGCTGAGAGAAGACGGCGAACTCACCGACTTGAATATTGTGGTGCATTACGAACCTTACCGCGATACCGCACAATTGCAATTGCCCTATATCATCGCTAGACGAGATACTATGCTAAGCAAAGTAATCAAAGGCGAGGTGGATGGATCTTATATGGCTACCGATAACCAATTCAGGTACTATTTGGAGCCAACCGAGTTAGACAAGCACTACGCTAGAGCCTACCATGGCTATTGGACTTTGCAAAACGATTTCATGGGTGGACCGTATTATTCCATCACTGCAGTAGACCAAAAGAAGAACCGCGTGGTAACGGTAGAAGGCTTTGTTTACGCGCCGAAATACGATAAGACCAAATACGTTCGCGAGATTCAGGGCATACTTTACGGTATCACCTTCTAGAAATTCACCATTTCATAATGCGAGGCGTTTCACTTATCTGCTCAGAATAGGTAAGTTTGCAGTGCATGAATTCCCGTTGGTTTTTGCTGTTATTCCCCGCCCTCTTGTGGGCCTCTTGCCAGAAAGCATTTCAAGGCGAAGAACTTCCTAATCAAGCTCCGGAAACCTATATGGTAGCCGATACCATACAGCGCTTTGAAGACAATCGCTTCAAAAGTGTGGTAGAAGTGCAATGGTGGGGCGACGACAAAGATGGCTTTGTGAAAGGCTATGAAATCTCTACCGATGGACTTACCTGGACCTTAACCACAGAGCAAGATTCCGTTTTCACACTTGTTTTACCGGGCAATTCAGACACCGCCGATTTCCAGTTTATGGTTCGTGCGATTGACAATGAAGGGCTAGCCGACCCGACTCCGGCCTCCTTGGTTTACCCGGTTAAGAACTCAGACCCGGAAGTGCATTTTATCATCAGCGCACGTACACCAACACGCAGCTTCCCTGCTTTAAAATACTTCTGGGAAGGATCTGACCCGGACGGCAATAGCTCACTAGACCATTACGAATTATGTTGGAACGATACCACGCTGACTCCGTTTCAGGTGAGCGCTAGCTTTGCCGATGCCAGCTTTGTGGTGAGCGATTTGAATGCCGCTTCTCCTTATTGCCTTGTTTACCCGGGCAATTCGAATTCGCCCTTGAGCGATAGCATGCCGGGCATGGTATTAAATAGCGAAAACAAACTTTTCTTACGTGCCGTAGATAAGGTTGGCGCAGCATCAGCTTGGGCTGAGACCCCGGAGGTATTTATTAGAAAACCTATTTCTGATATCCTCTTCATCAATGCGCAGCAAAGCAGTTTCAATAGAAGCACAGTGCAGCAGTTTTACAGCAATCAGATTTATACTGCATTGAACAAAAACTTCGACACCTTGCAAGCCGGCCCGGAAGGCAGCGCCATTACCGACCTATCTGTTGACCCGCAAACCCAAGACCGCGTATTCAGCTACTTCAAGAAGATATTTGTATACAGCGAAAACTCAGAGTATATCTTGAGCCTTTTACAAAGATCCAGCACCGGCTTCTTCAGCAAAGGCGGCAAACTCTTTTTGATTACCGAAGGAAATGACGTAATCGAAGACCAGCCTTCCTACCTCGATTTCTCTCCTATCGCTCGTTATACTGCCAGACCGGCTGGTGTTTCTTTGTTGTACAACCAATTCGATAGTTTGTACAGCAGCATCCCGGGCTACCCAACCATACTAAACGATGCGGGCATTTTGACGGGGATTCGTCCATTTGAACTACCCGCCAGCGGAAGCAACTTCACTTACAGCGCGCTGTATTCCGGACGCATCACCGAAGACAATAATGGAGGCATCGCCATCTGGACAGGCAATTCAACATTGGTTGCGAAACGTGTGAGGGTCGCCACCAATCAAACGGATTTTATCATCGCTTTACTGCCGATATACAAATTTCAGAATGGACCGGCCATGCAGGCTTGGTTCCAAAAAATGCTCGTAGACGAGCTTCAATTCTAATATGATTAAGCTTGCCCTTTTCGCTTCCGGCTCCGGCTCTAACGTAGAGAATATTGCTTTACACCTCAAAGGCCATCCGAGTATTGAAATTACCAGAGTCTATTGCAATAATCCCAAGGCCTATGTTTTGGAGCGATGCAAAAACCTCGGATTGGAAAGCAGGGTATTTAGCCGCGAAGAATTCAAGGAAGGCATCATCACCCAAGAACTGCTAAACGAAGGCACTAACCTGATTGTCTTGGCCGGATTCCTTTGGCTTATTCCGGCAGGATTGGTAGCTGCTTACCCGGATAGAATCATTAACGTACACCCGGCCCTTTTACCGAACTACGGTGGCAAAGGAATGTACGGTCACCATGTGCACGAAGCGGTGGTAGCGGCAAAAGAAGCCGAAAGCGGCATCACCATTCATTTGGTGAATGAAGAATACGATAAAGGACGCGTCTTGTTTCAAGCGAAAACAGCCTTAGAAGCGAACGAAACGCCGGATAGCCTCGCTCAAAAAATTCACCACTTGGAGAAATCTCATTTCCCGAGTGTGATTGAAGAGTATGCCATGCAACTGAATGCCTAAGGGCCAATTCAGTGGATACTCCCATAAGTTTATATACCTTTGCTAGCCTTAAAAATTAAATGGAAATGTCACAAGCTGCATCCCTATTTCAAAAACACGAAGCATTACTAAACGACGCGGTTGAAGCGATTCAGTCACGTAAATTTTATACTCCTTATCCAGAGCACCCAAAAGCCTATGGCGAAACAGGTGACGAAGAAGGAAAAACTGCTTTTGCCAAGCAGATGAACGAAGACTTTACTGAGCTCTTGCAAGAAGGAGCCAGCGGCAGTGTTGGGGATGAAGTTTCGCCTTACCTACAATTGGGTTTGGGTGTGCGTTACCCTTCTTTCACCACCACTCAGCTTATTGAGAAAGCCAAAGGCAGCAGCAAAGTTTGGGCTGCTTTGAGCGTGCAAGAAAGAGCCGGTATCTTAATCGAGTCTTTGGAGAAAGTGAAAAGCCGCTTCTTCGAGATTGCGTATGCTACCATGCATACAACCGGACAATCTTTTATCATGTCTTTCCAGGCTTCCGGTCCGCATGCCAACGACCGCGCCTTAGAAGCCATTACCATGGGTTATATGGAACTCACTCGCTTCCCGCAGGAAGTAGAATGGGTTAAGCCAATGGGTAAATTCGATATTAAAGTAGACAAGAACTGGAAAGCCATCCCCAAAGGCATCTCTTTGGTTATTGGCTGTTCTACCTTCCCTACTTGGAATACCGTACCGGGCATGTACGCCAGTTTGATCACCGGCAACCCGGTTATTGTAAAGCCGCATCCAAAAGCCATTTTACCAATCGCTATTGTGATTGCCGAATTGCAAAAGGTATTGAAAGAAGCCGGTCTCCCTGCTGAGATTTGCCAATTGGCAGCCGATGCCTCTTCTGCGCCAATCACCAAAGAATTGGCCGAGCATCCGGAAGTGAAATTGATCGACTTTACAGGTAGTAATGTTTTTGGCGATTACGTGGAGAGCCTTCCAGGCAAAACCGTATTCACCGAAAAAGCAGGTGTTAACTCCTGTTTGATTGATTCAGTTAAAGACATCACTCCGGTGATTCAGAATATTTCTTTTGCCGTGAGTTTGTACTCCGGACAAATGTGTACCGCTCCTCAAAACATCTTTGTGAGTGCAGAGGGCGTTAAAACGGCTGAAGGCCACCTGAGCTACGAGGAAGTGGTGAAAGCCATTAGCGAAGGCATCAGCGGCATCGCTCAACACCCTAAAATGGGCGCAGGCACTTTGGGAGGCATCCAAGCCGAAGCCACCTATAACCGCGTTCAGACGGCAGCAGGTAAAGGTGGAAAAACTCTCTTGGCTTCAGAGAAAATTGCAAACCCTGAATTTGAAAATGCACGCGTAGCAAGTCCAACTCTGATTGAGCTTAATGCCGATCAAAAAGACATCTACCAGAGCGAATGCTTCGGACCGATTGTTTACGTGATTAAAACGAAAAACGCGGAAGAATCCCTTCAGTTGATGAAGGAAAGTGCTGCAAGCAAAGGAGCTATCACATGTGCGGCTTATACCACGGATGAAAACTTGATGGGAAAAATTGAAGACGAAATGAACAGCGTCTTCACTCCGGTTTCTTTCAACTTTACCGGAGCCATCTTTGTGAACCAGCATGCTGCCTTTAGCGATTTCCACGTAACCGGCGGCAACCCGGCAGGCAATGCAAGTTTCACCAATCCTGATTTTATCAACCGTCGTTTTGTTTGGGTGGGCAACCGCTGGGTAAACTAATTACAACCCTAAACGGCTAAATGGCGTTTGCTGATTGAAGGCAATCCCAAAGCCTTTACCTACAAAACATATTTAATGCTTATAATTGCGCAAAGAACTTTATCCCAATGGAAAAAGCTTTAAGATTCATACTCCCGGTTATCATCATCGCCCTGGCTTTCTTATTGTATAAGTCGGTGGCTGACCCCATCAAAGAACAGGCTAAGGTAGACTATATCGAAGGCCGTATTAAAGAACGTATGGGCAAGATCAAACAAGCCCAGTTCGCTTACCGCGATCGTTTTGACAAATTCGCACCAAGCTTTGAAGAGCTTAACCGTGCGATGAACGACGAAAAAATGCCTTTGATTAAGGTAACCGGCGATAAGGAAGACACAAACAGTGTGGTTGTTTACGATACCACCTACATCAGCCTTTACGAACACGCATTTGGCGAAACCAAGGTAAATCTTGACTCACTTCCTTTTGTTCCGGAGAATGCCGACAAAGTGAAGTTTGAGATGAAAGCCGATGTTATCGTGGTGAACGAAACCCCGGTAGCGGTGTTCATGATTAAAGATCCAAAACCTTACAGTAAAAAGAGAGGCCTGATTCTGGGTTCTACCTCAGAGCCAATCTTTACTGGCAACTGGGAATAAGCTGAAAGCACTATTCCGGCATACCGAATTAGGCGACACTTTCGACGCCACAGCACTTGCTCTTGATGTTAGCATCAGGAGCAATTTGCTTTCATACCAGGTACGTCAAGACGACGGGCATCGACTCGCCGTGGCCGCTTTTGAACCCGATGGCAATATCCTGGAAGACGAACGTCAGCTTTTGGATTGGCTGCGCGAAGAAAGCCTGCTGAAGGAATCGTTTAAGCAGGTTAGAATACTGTGGAATGAGCCACGACTTACCTTAGTACCTGAAGCCCTTTTTGTGGCGGATGAGAGCAAGGCTTATATCCAGCCGGTATTTGACATGCAAGACGCCGAGCTTTTACTGCATACCACCCAAGGAGAATACATCGCCCTATTTCCGGTTCAGCAAGCCATCTATTATGCCCTCAAAGGACGCTGGAACGACGCCCAACATCTCAATCAGCTGCAACTTAACCTCGACCTTAGCCTACAGGCAAGTAAATTGAGCGAAGGCGTTAGCGCCTTTATTGATCCGGATTTTATTCACTTGGTATTGAGCGAAAATGGCAAGTTGCAGTTTCAAAATGCCATCGCGTATGGCAGTGCTACTGAAGCAGCGTATTTTATCCTCAACTTCTTTGAACAGAATAAGTTCAACCGGAATACAACACCCATCACCTTCGTTGGCATTACAAACGAACACGCTATCATTCAAAACCTACGCAGCTACCTCGCCGATATCCGATACTACCGTCCGGCTCAAGTAGCAGATGACAGTCCTCTGATTCTCGATAGCTTCCTCAGCATCTAAATGCGCATCGTTAGCGGTAAATACAAAGGATTCATCATTCAGGCGCCCAAGTTGATACCGGCACGCCCTACTACCGATCGCTCCAAAGAATCGCTATTTAACATTCTGAATAACCAAATTGAGCTTGAAGGATTAAAGGTGCTCGACCTCTTCAGCGGCACCGGAAACATGGCCTATGAATTCGCCAGCAGAGGCGCAACCGAAGTTACCTCGGTCGACCTGAACTACCACGCCTTCCAGTTCATCAAAGAAACCTTTAAGAAACTTGGCTTTCCGGCCAAAGTAGTGAAAGGCAATGCACTGCAGTTTATCGCTAAATCTACGGAACAATACGACCTCGTTTTTGCCGATCCACCCTATGCCATGCCTGAGCTTAGCAGCATTCCGGATCGTGTATTTGAATCAACGCTGCTGAAGCCCGACGGGATGCTCATCTTAGAACATGCCAGCCAAACGGTAGTGCAGCATGAGCGCATGGTAGATCAACGTATCTACGGCCAAAGTACCTTCAGCTTTTTTAAATGAAATTCCTTAGCTTTGGATTGAATTCAAGGTATGAGAAAAGCAGTATTTCCAGGCACTTTCGATCCAATCACCGTGGGTCATGTCGACATCGTTCGTAGAGCACTTCCTTTGTTTGATGAAATCATTATCGGAGTAGGGCGCAATAACGACAAAACCCACCTCTTCGAATTGGAAACACGCCTCGGTTGGATTCGCGATATCTTCAAAAACGAGCCTAAGGTGAGCGTTGACCATTACCCGGGATTAACCGTTGATTTCGCTGCCTACAAAGGTGCTCAAGCCATCTTACGCGGCTTACGTTCCGTTACCGACTTCGAATACGAATTTCAGATTTCACAGGTAAACAAGGCCATGCGTCCGGAAATTGAAACCGTATTTATCATGGCTACTCCGGCATTCACCCCAATCAGCTCCAAAATAGTACGTGATGTAATCATCAAAGGCGGCGACTACAAACCATTCGTACCGGAAGAGGTAAGAGTGGAGAGTAAGTTTTAAGAGTTAAGTTTTAAGAGACGGACTCTTGGAATTGGCGCTGCACTCTAAGCTCTCCGCCCTGTGCTCTTCGCTATCTGCTATTAAAGTACTTGGCTTAAAATATCCCGAATACTATTGTAAGTATCCAATGTTTCTAAGTTGATTTCACTTGGCGGAAAGAAGGCCAATTCGGTGATGTTTTCTTCCAGTTGCGGCTGCATGTCTTTTACATCGCTTACTTGCATTTTGTACCAATGGGTGGTTTTCAAAACACGTTGACCATCCATAAAATAGGTATGGTAGCTCTTCGCTAGAAAATCGCCTAAAACAAGACCCGTTAAGCCACATTCCTCTTCTACCTCGCGCAACGCCGTCTCTTCTACTTCTTCACCTTCGTCGCGTTTGCCCTTGGGCAAGTCCCATTTGCCTTGGCGTTTAATGAGCAGCAATTCGCCTTTGTCATTGAATACCACTCCACCAGCCGCGGTTACCCGCTGGTATCCTTTAGCGAATTTCTTAAAACATTCGTCTTGGTTTCCGGCAATCACCATGAGGCCAAAATCTGTTGTGATGCGCGATGAATTCTCTAGTGTTTCCCGAGCTTTGAGCAGCTCTTCCTGGACTTCATCCACCAATCGATAATTGCCCGAACCGTAAAAATCAGTTGGGTTAGAAGTGATAACCAAAGGGAACTCGTTGATGAATATTTTATACATTTGCCGGGTTATGCAGAAGGAATCAATTGGAGCGAAAATAGCAGAATATCTGCTGCAAATCAAAGCGATTAAATTACAGCCAAACGACCCGTTCACTTGGGCATCAGGCTGGAAAAGCCCGATCTATTGTGATAACCGCGTGAGCCTCTCTTATCCGGAGGTGCGTAGCTTTATCAAAAACGAGTTGGCCAATCGCATCGCTCAAGAATTTCCACAGGCCGAAGCCATTGTTGGCGTAGCCACTGCAGGCATTCCGCAAGGCGCCCTGGTAGCCGAAGCCATGAACCTTCCTGCCGCATACGTTAGACCGGAGCCAAAGAGCCACGGCCGCCAAAACCAGCTGGAAGGCGACCTCAAACCGGGGACCAAAGTAGTGGTACTGGAAGACTTGATTTCGACCGGAAAAAGCAGCCTAAAAGCCGTTGAAGTATTGCGTGAAATGGGCCTAGAAGTGATTGGCCTCGCCGCCATCTTTACCTACGCCTTCCCTATCGCTGAAGAAAACTTCAAAGCTGCCAACTGCCCTTGGTTCGCTTTAAGCGATTACAATGTGCTTATCGAAGCAGCCCAAGCCAAAGGTTATGTAGCATCTAGCGATGTAGCCAACTTGAGCGAATGGCGCAAGGCACCTGAAAAATGGGGCGCCTAATAGCGTAGGGCACGGAGCGCAGAGCAGAGGGCAAGGAGAAATTTCGAGTTAGCGGGTTTCGGGTTGGCGGGTTCAACAAATTCCTATAAGAAGCACGGGAATTCTATTCCCGTGTAGCAAAGTTCCAATTACAAACTACGCTTCTTCTTTAATCGCTAGCTGACCGCAGGCTGCGTCGATGTCTTTGCCGCGGCTTCTTCTTACGTTTACAATCACCTTTTTCTTCTCGAGGTAAGCAATGAAAGCGTCGAGTTTATCTTCTTTGGCGTTGATGAAATCGGCAAAAGCGATGGGATTGTATTCGATGATATTAATCTTGCTAGGCACCTTCCGCCAGAACTGGTAAAGTTCTTCCGCATCATCAAGCGTATCATTTACCTCGTTGAACACGATGTACTCAAAGGTTACGCGGGTACCCGTTTTTTCATTGAAATAATTCAAAGCCTCCGCAAGCACATCCAAGTTATTGGTTTCGTTGATAGGCATAATTTCGTTTCGCTTGGTATCATTCGCAGCATGAAGCGATAAAGCCAAATTGAAACGAACACCATCATCGCCCAACTTCTTAATCATCTTAGCCACCCCTGCCGTAGAAACGGTAATACGTTGCGGACTCATGCCCAAACCTTCAGGTGAGGTAATCTTCTCTACCGAACCCATCATTCCTGAATAATTCAGCAAAGGCTCACCCATGCCCATGTACACGATATTGCTCAATGGAATACCGAAATTTTTCAAAGCTTCTCGGTTGATGAGCACTACCTGATCGTAGATTTCATCGGGTGTAAGGTTACGCTTGCGGTCCATGTAGCCGGTAGCACAGAATTTACAGTTGAGGCTACATCCCACTTGAGAAGATACGCAAGCCGTCATGCGCTCCGAGGTAGGAATCAGCACGCCCTCCACCAGGTGACCGTCGTGTAGACGGAATCCGAATTTGATGGTTTTATCGGACGATTTTTGTTGTGTAGCGATGCTTACCGCGTTGATCACGAATTGCTCTTCCAGCAAAGCCCTAAGCTCCTTACTCAAGTTGGTCATTTCTTCAAAAGAGTGCGCCGATTTCTTCCACAGCCACTCGTAAACTTGCTTGGCACGGAAGGCTTTTTCGCCCAGCTTTAGCATGGTTTCGGTAAGCTGATCTTTACTCAGGGAGCGGATATCGGTTTTTGCTGCTGACATGGAAGCTGCAAAGATAGCTTATCTAGTGGAGAGCATGAACATACGTTCAAATTGCCTATAATAAGCTAGGAATACATCGCTAAAACCTCACCTGCAAACCGGTGAGGAAGTGCCTAGGCTGCATGTAACGGCTCGGATCGTTTGGCGGTGTACCGTATGAGCGTATATCGCGTGGATCTAAGTAGCTTGGATCACGCCATTCACTTGGAGTAGGATCGCCCGGCTCCCATGCCTTACCCGTTACCGGATTGATACGGGCCGGGTTTTTAATATTGAGGATATTGGTGATTTCTATGGTCCAAGCGATGTTCACTTTTTTCACATTCCACCATTTCCGGAAATTGAAATCCAACCACCATTGGTAGCGCCCTAGCGATGAATAACGCTGATCGCGTTCTTGCACCTGAATGTAGATTGGGCGACCGGTTTGATCTTCGTAGCCATTAAAATAGTAAGGCGTATAACGGCGACCGGTACGGAAAACGCCTTCCAGGTAGAAACTCATGTTATTGAGCCACTTTTTATTCCAGAGTCCGTTTTTCTCCTTCACCGTGAAGATGGCATTTCCTTTAATGTCCCAAGGGCTATCCCACGGCAAGTAGAACTCTTTGGTATCTTCTCTATTGCCTTCAGACAAAATCTCTTTTAAGCTTTCTGAAGCCGAAGCACTTTGTCCGGTAGCCACCATATACGTTGCAGATACTTGTCCGCTAAACCATTTTTTGATTCGCTTAAAGTAAGACGCTTCCAAGCCCCGCACACGAGCATAATCAGAGTTGATACGCATGGAGCGATTGACTTCTCTTCCCGTTGCATCCTTCACTAAAATGACTGTGGTCGTAACGAATTCATAGTTATCGCGGTAGAAGGCAGCGAGGTTCAGCGCATCGTCTTTTGTAATCTGCGATTTCAATCCGAGTTCATACGAGATGCTCACTTCCGGATTCAAATTCGGGTTACCCAAGCGACTCACCGTTGAGCGATCTGAGTAGTATGGATCCAAGCCGGTGTAGATAAACGACGGATGCGGCAAAATGGTGCTGTGTCCGTAGTTGAAATACATCATCTGGTTTTCCTTGATTGGGAAACTGGCAGAAATCTTAGGCAAGAAACGGAACTTAAAGCCTCTACCAAAAAGCATCAAAGTTTGCTTTTTGTATTCTTCTCTTATCTCGTCTCTGATTTGCGCTCTTGGGTTAGCGATGGCATCATCTACGTATTTACCCGGCATCCAGTATTCCAAACGAGCGCCTACATCGGCGATAAGTCCTTTGTATTTGATTTTCTCTGAAACCCAGGCTCCACCTCTGGCCGGTTTCACATGCCAGATTTCACTGTAGTCGCCCAAGCGGTAAGACTGCGTAAACGAACCATCAGCCAATTGAATTGGGGCGCCAATCCACGGACGTCCGATGTCAATCCACTGCAAGTCTTGAAACTTCATCTCCATACCGAAGTTCAATCGGTTCAAGGCGTCTTTGCTGTAGTAGTTACCGGAGAACTTCAATGCGTATTCTTCGTAGTAGTGATCGTGCCACAAAGTAGCGATACCGTTGTTGTTGTAGAGTCCGGAAGGCGGATTCACCGCCACGATAGCATCAGCCGGATTATAATAAGTAACCGGCCACGTTACGATGGAAGAAGGATCCAATTCGTTCTCCACCACCGTTGGGCGCCAAGGCCTGCCGTTGGCATCGGCTCTCAAGCGAGAGAAGAAACGGCTACCGGTAACTGAATAGGCAAAACGTTTATGTGACGCATCGTTGTAAGTCAAGATGCTCAAGTTTCCATCGTGGGTATAGGTATTGGCGTTATCAGGCTGTTCTGAGAATTCATATTGATAACCCGGCGTAAATGGCAAATCGTTACCTGTGATGCGGAGCATGTTCACGTCTTGGTTCACGGCCAAGGTCTTGTTGTAGGTAAACGACAAATTGCGCTGATCGTTGATGCGGTAATCGAGTCGCAACATACCGGCATAGCGGTTATCGTGTCGATTAGACCAGAACAAACCCGGGTAGAGCGAACTCTTCATGCGATTTGGCGGGTTCTTGGTATACAAGTCGGAATTGAAAGCCCGAATAGAAGCATAGTAGTACAACTTGCCGCCCATCTTCTTCGGGATAAGCTTATGCGCTGCGCCGCCTGCCCCTAATTCAAAAAGCGATTCGTTGAATACGGAATTCCAGTCTTTGTTGAAGCCGAAATTATCTCGCTTATAAAGCAAAGAAAGCGCAAACTTGTCTGTGCCTTTGCGGGTTTTAGCATTCACCACGCCGCTGGTAGCATCACCGTATTCTGCACCTACACCGCCAGTGGTAATGTCGATATCATCAACCGCATTGGAGCCGATATCAATACCAAATCCGGTTCCGGCCAAGGGGTCGCGGGCATTCACCCCATCGATCATAAAACCTGTTTCGTAGGTTCTACCCCCCCGAATATGCACACCGGATGCGGTGTTTACCACACCTGCCTGGGTATTGATGATAGCCTGAATCTGCCTAACCGGTTGAGCCTCAATTTTCTCTCGCTCAATGTTTTTAACCGTCTTAGGTGTTTCAGTATCCACCAGAGGCTTATCGCCAATCACCACCACGTCTGTTCCGAAGGTGGTAACACTCTCCTTCATACTCACGTTGATGAGCTTCTTTTCGCCAGCCTTCAGCTTGATGCCGGTCATCAAAACCGTTTCATAACCGATATAGGTAAACTCGATATTGTACTCTCCGGCTTTAACCTCTAAGCTATAATCGCCATTGATATTGGTCGATTTTCCGGTGGTGGTTCCTTTGATAATGACGTTTACGCCGATTAACTCCGACTTATCATTGGCATCGGTTACTTTACCATAAACAGTGGCAACCTTAGTACTGTCGGCCGCCATAGCGGTGATGGAACAGAACAAGAGTAGAAAAAAGGATATCAGTCGAAAGCGCATGGGTTATTCAGGATGCGAAAATAATTCTTGTTCGGGACATGGTACATTAATCACGTATTAAATTTAGCGAGAACAGGTGAAAATCGTAGCTTTGGGAACTCAATAGAAAATTCTAGACTATGGCAGTTGCAGCTCCTTTTAACTTTAAGCAATGGATCGATAAGCATCGTCATTTATTGAAACCCCCTGTTGGAAACGTACAGGTTTGGGAAGATGCCGAATTTATAGTGATGGTGGTTGGCGGACCAAATTCGCGCAAAGACTACCACTACAACGAAGGAGAAGAGTTCTTCTTCCAACTGGAAGGCGACGTAACGGTAAAGATTATCGACGACGGTAAGCCGCGCGATATCCATATCAAAGAAGGCGATATCTTCTTGTTGCCACCGCGTGTTCCGCATTCACCTCAAAGGGGACCAAATACCGTCGGACTTGTTATTGAGCGTAAGCGTGAAACCAAAGAACTCGACGGATTCCAGTGGTACTGCGAAAACTGCGGCGAAAAGCTTTACGAGGAGTTTGAATATGTTACCGATATCGTTAAACAGCTCCCTCCTATATTTGATCGTTTTTACAATAACGCGGAACATTGCACCTGCAAGAAATGTGGTACCCACATGGAGAAGCCGGTGAAACGCGTGGATTAAGCCCCAGCTATGAAATTGGAAGTGCACCCTATTAATCCTGATCAGCGGAAGATCCAACAAGCCGTTGAGGTCATCCGTAAGGGCGGGGTGCTCATTTTTCCTACCGATACCATTTATGCCCTAGGCTGCGACCTCAATAACAACAAAGCGATTGAACGCGTATGCCGCATCTTGGGCAAGAAGCCGGAGCGAGCCAATCTTTCGCTTATCTGTGCCGACCTCAGCGTACTCAGTCAATACAGCGCTCCCATCAATTCTACCGTTTTCAAATTGATGAAGCATTGCCTTCCCGGGCCGTATACCTTTATCTTGAAAGCAAGCCGTTTGGTGCCGAAACTCTTTCAAACCAATAAAAAGACGGTGGGTATCCGGGTGCCTGATAATAAAATTGTTCAAGCGCTTTTGGAGCAATTGGACTTTCCCTTGGTCTCCTCTTCCATTCACGCAGAAGATGAGATTATCGATTACCTCACCGATCCGGATGAGATTTTTGAAGTATTCGGACACCAAGTAGACCTGATGCTGGATGGTGGCGCAGGTGATAATATTCCTTCTACCGTTATCGATTGCGTAGAAGGCATCCCGACCCTGATCAGAGAAGGCAAAGGCGAGGTTGACTTATAATCCGTCAAGCTGATTAAAGCAGCGGTGCAAGAAAACTATCCCTTCATCTAATTTGCGCTTTGCCGTAACGTATTGCAACTACTTTTGTTGATTCTATGGCCAAGGCATTGTTTAAAAAATCAACTTTACACCTCATTTGGCAGGCGCTGAGCGGGAAGGAATTTGAGTATACCTCCGGAAGCATCAACAAAGCCATCTTTCTGCTGGCCGTTCCAATGATCTTCGAGATGGTGATGGAATCGCTGTTTGCAGTGGTTGATGTTTACTTTGTGGCCAAGGTATCTGTTAATGCTGTTGCCACAGTAGGCTTAACCGAATCTGTGATGATGATCATCTATTCCATCGGAGTAGGTTTAAGTATGGCAACTACAGCCATCATTTCCCGACGAGTTGGTGAGAAAAAATTCAAACGAGCCGGCGACGCAGCGTTTCAATCGATATTGATTGCTTTAGTGATTAGTGTGGTACTTGGCCTGGCCGGTTACCTGTTTGCAGAAGACGTATTGCGACTGATGGGCGGAAAGCCGGAACTCATCGCTCAAGGATTAGGTTATACCAAGGTGATGTACGCCTTTAACTTCACGGCGATATTTCTGTTTCTGCTCAATGCCATCTTCAGAGGAGCAGGTAATCCCATGTTAGCGATGATTTCACTCTGGATTGCCAATGGCTTGAACATGCTCTTAGATCCTTTACTCATCTTTGGCTGTGGACCAATTCCGGCCATGGGTATTGAAGGTGCCGCCATCGCTACCAATATTGGACGCGGCATCGGGGTTTTGCTGCAGCTGTATTTCTTATTGAAAGGCATCGGAACCGTGAAAGTCGGTATTAGCAATATGCTGGTGCGGATGAAAACCATCTGGGAGATTGTGAAGATCTCTGCCGGGGGCATCGGCCAGTTTTTGGTAGAGTCGGCCAGCTGGATTTTTCTGGTACGCATCATGGCCCATTTTGGCGAAGAAGCCCTTGCCGGCTATACCATCGCTTTCCGCGTTATTATTTTCACCCTATTGCCCTCTTGGGGCATGGCCAATGCGGCTGCTACACTTGTTGGACAAAATTTGGGAGCAGGACAACCCGAGCGTGCTGAGCAATCAGTTTGGAAAACCGCCCTTTACAATACCTATTTCCTTTTGGCTGTATCCATTGTCTTTTTCATTTTCGCCGAACCTATACTCGGCCTCTTTGAGCAGACAGCAGCGGTGAATGAGATAGGCATGTCGGCTTTGAAGATCATCTGCACGGGTTATATCTTTTTCAGCTACGGGATGGTTATTGGGCAAGCCTTTAACGGTGCGGGCGATACCACAACGCCTCTTGTGATTAGTTTAATTGTGTTTTGGCTCATTCAAATTCCACTGGCTTACTTGCTAGCGATTGAGTGGTACTATGGCAGCAATGCGGTTTTCGCTAGCATCTCCATTTGCCATTCCATCTACGCCATCTTAGCGATGATCTTGTTCAAGCGAGGGAAATGGAAAATGACCAAAGTGTAGTGAAAATTCTTTTTTAACTTGCGCGCTCTAAAATCAACACGCATATGAATTTTGATCTTATAGTAGTAGGTAGCGGACCAGGTGGATATGTTGCGGCAATTCGCGCGTCTCAGCTCAAGATGAAAGTAGCCATTGTAGAAAAAGAAAGTCTAGGTGGTATCTGTCTGAACTGGGGATGTATCCCTACCAAAGCCCTGTTGAAATCGGCTCAGGTATACGATTACATCAACCATGCGGCTGATTACGGCATTAGTGTAAAAGAAGCTAGCCACGATTTCGAAGCGGTTATCAATCGCTCAAGAGGTGTTGCCGACGGCATGAGCAAAGGTGTTCAATTCTTGATGAAGAAAAACAACATCACTGTTTTGAACGGCTACGGCAAATTGGCTGCTAAAGGCAAAGTGGAAGTTACCGGCGAAGACGGCAAAAAAGAGATCCACGAAGCTAAAAATATCATCTTAGCCACGGGTGCTCGCTCACGTGAGTTGCCGGCTTTGAAAATCGACGGTTCTAAAATTATTGGCTACCGGGAAGCAATGTCTTTGCCTAAACAACCTAAAAACATTGTGGTAGTTGGTTCTGGAGCCATCGGATGTGAGTTCGCTTACTTCTACAACTCCATGGGTTCTAAAGTAACCATCGTAGAATTCTTACCGAATATCCTTCCATTGGAAGACGAAGAGGTTTCAAAAGCCTTGACCAAGTCGTATAAGAAATACGGTATCGGCATCATGACTGAATCTGAAGTAACCCACGTGGACACTTCCGGAAAAGGTTGCGTTGTTACCGTTAAAACTAAAAAAGGCGAAGAGAAAATTGAATGCGACGTGGTGATTGCTGCGGTAGGTATTCAAACCAACTTGGAGAATATCGGACTAGAAACCTTGGGTGTTAAAACCGAAAAAGGAAAAGTGCTAGTTGACGATTACTACAAAACAAACGTGGATGGCGTATACGCTATCGGCGATATCGTAAAAGGCCCGGCTTTGGCTCACGTAGCTTCAGCTGAAGGTATTATCTGCGTTGAAAAAATGGCAGGCCATAACCCAGAGCCTTTGGACTACGGCAATATCCCTTCATGTACTTACTGCTGGCCGGAAGTTGCTTCTGTAGGTATGACTGAAAAACAAGCAAAAGAAGCAGGCTACGAAGTGAAAGTGGGTAAATTCCCATTCTCCGCTTCCGGTAAAGCTTCTGCATCCGGCAGCAAAGACGGATTCGTTAAGGTTGTATTTGATGCAAAATACGGCGAATGGTTAGGTGCTCACATGATTGGCGCTAACGTAACCGAGATGATTGCTGAGGTAGTGGCTGCCCGTAAACTGGAGACTACCGGTCATGAAATCATCAAAACCGTACACCCTCACCCTACCATGAGTGAAGCAGTGATGGAAGCTGCAGCTCAAGCGTACGATGAGTGTATCCACCTCTAAAACAAACACAATACAAGGATAAAGAGCTCTCTTCGGGGAGCTTTTTTTTGTTATGAGTGATGGCGTCGTGGGCTGCAGGTTGTAGTTGGTTCTGAAGAAGCGGCTATGCATTACTTCAGGATAAGAACTTGGGAAATATTCATTCTCATTCCTCAACCTTAACCTCAACCTTAACCTCAACCTTAACCTCAACCTCTCCCGATGAATATCGGGACTCATTCCTAAAATCCATTTCTTCTTATTACTTTGCGGCGTGCACGTAGACCTTTTTATTCCCTGCTATGTAGACCAGTTCAAGCCAGAAACAGGCATGGCCATGGTAAAGGTATTGGAAGGTCTCGACTGCTGGGTGCATTACAATACAGAACAGACATGCTGCGGCATGGCTGCATACAATGCGGGTTACTGGGAAGATGCCAAAGAAGTGGGTGAAAAATTCATCCGCGAATTTCAGAAAGACCGTCCGGCCGTTGGCCTAGGCGGAGCATGCACCGGCATGGTGCGCAACGACTATTCCCAGCTCTTCTACAACTCAGTGGTGCACAACCAATGCAAATCGCTGCAGAAAAACCTCAAAGAATTCACGGAGTTCATCGTAGAGAAACGCGACCTCAGTCGCTTATTGATGAAACTTGATGCGAAGGTGGCCTACATGGACGCTTGCCAAGCTTTGCGTGAATGCAAAATCAAAGAAGCCCCTAGAGCCATCTTGGAACGCATTGAAGGACTTACCATGATTGAGTTGCCGGAACAAGAGCAATGTTGCGGTTTTGGGGGAATTTTCAGCGTAAAAGATGAAACAGAATCCGTAGCCCTTGGCAACCGCAAACTGCAGTACGCCTTAGATGCCGGAGCAGATTATATCGTATCAACCGACAGCGCCTGCCTGATGCACTTGGATGCCATCATCCGCAACCAAGGCCTGAAGATACAGGTGCTGCACATCGCCGAACTGATGGCGAAAAGCATGCAATAATGAGTAGCACAGGAGTTTTTGAAGAAGGCCGTTTGCGCCAGTTTACCGAACAGGTTTTTTTAGCGATTGGATGCAGTGAGACCGATGCCAAACAGGCGGCAGATGTTTTGATTCGTGCCGACTTACGCGGCATTGACTCCCACGGTGTAGCCCGACTTTCAGGTTATGTAAGGCTTTGGGAAGCCAAACGCATCAACAGTCAACCCAATATGCAATTGGTACACGAAACACCGGGTACCGGAACGCTAGACGCTGATGAGGCGCTGGGATTGGTTTCCGGTCCGCATGCCATGCGTATCGCCATGGAAAAAGCAAAAAACTGCGGAACCGGTTGGGTGGCGGTTAACAACAGCAACCACTTCGGTATTGGTGCCTACCACGCCATGATGGCCCTGGAAGAAAACATGATTGGCATCGCCATGACCAATGCCAGCCCACTGGTAGCACCTACCCACTCCATCGAGCGTATGCTGGGCACCAACCCCATTTGCTACGCGTGGCCTGCACGTAACCATGAGCCTTTTGTTGCCGACTTAGCCACTGCAGCAGCAGCCAATGGCAAGCTAGAGATTGCGCAACGTACCGGCAAAGCCATTCCCAACAGCTGGGTACAAAGCAAAGACGGTCAGATTTCTACCGATCCGTCTGAGTTGAAATCGGGGGGTTCACTTTTGCCTTTGGGCAGTACGGTGGAGAACGGCAGCCATAAAGGGTATGCTTTATCAGCGATGGTCGATTTATTCAGTGGCGTATTGAGCGGCGCTAACTACGGACCGTGGGTTCCGCCTTTCGTAAGCTTCTTGCCGGTTCAACCCGATTTACCGGGCAAAGGATTGGGCCATTTCTTTGGTGCCATACGCGTGGATGCCTTCCGCCCACTTGATGACTACTTCGACAATATGGAGCGTTGGATCAATCGCTTTAAAGCAAGTGAAACAATAGACCCAAATCAGCATGTGATTATTCCGGGTGAACCGGAATATGCCATGGAACAAGACCGAAAAATCAGCGGCATCCCATTGGTGGAAGCAGTTGAAAAAGACTTGGAAGGCTTGGCCGGCAAGTTTGGATTGAGCTTGTAAAATGACCATGGACGATGGACCATAATTGCCTTGAACTACCTAGTGAATGATTTTTTAAGATGATGAGATGAAGGGATAAAGCGATGAAGAGAATTCAATTCCCAATCGTATAAAATCAGCAGCACTGGACTTCTCCCGATTGTTTCCCATCGAGACCTGTGAACGGATCAGAATTGAGACACTAAAACTAGAACAGAGCCTCCAAAAACCATGGACGATGGATACTAGTTAACTAAGCAACAGCTAGAAAGCAGTAAATCGATCAAACAGTCAAACAGTTTACAGTTCTAAATTCCGTTTAGCAGTCCAACAGTTAACAATCCTACATTCCGTCCAACAGTAAACAATCCTACGATTTAAAGTCGCCGTGCACCTTTAAATCATTTATCGCTTTATCTTGCGGCCATGATTCGGCTACTGTACAGGAACCAACGTGCCATCGTAAAGGTAGAAAGCCTGGAAGGATTGGAGCGCCCTGACGATATCATCTGGATTGACCTTCAAGATCCGAATCCCACGCAAGTTGCCGAAGTTGAGGCTGTGTACAATGTGCGCTTTATGAGCGAACAAGAACAGGCTGAGATTGAATCGAGCTCCCGCTACGTGGAAATTGCCGATCGCATTACGGCCAACTCCAACTTTTTGCAGTTTAATGGAAGCGAGTATGAGAGTCACCCGGTGAGTTTTATCCTCAAAGAAAAGGTACTTTTCACTTACCGCGAACACGACCTCCGCACCTTTGCCGAAACGGTTAGGAAGATCAAGCAGAATGCGCTAACCACCAGCAATGGCACACAGGTGATGCTCAACCTTTTTGAGTCTCGCGTTGACTTAGACGCCGATTTGATTGAGAATATCTCCCGTGAGATTTCCTCCATCTCCAAATCGCTAGGAATCAATAAAAGAGTGAGTGAAGACATCCTCTTGCGCATCTCTGAATACCAGGAATTCACCATGTCGCTCCGAGAGAACATCTTCGATAAGCAGCGAGTGGTCTCTTCCATGATGCGCAGCGAGAAGTTTGAGTCGGGAGAATACGACAAGCTCCGCATCTTATTGAAAGACATTAGCTCACTACTGGAACATACCGCCTTCAATTTTGAGCGATTGGAATACCTGCAGGACACCTTTCTTGGTTTGGTGAACATAGAACAGAACAAGATCATCAAGATCTTTACCGTAGCCTCGGTCATCTTTATGCCGCCTACCCTCATCGCCAGCATATACGGCATGAACTTCCGCAGCATGCCCGAGCTCAACTGGGAAGAGGGCTACCCCTTTGCAATCGGTCTGATGTTGCTCTCTTCGGGGTTAACCTTGTTGTTCTTTAGACGAAGAGGCTGGTTATAACACCTATCCGTCAGAACTTCGCCAGCAGGCTGTCAACTCACTCCCACCCTATTGCGCCTATTTCCGGCTCAGGCTAATTTCACGTCATGCTTATTAAAACCTTTGGATGTGCTGTCTATGGTATTCATGCCATGCCCATTACCGTGGAAGTCAATATTGGCGACGGCAGAGTGGGTTATCACCTGGTTGGCCTGCCGGATAACGCCATCAAAGAGAGTTACCTCCGCATCGAAACAGCCTTAAAAAATACAGGCTTCGCTTTTCCACGTAAAAAAGTGGTGGTTAACATGGCTCCGGCCGATGTTCGCAAAGAGGGCTCTTCTTATGATTTGACCATTGCCGTGGCACTCCTGGCTGCCAGCGACCAGGTTCCTTCAGAAGAAATTGAGAAATACCTCATCATGGGCGAACTTTCACTCGATGGAAGTTTACTGCCTATCACGGGAGCACTACCCATCGCTATTCAAGCGAAAAAAGAGGGATTCAAAGGCTTTATTCTTCCCAAGCAAAATGCCAATGAAGCGGCTATCGTTGCCGGATTGGATGTACTGGGTGCAGAACACCTGAACCAAGTGATCAATTTCTTTCAAGGGGGTGATGAGCTAGAGCGAATTGAAGTAGATACCCGCAAAGAATTCCAAGACAGCTACGATGCATTTGATATCGACTTTAGCGATGTGCAAGGACAAGAAAACATCAAGCGTGCCTTGGAGATAGCAGCGGCCGGCGGACATAACATTATCCTTATCGGTCCTCCCGGCGCTGGTAAAACCATGCTGGCCAAAAGGCTGCCCACCATTCTTCCACCGCTCACCTTGCAAGAAGCCCTTGAGACTACCAAGATTCATTCGGTTGCAGGCAAACTCACTGATCACCTCGGACTTGTTGCTCAAAGGCCTTTTCGATCTCCACACCATACCATCAGCGACGTAGCCCTCGTTGGTGGAGGCACAAATCCCCAACCGGGTGAAATATCACTAGCCCATCATGGAGTACTGTTTTTAGATGAGCTCCCTGAATTTAAACGTACCGTGTTGGAAGTATTGAGACAGCCCTTAGAAGAACGTCGAGTCAGTATTTCTAGAGCTCGCATGGCTGTTGACTTTCCGGCCTCTTTTATGCTTATCGCGAGCATGAACCCCTGCCCTTGCGGTTATTTCAATCACCCCGATAAAGAATGCACTTGCGCACCTGGTTTGGTGCAGAAATACCTCAGCCGAATCTCCGGTCCCTTGCTCGATCGTATTGATATTCACATCGAAGTAACCCCGGTGAAATTTGAAGAATTGAGCGCTACCCGCAAATCCGAGCTGAGTAAAAACGTGAGAGAACGGGTTATCCAAGCCCGCGCCATCCAACAAGAAAGGTATAAGGAAAGTCCGCAGGTCTTTTCCAATGCCATGCTTCCCAATAACCAAGTAAGGGAACTCTGCCAGGTGGGCACAGCCGGAGAAAAGCTCTTGCAAACCGCCATGGAAAAACTCGGACTCTCCGCTAGGGCTTACGATCGAATTCTCAAAGTAAGCCGCACCATCGCCGACTTAGCCGGCAGCGATGACATCAAGGTAGAACACCTGGCTGAAGCAATCCATTTTAGAAGTTTGGACAAAGAAGTTTGGGGATGAGCCTAGAATCTGGAATTTATCAAATAAGGGGTTTAGAAGTGATGTTAGATTTCACTTTGGCTGAGCGTTATGGAGTGGAAACACGTGTTTTAAACCAGGCTGTTAAAAGGAACCTAAGTCGCTTTCCTTCCGACTTCATGTTTCGATTGAATTCATGGGAATGGGAAGAGATGTCATCACAAATTGTGATGACATCCGGAAACAAAAGGCCTAAAAAAGCCCTACCGTATGCATTCACGGAACAAGGCATTGCTATGTTATCTTCTGTGTTACGAAGTGAAACAGCAATTCAGGTGAACATAGGTATCATGCGTACTTTCGTCCTTCTAAGGAAGTATACTGAAGGTCACCGAGAACTGAGTGAAAAACTCCATATCCTCGAATCCAAGTTTCAGGATGTATATGAGGCGGTCAACTACCTATTCAAGAAAAACGAACAGGAGCATGAGCAGCGAGACAGAAAAAGAATTGGTTATTGATACGCCTTCAAAATCGCTAGAAACTGCTTGGCGATTTCCACTTCATTGTACTTCCCATTGATGAGTTCGGCGGCGGCTTGGCCTAGTTGAGCCCTCTTCTTTGGATTCGCTTTGAGTGCTCGGATACTTTCTGCTATACTCTCCGGGTCGGAGTCGCAAAGCGCAATGTTTTTCCCATTGCTAAACAATTCACGGATGCCGGGTGTGTCTTTGCTCAGAATGCATTTCCCGGTGGAGGCGTAATGGTAAATCTTATTCGGAATAACATAATCGGCCTTAGCTGAATCGCCAAAGATGCCAAGCGCTAAATCGAAGTCGCGCATGGCTTCATTCAAAGCCTCATATGGCAATACGCCCTTAAACTCCACATTGTTCAACTTGTATTTCTCAGCCAAGGCTTTTGCCTGTTCAAAGCGGTAGCCATCGCCTATCAACACAAAACGTATGGAACTATCTCCTTTTAAAAGCTTGGCCGCCTCCATGATTTTATCGGTTCCTTGCAAAGGCACAAATCCACCGTAAAATCCAACGGTAAAAACCTCCGACTCCGCCTTCGCTTCCATGGGATAAAACGCATCGCTATCCACGCCAATGCGCAAGACCTGAATCTTCGCTAAAGGAATAGAAAATACGCGGGAGAAATACTGTTTATGGCATTCGGTATCCGATAAGAGGATATCGCATTTAGCGAAAGGGACCTTGTCTAAGAAATACTTGAAAGGCCGTTTCCAGAATTGCCCGAAATCGTCTTTGGTCAGCATTTTAGAAATCAGCGGATCAAAGACAATGGGTTTTGAGGTTAGACTCTTAATAAAGCTCACATCACGGTGACGGAAGGGCGGGATATAGATGAAATCAGCCTCTTCGGCCAAACGCTTAAACTCTTGCGTATCAAACGACTTACGCGATTGAATCGGGTAAACTGTCAATTCAATACCGGGCAACTTTCTTAAGCCGGCAATCAGAATTCTAACGCGGTTGTATTTGAAATCTGTTTTTCCGGTAAAGAGTAGTTTCATCCCAAGCAAACTTAGTAGAAATCCGTCTTAAAAAAGAAAGGCCTCCCTAGGGAGG
>SBGR01000052.1 GCA_006226545.1 Bacteroidota bacterium | reverse complement strand
ATAAAAGTTACGATAATTTTAGATCGGCTATCTTGTTCTTTAATGGAAAATTAGACCTCAAACCACAAGGTTCGTGGTAGAACCATTTTTCTCGCCAGCTTTTTGATAAACTAAGATTCCATAATTATCATAAGTGTAAATATTGTTTGGGGTACCGCCGAATTTTCGTTCTGTTGCTTCAATATCAGAAGCAGATTGAATTTTTTCTTTTGAAGGATTTCCAAGAATTGATTTGATTTCGTTGTAATCCGTTGCCAAACTAATCAGTTTTGAATTGATAAAAAGACCCCTTTCAGAGATTTCAATAATCACGTTAGATACCTTTTTTTCATTACCCGGAATTTCTAATCGCTTAATGCTTTGGTCATTGCTAGTTTCTTCAACACTATCGGTGAGTTCAACACTATCCGTAAGTTCAATTCCTGCCTCACTATCGGTATGAGTATTTCTATCATTGCACGCAAATACCAGAAGACAGGTCAATATTAAATACATTTTTAGGCTCATAGATGCAAGTTATAAGTTTAATAGTACTCTAGTAAGTTTGAATTTTGCTCATTTCACTCATCAGATTATTTCATCCTAATTTATAAGACCTAAATCAGTCCACTCAGCAATCGTAGGAACTTGGATAGCTAGGCCTAGATTCTGAACGTCAACATAAGGATAAATAAACTCTTAAAAAGTTTCGAATTGCCTTTTTGTTGCTATAATGCTAAACTTTTTTGTTGGTAAAACAGATCAATTCCTGCTATGTCAGCGTACCTTTCATTCAGTCGCTCTCTGAGGTTGAACAGTCTTTTTTCCGAAGTGTCAACTATTTGAGAAAATAAACAAATATGAACTTTACCTACTTCAACTTTATTGTCATTTTCAATTGATTGAAAAGGTTGAACTTTTTCACTGAACGATTCACCAACTACAAAAGCATTGATATATGGATTACCAATTAGTATCCCACAATTTGAAAAATCCTCAATATAACCAACTGCTTGATTTCTTTCATTTCTGCCTATCTTATAACCACCACGTTTTAGTTCAATGATTAATATTTTTCTTAAAGAACTCAATCCGTTCTCTTGGTCAAAATCAGTCGTACCCGTAATTGAAAAAGTAGAATTCCCCATTACTACAATGTCTGGTCGTTTTTTATTGTTATTGAAAACGCTCTTGTCAATTCTTTTACCGAATACCTTTTCAACTGTAGTTTGAAGCTGACTGTTCGAAGAATATTCTGGTGAGTCATATTCAGGTCCAAAAATCCATCTTGCGCTAGCGATTAAGGGGTGCAATACTTGCAATTCATCAACATTTGAATCTGTTGATAACTTCCTAATTGCCTCAATTACAGTAATTCTTTTATCAATTTCATCTAGAACTGTTAATGCATCTTTGACACTCCAATTGTTTAACAGTTTATTTAAGCCTTCAATATCTTCGTGAGATAACTTCGAAATCTTTTGAAGAAGTTCACTTCCGCTTCTTGTTTTCTCTAATTTAATCACAGTCTCTAATGCTAACGAGATTGATTCGTCTTTTGCTGTTGGATTCGTAATAGAGATATGTTGAATAGCTTCATTGAACTCATATTTCCCCAAAGGACTTAATTCACTGTATTCTTTCTTGTATTGGATTCTAATGTGCTTAGTGGTTTCCTCAATGTTGTCTTTCGCAATTTTTGAAAATATTTTTTGGACTTCTTCACTAATAGCTACATAGACCCTATCTAGCTTTTCATCTTTCTTAAAACCTGTCCAATCTTCTTTTATAAAGTCTGCTAGGTCTATTGTTTCAACAACAACCGTGTATCGCTTGGCTTCTTTTGACCTTCCATCAAGAACCATAAAATTACCAAGTATCCATGAAGGCTCGCCCACAAGTCTTCCTCCTTGCCAAATTGCAATTCCTTGGTAGAGTGTGGATTTTCTTGATTTTTTAGAATCAATTAAATTTACCTGAAGTTTTATGTCGTCGACTTCAACTAAATTCGATTCGATTAATCCTTTGTGTTCTTCTAATTGAATTGTCTGCCTGTTTATTGAGACTAAAAATTTTGGATCATGCAGAAATCTAGCAGATATCACCTCCAATATCGTTGTTGGATTAGGTAGATTCTTTTCAACGACAACTTCTAAACGCGTACCCGCATGCTTTGATTTCTTGAATGATTCTTCTTTAATAATGAATGGTTGTTTTTCACTTTTTGTAGTCAAAGTGAACATAGATTCGACTCCATTCTTATTCGTGATTACCTGATATTCACTATTAAAGCATAACAAACCATGTCTACCAACTCCATTACGTCCGTATGCATACCTTTTTAGGTCAACACCTTTTGGAAATTCAACCAGCTTTCCTTGATGCTTTAGCCTATTATAACTTAGCTTCATCCATCTACTGTAGAATTCCTCCTTAGACAGCCCAATCCCATTATCTTGTATTGTGAGTTTTTGTCCCTTTTCTTCAGGGATAAAAATATCCACCTGTGTTGCTCCGGCATCCCAAGCATTCGCTACTAATTCGGTTAATGCAATTTCAGGTTGAGTTCCCAAACTGCCGAGTGTCCGAACTAAATAATCATCTTCAAATAACGTTCCTTGTATGAATTCAGTTTCTTTCATTGCATTGTTTGGTTAATATAAAGTCTAACAAGTTGATAAGATATACTCTAAACGCGGGAATTTTCAGAAAAAAATAGAGCTGAAACAATTTTTATGAATGGACACATGGGTAACTATTACCTTGGCATTAAAGTGTTACTCTCAAAAAACTACCTCTACAATTCCAATTTTCAAGTCGTATGATAAAACACGTTAACAGAGCTTTTGCACCAAAAGCAAATGCAACTGTTTAGTCCAAATTTGCCATTGGTATTGCACATATTTTTTTAGTGATTAAACCTGTTATTTGATACAGGTATTGCCTAGGAGTAGATTTCATTGTCTCTGAGATTACAGCTTTATAGTCACCTTCTAATATTTCTTCATTAAGCGTAGGACGATATCTAGCAACTGAACCAATGTAAAACATCAGAGCATAACTGTAAATTAAGGTGTCGTATTGATCTGGCTGCAAATCAATGTAATACTTATAACCTTGTCTTGTTAACATAAGCCGAATATTCAGTTTTTTCATTTCCAAACATAATTCAGCATAGTTTGCACACCAGCTAATATCTGAGTTATGTGTCAAGGTCCTGATTTGTTTAGAAATAAAAACTTCCCGTTCATTTATATCATCGCTTTTAGTTAACAAAGATGCTAAATGACCTGATGTGAATTTTTCAACTCGATAAGTATTCTTGTGTTTTTTTTCGTATGACAGCCTATAGGAAAGTTTTGTCCAACGGTTTTCATTTGAGATAAATTCTATCTTAATCGGCAGAAATTTCCTTTTTCTTTTATTTAGAAGGCCGAGATTAAAAGTCATCTCATGGATTTCAGGTAAGTTACTTACCATTTCTATGAGATTAATCTTGTCACCTGGATTAAGGGAGTATCCAAGTTCTTTTACAAATGAATGGAAAATGTTTATTCCGGTTCCTGTGGGATTTTTTGAAATTGTTAGCTGGTCAGTATCGGAAGAATTTAAGCTTAACCCATGATATTCTGTGTTTGTTTCGAGGTCATAACCACGAACAAGTAAAAATGCCTTTGTTAGATTTAATACTGAATAGTAAGTCAAAGTGCCTTTTGTTGGCATTTCAACATTGTCAGCACTTTTCAAAAAACTCTCAGCTAAACTAACAAAATACAAAGCTTTGAATAGCCTATCCTTCTTCGGACCACTTTTCGCAGTGCGTTTTCTAATTTTATCATGTTCGTTCTTTAAAAATGCTTTTAGATAATTCCAAGGGTCTGAAGTCAGGACATATGAATCACCAGGTTCGTTTCCAAAAGGAAAATAATGAACTGAATTATAGTTTCTTCGTGCTTGAACAAACTTTGTTTTTGGCCTACTCATACTTAGGATTTAGCGCAACTTTTAATACATTGATCACGTAGTAAACATAATCATTTCTCACAAAAAATTTGAGTTTATTCACTAAGTGAAATTAATCCAATTCATTTCATAGCTGATCCATTAACTACAAACTACCCCCAACAAGAAAAGGCGACCCGAAGGTCGCCTCTCGCTTTAAGCATTTAATTACCGTCCGTTGAACGGCTATTACGTCTCTTTAAGTTCCAATCATTAAATTCCAATTTCCAAATGAGGTAGTTAATCAAATCCTAAATTGGAATTTGGATATTGGCTTTTGGAATTTTACCAGATAATCACCCGCTGTTCGGGTTTGGCGTGCATAGCGTGGTTATCCGTGCAGCCAAAGGCTTTCCAGTATTCTTCTAGGTTGCTTAGTGGGCCTACTACCCTGTAGCGGCCAGGGGAATGTGGATCGGTGATGATGCGTCGGCGTAGTTCCTTCTCGGTGATGTTCTGTGCCCAAACTTGCGCCCAGCCCATAAAGAAGCGTTGCTCCCAGGTAAAGCCGTCTTTGCCCTTGCCCTGTGGTGCCTTATCGCCGTAATGCAATACCAGCGCATGGTAGGCCATGGTCAAGCCGGCTAAGTCGGCGATGTTTTCGCCTTGGGTCAGCTCACCGTTGATAAACACACCCGGCAGCACCTCAAAGCGGTTAAACTGCTCTACGATCTTTTGGGTTCTGCCTTTAAAACGTTCTTGATCGGCTTCGGTCCACCAGTTGTTCAGGTTACCGGCTGCGTCGTATTTAGAGCCTTTGTCGTCAAAGCCGTGCGAGAACTCATGTCCAATCACTGCACCGATACCACCGTAGTTCAGGGCATCATCGGCATTCGGGTCGAAGAACGGGGCTTGCAGGATGCCGGCCGGGAACACAATCTCGTTCTTCAGCGGATTGTAGTAGGCGTTCACCGTTTGCGGCGTCATGCCCCACTCCTCTTTGTCAACCGGCTTGCCAAGCTTCTCCATCATACGTTTATAGCCCAGCTCCGCGATGCGTTGGGTATTGCCCATCAAATCATTCGGACGAATATCCAATACGCTATAGTCTTTCCACTTGTCGGGGTAGCCAATCTTGTACTTAAAGGAGTTTAGCTTTTCAATGGCCTTGCCCTTGGTGGTATCGCTCATCCAATCCAGTTGGAGGATACGCATGCGGAAGGCTTCTCTCAGCTCTTCCACCATCATCGCTACCTGCTTCTTGGAGGCTTCGTTGAAATGTTTCTTTACAAAGATCTTTCCGAGGGTTTCGCCCAGGTTGCCGTTCACCATCTGCACCGCTCTTTCGCTCAAAGGCTTGCGGGTTTCAGTACCTCTCAAAACAGTAGAGAAGAAGCGGAAGTTTTCGTTTTGGAAATCATCGCTCAATACACCTGCATGTTCGTGGATCACCTGCCAGGTGAAGTAGTGTTGCCAAACCTGAAGCTCTTGCTCCTTCCACAGCTTCGCTATGCCGTGCATGAAATCGGGTTGAGACACGATGATCTCTTTGAACTCCGGCATATTGCTCAGGGCTATGTAGTTATTCCAATCCAGCTCTCCAAACTTCACCAAGAAATCGGCTTTGCTGAATTTATTGTAGGTCTTGTCCGGGTCGCGGCGCTCCGTGCGGCTCATGGAAATCTTAGCGATGGACTCTTCGAGGTTCAAGATCAGCAACGCTTTAACACTGGTTTTATCGATGCCGGCCAATTCCATCATCTTCTTCATGTGTTCCAAGTAGGCCATGCGGATGGCAGCCGAGGCTGAGTCTTTTTTAAGGTAATAGTCCTTATCCGGCAACTGTAATCCGCCTTGTCCGAGGTAGAGCGTATTCATGTCGCTGTTCTTCGCATCGGAGCTCACGTAGAAGCCAAAAGCTCCACCGATGCCCTTGCTGCGCCAGGAGGCCATGAGGTTCCAAAGTTTCTCCTTGCTGTTTGCCTCTTGTATCGCTTGAAGGTAAGGTGCGATGGCCTTTACGCCCAAGCTATTGCGGGTAGCGGTATCCAAAGTGGAGAGGTAGAAATCGCCCAAAAGCTGCTCGTCGCTGCCCTTGGCATAGGTCGACTTAGTGGTTCGGATATCCTCTAAGATAGTCTGCAATTTCGCTCGGTTTTCTTCATCGAGCACATTAAATACACCCCAACGGCTGTCGGTAGACGGAATGGGATTGGCCTTTTGCCAGCCACCGATGGCATATTCGTAGAAGTCATCGCAAGCCGAAGCTTCGGTATTCATCTTGGCTGTATCGTAGCCTTTTTTATCCTGCACTAGAGTAAAACTTAAGAGTGTTCCGGCCCCAATGGCCATAGCCAGAGACCAACGTGTATTGATACGCTTCATGGTGTTTTGATTGAAGCGGTGAAATTAGCAAGAATTTGAAAGCGACAGGAATCAGGAAGGAAAATTTCTGTTAAAAGGCTGTTCTGAACGACGAAGCTCAGTTCACCAGCTTATCGGCGCAGTAGCTGCTAGCGAAGGCCTCCGGCTTGGCCTTGAAGCAGAAGCCCATGCCCAGGATATAGCCTGTGGCCTCTTTGAGCGCTGAATTGGATTCGAACTGCGGGTTGGTATTGATATCGGCATGCACCTCCAACTCCACCGCATAGCGATCGAGTAAATCGCAGAGGCGGTAAGCAATGTCTACCGACTTCGCCACCTCGGTGATCATACGTTCTTTGATCCCCATATTGTTTTTAAGACGCTCTTGGTGGATGAACATAAAGCCGCCCTTTTTCTCGCGCAAAAAGACAATGACCGTCGCAAAATCGACCATCAAACCCTTCACCTGCGAATCGGTGCCAATGCATACTTTGAGTTTATTGCCCACTTGGGACTCTCGTTTAATCGCGTTTTCTACCTCTAAAAGAATATTGTCGTTTAAAGGACTGCCTTCGAAGTTCTTCCACATAGCGTGAAGATACAAAAGCTTTGTTAATAAGAAGTTAAGTCCGAAAGTAGACGCTACGCGACACTTTCGGATGAAGTTGAGACGGAGAGGCAGAGGGACGGAGAGGCGGAGAGACGGAGAGGCAGAGGGACGGAGGGACGCTGCTGATTGTACCGATTTTTTCAACCCGAAACCCGCATCCCACAATCCTCCCCTGTTTCACCCCTTCGGGGTTCCCTTTGCTTGGAGAATAACTTGATGCTACCAGCGTCAGACCCCTTCGGGGTTAATTCCTTTCACAGAGGGACAGAGAGACAGAGAGGCGGAGAGACGGAGGTTGGGTACATCGAAATGTAAAGACAGGCCATGGCCTGTCTCTGGTATTTAACGGATAAGCTAATCCATGTCAAAAACTCAGAGAGAGACACAAAATCTTGTGCCTTTACTAAACCAGATGATTGGAAAAATGGCCTGTCTCGCGGATCAGATAAGAATAATAAGATTGTAAGCCACAGCCACAATCCCTAAGAATAGCCCAAACGACATGGCATTCTCATACCAGTCATCATTTATATATTCCTTCAGACTTTTCTTTCTGAACAGTACCCACCGAATCAATGCTCCGGGATATCGGAAAATGAGAATACCGATAAATTCAAGTAAAAACTCACCAAACCATTCCATTCTATAGATCCACTTATTACCTGATTAAAGCTATACTATTTCAATCTCCTAGCTGAGGTCATGGTTTAACAACCACCTTCCACCCCACCATATTATCCGATGTAATCCGCAATCCGTTTTCACGGGAATAGAATTCCCGTGCAGCTGATTGTACAATTTTTTTAACCCGAAACCCGCCAACCCGAAACTCGAAACCGAGCCTAGGCTAGCTCAAACAGTGTAATCTCCGGCATGATGCCTACCCTACCCGGGTAGCCAATGAATCCGAAGCCTCGGTTCACGTACAACTGCTGTTGGTCGGCTTGGTAAAGGCCTGCCCACTGTTTGTAGACGTATTGCACCGGACTCCATTTGAAAAGTGCGTTTTCGATGCCCACCTGAGCGCCGTGGGTATGTCCGGAGAACATCACGTTCATATCCGGGTATTTCTGTCTTACCACATGATCCCAATGCGATGGATCGTGGCTCAGCAGGAGTTTCGTTTTCACGTCTTCCATACCATACTGGGCCTTGTCTACGTCGCCCAGCTTAGGGAAACGCATGCTATGTCCCCAGTTCTCAACACCCACGAGTGCCAGCTTCTGTCCTTTGTAGCTAAGTACTTCGTGTTCGTTGCGTAAGAGGTTCCAGCCTATCTCCTTGTGTGTATTGACCAATGCATCAAAGTTGGCGTGCATCGCTTCTTTCGATTCCCAGCGGTGGTACAAGCCGTAATCGTGGTTACCCAAGATGGAATAGGTACCCATATCGGCTTTGATCTCGCCAAACATCTCCACAAAGTCTTTGGCTTCCCAAGCGAAGTTGTTCACTAAGTCGCCAGTAAAAAAGAATAAATCCGGCTTCAGGTCTTTCACCTGACGAATGCCTTCGTAAACGGCGTCTTTGTCGGCTAAGGAGCCCGAGTGGATATCGCTAAGTTGAACGATGGTTTTACCTTTATACGCACTTGGTAATCCCGGAATCTCCAGCTTCACCTTGCGTACCTTGTAGTTGTAAGCATTTTTGTATACGCCCTGCAGCATCAGGTAAAATGGGGCGGCAGCGGTAACGGCACCGGTGGTATAGATGAAGTCGGCACGCGACATCCCTCCTTTTTTCTCGATGATCTTCTCCTTCTTTTTGGTGTATCGCTCAAACATCCAGCTGAAGAATTTCAAGATCGATTCAAACAGCACAAACACGCTGAAGACGAGCTTGGAGAGGTAAAACGACATCACAAATCCGCTCGTAAAGGTGCGGAACTGATCGTAGCGTTGCTCCTGAGGGGAAAGGAAGAAATAGAGAAACAAAGCAAGGAGAACGGTAAGGAGTCCGAAGTGAATGCCGGCTGCCCAGTTTCTCCAGGATTTAGGTTTATTGCGTAATAGGTGACGGATGGCCTTCCAGGTGATCAGGTCGACAATCAGAAAAAAGCCGCTTGAAAATAAGATGGGCGTTAATATGGCTGATTTCATTCAGGTTAGTTTAGAATCTTGCTAGAAACACTTTTTTGCTTCTAATTTGTTTACTTTTGACCGCAAATTTTTGTCAGAACATTGGACACACAGGTGAATCCCACTCCGGACTTTTCCTTTAATAACACGGAAATAGCCTTTCAAGATAAAAGCAATAGCGACCTTAAAAAGGCCCGTTTGCTGTTCTCTACTTTCAACTACAAATGGTTATTGAAAGTAGGGCCTTCGCTTGCTCGTTTCGGTCTCCGATCCGGACTCCCGGTTAAGGGGCTGATCAAAGACACCATCTTCGCCCAGTTCTGCGGTGGAGAGTCAATCAGAGATTGTGCCGAAACCATTGAGCGGCTAAATCATGCCAAAATCGGTACTATCTTGGATTATTCCGTTGAAGGTCAAGAACTTGAAACCACTTTCGACCATACCTGCGAGGAGATAATTCAAACCATTGAAAAGGCAGCAGAAGCAAGAGACAGCATCCCTTTCAGTGTGTTTAAGGTGACGGGTATCGCGGCATTTAACGTTTTGAAAAACGCTGCCAAGGGTGCTGAACAATTGTCAGGAAAAGAGGCGGAAGCCTTTGAACGCGTTCAGGCTCGCTTCGATAAAATCACCCAAAAAGCATACGAACGGAAGGTGAGGCTTTTTATCGATGCCGAAGAAACTTGGATTCAAGACACCATCGACAGGATGACTGAGGTGGCTGCGGAGAAATTCAATAAAGAAGAAGCCATCATCTACAATACACTGCAGATGTACCGCCACGATAGATTGGCTTATTTGCAGCAGATGATCGATAAAGCGAACCAAGGAAATTACAAGCTTGGGTTCAAATTGGTGCGCGGTGCCTATATGGAAAAAGAGCGATTGAGAGCCGCCAAACTGGGCTACCCTTCGCCTATCCAAAAAGACAAAGCATCGTCTGATCGCGACTTTGACGCAGCCTTGCGTTTGAGTTTGAGTCATGCCGATACCGTAAGCATCTGTGCCGGAACACACAATGAACAGAGCTGCAAACTTTTAACTGAGCTCATGGCTGAAAAATCTATGCATGCTTCCGATAAAAGAGTTTACTTTGCACAGCTGTTAGGCATGAGTGACCACATCAGCTATAACTTGGCGCATGCCGGGTACAATGTGGCCAAATACGTTCCTTATGGGCCGGTAAAGGAGGTTCTTCCTTACCTCACCCGTCGTGCCGAAGAAAATAGCTCAGTAGCCGGACAAGCCGGTAGAGAACTGAGTTTGATAGAAAAAGAATTAAAGCGTAGAACTACATCTTCATGAGTAAAGAGCAAATCAACCCTTTGTTTTACAATACCCAACGTGAGACCTTAAACATCTCAGAATACGGCCGTAATGTGCAGGATATGGTGAACCATATCAAAACCATCGACGATAAAACCAAACGCAACTTACTGGCTGCCGGTGTGGTAAATGTAATGGCCAACCTGAATCCTTCGATTAAGGAGATGGACAATTACAAACAGAAACTGTGGGACCACTTGTTTGCCATTGCCGATTTCGATTTGGACGTGGATAGCCCTTATCCTATTCCGGAAAGGTCTGAGATGTTCAGCAAGCCGAACCCGATTCCATACCAGAGCAATATGATCCGTTTCCGTTTCTACGGCAGAAACGTACAGAACATGCTTTTGGCGGCAGCCGAAATGGAAGAAAGTGAAACACGTACTGCTTTCATCAACTTGATTGCTTCCTTCATGCGCAACTCATGCAAAAGCTGGAACAACGAAGACCTGACCGAAGAAGCCATTACCGAACACATGCGTCAGCTTTCCGGTGGTAAATTGAACCTGAGTGGCGATGAGATTACCATTTTGTTCCATACCCGCGACTTCCCTCGTAATCCGGGCTTCCAGAGCAAAAACAATAACAATAACCGCAACAAAGGCCGCAACAATAACTTCCGCAACAAGAACAATAACAACCATAACAACGGAAGAAACCGTCGACGCAACTAAGCGCTTCTAGAAAAACAGACACCTGTTTACAAGTTATTCCCCACCCACCCTGCTTTTCTTCTTTCTTTGGAAATAAAAAAAGCAGGCATGGGATCATTTAAAATTCAAGGTGGAAAACGACTCAAAGGTGAAGTAATTCCGCAGGGAGCCAAAAACGAGGCACTGCAAATCATTTCTGCCGTTCTGCTTACCGCAGAAGAAGTAACCATCTCCAATATTCCGGTTATCCGTGATGTGATGAAATTGATTGAACTCTTGGGCGACATGGGCGTTCAGGTGACTAAAGTCGATAATCACACCTACCGCTTCAAAGCTGAGAACGTTAACCTCGAATACCTGAACAGCGATGATTTCAAGAAAAAAGGCGCCGGACTCCGCGGTTCCATCATGGTACTCGGGCCATTGCTTTCCCGCTTTGGTAAAGGTTATATCCCAAAACCGGGAGGCGATAAAATTGGCCGACGCAGATTGGATACCCACTTTATCGGGTTCCAAAAATTGGGTGCCCAATTTGAATACGATAGCGAAAACAGCTTCTACCGCGTAAACGCCCAAAACCTGCAAGGGGCTTATATCCTCTTGGATGAGCCTTCGGTTACCGGTACCGCCAATATCATCATGGCTGCCGCTTTAGCGAAAGGCCGTACCACCATCTACAATGCCGCTTGCGAACCGTATATCCAACAGCTTTGCCGCATGTTGAATAGCATGGGAGCGAATATCACCGGACACGGTTCTAACCTCATTCACATCGACGGTGTGGAAGTATTGGGTGGCTGCGAACATCGCTTATTGCCTGATATGATTGAAGTGGGCAGTTTCATTGGCTTAGCCGCCATGACACGAAGCGATATCACCATCAAAGGTGCCGGCGTTGAGCATCTGGGCATCATACCGGAGATCTTCCGTCGCATGGGCATTAAGTTGGAGATTGTTGGTGACGATATCCGCGTGCCGGAACAGGAGCATTACGAGATTGAAAACTTCATCGATGGCTCCATCATGACCATTTCCGATGGTCCTTGGCCATTGTTCACCCCCGATTTGATTTCCATCGTTTTGGTTACCGCCATTCAAGCGAAGGGCAATGTGCTGATTCACCAAAAGATGTTTGAAAGCCGTTTGTTCTTTGTAGATAACCTGATTGACATGGGCGCTCAGATCATCTTGTGCGATCCACACAGAGCCACGGTAATGGGCTTGGATAGGAAAACCAGACTGCGTGGCATCACCATGAGTTCTCCGGATATACGCGCGGGTGTAGCGCTCCTGATTGCCGCCTTAAGCGCAGAAGGAACCAGCACCATCAACAATATCGAACAGATTGACAGAGGGTATCAATTTATTGACGACCGACTCCGTGCTTTGGGTGCAGAAATTACCCGCATCGCTTAGGAACGGAATTTGTAAATTTGTAAGCGATGTCTAAGAAGTTCACATTTCTCATTCCTTTAGTACTCATTGCCGTTTTGGTTTTTGCTTTTATGAGCGATAAGCCGTCTCCGGCAAAAGTGTACATGAAGGCACCTCAGTTGGGTGATACTGCACCTAACCTTTCTTTGGCCAACTCCAAAGGCGTGATGTACAACCTGAAAGATCTGCGAGGTAAAATTGTACTCGTTGATTTCTGGGCCTCTTGGTGCAAGCCTTGCCGTAAAGAGAATCCTAATCTTGTTCGTACCTACGATAATTTTCACAACGCACGTTTTAAGAATGCGAAGGAATTTACCATTTACAGCGTATCGCTGGATGAAAACGAAGCACCTTGGTTGAAAGCCATTCAAAAAGACGACCTCAAGTGGGATTACCACGTGAGTGACTACATGGGCTGGGACTCTCCAGCTGCAGCCACCTACGGTGTAGAAGGCATTCCTTCCAACTTCCTTTTGGATGAAAAAGGTGTGATTGTGGGCATGAATCTCCGAGGAAAAAAACTAGACGAAGCCCTCAAGGCATTACAATAGTCAGGAAAACTGACAGAATGAAATTAGAAGAAAAACCGCCTCTTATCTGGCGGTTTTTTTATGTCATATTGACACAAAAACACCCTTGGCAAATGCTTTGAACAAAGGCGACCAAGCATACAATCTTCTCAAAGTCATGAGCGAAAACAAAGAAAACAAAGCAAGCACAGAGGAAACTCCGGTAACAGAGCAAAACACCGAGCAAACAGTCCATGCAGAAAATCAATCTGAAGAAACTGCAGCGGCAAGCGAACCTGCTTTGAGTGAGGAAGAACAATTGAAAAAGAATCTCGAAGAATTAAACGACAAATACCTGCGCCTCTATTCTGAGTTTGACAACTACAAACGCAGAAACATCAAAGAACGCAGTGAGTTGATACAATCGGCAGGCAAAGAAGTAATTGAAGCCATGTTGCCGGTATTAGATGATTTTGAACGTGCCGTGAAGGCCATGGATCAAGCTGCCGATGTGCAGGCCGTGAAAGAAGGTGTGGTATTGATTCAGAATAAACTCAATACCATCCTTACCCAACGCGGTTTGAAACCTATGGAATCGGTAGGACAAGATTTTGATGTAGACTTTCACGAAGCCATCACCAAAATCCCGGCTCCTAGCGAAGACCTGAAAGGCAAAGTAGTAGACGAAGTAGAAAAAGGCTATCTCCTAAAAGATAAAGTATTGCGCTTCGCTAAAGTAGTGATAGGAGAATAAGCAGATGGCGAAAAGAGATTATTACGACGTACTTGGTGTTGCGCGTTCGGCCTCCACAGACGAAATTAAGAAGGCCTACCGTAAGCTAGCGATCAAGTACCACCCGGATAAAAACCCGGACGATAAAGACGCGGAAGAGAAATTTAAAGAAGCAGCTGAAGCCTACGAGGTGTTAAGCAATGCGGATAAGAAAGCACGCTACGACCAATTCGGACATGCCGGAATGGGCGGCGGAGGCGGCTTCGGTGGCGGCGGAGGCATGAGCATGGACGATATCTTCAGCCAGTTTGGTGATATCTTCGGTGGCGGCAATCCGTTTGAAAGCTTCTTCGGAGGCGGTGGCGGAGGCGGACGCAGCAGAGCTCGCTCAGGCAGTAATATCCGGATCAAAGTGAAGATGAGCCTGCAAGAAATTGCCAAAGGCGCCGACAAAAAAATCAAATACCAACGTCTGAGCTTAGCCGATGGCGTTACATTCAATACCTGTAATACCTGCGGTGGTGCCGGTCAGGTTCGCCGTGTAACCAATACCATTTTAGGCCAGATGCAAACCGCATCTACCTGTCCTACTTGCCACGGCTCGGGTAAAATCATCGATAAAAAACCAAGTGGCGTAGACAATAGCGGACTCACCCATACCGAAGAATTTGTTGAATTGAAGATTCCAGCCGGCGTGGTAGATGGCATGCAATTGTCCGTTAGCGGAAAAGGTAATGCCGGCCCTGGTGGCGGTCCGAATGGCGACTTGATCATCTTGATTGAAGAAATCGAAGATGAAACACTAAAACGCGACGGACAAAATATCTTGTTTAACCTTCACCTCAACTTTGCCGATGCCGCTTTAGGAACTTCGGTGGAAGTGCCTACGGTTGACGGTAAAGCGAAAATTAAAATTGAGCCGGGCACACAGCCGGGTAAAGTTTTGCGCTTGAGAGGCAAAGGTTTGCCAAGCGTAAACGGCTACGGCACTGGAGATCAATTGGTGTACATCAATATCTGGACACCAACCAAATTGAGTTCAGAAGAAAAAGCAGCATTGGAAAAAATGCGCAGTTCGGACAACTTCAAGCCAAATCCTGCTCAGGCAGAAAAAGGCTTCTTCGACCGCATGCGCGAATTTTTCCATTCCTAAGCACATACGAAGTCTTATATACAGGGCGTTCTTACGTAAATTACGACGTATGAATGCCCTGTTTCTTTTATTCGCCCTTACGGTGAGCTACGTCCCTGCCGACAGCACCGTTCTGCAAATCCACGATTTGACCAATGTCTACCGCGTAAAAAAACACCGCGATACCCTCTCGCTCGATTCCACTTTATGCGCCATTGCCTTGGAACACAGCATGAACATGGCCAAGGGAAAAGTAAGATTTGGTCACAAGGGTTTTGACAAGCGAATGAAAAAAGCTGTTAGCGAAGGCGTGGGAACCAGCTTGGGAGAAAACGTCTACATGAGCAGCGGTTCTACTACGCCGGATGAAGCCTTGGATGCTTGGATTCACAGCAGCGGACACCGAGAAAACATCAAAGACAAAAGCTGGAAAAAGGTCGGTTATGGAATCGCCGTAGCCAAAGATGGAGAAACCTATTATACCCAACTCTTTTCAAATTAGTGGTTAGCCATGAATTCGCTTACCTTTGCGGCTTAGTTTAACGCAGAAATGAGTAAAATAGCAGCCATTGTAGGTAGACCCAATGTCGGGAAATCAACCCTGTTTAACCGCCTGATTGGATCGAGAAAGGCTATTGTAGACGATTATAGCGGAGTTACCCGCGACCGCCATTACGGGGTTTGCGAATGGTTAAACCGCGAGTTTACGGTAATTGACACCGGTGGATACGTAACCAATTCAGACGACGTATTTGAAGCGGCCATCCGTGATCAAGTTCGCATAGCGATGCAGGAAGCTGATATCTTGCTTTTTATGGTGGATGCAGCGGTAGGTATCACCGACCTCGACCTCAATTTTGCTGAAGTTCTGCGTAAAGGAAACAAGCCTGTATTGATGGTGGTGAATAAGGTAGACAACAACGAACGTCTATTGGAAGCCAGCGAATTTTACAGCATGGGCTTCGATCCACTCTTCACCATTTCATCCATGACCGGTTCAGGTACGGGTGAATTACTCGAAGAAATCTACGATAGACTAAACCTGAAAGAAGAGCCGGAAGCTGTTCCAAAAGAAATAGTAGAAGAAGCCGCTGAAGATCCACACATGGAAGTGGAAGTGGACGAAGAAGGTGAAGAATTCGAATACCCGGTTTGGGCCGAGGAAGATTATATCGAAGAGGAACAAGAAGAAAGCCCTGAAGACAAAGAGAAAAAACCATACGATGGTATTCCAAGAGTAGCTATTGTGGGCCGACCAAACGTGGGAAAGTCCTCGTTTGTAAATGCCCTACTCGGAGAAGACCGAAATATTGTTACACCGATTGCCGGAACAACTCGCGATACCATTTTAACGCACTACAAGGCCTTCGGCAAAGAAATGCACTTGGTAGATACGGCCGGTATCCGTAAAAAAGGCAAGGTGCATGAAAACATTGAATTCTATTCGGTGATGCGTTCCATCAAAGCCATTCAGAATTCAGACGTGGTGGTATTGATGTTGGATGCAACCCTAGGTATGGAAGCGCAAGACATGAACTTGCTTTTCTTGGCTTTGAAAAACAACAAGGGTATTATCATCTTGGTGAACAAATGGGATTTGGTGGAAGACAAAGAAACCAATACCGTTAAGAAATTTGAAGAAAGTATTCGCGCTAAAACAGCTCCTTTTACCGACTTCCCTATTCTCTTTATCTCTGTTCTCACGAAACAAAGAATCTTTAAGGCAGTAGAGAAAATTGAGATGGTTTATGAAAACATGCAACGCAGAGTGCCTACGCATAAGTTGAATGACTTCTTACTTCCGTTAATTCAACATCAACCACCTCCAGCAACCAAAGGAAAATACATCCGAATCAAATACGCAACGCAATTGAAGACAAGGAGTGTGATATTCACCTTGTTCTGTAATTTACCTCAATACATTAAAGATCCGTATAGACGTTTTATTGAAAACAAATTACGCGAAAGCTTTAATTTCGAGGGAGTTCCGATTCGAATATTCTTCAGAAAAAAATAGTCAAATTCCTTGCAGAATTGATTTTTTATTTATTTTCGCACCAATTCTCACAACAAATTAATTACTAAACAACAGAGAAAAATGAAAAAAGTATTTGCTCTTATGTCAATTGTAGCCATGTTTAGCATGGTAGCTTGTGGTCCTGCTAAAGAAGGAAACGACGAAGCTGACAAAAAACACATTGAAGACTCTATCGCTGCTGCTGCTGCTGAAACAACTGCTGCTGAAGAAGTTGTAGCTACTGAAACTACGGATTCAACTGCTACTGATTCTGCTGCTACTGAAGCTGCTCCTGCAACTGAAGAAGCTCCAGCTGCTCACAACTAATCTTGAGTCAAAAAACATAAGGAAAGGACCACCACGTGGTCCTTTTTTTATGCCCATTGGGCACGAAAAAAGCCACAGCGAAAACTGTGGCTTTTCCATTTGAATCAGATGATTCTATTTAATATCTGCACCCGCAATAAAGCTCTCTTCGTAATGAAGTAATCCTTTCAATGCGGCATCGATTGCTTTATCGTTCTTATTGCTCACCATATAATAGGCGTCAACTCCAAATAGCTGACGAGCCAAGAGTGCTTTCATCTCCAATAGCAGGTAGTCTTCCGTTCTAGTCCAATCGTATTCACTTGGCTCTATCTGCTCCGAATGCATCAATGTTTTAAATTCAGCCAAGTCATTGGCCGTCCAAGCGAACAGCTTGATAAACGACTTAGCATCGCTAAATCGCTTTAATGCACCTTTGTGCTCATCAATATAATGGTAAACAAACTTGCGCTGTAGCGACTTGGCATAAATGGCTGCCACCAAGGTTCTGGAGAAGCTGGTATCTACCGGAACGAAGATATCCGGATAAATACCACCGCCTCCGTATACATAGCGTCCGCTAGGGGTTGTATACCTGAGCGAATCCACGCTTTTCACACTATCGTGAACTTCCATCTCACCATGCTCCCAGCGTTCGTAAACCTCCATTTGGTAATTGTCGTAGCCATTGGAGTAAGGCTTCTGAATAGAACGGTTTGTAGGCGTATAGTAGCGGGCTATGGTCAAGCGCACCACCGATTTATCTGAAAGTTCAAATTGCTCTTGTACCAATCCCTTGCCGTAGCTTCTGCGACCAACAACCAATCCCCTATCCCAATCTTGCACCGCTCCTGAAACAATTTCGCTGGCTGAGGCTGAATGCTCATCCACTAATACAATCAACTTTCCGTCTTCAAAAGCCCCTTTGTGGCGAGCATGTACCTCTTTCTTTGGTTGGATGCGCCCTTTGGTATAAACAATAAGTTTATCGCCACTTAAAAACTCATCGGCTACTTCAGTTGCGGCATTGAGGTAACCACCCGGGTTGCCTCTTAAATCAAAGACTAGGCTCTTCATGCCTTTTTCATTCAATTTCACCAATGCTTCATGAACCTCTTGTGCCGTTGTGGCGGAGAAACGAAGCAAACGGATATACCCGGTTTTATCGTCCATCATATAAGCCGTTTCCACCGAATGCACAGGAATGGTTCCGCGGGTGATTTCATAGTCCATCAAAGGCTCGTTGCGGTGACGTAAGATGCTAACGTGAACTTTGGTTCCCTTCGGGCCTTTTAACTTTTTAATGACTTCGTCGTTTTGAATCTGTACGCCGGCTACCAATGTATCTTCTACTTTGATGATTCGATCTCCGGCTTGCAATCCCGCTTTGTCTGATGGGCCTCCGGGAATTACGTTGACAATGTAAATGGTGTCTTCAAGTACATTGAATTCAACCCCTATTCCTTCGAACTCCCCTTCCAATGGCTCACTAATGGCCTGGATGTCTTTGGCGGCAATAAAAACAGAATGGGGATCCAACTTTTTTAACAGCTCCGCAATGGCCTTTTCTTCGATATCATTTTGATCGATGGTATCTACATAAAAACCATCTATCAAGCTCAGTACCTCCTTCAAGCGTCCCGACTCCTGATTTACCTGCCTCGATGAGGATGGGGCTAAAAAGATTCCCAATAGTAAACCGCCGGCTAAAAATAAAGCGAGTAGAAAAGGTTGTATAAAGTTCTTAGAACTGTCTCTCGTTGTCATATTATTCGCTCAAATATAGCCCGAATTGACTGGCGAAGAGTCTATTTCCTGTCAAAATTCCTTTTTTGGCGACGAGTAACTTATCGCTAAGGTGCAGCCTATTATTGCTCGCTATCTCCTTACTTTGTACCTCATGGATAATCGCACCACCGAACAAGATTCTCGTTACCAGGCTTTGGAAACATTGAGTACGACAGAGATACTCCAGCATATCAATGCAGAAGACCATTTGGTTGCCCCTGCGGTTCAAGCTGTTATTCCTCAAATTGAAGCTTTGGTGGAAGCCTGCTTGGTGCAGATGCAAAAAGGCGGTCGACTCTTTTACCTTGGTGCAGGCACCAGCGGCCGATTGGGCATTGTGGATGCCTCTGAGTGTCCGCCAACCTTCGGTGTGCCGCACGGCATGGTGGTCGGTATCATTGCGGGCGGTGATCAAGCCATACGCAAAGCAGTAGAGTTTGCCGAAGACAATACAGAACAAGGCTGGAAAGACCTTCAAGAACATCAGATAAATACCAACGATTTTGTGGTGGGCATTACCGCTTCCGGTACCGCTCCGTATGTTTTGGGAGCCATTGCTCAATGCAATGAAATGGGAATCCCAACCGGCGCCATCACCTGCAATTTGAATAGCCCACTTGGCAAGCTAGCCAACTACCCTATCGAATGTGTGGTAGGACCTGAATTCATTACCGGAAGCACGCGCATGAAATCGGGCACGGCTCAGAAGCTTATTCTGAACATGATATCCAGCAGTCTGATGATCCGCTTAGGACGTGTAAAGGGAAACAAGATGGTTGATATGCAATTGAGCAACGACAAGCTAGTGGATCGCGGTACACGTATGGTGATGGAATCCATTTCGGTAGATTACCAAACGGCCCAGGCATTACTTTTAAAAGAAGGCTCAGTACGCGCAGCCGTAGAAGCGTTTAAGAAAGACGCTGCTTCCAAATAGTTTATCTCGTATTGACTTACTCCGGCTTTGGAGGCTCCTTGAAGTAAATCATGCCCTTCTTAATCTCCATCGTGCGGTTGAAGTAGACGGCATATTTATAGGTTCCTGTGGTGATGTTTTCACGGTGAATGGTCACTTCTGCGCTACTCAAATTGGTATACATCTTCAAGATATTACCGCCTAAGTCGTAGATGTAGAGCGACCAAGTGCCAGGGATAGGTACCTTGCTCACCGGAAGAATCAACGTAAATTTATCAGTTACTTTTCCATCTTCAGGAAGGATCTGCACGCCATAGTAAAGTTCATTCATCACGGCTGGCGAAATTTCCCCTTTAGCCGGGTAGGTGAAATCGTCATAAAAGACGGAAACCTTGGTAGCGAACTTCTTATTCTCTTGTCCCAATTTGTACTTATCCAGCGGCGTAGCACGAATTACCAGACTGTCGTAATCGTAATCGTCTACCTCCAATACCATGTTCTTTCGGCCTTTAAGCAGATCATCGAGGTGGATATTCAACCAATAAGGAGCGCCTTGGCTCATCACATCTTGGCTGTATAATTTACCACTCGAATCCACTAAAATGGAAACGCCGTTCTTATCGTAGATGGTCAGGTTTACCCCGTCTTGGTTTTCGTTAACGTAACAGATAAGGGCATCGGCATCCGGCTTTTTCCCTGAAACTGTTTTCAGGTTAAGCGAATCGCAGGTATAATTGGTATTGAACAGGAAACAGCGGTGGTCAAAGCCATCGATAAATCCTTCAAACTGTACCACGCGACCAAGCTGAGCCTCTGCCTTAGCGAGGCTGAATAAAATGCTTAGCGATATGAGTGCGGTTCTCAGCATATAAAAAAAGGTGCACTTGGCACCCTAAGTCTTACTTAGCGTAGGCTACGGAGCGACGCTCGCGAATAACGGTTACTTTGATCTGTCCAGGGTAAATCATCTCTTTCATGATTTTCTGTGAAATATCAAATGAAAGCATTTCAGCTTTGTCATCGCTCACGCGTTCACTTTCTACAATAACACGTAGTTCGCGTCCGGCTTGAATAGCGAAGGCTTTTTCAACGCCTTCATATCCCAAGGCTAGGTTTTCAAGGTCTTTCAAACGTTTGATGTAGTTTTCTACGTCTTCGCGGCGAGCACCAGGGCGGGAACCGCTGATGGCGTCACAAGCTTGAACGATAGGCGAAATCAAAGCCGTCATTTCAATCTCGTCGTGGTGAGCTCCGATGGCATTGCATACTTCCGGATGCTCTTTGTATTTCTCGGCGAGTTTCATACCGAGGATGGCGTGTGGCGTTTCTGCATCGTCATCAGGCACTTTCCCGATATCGTGTAAGAGTCCGGCACGTTTAGCCAATTTAACATTTAAGCCCATCTCAGCTGCCATGGTAGCACACAGGTTGGCCACCTCTTTGGAGTGCTGAAGTAGGTTTTGTCCGTATGAGGAACGGTAGCGCATTCTACCCACCATACGAATCAATTCAGGGTGCAGACCGTGTACGTTTAGATCAATACAGGTTCTCTCCCCGATTTCAATGATTTCTTCTTCGAGTTGCTTTTTAGTCTTCGCAACAATCTCTTCAATACGCGCCGGGTGAATACGTCCATCACTCACCAATTTGTGCAACGACAAACGGGCAATCTCACGGCGGATTGGATCAAAGCCGGAAAGAATAATCGCTTCCGGGGTATCGTCTACAATAATTTCAATACCGGTAGCAGCTTCCAAGGCACGGATATTTCGTCCTTCTCTACCGATGATACGTCCTTTCACCTCATCGCTATCAATGTTAAACACCGATACGGAGTTTTCAATGGCTTGCTCGGCAGCAGTACGCTGAATGGTTTGAATGATGATTCTTCTGGATTCTTTGGTTGCGGTCAGCTTCGCTTCATCTACCACCTCTTTAATCTGTGCGCTCGCTTCAGTGCGTGCTTCAGCGGTCAAGGTTTCTATCAACTGCGATTTGGCTTCTTCTGCGGTGAGACCGGCCATTTTCTCGAGTTGTTTTACTTGTTGTTGGTGGTATTTATCGAGGTCGTCTTTCTTTTTGGCAACGATCTCCAGCTGTACGTTCAGGTTTTCTTTAACCGTATCGAGTTCTTTCTCTTTGCGGTTCATGTTCTCGAGTTTCTGATTGAACGATTGTTCTTTCTGTTTTACTCGGTTTTCAGACTCCTGAATCTTGCGGTTTTTATCTTGAAGCTCAGACTCATGCTTTTCCTTCTGGCGCATGAAGTTCTCTTTTGCTTTGAGCTCACTTTCTTTGATGATTACTTCAGCTTTGCTTTTTGCTTCGCTGACTACTTGAGCGGCTGCTCCCTTATTGCGATTGGAACTGATGACGTATACTAGTCCGGCTCCCGCTGCGGCACCACCTGCGATGGCCCCAATTAATAATCCTATTTCCATTCCTCAATTTCCGGTTTGGAGAAAAGAAAATGCTGCAAACTGGTTTTAGGAGTTTTTCTTCAGCACCGTGTCTAGGCGCTCTTCTATATCCCGCAGAAGAAGTTCTGATTGGTGGTCTACTATTCCATTGCTGCCGCGCTCCGACAATTCTGTGGCCAATTCCAGGGCGATCATGGCCAAAGCGTCTAGCTTATCTGCTACAGCATAGTTTTCGGTGTATTCACGCAAGCGTTCATTCACCTTTTTCGCCGCCTTCCGCACATTTTCCTCGTCACCGGCCTGTATCTTCAATGGATACTGCCTATCGGCTATATTAACCTTAATGGAAAGTTCCTGCACTTTCTTCTGTTTAGTCACTCAGCGTTGCAATGCACTTATCAATTTCTCTGATAAATTCATTGATTTTCAGTTTTACTGTCCTTTTGTCTTCTTTGGACAATGCCACTGCTTCTGCAATTTTAACTAATTTATTCTTTTCTTCTAATGAGCGTATGGTATTTTTTTGAAGCCCAATGGTTTCGCGCGATTGATGCAAATCGCGCTTGGCCACAGCGAGTTCAGCTTTGCTGAGTTCCAATTGTTCTTCCAACTGGTTCAGCTTGGCCAAAATAGATCCCAAACGCTCTTGAAGTTCTGTCATGTTATTTCCGAATTTGGGCACCTGCCCTTTGCTCGAAGTTAACAATTAACTTATTCATGAGTGCATCGATTTCCTTATCACTCAATGTTTTTTCTTCATTCTGCAACACAAAGCTGATGGAATACGATTTTTTACCTTCCGGTAATTTATCGCCTTCGTAAACATCAAAAACGTGCACATCGCGGATCAATCCTTTGTCGGTTTCTTTGATGATTTTCTCCAAATCAGCGAAGCGTCCGTTTTGATCCAATACCAAACTTAAGTCTCTACGAACCGCAGGGAACTTAGGTGCCGGCTTAGAGTAGAAGCGATTTGCTGCGCTTACTCCAGAAGTCAATTTATCCCAATCCAGCTCTGCGTAGTAAACATCCGCTTGGATATCAAATGCCTTCAATAACTTCTTGGAAATCGGTGCAATTTGCATCCAGGCTTCGGTCGCCTCAGGAGCGTTCCATACCTCATGACTGCGTTTGCTGTCTCTGCATTTCATGCCCATGCGCAGCATCACGGCTTCAACTTCTTGTTTGAGCAAGTAGAAATCAGATGCGCGACTGCCACCATGCCAGTTTTCGCCGGTCCAGCTACCGCTGATCAACATCGCTAAACGCATGGATTCTTGGTATTTCCCGTCGTCCGATTTGCGGTATACCTTTCCGAACTCAAAGAACTTGAGGTCGTGGTTTTTTCTATTTCTATTGTAGGCTACGTTCTCCAACAAGCCGGCTAACATACCCGGGCGCATCACGTTCATGTCGTTGGAAAGTGGATTTTTCAAGTAAACCGACTTCGCTAAAACTTCTTCACTGTAATGCGCAGCTTTGGTCATGGAGTTATTCGATACTTCGCTGAAGCCTCTTGAAACCAATAGTTCAGAAGCCTTCTTACGCATCTTGTAGGGTTCTGGCTTTTTGGAAGCACCAAAGTTTACCGCCACTTTTTCAGGCATTGGTACTTTATCCAATCCATAGATGCGGATAATCTCTTCGGCTACGTCGGCCGGACGCGTTACATCGCTTTTGAAAGCAGGTACCTGTAGCGTCCATGAGTCTGCGTCTTTCAATTTAATCTCAATTTCAAGCGCCAAAAGGATGCGCTCTACTTCTTCGCTCGGCACATGAACACCTAATAGTTTATCGAGGTAAATACGTTCCAATTTAACGTCGAACGGCTTCACCGGTTCAGGGTAAACATCAATCAACCGGCTGGCTACCTTAGCGCCTGCCACTTGGTGAAGCAGGACTACCACTTTTTCCAAGGCGAAGATGGTAATCTCCGGGTCGGTACCTCTCTCATAACGGAAAGAGGCGTCTGTACTAAGGCCGTGAAGTTTCGCTGTTTTGCGGATAGAAGCAGGATCGAAGTAGGCGCTTTCAATAAAAACACGTTTGGTGCTGCTGCTCACTCCCGATTTCAATCCACCGAAAACACCGGCAATGGCCATCGGTTCTTCCGCATTGCAAATCATCAATTCTGTTCCTTGCATCTTGCGCTCTTCCCCATCTAAGGTTACGAAAACGGAACCTGCTTCGGCTTTTTGAACGATAATCGCTTCGCCTTTAATCTGGTCTGCGTCGAATGCGTGAATCGGCTGACCGATATCGTGCAAGACGAAATTGGTTACGTCAACCACGTTATTAATCGGATTCAGTCCTATGGATTTCAATCGATTCTTGAGCCAATCCGGACTTTCTTTTACTTCTATGTTTTCAAGTAAAATACCGGTATAGCGAGGACAGTCAGCGTCTTTTAAGGTGATGGTCCATTGTTTATTTTCAGCTGAAGTAGCTAAACTCAGGTTTGCTTTTTTAAGCGGTCTATGCAGCAAAGCGGATAAGTCGCGCGCTACGCCACGGTGTGAAGCCGCGTCGCCTCTATTGGCCGTTAAGCCGATCTCCAACATCACATCTTGTTCTACCTTAAAGTAGTCGGCAGCGGCCGTGCCCACTTGAGCAGCAGCATCCAAAACCATGATGCCGGCATGACTCTCACCTAATCCTACTTCGTCTTCAGCACAAATCATCCCTTCCGATACTTCGCCTCTGATTTTACTTTTATTGATGGTGAAAGGTTCGCCACTGCTAGGGTAAATGGTTGTGCCCGGAACGGCAACCACCACTTTTTGTCCGGCGGCTACGTTTGGCGCACCGCAAACGATGGGAAGGATTCTATCCTCAGCCACTTTTACGGTCGTCACGCTGAGTTTATCGGCGTTAGGGTGTTTAGCACAGGTTAAAACCTCACCAATCACCAAACCTTTCAGTCCCCCTTCAATGCTGCAAACTTCTTCGGTATGTTCTACCTCCAAGCCACAGCCTGTAAGCAGTCCATCCAGTTGTTCTGCATTTTCATTTAGTTCGATATGGTCTTTAAGCCAAGATAGCGCAACTTTCATACGCGGCGAAAATACATCAGCGGCAAGGAATCATCAATGTTGAAGACTGAAATTAAGGGGAAAATCATTTCGCAAAAGCTGAATATCTTTGCCAGCGATGAACAAGGAAAAAATCCGGATACTCGCTAAGGTCATGTTGGTGGCTGGTTCCATGACCATTGGAGCCAAAATTCCCTATTCCCTGATGGATGTGCCGGGTACCTTTCAAACCTTCTTTCTCTGCCTCACCGCCCTGTTGTTTACCCGTTGGGAGGTATTGAGCGGACAAGCACTCTACCTGATTCTGGGCATTTTCTTTCCGGTATTCAGTCACGAGATTTACCACGGACAAGCTGTCTTCATGGGCTATTCTGCCGGATATATCTACGGATTTCTGCCCGCAGCCTTTTTGGTGTCTTGGATGGTTAAAGGTGAAAAAGCCGATTTGTTCACGCTGATTTCCATGGCTGTTATGGCCCATTTTACAGTTCTACTTTTTGGCATTACGTGGCTTCACTTTCATGAAAACATGGAGTGGAACAAAGCCCTGTTCCAAGGTGGAATCATTTTCCTTCCGGGTGCCTTTATGAAAAGTGCCCTTGCCGGAGTTCTCGTATTTTTAATGCACCGTTATGTTCTCAAAAACAAAAAGCTTACTGCTTAGCGCAGCCTTGGGTTTATTGACCTTTTCATCTTGTCAGCAATTGGTCGACAATAACCCATTCATAGACAAAGAGCCAACTACCACCGATTCTACTTTACGTGCCCGCGAATTGAATGATTCGGCTATCACAGTGGCGGCAAAAGACATGACACGTTACGGCAGAAATGCATTAGAAGTTTTAGACGCCTCCATTGCTTTGGATCCGAGTTACGATAAACCACAAGTGAATAAACTGGGCATCTTGCTTCAAATGAAAAAGTACAAAGATGCTTTAGCTGCCTCCGATGGACTCGTGAAATTGAAGTCGAATGAACCGGCCGTCTACCTCATCAGAGGCATGCTTTACCACATGATTGGCGAAGCCGCCAATGCATCGGCGGAAATAGAATACTGCGAGCGCTTGAGCAGCCAAGCCGACAGCTCAAAAGCACAGTTATACCAAGGCATATTTCAAGACAGCACTTTAAGTCTTTACAAGGAAGTGGAGTTTGATTCAACCCGCATTGCACGTTTCGAATCGCTCTTATTTGATTCTTGGACGACCTTGAAAAACAACTAAGGCGAAACAAACTTATCGCTAAGCAACAGTTGAGCACCGCTGTAAACTTCTACGGTATATACTGCCGATTGTAAGTCTTGCAATAAGGTAAGCTCCTGCTCTCCTGCAGTGAGAAAAGCCTTTTTCTGAAGTACGGTTTTCCCTTGCATATCGCGTACAATGAAGTTCAGCTCTTGCGCTGCCTCAAGTTTAAACCGAAGCTTGGCGGTAGAACCCGGATTTGGGAACAAGCTGTATTCAAATGATTTGGTTTGAGGAGCCAGTCCCAGTTGAGGATCTGTATTTAGAATTTGAGCGATCCAAGTCTGGGATGTAGCATTGCTTCTACCGAAAGAACCCGCCACCCATACTTCACCGGGATTGCTGAATCTGCGCTGTGCGCCGGTATAATCTCCCCAGCGCTCTAAGCTATCGCCGGATAGAATATTCATCGCTCCCTCCCCTTCGTATAAACGAACCAAGTTGGAAGCCTGAAAATCGCGGTCCATCAGAAAAACACTGCTTCCGGGATAGGCATTTTCCGAATTGTGCAGGCACAGAACCGCGGCCGACTGATCGGGCCAGCCAGCACCGGCATAAGCGATGGATGGATAACAGAGGTCTATGCTATCCACGCCAAAAACAGTCAAGTTGACCGAAGGCGATTGTCCGAGTTCATCAATGCGCCCCACGGCAATGCCCGGTCTTCCCGTTTGAAAATCGATGCTATTGCCCACAAAGTAAATTTTATCGGCTAGACGGTAGGCCTCGTGAATATCGCAGTAATTGGTGCGCAAGCGACGGCCTCCCAATTGGGTAACGTTGGGTTGGAGTCCGTAGGGTTGATTGGCCTTAGCGATGTCGATACTCAGCGTGCGGTTTGGGTCGCCAATCTCACCGCTGATGTGGATGATGAAGATGCTGTCGTTTTGTTGGTCTTTGGGTCTATTGCTCAGCAAATAGAAATCCGGGCCGTAAAGTTTATCGCCCATGTTCACCGGACGAATATTCCAAAGTGGCTTACCAGAAACCGTGAGTCCGTGGTATTGCACTGTTTCAAGTGAATCACCTGCATACCCTTTGTGTTTGTTGATCTGCCAAATGTTCTCGTCTACCGCATCGGTATCCCAGCCGGTATCCCCGTCTTTCCAAAGCAGCACGGAAATGAAGAGTTCATTTTTAGATAAGCCGATGAAAGGATAATCGCTCCACCACTCTTCCGACTCCGTATTGCCAGGTATTTTGTAGAAGTTCCAAGTTCCTGCCGGGTCGTTGCTAGCCGAGAAGCCAACAATTACATTGGTATTGGTATGGTCTGACCCATTTAAGAAAACCAAGATAAAACGATCTTCTTCCGGATCGTATAAGACATGCGGATCAAAGGTTCTATTGAGCGTTCCAAGTTGGTTAGCGATGGCCGCTAAACTTCTACCGTAAACAATGGTTCCGAGACTATCGTAAACCCGAATTGTGGTGTTTACTGCCGACAGTATCTTCCCAGAATTGGAAATAGCAATATTGTTGTCGAGCGGCGTCCCAGAAGGGCTTTGCGCGCTGAAGGCAAATCCAATAACCGGATCCGGCCCTGCTTTTTTAGCGAATTTTTGATTGGGTTTAGTGGTAACTGTAGGCTGTTGTTTTTCGCCATCGATTCGCTTGAAAATGGGTTGCGCTATTTCTTGCGTTTTAATGGAAACTCCAAATTCAGGAACATCACTTAAGTTCAATGTTCCCAAGGGTTCTAGCTTGATAATACCACTTTCTTTGTGACTTTGAGAGAAGCCCACTAGCGGACAAATTACCAAGGCAATGCAAGTCAGGTTTTTACGCAACATGACTCGAAGCTAAGCAAATCTCGTGTACAAAATCGGGAACAGGATTGAAAATAGCGTCCCAAATTGACTTGAACCAGGACAGCCCTCCTTTTGCTCAATAGTGTAAGTATTTTACCTTTTCCACAATGTCTAAAAAATAATCCATATCTCTTAAACCTAGAATTAGAGAGCGTTTCGAGCGAAACCACTTTATCCACAAGACTTACAGTGTTAACTTAAGGTTATTTGGCATGGGGTTTGGATAAAGGGGGACGACTTCAAAATGACTGTCATGAAAAACATCAGCGCCTCAACAGTGAACTCACAGCAGCTGTGGGATTTCTACTACAAGAGACGGGTTGAAGTAGACCTCAAAAAGTGGTACGCGAAATACCGTTCCATTTTTCTCTTTTTATTCTCCTTCGGTATGGGAGCCTCTGCTATGTTTCTATTAGCAAGTGCCGACAGCCGTCAGGATGAATTGCAGATTCTACCGAATACCAACGCCATTGCGATGAGCACAGCGGAGGAATTACCGGAATTATCTGCAGAAACATTGTACTCTGAAATCGTGAATCAAGGAATAGCCTACCCTAAAGTAGTATTGGCACAAGGACAATTGGAATCAGCTTTATTGACTGCCGGTAGTTCGAAGAAGACCAATAACCTTTTTGGAATGCGTTTTCCTTCTGTTCGTCCAACTACCGCGATTGGTATTTACCTTCAAGGTAAGGACAGCATTATTTACGGAACGCAAAAGGAATTGCGCAAGTACCTAAAACGTCCGACTTACGCGGTTTATGCCCACTGGACAGATGCCGTTGCCGACTATAAAATGTGGCAGGACTTTTCTTTTAAAGCAAGAAGCAAATACATAGACTTTCTTTCGAGGGTCTACGCCACCGCACCAAATTATGCGGAGGAAATTCGAAAGATGGTCGATTAAACTTATTCAACCCTCCAAGCCCGACTTAGTCGGGCTTTTTTTTTTGCTACCTTCGGAGCATGCGGACACTCTTTTCGCTTTTGCTATGTTTGGCTCTAGGCTATAGCACACAGGCTCAAGACAGTTTTAAAACCTACCTTACCTCTGATTTAGCGATTCATTCCAGCTTGATGGCTTGGAAGAAATTAGAGACTTCTTGTTTGCAAGGTTTGCATTCGGGGAAACTCAAACTTTATAAAACGGATAACAGCACTTATTCCACACCAGAGGTGAAGCTGCAATTGGTTCTTCCCGCTTACGATCCGGTAGCGAAAGACACACTCTATTTCCCTATTGAAGTTTTGTATTTCCGCTCTAGGGATGCTTACCTAGAGCTGTTTCATCCCAATGTCTTTTTAGGCGATACCCAAGAGATTGGAAGGGTAAAAAAAGAAGATGCCTTAAAACATTGTGAGCAACCCGCAGCTTCACTTTTACGCGGCATGATGCGCTATAGTGATTTCTTACGGGAAAACAGAGAGCTCCGCGAAACCGACTTGTATACCTACGCGCTCATGAGCTTCGATAGCCTGCAAAAGTCGCTCGAAACAGCCGTGCGAACGGATAAAAGTCTGCAAGCGCATTTGGAAAACGGTCTACCCATGCCCGATTCAGTGGTGGAGGAACGCGTAACGGAAATGAAAGACGTAGACAACGGACAAGGAGGCTATAAAACCGTTTGGCAAGAGATACCGAATCAGCAGAAATACAAAGGGATTCGGGTAAGCGGACATTTAAACGGAAGAGAATCGCATGTGGACCATTGGGGATTATTGATAAATCCGGAATGGAAATACGCCGGCTTCAATCCGGGTAAAATTGTTTGGTTCTATCTATCCGATAGTGAAATTCAGAAAAAAGATAAAACCTCCAAATGTTATTTAGACGGGCTCTTTTACTTCGCTCAACTCTATTTACTCGACCCTGAAAACCCACATCCCTTCTTTAAAAACAACCGAATTCCGATTCAGAATACACGTTATCCGGAAAGACATTAATTGGACTTAAACGAAAATTTAGGATTATCAAGTCCCTAAAGTTTCGTTTATTCGTTTTCCTCAAATTATTTTTGACGCTATGCATCACATCGCTATTGCAGGAAACATAGGAGCCGGGAAAACCACGTTGACCACTTTGATTGCCAAACACTACGGCTGGGAACCACATTTCGAAGACGTAGAAGACAATCCGTATATCAACGATTTTTACGAGGATATGCAGCGTTGGTCGTTTAACCTTCAGATTTACTTTCTGAACAACCGCTTCAATACCATCATGCAGATTCGCAATAGCGGTAAAACCATTATTCAGGATAGAACCATCTACGAGGATGCCTATATCTTCGCCCCTAACCTGCATGCCATGGGTTTGATGAGCACGCGCGATTTCGATAACTATACGCGACTGTTCAATTCCTTGAACTCCTTTATTCAAGCACCCGACTTGTTGATTTACCTCCGAGCAAGCATTCCTACTTTGGTAAACCATATTCAACAACGAGGCAGAGAATACGAAGACTCCATTCGTTTGGATTACCTCAAGCGCCTAAATGAGCGTTACGAAGCTTGGATCTCAACCTACAACAAAGGCAAACTGCTTATTCTCAACATCGACGATTTGGACATCAACAATAACCCGGAAGATTTGGGTTTGGTGATCAGCAAGATTGATGCGGAAGTGAATGGGTTGTTTTAAGTAGGACTGTTGGATTGTAGGACTGTTTAATTGCATTTGTTAACTGTTGAATGTTGAATGTAAAAATCAACGGAAACACGTTTCAATGTATTCAGACTCAATAGATACCAAATACAGTTAACAGTAAACATTCAACCCTTTCTACTTCAGGTGAAATGCTGCCGTTAAGGCTTTGTATTCGGGTGTCCAGCTTTGGTCGGTTTCGTAAATCGTTAGGGTGTTTTCTTTCAATTCAGATTCCAGCTTGCTGAAGCAGAGGCATTGCCTAAAATCAGGACTATTCGCATCGTGCCTTAAATTGAGTCTTTCAGTAAGGTAAAGGCCTTTTTCCTTCGCTAAGGCGGTGAGTTTTTCAGCTTCATTCAAGGGTAATACGGTATAAAAGCGACCGTATTTCACCAATAATCGGCTTACGCCATCCAACAGCTCTTCCAAGCTCAAGGTATTCTGCAAACGGGCTTGTTCCCTGCGTTCTTCAGGTAGCTGTTCGTTATTCCCTTTGGCTTTGTTGATGGGTTCAAAATAGGGCGGATTGCAAATGATCAGATCGTAATGCAAGGTTTCGCCCTGCCAGAAATCCTGAAAGCGTTGTGGGTAGCAAGTTAGCCTATAGCCCCAAGGACTGGCTTCAAAATTGAATTCGGCTTCTGCAGCTGAGGCCGTATCCATCTCCACGGCATCCACCAAGGCATCCGGGTGTTTCTGCGCCATCATCAGCGCAAGTACGCCCGTACCTGTGCCGATGTCGAGAATATTCATGGCCTCTTCCTGTTCTGCCCAAGCGCCCAATACCATGGAATCGGTGCCAAAACGATGCGCTGCTTGCTCTTGTCGCAGCTCAAATTCCTTGAAGCGAAAGGTCTTATTCATGGTGGTAGGGTTCTCCTTTGTTGATGCTGCACGCGCGGTACAATTGTTCTAAGAAAATGAGTCGAACCATCTGATGCGAGAAGGTCATGGGTGAAAGGCTCATCTTGTGGTTCGCTCTATCGTAAACCTCATCGCTAAAGCCATACGCCCCACCAATGAGAAATACCAATCGATCGATGCCTTGGATATTCCATTTCTCCAGCTGGTTTGCGAACTGTACCGAGCTCGAAACCTTGCCGTTTTCATCCAGCAATACCAAGAAATCGCGTTTGTCTAATTTCTTGAGAAAAGCCTCGCCTTCTTTCACTTTTAGCGAAGCTTGATCCAGGTTCTTGGCGTTTTTAATATCCGGAAAAACCTGTTTTTGAAAAGGAAGGTAATGCGGTAAGCGTTTTTCGTAAATGGCCATACCCGTTTCCAGGTAAGCCTCTGCCGTTTTGCCCACCATCCATAACTCTACTTTCATCGTCCGCCGTAAATGCTGTACAACTGACAAACACCCAGAACCTTGTCGTTTTCTGTAACGAGTACAGAAAGCACTTTCCGTTCAAGCATGAGTTTTTCCGCCTCGTGGATTGGCAGGCTCGACGCTACTTGAATAGGGTTGCGGCTAACTAAGTCGATTACTTTCAAATCGCTGATGCGGTCTGTTTTCTCCATCGCTCTGCGTAAGTCACCATCGCTAATAACCCCTAACAATTTGCCGGCTTGATCCAAAACAATGACCAAACCCAATCTGCCTTCAGAAAGCTTAAGCACCAATTCTTGTCCGCCTGCATTCTCTTGTATAAAAGGCAATTCTTCGGTTACCATATAATCTCTCACCTTGTGGAGCAGTCTTCTGCCAAGGCTTCCACCCGGATGAAAACGGGCAAAATCTTCCGGCTGAAACTCGCGAGCCTCCATCAAGGCCACCGCCAAAGCATCGCCCATGGCCAAGGTTACAGTGGTGGAACTTGTAGGTGCTAACTCAAGCGGACAAGCTTCTTTGCTTACGCCAATATGGAGGTGATAATTCACTTCTTTAGCGAGGGTAGATTCAGCTTTGCCACTCATCCCGATAAGCACATTGCCGTTGTTCTGTAGAAAAGGAATAATGCGCAGCACTTCGTCTGTCTCACCGGAATAAGAAATGAGCAAAACCACATCGTCGCTGCCAATCATGCCGAGGTCGCCATGGAAGGCCTCACCCGGGTGAACAAAAAAGCTCGGCGTTCCGGTACTGGCTAAGGTAGCCGCAATCTTTTTACCGATATGTCCGGATTTGCCCATGCCGCAAACCACGAGTTTACCCTTCATGGCCAAGACCTTTTCAACCGCCTCTGCAAACTGATCATCCAAACGGGCGGAAGCCTCCGCCAAGGATTGTTGCTCTACCTGAAAAACGCGCTGGGCCGCAGCGATGACTTGCTCTTTCCGCATCATGGGCGCAAGTTAATAATTGTATGGCAGACCTGAATACTTAAGCGGTTGTGAACAAGTGCAGGCAAATGTGACTAAAAGCCGTAGGGCTGTCCTATTTTCTAACAAACAAAGCTGCTTTTTTCGTAATGTAAAGTGAAAACTATGATTAGGAAAATCGCTTCTGTACTTCTGGCCGTTACCGTTTTGGCTTCCTGCGTTCCGCAGCGTAAGTACCAAGATTTAGAGACAGCCTACAAAGAATTAGAAAAGAACAACAAAGACTGCAATGAGCAGTTGAAGACCAGCAAAGAAGAGCAAGAGAAACTCAAAACAGAGAAGATTGCGTTAACGGAGCATGTTAGCCGACTGGTTGCTGATTCCATTGAAACCCATACCCTATTTGAAACCAATAAGAAGCTTTACGGTGAGTTGAAAGACTCGTATGAAAAGCTGATTCGCAATAACCAATTGGCTGAGCAACGTCTTTCTGAATCGCTTAAAGAATTGGAAGCGAAGCTGATGGCTAAGGAGCGCGACTTAGCTGCGAAAGAAGCACGCCTCAACGACCAAGAAAACAGCAATATGCGATTGAAATCTGAGTTGGAAGGCATGAAGGCCGACTTGCAAAAAGAGCAGGCACGCGTCTACGAACTTCAGAATATTTTAAATGCCAAAGACTCTGCTGTAAAGAGCCTCAAAGCCAAATTGTCTAATGCCTTATTGGGCTTCAAAGACAAAGGCTTGAGCGTAGAGATTAAAAACGGCAAGGTTTACGTATCGCTCGAAGAACAATTGCTTTTTGCTTCGGCAAGTATCGTAGTAGACAAAAAAGGAAAAGAAGCCTTACTTGAGTTAGCGAAATCTTTGCAAGACATCAAAGACATCAACATCATGGTGGAAGGCCATACCGATGATGTGCCAATGCAAAGCGGACAGATCAAAGACAACTGGGATTTGAGCGTATTGCGCGCTACTTCCATTGTTCGAATCTTAACGGTAGACGGAAAAGTAGATCCGAAAATATTGATTGCCTCCGGTCGCGGTGAACATTACCCGATTGAAGACGCCAAGACAAAAGCAGCCAGAGCTAAAAACAGAAGAACAGAGATTATCATCACTCCAAAACTGGATGAGGTATTCCAGTTATTGAATCAGAATTGATTCGTTCACTGAAAAATTTAGCTTTCTCCATAAGTTTTAGGTTGAATAGCCGGACACTCGTCCGGCTTTTCTTATTTTTGGGCCATGAAGCGATTCGTGTTGTTCATGGCATTAGTGGCCGGTTCCTTGTTCACTCAAGCACAAACCATCCAAGTAAATGATAGCTTAAACTGGCATCACAATACTCCTGAAACCAAGGTGTTTGTGAGTAAAATTGACAGCGCCAATCAATTGCTAATTCCGGATAGTTTGGCCATGCTCTTGCGTTCGCATGTATCATCGCTCATTTACAACCACGGCGTAGGTTACCTCATTCACGGGGATAGTTCCATCCTCTTTCAGGTAGACATGCGCTCCAGCGGCAATGTGGTGAAGATTAATGGCAAAGCCTTAACTAGCGGAATGAGCGAAAAAAAGTTTCGTCGTAAATTCCGTTCTCTACGTTCAAGCAAAGTTGTGGCTGAACGTAAAAAAGGCGTGAAAGAAAATGCCTATACCCTGTTTACCGATGCGAAAACCGGTATCAGCTACAGAGCCTATTTTAAAGATAAAAAGTTAGTCACCATCCTCCTATACCTCCCACCATGTCAGAGTTGCAAACAGAAGAATTAAAGAAATTACTTCCCAGCCTTTCCGACCCCGGCATCTTGGAAGAGTTGCAGGAAGAGTCGCATGTCAAACATTTTGAAGAAGGCGACCTCCTGATGGAGCGTGGGCAGTTTATTCGGTTTGTGCCGATTGTAATATCCGGTGCCATCCGCATTTTACGCGTGGATGAAGAAGGCAAAGAAGTCTTTTTGTATTACCTCAATCCGGGCGATTCTTGTGCCCTATCGCTTACCTGCTGCAGCGCACATAAGCCGAGCGAGATCAAGGCAGTTGCCGATGAGCCTACCGATGTCATTATGCTGCCTGTGCATTTGCACGAAGAATGGACCAGCCGTTATAAAAGCTGGAAAGACTACGTATCACTCACTTACCAACGTCGCTTTCAAGAAGTTTTAGGCGTGATCGATGCGGTAGCCTTTAAGAAGATGGATGAGCGCTTATTGAATTACCTTTTAGCGAAGTTTAAACAACACCGCGCTACCGAAATCCACATCACCCACCAACAGATTGCTACTGAACTGGGCACCTCCCGGGAAGTCGTATCCCGATTGCTGAAGCAGTTAGAGAAAAGGAAGATCATTGAACTCGGCCGCAATACCATTTACGTGCGCGACGATTTTGATGAGATAGTTTAGGAGAGACGGAGAGACAGAGAGACGGAGGGACGTTTAGACCTAATTTCCTTGGTTCTTGTTTCACTCAGCCACAGTTTATTACTGCTTTTAGACGCTGGTCACGACCATTCTTTTATGATAATTTCTTCTGATAAAACCATTTGTGCCTAAGACAGGCCATGGTCTGTCTTTACTTTGCGGTGACACTTTTTATTTCACTTTAACTCAGATTCTCTGTCTCTCCGTCGTTCCGACTCTCCCTTTGTCCGAAAGTGTCGCGTAGCGTCTACTTTTGGGCTCACTCCTCTATGTGACTTAGATTACGCATTGTCTAGCTTGAGCACATGACCTTTGTATTAACAAAACGATCAAAATACAAATCGAATTAATATGAATACGACACAAAATCAAGTTAACCACGTTTACGCTGAAGACTTTGCTCAGCTTATGCAAGACGAAAACAACATTCTTATCGACGTTCGTACTCCAGGGGAGTATATGTCTGGCCGTATCGGCGAAGCACGTAACATCGATTTGATGAGTCCGACTTTCACCACTTTGATTGCAGAATTACCAAAAGACAAAACTTGTTTGGTTTACTGTGCCGGTGGAAACCGCAGCAATACAGCAGCTTCATTCATGGTTCAGAACGGATTCAGCAATGTATACAACCTGATGGGTGGTATCATGAACTGGCCGTTTGACGTGAAGTAAGACAATAAGACTTTTAGACTTAGGGACATTTAGACAGTAAACATTCAACAATCAACAAAGTCAGTCCCACAGTCCTACAGTTAAACAATCCTACAATCAATGACATTTAGCGAATTAATACAATCAGATACACCGGTGCTCGTGGATTTCCACGCGGTATGGTGCGGCCCTTGCAAAATCATGGAGCCCATTCTGAAAGAGGTTGCCTCTAAGATGGATGGCAAAGTGAAGGTCGTGAAAGTAGACGTAGACCAAAATCCGATGGCAGCGAATGCCTATCAGATTCAAGGTGTACCTACCATGATACTCTTTAAAAATGGGGAGAGTGTTTGGCGACAGTCGGGCGTTGTTCCGGCGCATGCTCTTATTCCGATGTTGGAACAAAAGATTAATTAACCAAGCATCCTGTGTTTTCATCAACTGCCTTCGGGCGGTTTTTTTTTGCTAACTCGCTAAGCCTTGCAACCTCGATTCTTTGATGGCCCCCAAGTTTGAGTTGGCCCAATCAACTAAGCTTAACACGTGCGGCATCAGGCTTTGGCCTCTATCGGTTAGCCGGTATTCTACCTTCGGGGGAATCACCGCATACACTTTTCGCTCAATCAAACCATCCGCTTCCAAACTCTTTAATGTTGTGGACAGCATCTTTTGCGAAATCGATTCGATGATCTTGTGCAGTTCATTAAAACGCAGCACTTCCTCTTGGTTCAAGAGCAATAATACCAACATCGACCATTTATCTCCTATCCGATCCAGCACATTCCGCACCGGACAATTTTCCACGTCGGCATATATTTTCAAATTTCCTGCTTCCATAAACTACTCATTATCAATAAAACTAACCTGCAGGTAAGTGATTCACTTTGCTGTAAGCTCTTTTCTGAGCGAAACCTTACCCTTAGCTTTGACTTACCAAAAGTAAGTAACTTTAATAAATATATCTAATGAGTACCGTATTGATAACCGGAGCAACAGGCGGATTAGGTTCTGCAGTAGCCCAAAACTTAAAAAACTTAAAACCGGATTGGACCATTGCCGTATTGGTAAGAGATGCTGCTAGCGATAAAGCCCAGGAGCTGCAAAAGGCCGGCTTTGAATTGCGCGTAGCCGATTACAGCGATACTGCAGCCTTGAATGCCGCTTTCCAAGGCATCGACCTACTCTATTTTGTCTCCGGTAGCGAAATCGCCAACCGTGAGCCACAGCATAAAAACGTGGTAGAAGCTGCTAAAAACAGCGGAGTGGGCCATATTTTCTATACCAGCGTTAGCTTAAATAACCTGGCTGAAACCAGTCCTTTATTTGGCGCCATGAAAGTGCATTTGGATACCGAAGCCTGGATCAAAGCCAGCGGTTTGAACTATACCTTCTTACGTCACAATTTGTACAGCGAAGTGATTGCCATGTTCTTGGGTAACCGCGAACAGATCCTCGCTAGCAAAACGGTATTCTTGCCAACCGGCGAAGGAAAAACAGCCTTCATCACCCGCACCGAACTTGCCGAAGCAGGCGCTAATGCCCTCGCTAACGCTGAGAAATTGGTGAATCAAGCATTGGAATTCAACGGAACAGACAAAGTCACTTTCCAAGAGGTAGCCGAGGCCTTGAGCAAAATCACAGGAGAAACCATCGCCTACGTTTCACCTGAGCCTGCGGCATTTGAAGAAACCATGAAATCGTATGGTGTGCCTGATATGTACATTGGCATGATGAGTTCATTCGGACAAGGTATTGCCTCAGGTGCATTCGATTCACCGCAAACGGATATTGAACCCTTTTTAGGAAGAAAATCAGCCCCGGTTAAAGAATTCTTAAGCGCGGCTTACGGCATTTAAGCTATAGTGTTAGCCAGAATATGGAGGTACCCTACTTAGGTGGGGTGCCTCTTTTTTTTAGGTATTACTTTGGTGATTTATATCACAACCTGTTCAAAACCCGACCTCTAGTTTTGCCTAAACCCCAAAACAATGAAGTTAGTTCAAGGCTTATTCCTAGCATTCCTTGTCGCTTTGTGCTGTATTCCTGCTTCCGCATTGGCACAAGACAGTAGTTGGCGTAGACAGTACGATTTCGGTGCCTATACTCAATTTGATCTCCGCAATTCTTCAGGAAACGCCATCTCCACACATCGCTTGCTTCAGGATGTATTTCGCACGCAAATAAAGCCTCACATGGGCGAAAAGTCGGGAAACATCACCGCCGGAATCTATTCCTTTGCTACCACCTACCTCACCATGTTATGGTCGCATGAGTTTGGGCACTCGCTCCGAGCCAAGCAGGTAGGCGGTCAGTTTAAGATTCACAATTTCGGGTTGCCCATTCCCTATACCACCATGCACTTGCCTAGCACCATTAGCCTCACCGATAAATCGCTATCCGTTACAGCCGGTTTTGAAGTGAACTCACTCAGTGCCCAGCAGATTCAGCAGGAATTTGTAGCTCAAAATGGGATTTACAATGAAGCCCTTGGCTTTGCCTTCGCTAACCGACTGATGTATCCGCTTTATTCCTTTCTAATCGTCCCACGTAATCCAAAAGAAAAGGACACCTAGATTAATACCGCCGGCGATCCTATTCACGTAGCATTCTGTATTTAAGAACTTCAGTGGCGGACAAGTTTTTATGCCGGATAGCAGCGTAAACCCTGCCTTGATTCGCTATTACAATCAATCTACCTACCTCGGATTACTGTGGAATTTGGCCGACCCACAACTCTACCGTGAAGTAGGCGCCACCTTTGGAAAAAACAAAACCAGAAGGCCCATTTTCCTACTCGGAAATCAAACCCAAGGCTGGACCTACGGAACCTTATTTAACGTTTCTCCATTGGGCTATGAGCTGTACCTAAACAATTATATCCACCTAGCGAATCAACAGTTTATGCTCTACCTGAAATATGGAGATCCTTTCAAAAACAAGGGTATTGGCTTGGTATGGCATAAGCTCATCGCTCAAAACAACTGGAAGCTCAGTGCCAAAGTAGACGCTTGGGACCAAGGCCTGTTTGGAAAAGGGCTCTCTACGGAAGTGATGACGTCTTTGAAGTTCAGCAAACATTTTGGACTCTTTGCTAACCTAGGCTATAAATCGAAAGGTTATGTTCTGGGTAAACAGCTAGGCGCAGGCCTAAACTTGGGTGGCGGGTTGATTTACTATACCAAATACTAATTCGTGGATAAGCTTAGGACTTACCCAACAATTGACATGCTGAATTGTCAGCGTCCGGCCCATTCTTTTTATCCGCATTTCTAGCGATTTGATCCAATCAGGTAAGTCTGAATCGAAACAATTTTTCAGTTTTAATTGCGTAGCCAAATAACTACATATACATTTGTAGCCAAATGGCATCACAATGAATTTAAGACGAGATGTATTTCAAGCAATAGCCGATCCTACCCGAAGAGCAATCCTATTGCTTTTAGCCACCCAGTCGATGTCTGCTGGAGCGATCGCGGCGAACTTTGATACTGCCAGGCCCACCGTTTCGAAACACCTGCAGTTGCTATCGGCCTGCGACCTGCTGACACAGGAACAGAAAGGCCGAGAAGTGTACTACCAACTAAACGTGCACAAAATGAAAGAGGTAGCCGACTTCATCGAACCGTTCAGACTAATATGGGAAAAGCGATTCGATACGCTTGAAGAAGTGATGAAACAATACCAAGAGAAAAAATAAGATGGAACTGAAAACACAAGTAAAGGCAGCGGATGCATTGCCTGAAATACACATCCACCGGACATTTGACCTACCGGTTCACTTGCTGTATTTGGCTTATTCAAAAGCCGAATTTATTGCACAATGGATGGGGAATACGGTAGTGAAGCTGGAGCACCAAAACCACGGTAGCTATGTCTTTCAGAAAACAGACAACGACGGCAATGTGCTTTTCAAAGCGAATGGTACCATTCATTCGGTTAAAGAAAACGAAGAAATCATCCGAACCTTTGAAATGGAAAACGTGGGATTTCCTGTTCAATTAGAGTTTCTCACCTTTAAATCTACCGGTCCAGCCACCAGCGAACTACACATTAAACTTGTGTTCAAATCGGTAGAAGACCGGAATAACCAATTAAAAATGCCTTTTGCACAGGGCTTAAACGCAGCACATAACCAGCTGCAAAACCTCATGAACACCTTCGAATTATGAAAAAAAGAGATAAAATAATGTACTGGGTATCCACTATTTGGTTGAGCTTAGGTATGGTTTCAACCGGAATTGTTCAACTCATTCACCTGCCGGAAGAAGTGGAGAAAATGAGCAAGTTGGGCTACCATGCCTATTTTCTGACCATCATTGGAGTATGGAAGCTGTTAGGCGTGGTGGCCATTCTCCTGCCTAAATTCCCCTTGGTGAAAGAATGGGCTTATGCCGGATTCTTTTTCCTAATGAGTGGAGCACTCTTTTCGCACTTCGCTGTTCAAGACCCGGCTATGGAATACTTCGGACCAAGTTTATTGCTCCTACTCACGGTGATTTCGTGGTATACTAGACCCGCTTCGCGTAAAATTCATTCTGCTACTTCCATGTAGATTGGCCAAAACAAAACTACCACTGACCTACTCAACCAATGTCCATTGTGGTAGTTTAAAGTTTCGTAAGTACCTTTCCCTTTTAAAGTACCTATGGAACCTATACTTGAAACTCAAACAAAATACTATAACGCCAAAACCATTAGCATTGCCACCTTTATCGGAGGCCCTTTGGTTACCGGACTCCTAATGAGGCGCAATTTCAGAAATGCCGGAGACGATAGTTCTGCTTCACGTGCACTCCTGCTGGGCATCTTGGCGACTGTACTGATTTTTGGAAGTGTCTTCTATTTGCCTGAGGCCTTCGTCGATAAAATTCCTAAAAGCATCATTCCGGCAGCCTATACCCTGCTCGCTTCGCTATTGGTTAAAAAGTACCAAGGAGAAGTTTTAGAAACGCACGAAGAACAGGGTGGGAAATATTATTCGGTATGGAGAGCTATAGGCATAAGTCTACTTTGCATCGCTCCCTTTATTGTAGCCCTGGTCATTGCATTGCAAGCCGGACCAAGCCTCAAAGATTCGAACTTGTATAATGACGCTATCGATAGATTCACACAAAACGAAGAAGAAGCATTGGCGCTTTACCCCTTATTGGAACAGGGAAATGAACGCGTGATAGCCGTGTTTATTGAAGACAAAGGCTTACCGCTATGGAAGGAGAATCTGACAATTCTCCAGAACATGGAGGCACTGACTACTCTAAGCGATGAGCATACAGAACAAATTAAAAGTTTAAGAGAATACTGTGAGCTGCGCATTCAGATTTACGAATTGATCCACAAGGCCATTCTGGAACAATCGGATCAATACGATAGTAAAATCGATGAGCTCAACAAGAAGCTTGAAATCCATTTAGAGAATGGATAAATCGGCAGATTCGTTTAATAAACAGCGATTCCATACCAGGTTAATGCTTCTGTAGAATTCACCTTATGAGCCAAATAGATACCCTTGCCAATCAAGTGCGAGAATTAAACCAGGATAACCAGGTAATTGGCTATTGGGAAAACAGACAAGCCAGAATTCTCTCTACCCTGCAAGCGTGCAACTCCGATTTTGATCTTGCCGTTTATGTCCTCTATCGTTTGGCTCACTCGCTCAATAACAAGGAAAAGTATTCAGCCGTTTTCTACTTGTATAAAAGCGGCTACCTACCCATTGCTTCTCAACTTTCTGATTCGAAAGGATTGGAAGAGCTTAAATACGAATTAGGTAAAGGTCTGCACCACAATCGGAAATATGCTGAAGCTACCCGCATGTTTAGCGAACTGGGGGCCACCAATTTTGACTTGAGACGAATTGAAGACTGGAAGGATCAAAGCCTTCACTCCTCCATGAGGGAAAAAGTGTGGGTTCGAGCAGACTTACTTCCCGGAATGCTTAAGGTAATTTTGGCATTGTGCTTTGGCTACCTCCTTTACAAAACAAAAGCCTATATAACGCTTCTCTTGATAGGGTATATAGGTTCCATTGTACTCAATACTGCCTTAAGAATATACCGAGCTTATAGCCTTTGGAAAGAGTTTAAACAGGAACCTGTTTTACCCTCTAATCTAAACGTAAATTTAAGCGCCTTGATCGTTTCCTTTCTTTTGGTAAGTATGCTATCCTATATCTCGGAACTCAGTACAGTAGAATTACTTTATTGTGCTGTGGCTCATTTCGGACTTATGCTCTTGATGTCTTGGATTTACCGCCTTGGGGTTCGCAAGATTGTGCTGAATGGAAGTTAGGCCTTGTAAATTACTTTGGGTAAACCCGCTTCGCCGTACATCAGCGTTTTAACCAGAGGTTTGAGTACCTGTGTAATGGCAACGTAAAGCTGTGGTGCTAGTTTAGAGCTTTGCCTCACCACCACCTTTTGGCCTCTAAGCGACTCAAAATCGGCTTGCATTATCAGTTCTGTCCAAAGTCGGATGTCCATTAATTCCGGACTGGTAAACTCAATATGCGAAGCTACATCGCTTAATTTCTCCGCCACCGCCATATACGCCCAGGTAGGGATAATGCTGTCTACCGAACACAAGATAGCCACCGGTTTACCTTGGTACTGTTCCCAATCGTGTTCAGAAAGAAAGCTTCGAAACTCTTTTTCCTTGACAATGAGTCCCATGTAGAGACCCTCTTTGATATCAAAGACCACGGCCATTTCCGTCGGCCGGTAATCCAGCAGATCAACGGTAACGATGCCGTTTGCTTCTACCTTATTTCTAAACTCCTTCGTTTCCATAAAAAAAAGAGCAGGAGGAATTCCCCCTGCTCCGACTATCATTTCATCATTACAATTTTGCTAATACTTCAGCGTACTTGGCCTCTACTGCGTTCCAGTCTAAAACTGACCAGAAAGCGTCGAGGTAGTCTGCACGTTTGTTCTGGTATTTCAAGTAGTAGGCATGTTCCCATACATCTACTCCTAAAATAGGGTATCCCTGGCTGGTGATATTGGTATCCATCAAAGGATTATCTTGGTTTGCTGTTGCGGTAACACCAATGGTTCCATTGTATTTCACATACAACCAAGCCCAACCTGAACCGAACTGAGTTAAGCCCGCTTGTTTGATCTGCGACTTAAGCTCATCCAATCCGCCAAATACCGCGTTGATTTCTTCGGCTAGTTTTCCCTCCGGTGCCGTTTTCGCATTTGGTGATAGGATTTCCCAAAAAAGACTGTGGTTATAATGTCCGCCGCCGTTGTTTCGAACCGCCGGTCCGTATTTGCTCACGGCTTTCAAAACACCTTCCAGGCTGTCTTCTTCAAATCCCTTTTCACCTGCTGCTTTGTTCAAATTGTCAACATAAGCTTGGTGGTGACGAGTATGGTGGATCGTCATGGTTTCTTTATCGAAATGTGGCTCTAACGCGTCGTAGGCGTATGGCAATTCTGGCAATGTGTAACTCATATGATTTAGATTAACGTTTAAAACTGGTACAAAGGTAATTCTTGATTTTATTTTAACTAGTTTTTACTTGTTTTATTAATTTGAATCAACCTTAAAACAGACAATTAAAACCTTTTCACTAGGTTTGTAGTACCGTTTTAAACAAGTATTTGATTGTAAAATGAAGAAAAGCGCTGCCGATAAAATCCTGATGATTCTAAAAATGCAAGGTTCTGTCACCTTAGCCGGTTTGGCGGGAGAACTCGGCATCAGCAAGGAAGGTGCGCGTCTCCATTTGCTCAAACTCATGGAAAAAGAATGGGTGCAGACAGAATCAAAAAGTGAAGGCGTAGGCCGACCGGTAGCCTACTTTACCTTAACCGAAAAGGGACTGGCCAATTTTCCGGATACCCATGCTCAAGTAACCGTGGAGCTACTTCAATCCGTTAAAAAACTTTTGGGCGACAATGCCCTCGACCTACTTATTAGTGATCGAGAAAACCAGGTATATGCACGCTATGCCAAAGAAATGAGCAAAGCCAAAACCATCGAAGCACGCCTGACTAAACTGAGTGAAATCCGCTCCCAAGAAGGTTATATGGCCGAATGGAAAAAAGAAGATGAAGCGTATTTCCTGATCGAAAATCACTGTCCCATTTGCGCTGCCGCCACAGAATGCCAAGGCTTCTGCAGAAGCGAACTCAAAAACTTCAAACAGCTGATAGGCGACTTATACGAAGTAGAACGCGTGCAGCATATTGTGGCCGGCGGACAACGTTGTGTTTACCGCATCCGTGAGCAAGCCTGAGTCACAATGATGAATTGACTGAGCACCCATGCGCCTTATATGCACAAGCTTCCTTACCTTTAACACTCAAAACAATTCGCATGGCCTTTCTTCTTGTTATCGCTTTACTCTGTCTGTTTGTCTGGGTTGCCTTAAAACTCTGGCACCGCATGATTCATGCAGAATTTGTGTACCGCCTGACATTAAAAGAGAGTCTATCGATGATGCTCAAAGGCGTACCACCCATAAGCATCCTCAAAGCCAAAGACTTGGCCGATGCGCATCAGATCTCCGTTTCAACAACTACTTTGCAAGCCACTTATTTATCCGGCATCAACCCCTTCCGTGTTATTGAATTGATGGTAGCTGATCCCAGTTTAAATTACGAAACCGCATGCAAGCACTTGGCAAAGTGAATGTCCTAATTCGAAGCCTGAGTTTTGTTTTGCTTGTCATTGCCTTGGCTAACTGCAATTCTGTCCAAGAAGAACAATCCACTATTCCATCCCCGCATACAGATTCGCTAGAGCCAGTTGATTCAATTCCGGTTGAAGTAAAAGAAACACCAGGTCGAGAATTGCCCATTCCGGATTTGGATTCTCTATTGCCCTTTATTGAAACTTCCAGCATTGCCGGAAAGAAAATCACGCGGTTTTTAAAGGAAGTAGAAAACGATGGATTTATTGGAGACTATTTCCTCTTCACTAAATATCAATCACAGGCCTATTTAGCCACTTTGTATGTAGGAGTTCCCCATGGCGGAAGATGGGATACGGACGATACCAGCCAATATTTTGCAGCAATCGACCTAGTTTCTAAGGGCCTGCCATTGTTTGGTACATTGGAAATTGGCATGGATACAACACAGCTGATTCGAACTTTCAATCAGCCCGATTACAAGCAAGAAACTTGGTGGATATACGCTGATGACGTCGGAACTGCCGGCTTTTTCAAAGTGAATCAGGATACGGTATCACGTATACTCTACCTCAAAACTCGTTACCCCAAAGCAGCATTAAATATTCCCATTGATTCAATTTTTCCAAAGTGGCGTTAAACCAAGGCGCTAGGTTTTCATCCTAAACCTGAAAACCAAACCCTACCCTCATGAAAACCCTAGCCAAAAGCCTGTTTGCCATCAGCGCTGCCGTAATTGCCTTAGCTGCTTGTCAGAAAGATTCCACCACCACACCCGGCAGCGAAATCGGACCTTTAAACCTTCCTGAATCACCATACGATTACAGCAGTTTGAACCTCCCTACCCACTTGAGCACCAATGCACTTTTGGGACCGGGGCAAAATGCCGCTGCCGACAATGATAATATGCCGGCCAGTAATCCCATTACCAACGAAGGCGCCACTCTGGGACGGGTGCTTTTCTACGATAAAAAACTCAGCGCCAACGGCACCGTAGCTTGCGCTTCCTGCCACAAACAAGACAAAGCCTTTGGGGATGACCTGGTTTTAAGTGATGGTTTTGACGGCGGTAAAACCAGAAGGCATTCGATGACTTTGGTGAATGCGCGTTTTTACGACCGTGGAAGATTTTTCTGGGATGAACGTGCCGCCACTTTGGAAGAGCAAGTATTGATGCCGTTCCAAGACGAAGTAGAAATGGGCATGACCCTCGAGCAGATTGTGGCTACGGTTAAAGCGCAGAGCTATTACCCTAGCCTTTTTCAAGACGCATTTGGCAACGCTGAAATCAATTCAGACCGTATCGCTAAAGCCTTGGCTCAATTTGTACGAAGCATCAGCAGTGTGAACAGCCGATACGATGAGGGACGTAAGCTGGTTGATAATCCGGGACAAGACTTCCCTAATTTCTCCACCAGCGAAAACAACGGCAAACGCCTATTCCTCCTTCCTCCTCCACAAGGCGGGGGTGGCTGCATTGGCTGTCATTCTACCAAGGCCTTTATCAATCCCGATAACGGACCAACCAACAATGGTCTGGATGCCGCTTCTACAACAGATTTGGGCGTTTACGAGGCTATAAAAAATCCGGTCTTCATTGGCTCCTTCAAAGTACCTTCACTTAAAAGCATTGCCCTGAGCGCACCGTATATGCACGATGGTAGATTTGCTACCTTGGAAGAAGTGATTGAGCATTATAATAGCGGTATTCAAGCACACCCTAACCTCGGTGGGGCTTTAAAAGACCAGAATGGCAATCCGATTCGCTTGAACTGGACCGCCCAACAAAAGACAGATGTAGTCAATTTCTTGAAGACCTTGACCGACGAAACCATCAGTACCGATGTGCGGTTTAGTTCGCCATTTAGGTAGCACGCCAAAGCTTGGCTTGAAATACGCTCGATTCATTCGATATTTGCCAACCCCAAATGGGCTAATGAATCGCTTCCATGAAATTACCTCAGCTGTACAATCGCCAAACCCAGAGTATTGAAACTGAAAACACGTATAAAGTGGAAGGGCTTTCCTTTCTGTACAATACGTTCCTGGGCAAGCTGATTACCTATAGCATCTTCAATAAAAAGCTCATCACTCGGCTCTATGCCATGCGCATGAAGAGCAAAGGAAGCTTGAAGGAGATTCCGGGATTCATTCAGCATTACGGCATCAATACAGACGAAATAAAACGTCCGATGGACTCATTCACCAGCTTCAACGACTTTTTTATTCGGGAGTTGAAAGAAGGTGCCAGACCCATTGACCAAACACCGGAACACCTGATTTCGCCGGCTGATTCGCGTTTGTTTGCTTTTGATTTAGCGAAGACAAAACAGCTTCCAATTAAAGGATATTGGTATTCGCTTCAGGAACTTTTATTGAACGATGAGCTGGCCAAAGTCTACGAAGACGGCCTTTGTCTGGTATACCGCTTGGCTCCTGCCGACTACCACCGCTACGGTTATATCGACAATGGAACGCAGGAAAAGGTGATTCGTATTCCGGGTGTTTTGCATTCGGTGCATCCCATTGCTTTGGCAGTTACACAATCGCTTATGGCGAAAAACTACCGCGAGCTAACCGTTTTGAAAACGCAAAATTTTGGCGAGGTGCTTCACCTGGAAGTAGGTGCCATGATGGTGGGTAAAATCGTGCAACGTTTCAACGGCGCGCATGAGTTCAAACGCGGTGAGGAAAAAGGCTATTTCGAATTTGGTGGATCAACGGTGATTCAGTTCTTCAAAAAAGGCAGCGTGAAGTTGGACCAAGAAATTTTGGATTATTCGCTACAAGGCATTGAAACCTTGGTGAAGATCAATGAAAAAGTAGGTGTAAAAGCCTAATCGCATGACTAAAAAGGTGCTAGGCATATGTGGCAGTGCGAGTCGGAATTCGGCCAACCTAAGCTTATTGCAGAAGGTAGCTGAGTTAGGCCATGCTGATTTCACCCTCGAAATCTTCGACACTCTGCATCTCCTGCCCCACTTTCAAACCGAGCTAAGCGACACGAATACTCCTGATGCAATTCAGGCTATTCGCTCAAAGATTGCCGAAGCCGATGCGGTGCTATTCTCCACTCCGGAATATGTATTTAGCATTCCAAGTGGATTAAAAAACCTGATTGAATGGTGCGTATCCACTACGGTATTTTCAGACAAGCCGGTGGGCATTATTACCGCCTCGGCCAGCGGTGAAAAGGGACACGAAGAGCTCATTCTGATTCTCAAAACCATTCAAGCACAAGTGAACCTGGAAACGTGTTTGCTCATTCGAGGTATCAAAGGAAAATACAATACCTCAACCCATTCATTCGAAGAAAATACTATGCAGGAATTGCATCAGTTAATAACTAATTTTAAGCGAATTTTATTTGCCTCGAATTAGTTTGATGAAACTCCCGATACATGAAAGTATGAGTGCCAAAAGTTTTATACTGGGTTCTGTACTGCTTGTTTTCAGCTTAATCTTAGCACTGAATGTTTTTGCCTATGCCATCATCGTTTTAAGCATTCTCTTGGCGATCATTGGCATATCAGTTACCTTGGGACTTATTCGGTATGTGCTCGACAAAACTTCAGGGCAAATCGTCAAATTATTCTATCTCGGACCAATTCCGATCAAAACGGCGAGGTATGATTTAAAAAAAGCGAAAGGGATTCAGCTTGCCTACTTTTCTGAGACTCAAGTGATGAATCATCTTTCTCAGAGTAGCACCGTGCGTACAAAAAGTTACGAAGTGAATCTCGATTTAGGTGATGAGAAAATCATGCTCTACGAATCGGCCGACTACCCCAAGTCCTTGGCCATGCTAGAAAAAATTGGAGCCTACTTGGAGCTTCCCACCGAAGACCGCTACGCCAAAATCAGGGAAGCGGCCATGGCCAGGAGAAGAAATAGAGATTAACGTGAAAAGATTTAAACACCTGCTAAAAACCTTACCCTTTCAGTCCATTTTTTTGTGGCTGATATCGGCTCTTGCATCCTATTTCCTCATTGCTGTTTTAAACATCAGCAATGAAGACCTGTACAATTGGGAACTGAAGCGCATCTTTTCCGAAGGAGGTTTATTCAATCAAATCGCCTTTTTACTGATGCCGGTTTGGCTATTGGTGAACCTGGTAATGGGTCTTTCTTACCTGTTGATGATTCGCCGTATTTGGAAACAGGATTAATCTTAATGTAAATTCCCCTTTGTGTTACGTTTCATTCAGCATAGCGGACTGCGAACCATCTTAGAACTATGCTTTTTCCTTGCCCTGTTTTTGGGAATAAGCCTCTTGTCTAATGACGTTCCTACTTGGATAGGCTTTGCACTATTGACTTTGATTTGGTTCTGGTTGCTTTACTTCAATATGCAAAAACGAAAAAAGAGACTAGCCGGTGATTTCCTCCTTTTTACCCGAAATGATTTAGCCGTTAAAACGAGCCTGATTAGCATTGGAGTACTTATGGTTATTGGCTCCACCGTCTGGATTCGTGGTTATGGATTGTTGGAAACTGAATTGCTTTATTTCACATTAACAGGTTTGATTCTGATCAGTGGCGGCCTCACCTATACTTCCAATCTTAAACTCCATATTGGGAAGGAAAGTTTGGAGATTGAAAGCCATCAAGATTCAATTTTACGAAGCTCATTTAACCAAGTCAGAATTCAAAGTGATTCGATTGAATTACGGAACAACGAACTATCCGTTTACCAACTAGACCAACTTCACTTGACTGCCAAGACCCTTAAAAGCTTAGAACTGTTCTTGGATAGCTATTTGAGTGATAAGGAAGTGATACATTAACTTCAAACTACACATCATGCCCAACATACAATCTGCCGCCATCACCATTATGGTATCCGACATGGATAAATCCATTGCCTTTTACGCTGAAGTACTGGGTTTCAAAGTGAAAAGCCGCTATGGAAACCACTGGGCTGATCTTGAAATTCCCGGTTTGCACATTGGTTTGCATCCTACCGATAAACCCATCGCTAAAGGAGAAAACATGCAGATTGGTTTAAAAGTATCTGATTTAGACGAAACCGTAAAAGAATTGGAAACCAAAGGCATTCAGTTCACCTTTAACCCCGACGACCAGGTGAATATCGCCACATTCCAAGATCCGGATGGCAATACCCTCTACTTTATCAAAGCTGATTGGTAGCGTACTTGTTTTCATCCCCGGTAATCGTGTAACTTTCTCCCATGAGCGAAGCCATAGCAGCAGTTGACCATTATTTGAGCGATGGATGTGGGAGATGTAAACTCTACGCCACTCCTGAATGTAAAATCCATACTTGGGTGAAGGAACTCATGCTTCTGCGTGAACTCCTATTGGAAAGCGAATTAACGGAAGACTACAAATGGCGCGCACCAACTTATACTTACAATGGAAAGAACGTTATCATTTTAGGTGCCTTTAAACATTACTGTTGCATTAGTTTTCTGAAAGGCTCTTTGATGAAAGACGAAGCGGGTATTCTGGAAAAACCCGGTGAAAACACACAAGACGGTAGAATTATCCGAATCACCAGAGCCGGCCAAGTAGCGGAATTAGCTGAGACAATTTCGGCTTATATTAGAGAAGCCACAGAAATAGAGAAGGCAGGTTTAAAACCGAAGAAAAGGGAAAATAATATCCCGGATTACCCGGAGGAACTGACAACTGCCATGGAAAACGACCCTGAACTCGACAGTGCCTTTAAAGCCTTAACACCAGGCCGTCAGCGTGGTTATATTATGTTCATTGCAGCCGCCAAACAAAGTGCCACGCGAACCGCTCGAATTGAGAAATACCGTGATACCATTTTACGGGGAAAAGGCATGAACGACGAATACTAGTTTGCTCCTGCTTTCAAATAGCCTTAACTTGATTTAGAATTGAGTCGAACTAAATAGAAAACCACATGAATTCAATCGTCCGAAATATCCTAGCTCTCATTCTCGCATTGCTTTGTGGCAACGTAGTGAACATGGGCTTGCTTCAAGTAGGCTATGCAGTTTTACCGGTTCCGGGCATCGACCCGAATGACATGGAAGCGTTCAAAGCCGTCATGCCCACCTTGGAAGCGAAGTACTTTCTATTTCCCTTTCTCGCTCATGCTTTAGGTACTTTAACAAGTGTGCTCATTGTGGTAAAACTGGCTGTTAGTCGCAAACAAAGATTAGCCTATATAGTCGGAACACTATTCTTAGCCGCCGGCATCGCGGTAAACATCATGCTACCGGGCGCTTTGTGGTTTACCATTTTAGACATTACCATGGCCTATATTCCAATGGCTTGGCTTGGCTACCGTATTGCCGGACCGAAGTCGGCTTAATACCCCTAATTCAAGGGTAGAAAATTCTTCGATTTCGCTTCTTGTTTAATGAGCGGCGCAACCGCCTCTTGAATGATTTGTTCCAAACCTTGGAGCAAACGTTTCTTCACAAAATGCCGGTGTACAACCAAACCGATAGTCCTGACCGGAGTGGGTGCAGCAAAAGGATACAGTCTTTTCTGATCTTCGCTTTCCATGCCTAAGGTGGCTAAGTAAGGAAGCAGAGTGGTTCCTTCATACGATTTGGTAAAACGAAGCAAACTATCGATAGAGCCGGCTTTGAACTCGAAATTCATGGAATCGCTCAATTGGGTTCCAGATAATTCGCAAATCTGTTCCACCTGAGTTCGCAGGCAATGACCTTCTTCCAGCAATAAGAAATGAGAAAAATCGATGGATTGAATGTCTACTTGTTTCCCGGACTTGTGTTGGCTGTGGCAATCGAATAATACGAATGGCTCGGTATACAGCGAGGTCTCTAACAGTTCTTTATCAAGTAAAGGAACAGCTGCAATCCCAACGTCTATGCTTCGCTCCTTTAAGGCACGTTGAATATCGTGCGTGCGCATTTCTTGCACCACCACATGCACTTTAGGAAAGGCTGCAGCAAAGCGCGTCAGGAACAAAGGCAAAAGGTAGGGCGCCACTGTTGGGATCACTCCAATTTTGATTCTTCCCATGATTTCCCCTTTGATCTCCTGCGCCAAATTCTCCAAAGCGCCAATTTCCTTCATCACCACCTGCATCTGGGTAATCAATTCCTCCCCTTCTTTGGTTAGCGAAACAGGTTTGGTTTTTCTATCGAACAATTTAACCGCCAGCTCATCTTCCAATTTGCCAATCATCGTGCTCAGCGTAGACTGTGTAATAGAGCATTTTTCAGCCGCTTGCTCAAAATGTTTATGCTCCGCAACGGCCAAAACATACTGGAATTGCTGTATATTCATGGAGCAAATTTATCATTTACAAAATCGATTATAACATAGATAATATCGTTTTTATAAATATGACAGATGCCTCACCTTTGTATTGAGGGAAACGATTCCCGATTAAAAGCAAATAAAAAAATTACTCATATGAGCGAATCAACTGAAAGCAAATGCCCATTTCACGGTGCCCACGCTAAACCGGTAGCCGGTGCTGGAACCTCGAACCGCGAATGGTGGCCAAACCAATTGAAGCTGAACATTCTACGCCAGAACTCCAACCTCTCCAATCCTTTGGGCGAAGAGTTCGACTACGCGAAAGCATTCAGTCATTTGGATTACAATGCACTCAAAGCCGATTTGAATGCATTAATGACCGACTCACAAGAATGGTGGCCGGCCGACTTCGGACATTATGGTCCGTTCTTCATCCGCATGGCATGGCACAGTGCCGGTACTTACCGCACAGGCGATGGCCGTGGTGGTGGAGGAACAGGTCAACAACGTTTCGCTCCATTGAATAGCTGGCCGGATAACGCCAACCTCGATAAAGCACGCCGCTTGTTGTGGCCAATCAAACAGAAATACGGTCAGCAGATTTCTTGGGCCGACTTAATGATATTAGCCGGTAACGTGGCTTTGGAATCCATGGGCTTTAAGACTTTCGGATTTGCTGGAGGTAGAAAAGACGTTTGGGAGCCGGAGGAAGACGTATACTGGGGTTCTGAGGTAAAGTGGTTAGACGACAAACGCTACTCCGGTGAACGCGACTTGGATAATCCGCTTGCGGCCGTGCAAATGGGACTGATCTACGTTAACCCGGAAGGCCCGAACGGTAATCCTGACCCTATTGCAGCAGCCCGCGACATCAGAGAAACCTTCGCTAGAATGGCGATGAACGATGAAGAAACGGTGGCTTTGATTGCCGGTGGACATACCTTCGGGAAAACGCACGGCGCAGGTGATGCAGGTCTTGTAGGCCCGGAACCTGAAGCAGCAGGCATTGAAGAACAAGGCCTAGGCTGGACCAGCGCTTACGGTTCAGGTAAAGGTGCAGATACCATTACCGGCGGTCCGGAAGTAACCTGGACTCAAACGCCAACCCAATGGAGTAATAATTTCTTTAAAAACCTCTTTGGCTACGAGTGGGAACTTACGGCAAGCCCTGCTGGAGCTAAGCAATGGGTAGCGAAAAACGCAGACAACAGCATTCCAGATGCGCACAGATCAGGCGTAAAACACCGTCCAACCATGTTGACCACCGACTTGTCGCTACGTTTCGACCCGGCATACGAGAAAATCTCCAGAAGATTCTTGGAAAACCCGGATCAATTTGCCGATGCCTTCGCAAGAGCCTGGTTTAAGTTGACCCACCGTGATATGGGACCTAAATCTCTGTACCTCGGTCCGGAAGTACCGGCAGAAGACCTAATCTGGCAAGACCCTCTCCCAACAGCAAATTATGAAGGAGTTAGCGATGCCGACATCGCTAGCTTAAAACAAAGCATTGCTGATTCCGGTTTAACGGTAGGCGAATTGGTAAGCACTGCTTGGGCTTCTGCTTCTACCTTCCGTGGATCAGATAAACGTGGTGGTGCCAACGGTGCTCGTGTAAGACTTGCCCCTCAACGCTACTGGGAAGCCAATAATCCAAGTCAATTGGATAAAGTTATCGGTAAGCTGGAGGCCATTCAAACGTCATTTAACCAATCCGGAAGCAAAAAGGTTTCTCTTGCAGACCTGATTGTATTGGGTGGTGGTGTTGGTATCGAAATGGCGGCTAAAGCTGCCGGACATACCGTTACTGTTCCATTTACGGCAGGACGTGTTGATGCAAGCCAAGAGCAAACCGATGTGGAGTCTTTCGCAGTGCTTGAGCCACATGCCGACGGATTCAGAAACTACCTCAAAAAGCAATACAGCGTTCCAACGGAAGAAATGTTGGTAGACCGCGCACAATTGCTCACCTTAACCGGTCCGGAATTGACTGTTTTAGTTGGTGGTATGCGTATGTTGAATACCAATTACAATGGATCAAAAGTAGGTGTACTAACTTCTACTCCGGGTCAATTGAGCAACGACTTCTTTGTGAATCTTTTGGATATGGCAACCGAATGGAAAGCCACTGATGAAACCAAAGAACTCTTTGAAGGAAGAGACCGAAACAGCGGCGCTGTGAAGTGGACTGCTTCTAGGGCTGACCTTGTGTTTGGTTCTAACTCTGAGTTGAGAGCAGTGGCTGAAGTTTACGCTAGCTCTGATGCAAGCGGCAAATTCGTCAATGACTTTGTAGCTGCTTGGACCAAAGTAATGAACCTTGACAGGTTTGATTTGAAAGCTTAATAACGGTTCTTAGTATAAAGCTTAGACGGCCTTTCTTCGGAAAGGCCGTTTTTGTTTACTATCAATTAGTAGAACGAATTCCTCATCCTCATTCTTCATTCCTCATTCCTAAATCCTAAATTCGACCATGTTTCAATTTGGCGATAAAATCAAGGCAATTCTATTTGATATTGACGGCGTACTTACTGACGGCAGCATCACGCTGGATGCGCAAGGTGAAGAAGTGAAGAGTTTTCATGTGAGAGACGGCCAACTCATTCGCTTTATGCAAGAGAAAGGGATAGTTTTCGGAACTATATCCGGCCGAAAATCCACCGCCGCTGAAACCCGTATGAAGGCATTAAAAATCGACTTTGTGCGACTGGGTCAAGAAGACAAGCTGGATGCCTATGTCCAGTTTAAGAAAGAATTCAAGTTGAAAGATGAAAACATCGTCTACCTCGGCGACGATGTAATTGACATTCCGATTTTCAAAGAAGTAGGCTTGGCCATTGCTCCGGCAGATGCCTCGCCATTTGTATTGCCGCATGTAAAACACCAAACCCGCAAACCGGGAGGAAGAGGTGTATTGCGCGAAGTAATTGACGCCCTCATTTTAGAGCGCGGCTGGAATATTTGGGGAGAAGACCGTCCCGGAATCGGTTTTAAGCGCTAGAGCCTAGTTAATCCAATCAAATACCTGTTGGGCTAAGAACAGCCCCAAGGCCGCACCATAAATAATGCTGCTGTATTTGGTGGTGAAGGTAGGACAGGTACCGTCTACGCAACCAACTTTCTTCCAATACAAGAATCCGGCTAATCCGCCGATGCCTAAACCTCCGAGTGCGAAATAAATCATGTTGTGTTAAAAAGAAGGAGGCCGGCGAACCGGCCTCCTTGAACCTATGAACCTAATAAAGAACTTACAAAAGTGTTGTTGGGCAAACGTAGTCTGTCACGTTAAATAGACCGCTTTTCTTGATGGCTCCAAACCCTCCTTGAACGTCGATCAGGTTATCAAAACCTCTCGCTTTCAAGATGGAAATGAACACCATACTGCGGTATCCTCCGGCGCAATGTACAAAGTACTTTTGGTCTTTGTCAACTTCCGCCATATTTTGGTTGATATAATCTAAGGGAATATTCTCAGCTTCGATAATATGCTCTGAATCATACTCGCTCTTACGACGCACATCCAAAATTTTGCCTTCTTCCGCTTCGAAGCGATTCTTGAATTCGATTACATCGATAGATTCGACGTGATCCAATTCTTTTCCTGACGCTTTCCAAGCTTCTACGCCACCACTAAGGTAACCGATTGCATTGTCATAACCAACACGTGCTAAACGTGTTACTACTTCTTCCGCTCTTCCCTCATCGGTAATCAGCAAAATTTCCTGGCGGATATCCGGAATCAATGTTCCAACCCAAGGTGCGAAGCTTCCGTCGATACCGATATTGATGGAATTCGGGATAAAGCCTGCCGCAAAAGTTTGAGGCGAACGGGTATCCAATACGGCTGCTCCGGTTTCATTGGCTGCTGCTTCAAAGGCTTCCGGACTCAAAGCCTGTGTTCCTTTGTTTAAAACGGCATCAATGCTATCGTAACCTTGAATATTCATCAGAACGTTTTTAGGGAAATACGCCGGTGGCGGTGTTAATCCGGTTAAAAGTTCTTTCATGAATTCTTCGCGAGTCATATCGGCTCTCAAAGCATAGTTGGTTTCTTTTTGGTGACCTAAGGTATCAGAAGTTTCTTTACTCATGTTTTTACCACAAGCAGAACCTGCACCGTGAGCCGGATATACAATGATATCATCTGGCAAGGTCATGATTTTATCTCTCAACGAATCAAACAGGTGTGAAGCCAGTTTGTCTTGCGTTAAGTCTTCGATTACTTTTTGCGCCAAATCCGGGCGACCTACATCACCTATAAACAAGGTATCGCCTGTGAAGATGGCTTGTTCTTTTCCGGATTCATCCATTAACAAGTAACAAGTACTTTCCATGGTATGACCCGGTGTATGAATAGCACGAATGGTAATATCGCCAACTTTAAATTCTTGTCCGTCTGTTGCAACCAAGGCTTCAAAGCCCATCGGCATGGTGGTAGGACCGTACACTATCTGTGCACCGGTTTTCTTCGCTAAGTCGATGTGACCTGAAACGAAATCGGCGTGAAAGTGTGTTTCAAATACGTATTTGATTTTCGCTCCATTCTCCTCAGCCTTTTCAATGTAGGGCTGTACTTCACGAAGTGGATCGATGATGGCAACTTCATTGCCTGATTGGATGTAGTAAGCGCCTTGAGCAAGGCATCCGGTATAAATCTGTTCTATTTTCATGATAGATGATCTTATATTTTGTTATCTAATTTCTAATTCAAAAGTACTATGCTGCACTAGGAGAAAAGGTGATGTATGTCACTTTAGTCAGATCAAAAACAGCTTGATCAAAATCCAGGCAGCCATCGCTAAAACAAACCAGGCAAAACCCTTTTTCAGCTTTGCTGCTTCAATCTTCTGCGATAGTTTATTACCAATAAAGATACCCAAAACGGCTAGGGCGCTTACTATTAAAAGCAAGTTCCAATCGATGGTATAATTGCTTACATCGCCTGTAAAGCCCACTAGCGATTTCACGGAAATAATCAACAAAGAAGAACCAACTGCCATCTTCATGGGCACATGGCAAAAGAGCACCAAGGCAGGGATGATGATAAACCCTCCACCTGCACCTACCAAGCCTGTAACACTTCCTTCTACCAAGCCCATTACCGGGATTAACCAGAACGGCAGGCTATGGGCATCTTCGCTTAAGTCTGCTTCTTTTCTAGGCTTCATCATCGACTTACCCGCAAACAACATGAGCAAGGCAAACAACAACATCAAGAAATCAGATTTAGCGATTTCCAACATGCTGCCGGTAAAAAGGATATCTGGAATTTGTGGAATGATGAATTTACGAGTCAAGAAGACCATTAACATGGAAGGAGCGCCAAAAAGCACGGCCATCCTCAGGTTCACTTCATGGCGTTTGATTTTTCCAACTGCACCAAACAAACTGCTTATTCCAACAACAAACAAAGAATAGGCTGCCGCTAAAACAGGATCCACACCAAATAAGTAAACCATTACGGGTACAGTGAGAATTGATCCACCGCCACCAAGCAGTCCGAGCGAAATACCGATTAACAGAGATGCGAAATAGCCAATAAGTTCCATTCGAGTTCAAAGGTCCGGATTAACAAAGAAAGAAATTGTGACGGATATCACCATTGCGTTAATCCTTTAGTAATTTTGCAGCATGTCGCTTTACCAACGCTTTCAAAACGAACCTTTTTTCTTTTTAGGTCCTTGTGTTATAGAAAATCAAGAACTCCTGTATACGGTAGCTGAAGAGCTTAGCCGACTCCGGGAAAAATACCAGGTTCCTATTGTGTTCAAGGCTTCTTTCGATAAAGCCAACCGTACCTCCCTTTCGGCTTACCGCGGTCCGGGATTGGAAAAGGGTTTAGCGATGTTGCAATTGGTGAAAGAGCGATTTGACCTTCCTTTGGTTACGGATATTCACGAAAGTTACCAAGCCGCCATTGCCGCAGAGGTGGTAGACGTATTGCAGATTCCGGCTTTCTTATGCCGTCAAACAGACCTACTGGTAGCTGCAGCCCAAACCGGTAAAATTGTGAACATCAAAAAGGCGCAATTCCTTTCGGGTGCCGATATGTTCTACCCTGCCCAAAAGGTGAAAGACAGTGGCAACGAGCAAATCATCTTAACTGAACGAGGTAACATGTACGGTTACAATAACCTGGCAGTAGATTTTAGAAACCTGCACGACATGGCTGAATTCGGATTCCCGGTTTGCATGGATTGTACGCATTCGGTACAACGTCCGGGTGGTGCCGGCGGTAAATCAGGTGGCGACCGCAAGTTTGTGCCGTATATGGCCAAAGCGGCCAAAGCTTTCGGTGCTCAAGGCTATTTCATGGAAGTGCATCCTGATCCGGACAAAGGTTTGAGCGATGGACCGAACATGCTTTACCTAAAAGACCTCGATGCGCTGATGGGTGAATTACTTGGACAATAATGTCCAGCTGGTAGTTAAACCCACGCAAAACTCCCTTGGTAAATCTTTAACGCCGAAGATTGCGCGGCTGTGTAGGCCTTTGTCTGCTAATACCTTGACAAACAAATCGGAGGCTCCATTCACCATTTTTGGTGCTTCATCCCATTGATCGGTTCCTCGGTAATAGGCGTCGAGGTGATTTAGCCCTTCTATGTTTTCAAATCCAATTTTCGCTTCCACCTGTGCCACTACATTTAAAGCGCACAATTGCATCGCTTCGGTGGCTTGTTCTGTGGTGATGGTATCGCCAATGATGCCTTGGAAACGGTATTCTTCATTCCAGATGGGAAATTGGATAGCGACGTAGGCGATGGTTCCTCGCACATTAACAGATGTATAGGAACCACCCGGTGTGCTAATCTGAGGAAGGTTTAAACCTAATTCACGGAGTTTATTTTCTAGACTGCTTTTCATACCAAGCGCGAATTTGCGCTAAAAGCAGACCTTGAGATTGGGGAATTGTACCAAACTCAAATACAACTTTATGGTAACGGCCATCCACCATACGGAAGGCTAACCACTCAGAGCCGCCATCGGCACAATCCGGACAACCTAATCGGTCGCCTAAGGCAAGCAATGAATCATACTGCACATCAACAGCAAATAAATTAAAAGGCGCCGAATCCATCCAGCTGCTGTCTTTATCCGGATACAAATCGGGTTGCCAGCTTTGTTGGTGTTTGAAAACAGAATCGGCAGTGAAGGTGAATTCTTCCAAGCAATAACCTCGGCACATGCCAAAGCTCTTTCCCCATTGGATTGAGGTGATGTTAGATACAGCACTCGCTTCCTTATTGGATTCTTTGGTTGAACTACATTGAGCGAATAAGAAAATAGCGATGGGAAGTAGAAGTAATCGAGTCATGTGTATTGGGCTAGCGACAAAGATTATTCTTTAGTCGCTAATCATCGCTAAGCGCGAGTTTAAAACTTGAACAAAACCCCGGAACGTCTCCTCCACATGCGATGGATCCTTGTCTAGAAACCAATAGGCTTCTTTATTGCCTTGCTTCACCCGAACATACAAACCGCCTTGGTTATAGAAATCCGGTTTACCAAATACCTTTTCTTTTGATTCCCAAAGTTGACTCGGTATTAGATCAGGAAGGTCGTTTACCATTTCCCATTTGGTTTTGGTAGATTCCTTAAACTCCAATTCCGGCTCTAACCCAAATAAAGGGTATTCGTCTTTGCTGTCTTCAAACAGCTTATCACCTTCCATTTTGAAATACTCTACGCAGGTCTCTGCCGGACAATCGTAGAAATAGCCAAAAATGAAATAATCGCCAGAAGGAAGTCCCGCTTCTTCTTTAGAACAGGCGTGGAATGTTAAGGCTAACAGAATAAATAATAAGCTTCGGCGCATGGGTTGGGGTTCACAGTATAGAGTATATTTAGCTACTCACCGTTGCTTAGCTAACGCGATTAATTGAAATTTAGTTTAAGCACAAAAAAAGGGACCGAAGTCCCTTGTATCATTTTTTACTACTTGAGCCACTGATCCAGCCACTCAAAAAATACCGTTTGCCAGAGCAAGGCATTCTGAGGTTTATTCACCCAATGCCCTTCATCCGGGAAATAGAGGAATTTGCTTGGAATCATCTTCTGTTGCGCTGCTGTAAAGGCTTGCATGCCTTCTGAAAGCGGAACACGGTAATCCAGTTCATTGTGAATCACCAATATTGGGGTATTCCAATTGTCGACATACTGATGCGGACTGTGTTTCTTGTAGTTCTCTTTGTTTTTCTCCATCCAGTACGGCCCGTTGTCGTTATTAGCGAAGAACATCTCTTCCGTTGTTCCGTACCAGCTTTCCATATTGAACATTCCGCAATGGGAGATAAAGGCTTTAAAGCGATTCTCGTGGTTACCTGCTAACCAGTAAACACTGTATCCGCCAAAGCTTGCTCCAACTGCACCCAGTTTTTCTTTGTTTACAAACGGTTCTTTGGCCATGTGATCGATAGCGCTCAAGAGGTCTTTCATGGCTTGTCCGCCGTAATCGTGCGAAATCTGATCCGTCCATTCTTGTCCGAAGCCCGGCAAACCTCTGCGGTTTGGAGCAACCACGATATAGCCTTGAGCTGCCATGAGCTGGAAGTTCCAGCGGTAAGAGAAGAACTGGCTCACCGGACTTTGTGGTCCACCTTGGCAATACAATAAGGTTGGGTATTTTTTATTCTTATCGAAGTTCGGAGGGTAGATTACCCAAGTGAGGATATCAGCGGAGTCGCTTGCTTTGATCATGCGTTTCTCCACCTTACCCATTTTGATAGCAGCCAATTGCGCTTTATTGATGTCGTCAATTTGTGTTTGTTCCTCTCCTGCTGCCGAAACCAGGTAAAGACCTTTTGGATACGAGATGCTCATACGCGCAGCCAAGAGTGTTTCGTTTTTTCCTTTACCGAAAGCCTGCACCGACATGTAATCGTGGTCGCCTTTGGTTAATTGGGTAATGGCTCCCGATTTCAACTCCAAGCTGTAAATCTGATGGGTCGCCGCAATGGCGCAGGTAAAGTAGATTTTACTGTTATCGCTAGACCAGGTAAAACCATCTACAGAGTAGATAAAGTCTTTGGTTAAGTCTTTAATGCTTCCTGATTTGGTATCACGCAAGAGGATACGGTTTTTATCGCTTTCATTTCCGGCGCGTTCCATGCTGAGCCAAGCCAGGTATTTACCATCTGCTGAAGATTGAGGCGCTTTGTCGTAGCCTTTATTCTCCATGCTCAGGTTTTGTGTTTTACCTGTTTGGATGGTGTATTCGTAGATATCGGTATTGGTGGAGTTAGCGGAAGGAGTTCCGTAAAGTTTTTTGCAGGTATAGTATACTTTGGAACCATCCGGTGAGAAGCTCAATTCTTCTACTCCGCCAAACGGCATGGTTGGCGTATGGTATTTTTCGCCTTCCAATAGGTCGATGAGTTTAGGCTCACCTGCCGCTACGTAAGGCATTAAGAAGATGTGATTGAAGCTGTAGTCGCTCCATTCATTCCAATGACGGTACATTAAGCCGTTCATCACACGTGCATCCGACTTCGGAAACTGCGGGTATTGCTCATTGGCTTTTTTATCCATCTTAATGCGGCGCCCCACTATGAGGTTGATGCCGGAAGGATCGTAAAGAAATAAGGTGATGCCGTCTTCTACTTTGGTAACCTGAAGGGCTTCGCCACCTTCGCGCGGAATTTCCCAAAGTTGGTCGGAACCTGATTTAGCTGAAAGGAATCCAATCTTTTTACCATCCGGGCTAAATGCTATCTGTGATGGGTTATAGGTTTCATCCACTAAAATTTTGGTGCTTTTCGCGCTAACATCATAGCTGTAAAGTTGTCGGCGACCTTTGTTCGCTTCCAAATCGTAATTGGTTACCGTATAGATTATTTGCTTTCCATCCGGAGAAACCGTTTCCCCGCCTATCCGTCCAAATTTGAAAAGGTCGGCAGGCTGCATTGCTTTTTGTGCCATAGTGCTTGCGGTAAATAGGGCAAGTATGAGAAATAGTGCTTGCTTTTTCATATCCATTTTGATTGCGCTCGAATTTAGAAAAAAGAAAAGAGATGCCTGTTGCAAGAACGAGCTACTTGGCGCTATTTCAACTGAATTTTAGCCGTTTTAGTCGGAAAAAACCTTCGGCATTTAAAGGAAAAGCGACTACTTTGCCGTATTCAATATTGATTCTATGAAAAAGAGTTTACTGTTGGGTTTATCTGCCGTTGTGATTTTAGCAGCTGCATGTAAACCTAAGAAACAAGTTCGCATGGCTCCGGCCAAAAAACCGGGCGGAGTGCCAACGGTTGCCGTGAAAACCAAAGGCATGAAACGCTACCCCGGTTTGTTCCCTATTTACCAAGATACCACTACCGGTAAAGCCTATATGCAGATTAGTGCTGAGCAGTTAGGAAAGGAGTTTATCTACTTTGCGTATACTGAGAATGGTGTGTTGCAGGCAGGCCATCACCGTGGTTCTTACCGCGACAATGAAATTTTCAGATTACGCAAACGCTACGATAGAATTGAGTTTGTTAAAGAAAACATCAATTTCTACTTCGACAGCACCAATGCCATCAGCAAAGCAGCGAATGCGAATATCTCCAGCTCTGTTTTGGTGAGCGAAAGCATCATCGCTAAAACCAAGGATTCTATTTTCTTGTTGAGCGCAGACGATATTTTCATCGGCGAAGACTTGGCACGCGTAACACCGCCAAGCATTCCAGGCTTTAGCTCTCCATTTAGCTTCCGCCTTGGTCGATTAAACCCGAAAAAGAGCAGCTACCAAAAAATCAGAAACTACCCTTCCAATACGGATTTGGTTGTTGAATACGTATTTGATAACCCGAGTGCATTCATCTCAGGTGGCAATGAAGTAGCTGACCCTCGTTCAGTAAACATTCAGATGCAGCACAGCTTTATTGAAGTGCCTGACAATGACTTTGTACCTAGAAAAGACGATCCACGTGTAGGTTATTTCATGGAGCAAGTGAATGATATGACTTCATTCTCTGCAACTCCTTACCGCGACGTGATTCACCGTTGGAACTTGGTGAAAAAAGACCCAACTGCGGCCCTTTCTGAGCCGGTTAAACCCATTACCTGGTGGATTGAAAATACCACGCCGGTAGAATACCGCGAAACCATCCGCCAAGCCGGATTAGCTTGGAATCAGGCCTTTGAAAAAGCCGGTTTTAAAAATGCCGTTGAAGTAAAAATTCAGCCGGATACAGCCGATTGGGATGCGGGTGATATTCGCTATAACGTATTACGTTGGACTTCCTCTCCTCGTCCGCCATTTGGTGGCTACGGACCGAGCTTTGTTAACCCACGTACCGGTGAGATTTTGGGTGCCGACATCATGTTGGAATTTGTTTTCTTAACCAACCGCATCAACCAATATAAATTGTTTACCAGCGCCGGTTTGGAATTACCTGATTGGGAAAACCAAGTGGAAGGCACAGAACCGGATCAGCATGCTTGCCATGTAGGCGAATTGCTTCACCACAATACCATGTTAGGTATGTCTAACTTGGTTGCCAATAATGCCACGGCAGCTGAACAAGATGAATTCATCAAATCAGCTATCTACTATTTGATCCTTCATGAAATGGGACATACCATGGGCTTGATGCACAACATGAAAGCGTCTAACCTATGGTTACCTGAAGAGATTCACGATAAATCTAAAACAAGCACATTGGGTTTGATTGGCTCTGTAATGGACTATCCGGCTATCAACATCAACCCGGACCATTCAAAGCAAGGTGATTTCTATACCACTAAGCCGGGTCCTTACGACCTTTGGGCTATTGAGTATGCTTACTCAACCGGTTTGTCTGATGCCGCTGCAGAAGATGCCCGTTTGAATAAAATCTTGTCGCGTTCTACTGAAAAAGAATTGACTTTCGGCAATGATGCCGATGACATGCGTTCTCCGGGTAAAGGTGCGGATCCACGTGTGATGATTTTTGATATCTCCGGTGATGCGGTTAACTATTCCGCTTCCCGTATCGAGATGTTGAATAAAACCATGACCAAGTTAAAGAAGACTTACGCCAAAGAAGGCGAAGGCTACCAGGCTTTGGTTAACTCTTACCTAACACTTACCGGTGAAATTGGTAATGCTTCTTCCGTTATTTCCCGTTATATCGGTGGCGTTTATGTTGAGCGTAGCGTGGTAGGACAGAGTGGAGCAAAAGCTCCGTATACTCCGGTTCCTAGCGATTACCAGAAAACAGCCATGAAGCATTTGAGCAATTTGATCTTCGCTCCAAATGCATTTGACGCTCCTCAAGGTTTATACAATTACCTGCAAAGACAACGCAGAGGATTTAATTTCTTTGGCGGTGGAGAAGATCCGGATATTCACGGTCGTGTTGCGCGTACTCAAATGAACGTATTGGTGCATATTCTTCATCCAAATACCTTGGAAAGGGTAACCAACTCCACGCTTTACGGAAATACCTATACCGTTACTGATATTTTAAGCGATTTAGAGAAAGCCATTTTTGATGCCGACCTAAACGGTTCTTGCAATACCTTCCGCGTGAACTTGCAGAATAACTATGTAAGCATGTTGATTCGCATTGCCGGCTTAAACGGTAAAGCCTCTAACTACGATAATGTAAGTCAGGCCGCAGCATACGCCAGCCTGTTGAACATTGAAAAGAAGATGAAAGCCAATCAAACCAAAGGTAATGCTACCACGCAGGCACACCGTAAGTTTATCGCTTTCACCATTCAAAAGGCTTTTGAGAAATAAGCAATAAACAAATCACGATACACATAGTCCGCTCCTTTTGGGGCGGACTTTTTTTATTCTCCCCAATTCGAAGGCATAAAAAAAAACCCCACTCCAGGGAAAACGGAGTGGGGAATGAACCTATGAACCAAAAATTACTAATCCCTACACTATAATTTTCAATGTTCGTGCCATTGTCGAAATTGAGTCAGATAAATATCATTTTTTTCGAACCCTAAGCGACAACAGTACTTCATACTGATTACCAGTGTTTTACACGGAATAAATTGCATAAAAAAAGCGAATCTAAGTTCAGACTCGCTTGCGATTTCTTAAGAATCAGGATTCATATCTAGAAAAGATTCCCAAATTGAATCATTTTTTCACCTTCAAATACCCGTATTTGGCCAAGCCCATTTTCTGTAAACGGTATTCCAATGAAGTGCGCAAAACACCCAAGCCGTAGGTAACGCTGCGGCTGAAATTAATGGAACTAGCCTCATCGAAATACTTGGTTGGGCAAGTAACTTCAGCAATATCAAATCCGGCCATAAAGACCTGGGCTGTCATTTGGTTATCAAAAACGAAATCGTCGCTATTCGCTTCAATGTCAATTTTCTTGAATACCTCAGCAGAGAAAGCTCTATAGCCTGTATGGTATTCGCTTAATTTCTGATTGATAAGGATATTCTGACTCAAGGTAAGGCAGCGGTTAAAGATGTATTTGTACATCGGCATGCCTCCTTTCAAAGCGCCTTTACCTAAGATACGTGAACCGTATACCACAGGATAAACGTCGTTGGCAATAATGGATGCCATAGCGTGGATGAGTTTCGGCGTGTATTGGTAATCCGGATGCAGCATGATAACGATATCAGCTCCGAGCTCAAGGGCCTTGGTATAGCATGATTTCTGGTTTCCACCGTAGCCTCTGTTCTTTTTGTGTTCAACAATGTGTTGAATACCAACTTCACGGGCTTTAGCGATGGTATTGTCTTTACTGGCATCGTCTACCAAGACAACCTCATCTACAATATCGAATGGAATCTCTTTGTAAGTGATTTCAAGTGTATGTTCTGCGTTGTAGGCGGGCAGTACCACCACGAGCTTCTTCCCGTTGATCATGGCGGCAAAAATAAGCATTCAATTCGGAACTGACCTAGCGAAGCACTGCGGCCTGCCCTTCTTTTTTACGGCTTGGCCGAAGTATCCTGCTTCACAAAGCCTAAAGAAACCGAATTGATGCAATAACGCATGCCTGTTGGTTCTGGTCCATCGTTGAATACGTGCCCTAGATGTCCGCCACAATGGGCACATAAAACCTCCGTGCGAATCATGCCGTGGCTTTTATCCAGTTTCTCAATCACTTTACTTTTATCGATCGATTTGTAGAAGCTAGGCCAGCCACATCCTGCGTCAAACTTGGTAGTGGAGGTAAACAACGCTGAACCGCATGCTTTGCAGACGTAGGTACCGCTGTCCCAAAACTGATCGTATTGTCCGGTATACGGTCGCTCTGTTCCCTTTAAGCGCAGAACTCTGAATTCTTCATCGCTCAATACTTCTTGCCAAGCTGAATCGCTTTGAGGTAAACTGTCTTTAGGTATCATAACTGAATTTGTTTGGGTATGAACTGAACGGATGCTTTCGCTTGATTGTGTGCTGCATGCTTGCAGCACTACCAAGGCAAATAAACTGATTATGCTGAGTCTACTCATAGTCAAAATATAAATTCGCTTATCTTTCACCCATTAGATGCAAAAGAAGTCGAATCCTTACATTGATTACCTGTATTGGGCCCTAATTGTTTGTTTAAGTATCCTCATCCGCCTTCCTGAATTACTTGATCCGCAAATATTGGATGGCGATGAAGCTTTGATGGGTTTAATGGCTAAACACCAGTGGGAAGGCAAAGACGTGAGTAAGTTCTTTTGGGGACAACGTTACGGCTTCACTTACCTTGAGACCTCGGCTATCACTTTATTCTACTCCATTTTTGGCTACGGACAATTTGCCGTTCAAAGCAGCATGTTACTGTTGTGGTGTTTAATCATGATTGGCTTCTACCAACTCGTTAAATCCTACTGTGGCAATCCGCATTTGGCTTTTCTCTTGAGTTTAAGCTTTACCGCTTTACCTGCTTGGTATTTCTGGAGCATCAAAGCACGTGGCGGCTATTTAACTAGTTTACTAGCGAGTACTTGGCTTTTGTATTGGATGAAGCGCTACCATGAACGCTGGGCTTCTTGGCTCGCCTTAGGCCTACTCCTACCTTTCATCTACTATTCCCAGCTCCTCTGGATACCTGGGACCGTAATTGTGCTGCTTGCCGGCAATTGGTATAAACAGGTTTCGCTAAAGAAGCTTTTAATGGCGATTGGCGGTTTTGCATCCAGCTATTGGGTGCTTCACTATTATTCCATGCAGGAAATTGACTTTTGGAATCCACGGCCCATCAGTTTCGACTATATCGCTCAAAACATCTCTTTATTCCCGGAAAGACTGCTTTACCACCTTGGCGGAAATTATTTTCTGGGATCGAGTTATACTTACCATACGCTTACCTATTGGTCTACGCTCTTCTTTGTTGCCCTCCTTTTGGTAGCCCTTTCCAATGCCTATCTACGCTGGCGAAACCATAAAAAAATCGACTGGCAAAGTTTATTACTCTTGGGTGCTAGTTTATCTTCTTGGGGATTCATCTTTCTTTCCACCAACGATTACCACCCGCGTTATGTATTGCCGTTTAGTGGATTCCTTTTCATTTGGTTTGCTTACCAACTCAATCACTACTCCATTAAAATGAACTGGAGGCATTGGAGCCTCGGTATAGTAAGTTTTCTATTCTTTATGGGGGCATCTGTCCTCATCAAAGGAGAAGGGCGCTATAGAGACCGTAAAAATGAGATTCCGGCTATGGAGGCTGCCGTGGCTCAATTAGAAAAGGAAGGCATTCATTATGTGTTAAGCCCCTTTCCTGAATTTCATTGGCAACTGATGTTCTACAGTGGTGAAAAGGTAATCAGCCGCTACCATTATAAAGTGGATCGCTTTCTTCCCTATGCCTACGTGGTGGAAGCAGTATTTCAAAAACGTAAGACTTTCCCATTGGTGATGCACAGCACCTTCCCTTTTTCAAAGACCAAGTCGAAATTGGAACCACTTGGTGGCTTTTGGTATATGCCTGAAGCCGACTCCATGGCCTTTGTGGAATTGGAATTCGAAGGACTCTACGATGAACGTCCACCCTTGAATCCGAGGTATTGGGTTAAGTAGGATTGTTAGACTGTGGGACTGTTGAATTGATTTTGTTGAATGTTTATTGTTCACTGAACTGAAAGGAGAAACTACCTTATGTTTCCATTTGTACGGACAGGTCGCGAGCTGCCCCACTGAATCTCATTCTTCTACCTGATTCTCAACCTAATTTCACAACCTAACCCGCAACGCCGGTGTGATTCAGCGAAGCCTCTAATTCGGACTCATTCCTTAGTCCTCAATCTCATTCCTGAATCCCATTCCTCAATTCTCACTCTCACTCCTTAACCTCAACCTTAACCTTAGCCTCAACCTCAACATTAACCTTAAGCTCAAAAAGAAACCCCGAAGCAAAAGCCCCGGGGTTCTTAACAAGTTTGATATCTCTCGATTATGGTCCTACATCGTGGTGTACAGACTCTTCGAGGTAAGGGTGTTTCAATGGGAAGGTAGGCGCTTTCTCAAAAGCCTTCAATACGATGAAGACGAAGAGGGCACCAAAGAAGATTGGCATACCGATTTCCAATAAACCAATGCTCGCATGCTCTTGCATTACTCCCGGCATGATCATCAAGTACAAATCGTTCCAGTGACCGATAAGGATGATAGAACCTACCAAGTATAACCACATTGGGTTTCTTTTCGCGTTACGAGTCATAAGTGCCAAGAACGGAATAAAGAAACACAAGAACAGGTTAGCCCAGAATTGGAACTGGTAAATACCTTCGTTTCCATCCAGACGCATATAGTAGTAAACGGTTTCTTCCGGCATGTCGGCGTACCAAATCAAGAGGTACTGTGCCAACCAGATGTATGTCCAGAAAATAGTAAAGGCAAACATAAATTTACCCAAATCGTGGATGTGCTCACCGTTGATGAAGCTCAAGTAACCTTGCGATTTCAAGAACAAGGTAATCATGGTCATCACCGTCATACCACATACAAAGCTGATAGCAAAGTTGTAGATAGCATAGATGGTAGAGAACCAGTGTGGATCAACAGACATGATGTACTCCCAAGAGAGGATAGAGAATCCAAACGCGAACAAGAACAAGAACGCTCCAGAGAAAGCAACTGATCTCTTAAAGAAACCCACGCCGCCTTCTTTGTCTTCGCGGATAGACATGTTTGTAAAGTTTCTGTGGAATAGGTAGAATACAACTACCAACAAAGGAGCTACTACGTAGTAGAATGCTGAGTTCAAGAACCAGCCTTTGCTAGCGATGATGGAATCAAAATTCGGAGAATTCTCATCCATGATGCCATCTGCTCTCCAGTGGTATAAGCTATCACCACCTAAAAACACAATCAATAAAAAGATAACCAAACCAACCGGGAGATAATGTCCCATGGCTTCGCTAATACGTTTCAAGCCTGTTGCCCATCCTGCGTTAGCAGCATAGTTAACCGCAATAAAGAAGGTACCCGCCATAGCGATGATTAAGGTATACCATCCGTTCAACAAGAGGTTAGCCCATAAACGAGAAACCCAAGTTGGACCGTGGTGTGCTGCATCAGCACTAACTACACCTGTTTCAGTTGAAACCAAAGCGCTGTGTTCAGCAGCTTCGTGGTGAGCAGCACCTTGTGCTTGAAAAATACCAATGATGGTTAGAATAAGACCGAGTGCCAAAACACCGAATAAGATGTTTCGGGTCTTGCTGGTCATGCTATATCTTTCTTCCGTAAGATGTACGGTATGTGAATGTCCCATCTATCTGAAATTAATTTTGCTCTAAATAATTGATGTAATGAACTACTTGCCAACGTTCGGTTGGGTTGATCATTTTACCGTAAGCTCCCATCATGTTCCAGCCATGAGTTACTACGTAGTACAATGAACCGTCTTTCAAGTTGTGGATACGATCTGTTGTATAAGAAGGTACCAAACCTTTAGGGTATTTCTGGCCAACTAAACCATCACCTAAACCTTTGTCGCCATGACAAGGAGCACAGTTAATGTTGTAGTGACGACGACCAGCTTCCAAGTTTGCTTGAGTCAAAGGAAGTGGGTTACTCAATTCGCGACCGGCACGTTCTTTTTCGTCAACATCACCCGGAGCATAGTTGAAGATGAAGTCCAGTTTGCCACGGGCAATGGTACCTTCAACCGGCTCACGCATGGTTTTGCCGTCTTTGTTAATCAGATAGGTTTCACCTTGGAACGTGATAGAACGCTCTTGATCTGCTACCTGGGAATAAGGCTCGTAGCCTTTTGATACATACATGTCTGGAGCGTATTCCACACCTGGATCTTCTCCTTCGCTAACACAAGCGCTAAACAAAGCTGTTGCGCTGAAAGCGGCGACATAAATCAACTTCAAGCTTTTCATTTTTCTAATTCCCTTTCTCTGATTTCAAGTGCACCGCCATCAATCATGGTACGGTTCACCATTTCTTTATCAAAATTATGGCTCTTCTCTTCTATCGCTAGAACAAAGAGGTCATCAGTCTGACGAGGGTCTACCAACTGCTCAACTTTACCGTGAATCAATTTGGTACGGATAAAAAACAAAGTCGCCATACCAAAGGCCGTAAAGAGAATGGTTAACTCAAACGTTACCGGGATAAAAGATGGGTAGTATCCATCGTTTGGTTTACCACCAATATTCATTGGCCAATCTGCAGCCATCACGTACAATTGGAACACGATTGCTAAAGTGCAACCCAATGCGCCAAAAAGGAAGGCTCCGATGGTTAAGTTAGATCGTTTAATTCCCATGGCCTTATCAAGACCGTGAACCGGGAACGGAGTGTAGCAATCGTGGATTTCCACTCCTTGGCCTCTGAGCTTATGCACTGAGTCCATAATGGCATCAGCGTCATCGTAAATGCCGTAGATGTATTTTTTATTCTTATTAGCCATTTCTGTGGAATTATTGCGTTACCAAATCAGGTTGTTTAACTTCTTCAGCTTCGTGGCTATGGGCCTTACCCGGAAGGATAGACTTAACCTCAGCCATGTTAATCACCGGCAAGAACTTCGCAAATAAGAAGAAGCAAGTGAAGAACAATCCGAAGGTTCCTACGAAGATTCCAATCTCAATAAGGGTTGGTGAATACATAACCCAGCTTGATGGAAGGTAATCTCTGTGTAGGGAGGTTACGATAATTACAAAACGCTCGAACCACATACCGATGTTCACGATGATTGACATCACGAAGATGAAGTTTGGATTTCTTCTCCATTTCTTCACCCAGAACAACTGAGGAGAGATTACGTTACAAGTCATCATACTCCAGTATGCCCACCAGTATGGTCCGGCCATACGGTTCAAGAACGCATAACGCTCATACTGTACACCTGAATACCAAGCGATGAAGAACTCAGTGATATATGCCAAACCTACCATGGAACCGGTCAACAAGATCACACGGCACATAGCGTCCAAGTGACCAATGGTGATGTAGTTCTCATAGCCCATCACTTTTCTAGCGATGATAAGGAGCGTCAATACCATACCGAATCCGGAGAAAATCGCACCCGCAACGAAGTATGGCGGGAAGATTGTGGTGTGCCATCCCGGAATAACCGAAGTCGCGAAGTCCATGGATACGATCGTGTGTACCGAAAGTACCAGTGGTGTAGAGATACCGGCCAAGATCAAGGATACTACTTCGTAGCGAGCCCAAGTTCTGGTGGAACCATCCCAACCCATGGAAAGGAAACGGTATACAAATTTTCTGATTGGTGTTGCTGCACGGTCGCGGATGGTAGCCAAATCAGGAACCATACCCAAGTACCAGAACAACAAGGAAACAGAAAGGTAAGTTGAAATCGCAAATACGTCCCACAACAACGGCGAGTTAAAGTTCACCCAGAGGGATCCTAATGCGTTTGGCAAAGGCAAAGCCCAAACCGGACCGATCCAAACACGTCCCATGTGGAACAGTGGGAAGATGGCCGCACAGAATACCGCGAAGATGGTCATCGCCTCAGCAGAACGGTTGATGGACATTCTCCATTTCTGACGGAAGAGTAAGAGGATGGCAGAAATCAAAGTTCCTGCGTGACCAATACCTACCCAGAATACGAAGTTGGTGATGTCCCAAGCCCAACCTACAGTTTTATTGATACCCCAAAGTCCGAGTCCTTCAAATGAAGATCTGACCAAGGTATAAACCAGGATGGTCAAACAGACGATGGAAAGCGTGAAACCTAACCACCACAATTTGGATGGTTTGTTTTCCAGAGGGCGACAAATTTCAGCTGTTACGTCTGAAGCCGTCCGGCCTCCGGTTACCAGGGGTTCTCTTATCGGAGATTCGTAACTCATTTTCTGCTTTTATTAGTGGTGTGCTGCGTTTTCTACAATTGATTCTTCAACATTTCTGATCTTAGTCATGTAGCGAACAGAAGGTTGAACGTTTATCTCTTCCAATACGGAGTATGCACGCTCTTTAGCGAAAGCTTTAGAGATAGCGCTTTCCGGATCGTTCATGTCGCCAAATACGATAGCATTTGCAGGACAAGACTGTTGGCAAGCTGTTTTGATGTCGCCGTCTTGTACTTTTCTGCCTTCCAATTTAGCGCTCAATTTGCCGGCCTGGATACGCTGTACGCACATGGAACATTTCTCCATAACACCGCGGGTACGTACGGTAACATCAGGGTTGATGACCATTTTACCCAAGTCGTTATTGAAGTAGTAGTTGAAGTTATCGTTGTCGTTATAACGGAACCAGTTAAAGCGACGAACTTTGTAAGGACAGTTGTTCGCGCAATATTTAGTACCAATACAACGGTTGTACGTCATCTGGTTCAAACCTTCGTTGCTGTGTGTGGTAGCCAATACCGGACATACCGTTTCGCACGGAGCGTGGTCGCAGTGCTGGCACATCATAGCTTGGTGAATCACACGTACATTCTGATGGTCGTCCATGTGGTTGTACTCATCTTCTTTGGTAGCATAAGTACCTTCATGTTGGAATGAGTAGTAACGGTCGATACGAATCCAGTGCATTTCACGACGTCTTCTAACCTCGTCGCGACCAACAACCGGAACGTTGTTTTCAATGGAACAAGAGATCACACAAGCTGAACAACCTGTACAAGCGTTCATGTCAACAGCCAAGCCCCATTTGTGGCCTTTGTAATCAAACTCTTTCCAGAGGTCGTACATCTTGCCATCAGGCTTACGCAAACCACCGTGGTGATCTTCGTTCGCTGCTTTTGCGTTCTTTTTGTAATCGCCTAAAGAAGCTTCTCTTACAATATCACGCCCCTCGATAGAGTGGTGTGTTTGTGTTTGAGCCAGTTCGTAAGAACCTTCTGCTTTTTCAATTTTAAAGTTTGTAGTGGTATAGCTCAAGGTACCGTTGCTGGTTCCCACAAATGGGAAAGCATTTTTACCCACCGCTTCTTTCACACCTGCGCTGCGGCCAAAGCCTAAAGCGATAGCGAAAGTCATACGTGCCTGACCAGGTTGGATCATAACAGGTAATTTTTCGATGGTATAAGCACCGTTGCTCACGTTTACTACGTCACCTTGCTCTAACTTCATCTCAGCTGCATCGTATTTAGAGATAGCCAAGTAGTTATCCCAACATACTTTAGATACCGGATCAGGCATCTCATGCAACCAAGGGTTATTGCCGTCTTTACCGTCATTCAATCCCACTTTGGTGTAAAGAATCAATTCAGGTTGATCAGCTTTGGTGTTGATTTTAGCTACCAAGTCGTTAGCCAAAACATTGTTTGCCGGTGCATTGGATGCAGCCATTGGCAATTCATAAACACCATCGTGAAGCGCTTGGTTCCACCATGCATCAAATGAAGCGAAGCCGCTTGCTTGTGCGTAAACGGTGTTTTTGGCTACCTCACGGATATAATCGTAGTAGTTAAACTCGTTGTTTTTGATGGCCGCATTCTTAGACCAAATGGCCAATGTAGCTTGTGCCTGACGTGTTTCAAATACCGGAGAGATGGTAGGCTGAGTAAAGCCGTAGTGGCCTTTGCTGATCTCAGTCAAATCCCAGCTTTCCAACCAGTGGTTATCTGGTGCTACATACTGGCAAAGTGATGCAGTTTCATCTGAGTAGTAAGCCAAGCTTACGCTCAATTCCATCTTCTTGATGTTCTCAGCCAAGGCAGTGCCGTTAGCTGCATCGTAAACCGGATTTACACCGTAGAAGATAACTGCAGCAACCTTAGAAGCCTCAGCAGCGAATTCGCTCCAGCTCTGGTCGCCTTGTTTTGCGTAGTAGTAGTTATCGATGTCGATGGTCTGACCGTAGTTACCCAATACAGAGTTGATCTGGTTAACCAAAGACTGGATGTAAGGATCGTTAGAGCCTGATACAACCAATGATTTTCCTTTAGCAGCAAGAAGGTCTTTCGCAGCCTTCTCGATATTGTTACCAACCACTTCCAATTTTGCCGGTGTTGGCAATTGGGTTAAGCCGCTTGCTTTAGCGATGGCATTGTACAACGACATCAAAGCAGCACCTTCTTGAGAAGGACGAAGTGGGAAACGGTAATCCGCATTGGTACCGGTCAAAGACATGTTTGCCTCAAACTGGTAGTGGCGAGACATCTTAGGACTGTCTGCACCCGGTACGCGGTTTTTGCTGTATTCTTTTGTGTAATGAACTGTATTTAACCAGGTACCTAAGAAGTCAGCGCCAAAGCTCACGATAACATCGGCTTTGCCAAACTGGTAAGTAGGCACAACTGCTTTCCCAAAGCTCATTTCGTTGGCTAGGATGATACCGTCATAATTAACCGGCTCATAAACCACGTGTTTAGCTGTTGGGTAGCTGGCTTTAAATTCAGCGATGATTTGACGTGTAGCCGGGCTGTTGATCTGTCCACTCACCAGGCGGATTTGACCACCTTTTGAGTTGATAGACTCAAGCTTAGCCATCACTTCTTTATCTACATCAGCCCATTTGGCTGTTTTACCTTCTTTCAAGGCTACCGGTAAACGGTGAGAATCGTAAAGACTCAAAACGCTAGCCTGACCGGCTGCGTTCAAGCCGCCTTGAGTAAGGCTAGACTTCTCGTTACCTTCCAATTTAATTGGACGACCCTCGCGGGTTTTTACCACAACCGGAATGTTTCCGAAAGTTGAAGCGTAATAGTTTGGAACGCCCGGTGTTACTTCCTCCGGTTTGATAACGTAAGGAATCACATTCTTCACAGGAGCTTTGTTACAAGCTGCCAGGGCTACTGCCGAAACACTGAATCCGAAGAATTTCAGGAAGTCCCTTCTGTTGGAGCTGAGGTCTAAATCACTTTCGTTCAGAACCTCGTCCAAAGGAAGACCTTCGGCAAATTCGTTTTTGGAAAGTTGAACAAACTCCGGAGTTCTCTCCAGTTCTTCTATTCCTTTCCAGTACTTGGTTTTATTTTCCATCAGTTCGCTGCTGAATTTCGTTCTACAATAAATTAATAATGGCATTTACCGCATTCCAGACCACCGTTGTGGGCTACTGAAATACTGCGTTTTCCGCGCTCTTTCAGGTCTGCGTGCAATTGCTCGTAATAATCGTTATTCTCTACATCCACTTTAGACTCACGGTGACAGTTAACGCACCATCCCATCTGTAGGCTAGCATGCTGAGATACTTTAGCCATTGTTTCAATAGGACCGTGGCAAGTCTGACATTCTACTTTACCTACGCTCACGTGCTGAGAGTGGTTGAAGTAAGCATGATCAGGCAAGTTGTGAATACGTACCCATTTGATTGGCTGTTTTGTTTCGTAAGCGGTCTTCAATTTCTGAATCTCTGGAGAATCTTGTTTGAAGAAGTTATGGCAGTTCATACAGGTACTAACCGGTGGAACTGACGCTTGCTTACTTACGTCTGCAGTTGAGTGACAATACTGGCAATCGATTTTCATCTGGCCAGCGTGCAACTCATGCGAGAAGTTAATTGGTTGTGTTGGAGCGTATCCTTGTTGAACACCAATCTCCGTGTTAGCGTATTTGAAGAACCAGCCTCCAAATGCCAATCCGAAGCCTGTTACTATCACCATAATAGCGATAGTTGGATTTAAGCCTCTAACCCAAGGAATGAACTTGGTATTGTACCAGCTTGGCTCCTCTTCTTCTTTTTTCTCAGGGAATTTAGCCCAGATAAGCTTCTGAAGCACCCCGTTAATTCTCCAAAGCAAGATGCTGGACAGCACTAAAATAACTGCCAGAACGCCAAGGATCATCATAGTTTGATCATTATCCATGCCTTGTGTGTTGTTTGCTACGCTCATGCTTGAAACCTCGCCACCGGCTGGAGCTGCAGATGCAGTTGCCGGCCCTTTGGCAGTTTCTTCTTTGATGTAAGCCAAAATGTCTTTCAGCTCTGCATCAGAGAAATTAAATGAGTTCATACTCTGCTTGCCGTTGTCGTTAAACAACTTTACTGCAATTGGGTCACCGGCTTTAATCATGCCTTGTGAGTTGTTAATCCATTTCAACAACCACGCTTCCTCACGGCGATCACTCACGCCTGACAAAGCAGGTCCGATAAGTTTTTCGTGTACACCGTGGCAGCTAGTACAGTTGCCTTCAAAAAGATTTTTTCCGTTTGCAGCGTCCTGCGCGAAAGCAGGCACGGCATTTGAAATTAATAGTCCAACGGTCAGTGTTGTCCCGACCATCTTGCGGATTGCGTTTTTGAACATTTCCAAGCGATATCTTTTGTTCATCTGAATCATCTCCAAAAGGGCTTCAATCCCTAAGGAATCGCGGCAAAGATATACAAGAGTTGAATACTTGGATTAAAAAGTACCTAACAATTCCGTAATTTAAAATTATTCTAAAATAGACCTTTAAAGCCTTGTTAAATAAGGGTTTACAAAGAGGTTATTTCAAGCAGATTTTGCTTAAAAGCTGGATATCAACAGCCAAAGGGATTAATCGATTCGAACCTCGTCTAAAGCTTCGTAAATGGAGTTGTTACTGATGAACTCCGGAACGATTTGTTTCATCTTTCGAACGATCTCTTCGTTCTGCTCGTCGGCAAGAAGTGAGATGAGTTCTAAAATAACTTCCGAAACCACTTCGTAATCAAACGGTTTAATCTTACCAATGGTAATTTTCGGATGGTGCGTAGGAATGGTGTTTTCCGTATCGCTCAATAATTCTTCTTTGATTTTTTCACCCGGTCTTAGTCCAATGTATTCAATCTGAATATCCTTACCCAGACTCAATCCCGAGAGCTTAATCATCTTCTTCGCCAAATCAACAATCTTCACCGGCATACCCATATCGAACAGGTAAATCTCCCCTCCTTGCGCCATATTACCTGCTTCCAGAACAAGCTGGCAGGCTTCAGGGATGGTCATAAAGTAACGGGTAATATCCGGATGAGTTACCGTTACCGGTCCTCCTTCGTTGATCTGCTTTCTGAAATGTGGAATCACCGAACCATTTGAACCGAGAACGTTACCAAAACGTGTGGTTATAAACTTGGTTTTGCTATTGAGTGATGCGAAGTTCAACGACTGCGTATAAATCTCAGCAATACGTTTGGAAGCTCCCATCACATTGGTTGGGTTAACGGCCTTGTCAGTAGAAACGAAAACGAAACGTTCCGTCTCAAATTCAACTGCCGTATCCGCTAAGATTTTTGTTCCAAAAACATTGGTAGAAACTGCTGCCGATGGGTTTAACTCCATCAAAGGAACGTGTTTGTATGCTGCTGCATGGTAGACCATATGTGGTCTATACTTTTCAAATATCCTTCTGAGCTTGTGTACGTTTTTAATGTCTGCTACTACAATTTCAAAGGAGGATAAAATTTCTTTATTGTGTTTGAATCGCTCAAATAGATCCTTCTCTAGCTCATACAATGGAGTCTCAGCCTGATCCAGTAAAATGGCTTTAGCCGGATAGAAACTCAAAACCTGACGAGCTATTTCACTACCAATGGAGCCTGCAGCACCGGTAATTAAAACTACTTTACCTCTCAGGTGTTTGCTCATTACAGCTTTATCCAATTCAATCGGGTCGCGGTCTAGCAACTCTTCAATGTTCACTTTCTTGATCTGACGGTAGTTCAGCTCACCGTTCATCCAGCGTTCTACCGGAGGCACGTTTTTCACTTTGATATCGTAAGTCAAGCAGGTTTCAATAATCTCGCGTTTCCTGTTCTTGCTGATGTTCTGAATGGAAATCACCAGTTCATCCACCTTGTTACGTTCAATAACCTGACGAAGTTCATCGCCTTTAAAAATTGGAACTCCATCAATACGTTTTCCGATCTTCTCGGCACTGTCGTCAATAAAGGCAATAACCTTATAGCTTACTTTATTGTCTTGATCTAAAGTTCTTTTGGTAATAATTCCACTTTGTCCTGCTCCATATATTACCACTTGAGTTTTCTTAGGCGAATCGGTTTTGATTTGCTGGTAGAGCAACTTATAAGTTAGGCGAGAGCTGGTCATCATCATCAGGGAAATCAGGTAATCGATGATGATTATGGAGGATGGCAACATCACTTCGCCATTGGCGATGTAATTCAGCAAATTGACAACAATCAGGAAGATGGTTCCTGAGGTCAATGCGATAAAGATACGGATGGCATCTTGGGTACCTGTATAGCGAACAATACCTGAATAGGTTTTGGTGATGTAAAAGCTAATCACCCGAACACCCAAAACCAGCGGCGCCAGCTTCAATGCGGAGGCAATCTCATTCTCTCCCAATTGGAAATTAAAGCGCAGTATGAAGGCCATAAAGTAGGCTCCCATACAGATAAATAAGTCTATAATCAGCACTACCCAGCGCGGAACATGACTTTTAGAGAATGAAAATATGCGTTCCCAGTTCACTCGTTTCGAATAGCGAATTTAGGTGTACGGATAGAATCTAGCAATTCTATTTTATGCTGATCCTGAATTGGCTCAATGAAATTCTCCGGAATGGAGACTAAAAGTGTGGTATCAATGGTGTGAATCTTCACCGCCAGACGTTTGTCGCCACGGTAACTGATCAACTCACCCAAGGTTCCCATCAGCGGACCGGCAACCACCTCCACCGGGGCGCCGGTTTGCAATCGCTCATAGCTCACTTCCAGGGGTACTTCTTCAGATAAAAGCCTTTTGATGGTTTCAATTTGCCTATCAGGCACCGTAGCTGCCTTACCGCCAAAGCTCACGTATTTTACAACGCCGCTTAGGTTTAACACATCATAGTAGTCGGCTTCCGTGATTTTGACAAAGAGGTACGACTTGAAAAGGGGTTCTTCTACCCACTTTTTTCTATCGCTCCACTGTTTCAGCGTACGTTGCATGGGTAGGTAATGCTCAATTCTACGTTCGTCGAGACGAGCGCTCACCTTCTTCTCAGCACGCGGACTAGTGTACAGGGCGTACCACTTCGCTTCATTTGCCATCGCAACAAAGTTCCATAAATGATTGCATACAAAAAAACCCACCGGGAAGGTGGGTTTTGATTTTTATCAGGTAATACCGTGCATTCGCTTCAATAAGAACTTCCGGATAAGGAAGAGTAGAATTGAAGCTGCTCCTGCCAGGTAAACAAATATCATAAAGAAGTCGAATAGGTTTTTAACCGGAACCCCAGCAAAAGTGGGCTTCTCCGGATGGAGGTTCCAAACCTCTGCACCTAAGGTTTCAACGTCTTTTCCGTCAACCTTGTCTTTGTCTAAAGTATTCACCATCACTCGACCGTCGGCTGTTGCCAAGGCGCTATTGATGGACTTATTAAACGATTTAATCAGGTACAACTGGTAGTTCGAAACGCGTTCGGTTTTTCCTTCCGCTAGTTTCGCATCTGTCATTTTGCCTTCTGCATCGTAGGTAACGTCTACTACAGGAAGGTCAACTGAATCTTTCAAAGAAAGCGTCCAATGTGTGCTATCCAATTGGCTGGTGCCTAAAATGGCCGTGAACTGTTTGTTTTGATCGCCTGCTTCTTGAACGGCAGTTACATGCTTCACGTCTTCAGGGTAAAGCGTAGATAGCTCACCTGCTAGTTTGTTTGCCAAGGCGGTCGACATAAACCAAACACCCATCAATAAACTCACAACACGCATTGGAGCCAGTTTCACTACCATGGAAAGTCCAATTGGCGATAAACAAAGTTCACCAATGGTGTGAATTAAGTAGAGGCCAACGAGCCAAAGCATACTTACCTTGTCCCAAGGCTGAATTCCGTCAACACCAAAGGCAATAAACAAGTAACCCAAGGCTAAGAAACCTAAGCCCATCGCTTGCTTAACAGGAGAAGATGGTTCTTTTCCTCTCGCACCCAAGAAGCCCCAGATGGAAACAAACAATGGCGCAAGAATTACAATAAAGAAGGCATTGAACATCTGGAATAAACTCGCAGGCATGTTCCATCCAAAGATGACCCTGTCTGTTTGTTCAGCCGCAAAGAAGGTTAGGGAAGCTCCCGCCTGCTCAAAGGCCATCCAGAAGAAGATAACGAAGAATGCAATGATGTAAATAACCCAAATACGGTCGCGTTCAATTTTGGTAAGCGAGGCATCCGTGATAATGATAGCCGGCAAGACGATGGAAATGGCCACCATGGCTGATCCAATCAAATCCCAACCCAATACCGTATAGAATAAAGCGAAGATTGCACCTAAACCTGCAATACCAAAGATGTATTTGGTTGGTGAAATGGGTGCTTTCTCTGTTTTTGTTTCCTCTGTCTGGTAACTTTTTGGTGGCATACCCACCGCTGTACCTTCAGGCGTAACAATGTATTTGTTCTTTAGCATGATGAAGGCAATAAGTGAAATCACCATACCGATACAGGCAGCTAAGAAGCCCCATTTGAATTCGGTAGGGATAATCAAACCGAGGGTATCGTATTGCTCACCTAATGAACCACAGATAGCAGGAGCCAATAAGGCACCTAGGTTGATACCCTGGTAGAAGATGGTAAAAGCAGAGTCAACTCTTCTGTCGCCATCCGGGTACAATTGTCCCACCATGGTAGAGATATTCGGTTTAAAGAAACCATTACCGAAAATAAGGAAGCCCAAACCGGTATACATCATGGTTTTAGCGAGCTCCACTTCTTGGAATAAGCTTCCGCTCATAAACATGAAGAACTGCCCTACGGCCATCAACAATCCACCAAAGATGATGGACTTACGGTTACCCCAGTAGCGGTCTGCGATATAACCACCCAAAAGCGGTGTGAGGTAAACCAAACCGGTATAACTACCGTAAATACTGGATGCACTGGCTTTATCAAAAAGCAATGCATTCACCATGTACAAGGTGAAGATAGCGCGCATACCGTAGTAGCTGAAACGCTCCCACATCTCTGTGAAATACAGGAGGTATAGCCCTTTCGGATGTTTTTTGTTTGTTTCTATAGAACTCATATATCTGTTTAATCAATATTCTTTTCTTTCATTACGGCGTTCAACCATTTGAGCAACATCACCAATACAATGGTAGCGGCGATACAGGCTGCAAAGTTGATCAGGAAGAAATAGTGTTTTTCAGTATGTCCGAATTCCTCCCATAAACCGGAGATGATACCGGATAGTTTATTACCTACAGCGGTCGACAAGAACCAACCTCCCATTAACAAGGCCGTTAACCTCGGCGGACTCAATTTTGAAACCAGAGACAAGCCCATTGGCGATAAACATAGCTCCCCTACCGTAATAACACCGTAGGAAGCAATCAACCACCAGCTGGAGGCTTTCGCTGAATCCATCTGTACCGCTGTTACGGCACCCACCATCACTAAAGTACTTAGGCCTGTAATGAATAAGCCGATGGCGATTTTAGTTGGTGTTGTAATCTTGATGCCTCTGCTGGCCAACCAACCGAAAATACCAACCACAATTGGCGTTAAGAGTACTACCCAGAATGGGTTAATCGATTGGTATAACTCGGTTGAATACAATAATAGGGTTTGACCTTGCTGCGGCCTTTGATCTGCCGGCAGGTTGGAGAAATAGCTATACGACTGCTCTTTAGAGCCAATTTCTTTACCCAAGGCAGTAGCCTTTTCTTCAAACTCTTTTCCCAATGTATCCAGCCCCGCTTTATCGGCTTTTAATGAATCAATGTAGTGATGGAATGCGCCTGTGTCGAGGTCGTTTGTTGGGAAATACTCAATTTTCTGCACCATGTCTACCTTTTCGGCAATACTGGCCACCGCCGGCGACATCTCACGATCGGTATAATCTTTAGCGTAAACCGTTAGGGCATCACCGTTTTGGTGGAAAACCGCCCAGAATACAATCACGCAAACAAAGATGGCCAATAAGGCACCTACCGGACGTTTATCCTCTTCCTTCGCTCTAAAATACAAGGAGCCGTAGTAAAAGATTACCGGCACACAACCCAATAAGAAGGCGTCGTTGGCATCGCTACCAAAGATGTTTCCCGGAATTAACCATCCGATGATACCGAATACAAAAACCGGCAATAATACCAAGGCAAAGATGCGGTTCAATGGCATGTCTTCCGGTGTGGTTTCTTTGATCACATCAGCCGACTTCACGTGTTTGGTTCCACTCAAGAATATTAGCACGCCCACCAACATACCTACACCGGCAGCGGCAAATGCCCAGCCCCAGCCCAGGTTGTTTCGCATGTAAGCAGCTACGAAGTTGCAGACAAAGGCGCCGATATTAATCCCCATATAGAAGATATTGTAACCTGCGTCTTTGTTCTTTTTGTATTCGTCTTGGTTGTAGAGGTTTCCTAATAAGGCAGAGATATTTGGCTTAAAGAAGCCGTTACCTAGAATAATCAATAAAAGTGATCCATAGAATACAGATTCACCGGGTAAGGCCAATCCCAAATAACCGGCTGCCATGAGCAAACCGCCTATCACGATGGATTTTCTGTAACCTAATAGCCTGTCGGCAAGGAGTCCGCCGATAAACGGCGTTAAATAAACCAAACCGAGGTAGGTACCGTAGATATCGGATTTTTTAGCACCGGAGAATCCCATTCCTCCATTTTCAGCACTGTCTAACATGTAAAGGGAGAAGATTCCCAACATCAAGTAGTAGCCGAATCGCTCCCACATTTCGGTGAAGAAAAGCACATAGAGGCCTTTCGGGTGTTTAGCCTGTTTCTGACTCATGGTTATGAAAAGGTTGAAAACGTAAAACTAAGGTATAATCCTAAAAATGCAAGCACCTGCAATTAGAGGTTTTCCAACAGGTAATCGGTAATGCGATTGAAAAGATGGAAACGGGTATTGCCCCCACCTATGCCGTGATTCTTGTTCGGGTAGAATTCTGAATCGTAGCGAACATCCGCTGCAATCATGGCTTTCACCATTTCTACCGCATTTTGAAAATGCACGTTATCGTCGGCAGTACCATGGACAATCAGGTAATTGCCTTTGATTTTATCCACGTGACTTAACGGACTATTCTGATCGTAGCTTTCACCATTTTCTTGCGGGGTGCGCATAAAACGCTCCGTATAGATATTATCGTAGTAGCGCCAGTTGGTTACCGGAGCCACCGCTACTGCTGTTTTAAATACATCTGCACCTTTGCTGATGCCTAAGCTGGCCATATACCCACCAAAGCTCCATCCCCAAATGCCAATACGTGAAGCATCCACATAAGATTCTTTCGCTAAAACCTTAGCTGCAGCAATTTGATCTTGTATCTCCAAATTTCCCAGTTGCAGGTAAGTTGACTTTTTAAATTCTTCACCTCTGAAGCCTGTGCCGCGGTTGTCTACCGAAACCACGATATACCCCTTGCTGGCCATGTAATTAAACCACATGTAGTTTGATCCACCCCAAGCGTCTTTTACGGTTTGAGAACCCGGACCGCCATAAACAAACATCAATACAGGGTATTTTTTAGAAGCATCAAAGTTTGGAGGAAGTATTTTGTAATAATTCAAGGATAACTGATCGGCTGTGGTTAATTGTGCAAAGCTGATTTGCCCCATCTGTGTCTTGGCCAACTTTTCAGCCAAGGCAGCATTCTGTTCCAAAGAACGAATCTCTTTTCCATTGGCATCACATAAGGTATAGACCGGTGGCGTGGTGGCATTGCTCCAGGTATGCAAGTAGTATTTATACCCTTTTGAAAAACGAGCTGAATTCCAACCTGCCTTGCCGCTCAACACTTCTACCTTGCCACTTTTCAAGCTCACGCTCATCACTGAGCGATGAATGGCCGATTCATTGGCTGCACTGAAATAGATCTTATTTGCCACAGCATCGTAACCGTAGTAATGATCTACGTCCCACTTCTGAGGCGTCATGTCTTTCGCTTTTTTCTTCTTCAGATCGTAAAACCAGATATGGTTCCATCCACTGCGTTCTGAGGTGAAGTAAAAGCCATCTTCTACAAAATCGAGGTTATCGCTAATGTCTACATAGGTCTTACTTTCTTCGGTATAAACTACCTCAGACTTACCATCGCTAGCAGAGGAAAAAAGTAGTTCCCACTTGTTTTGCAAACGATTCAGACGCTGAATGCTCAATACACCCGGACGGTTCGTCCACTTGATGCGAGGCAGATAGATATCGGTATTCTCTCCGGTTTCGCATTTCACTTTTGAGTTGCTATTGAATGAAGCGATATGCACTTCAACAACCGAGTTATCCTCCCCTGCTTTAGGGTATTTCCATTGCTCCTGACGAGGGTAAAGTGCCTCGAACATATCCATCGAAAACTCTTTCACTTTGCTTTCATCAAAGCGGTAGTAAGCGATGTATTTGCTATCAGGACTCCATTCAAAACCTCTGCTCATGGAAAACTCTTCTTCGTAAACCCAATCTACAGCGCCATTGATAATGCTGTTCTGCTTGCCGTCTTTGGTTATTTGGTAGCTGGTGCCGGTATTGATTTCCAATACAAAAAGATTATTGTCTTGCACATACGCCACTTTCTCGCCATCCGGTGAAAAGCTTGGGTACATAACCTGAGCTTCATAAGGAATAAGCTGTGTTGTTTTTAGATCGTATACGTAAAAAAAGCTGGAATACGAGTGACGGTAAATCTGATTCAAGTTGGACAAGAACAAAAGTTTTGTTTCGTCTTGTGAAAAAGTGAAGTTGCTGATATCAAAAGTACCGGCATCCCATGTGATGTCTTTGGCACCAATGATCTTTCCCAAATCTGATCCGTCTTTGATGCTATAACGCCTAATTTGCATCTCACCGCTGGTATCGCGGCGCAATTGCACATACGATTCACCGTCGTTCATCGCTCTGAAGCCTGCTACACTCTTCGGACTATAACTGTATGTTTTCCAGATGTCCTTTAAGGTTAATTCGGCTTTTTGGGCCTTTGAAATTTGAGTGGAGCCTAAACTGAAACTCAGCAAAAGGAACGCTGCTACAAGTGTGCGATAGTTCAAAGTGGAGTATAGATTTTTCATGGGAATACCAATCTTTGTGCGGCCAAAGATATAAATTAGAGCGAAGAGCCCAAGCCATGACCGAAACTGACGCAATCAAAACAATCTTAGCAGCGCTGCAAGCAAACTTCGATGAGGACCAAATCATTCTTGACGAAGAGCGCAGATCTGCCTACGACCACGACTATACCGAAGACCTTCACTTTCTTCCGGCGGTAGTGGTGAAACCCCGCAGTGTGGAACAGGTACAGTTGGTAGCTAAGCTTTGCAACGAGAACGGAATTCCGCTAACTGTTCGCGGCGCTGGTACAGGATTAAGTGGAGGCGCATTACCGATTCAAGGTGGTGTTCTCCTATCGATGGAATATTTCAACCGAATTATAGCCATCGACACAGCCAATTTTCAGGCTACGGTTGAGCCTGGTGTAATCAACCAAGTGTTTCAAGATGCCGTAGCGGAGCACGGACTTTTCTACCCGCCAGACCCGGCCAGCAAAGGCTCCTGTTTCTTGGGTGGCAATATTGCCCACAACTCAGGCGGACCAAGGGCTTTAAAATACGGCGTTACCCGCGATTATGTGCTGAACCTTGAAATTGTAACAGCCGACGGAACCCGTATGTGGACCGGCGCCAATACTTTAAAGAATTCTACCGGCTATAGCTTAACTCACCTCATGATTGGCAGTGAAGGCACCCTAGCCATCGTTACCAAAATAGTCTTTAAACTCATCCCTAAACCACAACAAACCGTATTAATGTTAGCGGCATTTGCCGATGCAAAGGCTGCTTGTGCCGCAGTTTCCAAAGTGTTTATGGCAGGCGCTAACCCTTCGGCTTTGGAGTTCATGGAGAAAAGTGGAATTGAAATTTCAGTCAAGCACCTGCAAAGTCATTTTCAGTACATCGAAGGTGCTGAAGCCTATTTACTCATCGAGGTGGATGGCAATGCCGAAGACCAGATGATGCTGGAATGTGAAACCATTCACGGGGTACTTGAAACGGCCGGTGCGATGGAGGTATTTTTCGCTCAAAGTGCCGACGAAAAAGAACATTACTGGCGCATCAGACGAGCCATAGGCGAAACCGTTAAAGCGGTGTCTGTCTACAAAGAAGAAGATACCGTGGTGCCCCGAGCTGAACTTCCCGTACTCTTAGAAGGTGTGAAGGCCATCGGAAAACGTTACGGTTTTGAGTCGGTATGCTACGGACATGCCGGCGACGGAAATTTGCATGTGAATATTTTAAAAGGCGACTTGAGTGATGAAGCTTGGCAAAGTGGACTCAATCCCGCCATTCGCGAGATATTTGAGCTATGCAAAAAACTAGGCGGAACCATCTCCGGAGAGCACGGCATCGGCTATGTTCAGAAGTCGTTTATGGACATCCCTTTTGAACCTGCTCAATTGGCTGTCATGAAAGCGATAAAGCTGGCCTTCGACCCAAAAGGCATTCTGAATCCGGGGAAAATATTTCCAGATTAAACAGGTAAACCCAAGATTAACTAACTTAGAAGCATGAACGTCCCACCAGCATCTGCTCCCGGACAATTGTATTGCCTGGATACGTCGTACCTCAAAACCCATGAGGAAGAGATTGTCTTGTTCTTAGCGCTCGACACTTTTACGGGTAAGATTGTGCATACCGAAGTTCATCCTTTCGATAAGGAAGGCGCTTTCCTCCATTTTATCGAAGTATTCATTCAGAATGAAAAACTAAGTGCAGAACATAAGGCACGTATCATCTTAAGCTTAGACAAAGGCTTGGAAAAAGACATTGAAGAAGCTTTTCCGGTATTTGCGCATGTTACCTGCGACAAGGAATTGTGCAGAAGTATCACAGGTGCCGCCTGGCAGTTTATCTACGAATTGCTGGAGAAAGGGAACTGAAAGCAGAATACAATGCTTTAAGCATCAGCATTTGATTTTTTAAGACATAAAAAAATCCCGGGCCTTTTGGACCGGGATTTCTTTTTTATAACTCGATTTGTTTAGTGCACCATCATTTGGTTGGTGATGCTGTTTGCACCAGTGCTCAAAGTATAGTTGTACATACCTGCAGCCAAGTTGCTACCATCAATGGTGATGGTATGGTTACCTACGCTGTAGTTACCCAAGTTCATTTTGGTGATTTGCTGCCCCATCATGTTGGTGATAGTCAAGGTCAAATCGCCCGGCTGGCTCATGTAAACCAATACATTGGATTCATTAGCGAATGGGTTAGGGTAGTTTTGATTCACCTCAAAAACTTTAGCCTCTGGACGATCTCCAAAACCAACGCCTTGTCCTTGACCTACTTGATCGTTAATGATCTCAGATACAGGGAAAGCTGCATAAACAATAGCATTGGTCACGATTGGGTGGTTCTGAGAAGAAGTATTGTTCTGAAGGTTGGTACCCGGGATATCATCTTGCTGCCATACGATGTGTACGTTATTGTCAACTACACGAGCTACGCTGGCAAATGCATCTTCAATACCTTGTGCTTGTGAAAGGTTCTGAGGAGCACCCCAAGTAACACCGTTGTCTGTGCTGTAAACAATGTATACATCACGGTAGTTTACCGCATCAATGCTCAAGTCAAACTCGCGAGGTGCAGAATACACTACAAACAAACGTCCTTGTGCATCCATACCTACACTTGGCATAGTAGCTAAGGAGGTATTACCTGTACGGGCAACGTTATTCAATCCGTTAGGGATGGTTTGGCTAGCTGTTCTGGTGAACCATGTTCCGGCTTCGATGTTCAAAACACCCGGGTCTTTTTCGTCAACAACACCGGCAATAACTTGGCTGGTATTGGTTGCTTCGCTCCAATGTGCCAAAGCACTGGTAGCAGGGAAGAAACTCCATCCTCCATCGGTATCGGTCGTGTCATCGTTCAAAATACGGCTTACACCCCAGAAGGCATGTACTTGACCGTTATTGTCGATGATTACATCCAAAGCTCCATCGTTACACGCTGCAGTATCGGTGATCAATTTAGAATTGGTCATCGGTGCATAAACAAATGAATCTGGGAACATACGGGTGAATGTTTCACCGTTATCGGTAGATTTAAACAATAAAACGTGGTCAGCTAATCCGCCGCAAACGATAGCAACTGTATTTCCTTTAACGTCGATTGCATAGTTATCTCCACCGCCGCTTGTTACCACTGTAGAGTCGTAACCCGGCAATAGGATATTGGCTTTGTCCCAAGTAACTCCACCATCCAAAGAACGGCTATAGGTCATTGGACCACGAACACCGCTTCTTGTTAATACGCGTGGATCACCGGCAGAGCTGGAATCTGAGTAATTAGCGATTACGTGTAAGGTATTACCATTGGCCATGGCACGGTTCCAAATCGGACGTTGGTTATCCGGCCATTGTAGAATAGCACTTCCTGTAGACCAATCTGTCTCGCCTTTGGCTGAGTTTTTAGTGATACGGAAACCACCGTTGGTGGCATCGTGAGCCATAATAAATTCTGAGCCATCAGCAAGGGTACCGATGCTCGGCCATCCTCCTCTAAAATTGTCAACGCGAACATTGTTTGGAGCTGACATTGCCCAAGCGGTTAGGTTGTAGTAGTTATAACCTGAACCCCTTTGCGGAAAACCTGAAGCGGCATCCGGCGCTGTAGTCCAAGTAACGGATACTGTACCGTCTGGATGCAAAACAATACGACGACCAATAGAACCATTGGTTTGCAAATCGTAGTAAGTCTGTCCTACTTCGGTAAATGAAACAGCTCCATTGTTCCCCTTTTTGGCTGCATAGTAGGCAGGATTGCCTGAGTTAATTGATAAATTCTGGTCGGTCAACACCTTTGGGCTGGCCGGAAGCACCTGAGGTGCGTTGCTACTCACTTGAACTTGTGAGTTGATGTTTTGTGCGAAGGCAAGAGCCGGAGCCAAGCCTAACATAAACAGTAACGATCTTTTCATCCTTAATCCGAATTTTTTGGTTGTTTCAAGTATACAGATAGAAATGGAATTAACATACTGTTAAAGATGAAATTCGCAGTTCTACTTAGTGTAGGACAAGGGTAGGGAATTTTTAGCTGCTCAAGCTTCGTAGATTTTGACCATCAGCTCTTTAAGCAAAGCTGCATCGTCTTCGCTGCCACTGTTTACGCCTTTTGATTTTAAATCAAACTCAAGCATAAGGGCCATGATTTTCTCCAATTTGGCAGGCGAATAGTGTCTGGCTGCCTGAAGGTATTCTTTCACAAAAAACGGATTCACCCCAAGCACAGATGCAAGGCTTCTTTCGTCTTTGGAAGGACTGGCATGCACCAATATCAATTTACTGAACCAGCTGTACAAACTTCCAATCAAGACCACCGGTTTTCCAAACTGGTTTTTGCTTGAAGCAAAGTATTGAATGATGCGAATGCACTTATTGAAATCGCCTATCGCTAAAGCCGACTGCAATTCAAAAACATTGTATTCTCTGTTGATGCCTATGCTGGCAGAAACTTGTTGGTCTGAGATATCGGCCTCCGGACCGGCGTTGAGTAATAGTTTATCAAGTTCATTGGCCACCCGGCTAATTTCAGTACCCAGTGCCTCTGCAACCCATTGGAGGGCCTTTGGACTCATCCGTTTGCCACGTTCCTTTAAGTAAGACTCTACCCAAGGCGCTACCTGATTATCGTAAAGGCGTTTTGATTCAAAAGCCACATGGTCGAGGATGGCTTTGCCAAACTTGGTTCGTTTATCAGGGCTCTTATTCTTGTAAGCGAAAACCAAAATGGTGCTTTCTACCGGATTCTCCACGTAAGGCAAAAGCTCGTCGAGCTTGCTCATGTTCTGAGCTTCCTTCACAATAATCACTTGGTAAGGTGCCATCATCGGAAAACGACGTGCTGCCGCAAGCAGACTTTTGGCATCGATGTCTTTTCCGTAGTAAACCGATTGGTTAAAGCCCTTCTCCCCTTCACTCAATACATTGTCTTCGATGTAATCGGCAATCTGGTCTATGAAATAGCTCTCGTCTCCGTAAAGAAAATAGATAGGACTATACTCCTTCTTTTTCAGAGAAGTCATGATGGATGAGAAGGTATGCGCAGATTTCGCCATTATTGCAGTGTGATGGAGCCGCTTTCCTTTCCGAATTATTCGTTTCGCTTTCAGGAAGCCGACCGCAAAAAAATGATTTTTGATGTGGTACGCAAAAAATTTGTTGCGCTAACACCGGAAGAATGGGTGAGGCAACATTGCATTCACTTCCTTTTAGAAGAAAAAGAAGTCCCTCTTTCTTTGGTAGGCGTGGAAAGTAGCATCCAATACCAAGGCATGAACAGGCGTTGTGATTTACTCATTTACAAGGCCGGCAAACCGAACCTTCTAGTAGAATGTAAAGCACCGGATATTCCGCTTAATGCCAAGGTTGTTGAACAGCTTGCGCGTTACCAAAGTGTAGTACAAGTGCCTTTTATGTGGATTACCAATGGTATTCACCATTTGATGCTACAGCTCTCAGAAGGGAAACTAGAACGAATAGACGCCCTGCCGCAATACTCGAATTGGTAAAGTGAGAAAGCTTCAATTTTTCATGGCAAAATACAGAATCCGAATATCTTTGCCCGTCAAAAATCAAGCTATATGATCACGCTACTTGTAGTCGTTTTTATTGTCGGATACCTCGCCATCGCGCTGGAACACCCGATTAAAGTGAACAAAACGGCCTCTGCCCTCTTAACGGCAGTTATCATGTGGAGCATCTTTGTGCTCAGCAGCAATTCCATGGTTGATGTGAATTGGGAATCGTTCAAACACTTCATGACCATTGAAGGCCTAACCGAGGTTACTGACCTGGTTAAGAACCACTTCGTTACCCACGAACTTTCCCATCACTTGGCAGACATTGCAGAGATCCTCTTCTTCTTGCTGGGCGCCATGACCATCGTAGAATTGATTGATGCGCACCAAGGCTTTAAGGTAATTACCAACCGTATTACCACACGCGATTCCCGCAAATTGCTTTGGATTATCTCCATTTTAACATTCTTCTTATCCGCTGCCTTAGATAACTTAACAACCTCCATCGTTATGGTTTCGCTCTTGCGTAAACTGATTCACAACGATGAACAACGTAAGTTCTTTGCCGGTGTTGTTATTATCGCAGCTAACGCGGGTGGTGCTTGGTCGCCGATTGGTGACGTAACTACTACCATGCTTTGGATTGGTGGACAAATTACCGCAGCCAATATTATCAGTACCCTCATCATTCCAAGTTTGGTATGTATGATTGTGCCTTTGATCTACTTGAGCTTCAAAATGCGTGGTGAGGTAGAACGTGGCGATTACGACAATGCTGCTGCCATCGAAGCTGAAAGCGTACGAGGCAGTAAATTGATGCTCTTCTTGGGCGTTGGTATGTTGTTGTTCGTTCCAATCTTTAAAACCATCACCCACCTCCCTCCATATATGGGAATGCTTTTCGGCTTAGGTGTAATGTGGTTAGCTTCTGAAATTATTCACTCAGACCGCGACGAAGAAGAGCGCAAGCCTTATTCTGCTGTTCACGCGTTGAGTAAAATTGATACCTCTTCTGTTCTCTTCTTCTTAGGCATCTTGGTTGCCATCCACGCTTTGCAATCTACTTATGTATTGAAGCAATTGGCTGTTTGGATGAACGATACCATTGGCGACTTGAACATCATTGCCATGGCCATCGGTTTACTTTCTTCTATTGTAGATAACGTTCCATTGGTTGCTGCCTCTATGGGTATGTACGATATGGCCGGACCAATGGTAAACCCGGAAATCTACCACTACGCTTTAGAGCATAAAGAACTGATCCAAGATGGTATGATTATCATGGAAGGAACGAAGTACTACCTCGTTGATGCTAAAATCTGGGAATTCATTGCCTATACAGCCGGTACCGGTGGATCAGCCTTGATTATTGGATCTGCTGCAGGTGTAGCCGTAATGGGTATGGAGAAAATTGACTTTATCTGGTACATGAAGAAGATTAGCCTTTTAGCGATCTTAGGCTTCTTTGCCGGTGCATTTGTCTATATCGCCTTGCATCCAATCTTCGCGATTTACTAAGACAATCTTTGATACACGAAAAAGGGGCGAAAATTTCGCCCCTTTTTTTATGCTTTAAAATTCAATTTCTATCCGAACACTACTCGAGCCTATCTCCGCATCCATTGGCGGATTGAGCTTCTGCAATTGTATGCCTCCCGAAAGTGCGCCGGGGAATTCATCTTTCACATTCAGTAGTATTCTATTTGCCACGGTTTCAATCAACTTCTCCGGTTGATCCATCTCGGCGGCGGCAATAGCATAAAGCTTTTCGTAATCCAGTGTATCGTTTAAGTTTACTTCATCCCTATTCAATTCAAAAGCTTGGTCTACCCAAATATCAATCAAGTAGGTACCGCCTTCTCTGCGTTCGTGTTCGTATACCCCATGGTAGCCATAAAGCTCCAATTGGTTGAGTGCAATTCTGCGTGTGGCTTTCATATTTTGCAAATTACTAATAAAGTCGTTAAATGAGGTTTCGGCTCTGCCTGCTTCCTATGCTTTTTTTAATACTTTTGTGACCGAAAAAGCACTAGAACATGCCTTATTTTCCAAATCCAGAAGAACAATTACACCGCTCAGCGAAGCAAGATTTATTTCAAGGAACCGACTTTTATGCGATCGACGATTTGCTCACAGAAGAGCATATCCTCATCCGTAATACGGTTCGCGATTGGGTAAAACGTGATGTTTCTCCCATCATTGAAGATGCTTGCCAACGCAATATCTTTCCACGTCACATCATCAAAGGCATGGCCGATGTAGGAGCTTTTGGCCCGCAGCTTCCGGCTGAATACGGATGTGGTGGATTAGACTATATCTCGTATGGTTTGATCATGCAAGAAATTGAGCGTGGCGATTCAGGTATGCGTTCTACCGCTTCTGTGCAAGGCTCTCTTGTGATGTATCCGATTTACAAATTCGGTTCTGAAGAGCAACGTAATAAATACCTTCCTAAACTCGCCAGCGGAGAATACATGGGCTGCTTTGGTTTGACTGAACCTGATCACGGTTCTAATCCGGCCGGCATGGTAACCAACTTCAAAGACATGGGCGACCATTACCTTTTGAACGGTGCTAAAATGTGGATCTCCAATGCTCCATTTGCCGATGTAGCGGTAGTTTGGGCTAAAGATGAAAACGGTATTGTACGCGGACTCATCGTAGAACGCGGCATGGAAGGTTTCAGCACCCCTGAAACACACAATAAATGGTCGCTCAGAGCTTCTGCCACCGGCGAATTGGTATTTGATAACGTAAAAGTTCCGAAAGAAAACCTCTTACCGAATGTTCAAGGTTTGAAAGGTCCATTGACTTGCTTGAACTCTGCACGCTATGGTATCTCTTGGGGTGTGATTGGTGCAGCGATGGATTGCTACGAATCAGCAGTGCGCTACTCCAAAGAACGTGAGCAATTTGGTCGCCCGATTGGCGGATTCCAATTGCAGCAGAAGAAATTAGCTGAGATGCTGACAGAAATCACCAAAGCACAGCTCCTTTGCTGGAGACTGGGTGTTTTGATGAACGAAGGCAAAGCTACTCCTGCACAGATTTCTTTAGCGAAACGCAATAACGTAGACATGGCATTGAACATCGCTAGAGAAGCACGTCAGATTCACGGTGGTATGGGTATTACCGGCGAATATTCGATGATGCGCCACATGGCCAACTTGGAATCGGTGATCACCTACGAAGGAACACACGATATCCATTTGCTTATCTTGGGTATGGAAATTACCGGAGAAAACGCCTTCGCTTAATGCTTAAAAAGACCGGCATAGCACTGTTTACCGTATTGCTTCTGGCAGCCTTTGCTCCAGCAAGTGCATACCGTGATGTGCCGGCATTAATTCACCTGAACAAGGCCGAGCAGTACGATAGCTCAGGTTTCAACTTGGTAAGTTCGCTCACCAGCTTGCTTTACCGAGAAATCAGCCTAGGCAAGGTGAAACTATACGATGGACCGGGCAAGCAGATTCAAATCAGTCCGGAGGCACTAACGCAGTTGCAAAGCAGCAGCGGCACCACCTTCGAATCTTGTCCGGATTTGTTCATACACGAATTTTGGAGCAGCAACCGCCGAAGCACCAGTTTTGAGATAGTAGGATTTTCGTTTGTGCACAAAAACCGCATCGATGAAAAAATAGCTTACGGTTATGTTGACTTGAGCGATATCCAAGACTTACTTCACAAAAGCCTTATTCCCAGCAATGCCAATGGCACCTGGGGCACCAGCTTCGAAGATGCCTTATTGAGTCGGAATTACTATTTCCACTTGGTGCAATTTGGCAATGAAAACTTCCGCAAAGATCCGGTGAATGCCGTCAAGATTAAACAGGAAGCATTCAACCTGGAAAAGCAGATTCGGAATAAAATTACCTTGCCTCAGCAAAAGCGTTTTTTGTATGAGCTTACTAGAAAGCGTTATACAACTGACATCGACTTAGGCAATGATATCATCACCGGCATTGAGCAGGTACTCGTTAAGAATCCTGAAATCTACTTTAACCTTGGAGGCGATAAGCTCAGTTCCTTCCCGGATACCTTGCTGAACATTCCCCGAATTACCGGACTTTTAGTGGAAGAAATCTGGGTAAAAGAGGGCGAAGCACGCATTAGTACCATTCGCATTAAAATCTTTACGGATAAGGGAAGTCTGGATTGGGCTAATGTGGATCAATTTGATCAAGCCGGATTTATGGTTCATTACGAATCCCTTTTTCAACTTTTCGCTCGCAAGCCTTTTGATTATTCAGCCCAAAAACTGAACGACCAAGATTTACAAGACACCGCAGGCCCGAGTTTCATCAAAGCCCTAAAACAGGCGCAATGGTCGAGAATCAATGAATATGTCGCGCTTTAAGATTTGGATCGCTTTAATGCTCATTCCGGCTTTCAGCTTTGGTTGGGGCGATTCACTGACTACCAAGCAAAGGAAGACCATCGTTTACGGCACTTCTGCAGTTACCTATACCGCCATCATGACCAGTCTCAGCATTGCCTGGTACTCTGATTTTGAAAAAAGTCCATTTCACTGGTTTAATGATAATTCCGGATGGTTGCAGATTGATAAATTCGGACATGCTTTTACTTCGTATGGTTATGGATTAGGTGGCATAGAGATGATGAAGTGGACCGGCATTCCGAAGAAAAAAGCCATCATCATTGGCGGATTGGCAGGTACCTTTTTTCAATCGCCTATCGAGATTCTAGACGGCTTCTCTGTAGGCTGGGGCGCTTCTCCCGGCGACCTATTAGCCAACTTTGCGGGTAGTGCATTCCTCATTGGACAAGAGCTGCTCTGGGATGAGCAAAGGATTCAAATGAAGCTCAGTTATTTCCCCAGTAAATACCGTGAGTTAAGACCCAATGTGTTAGGCAATAATCTGCCTACCTCCATCTTAAAGGATTATAATGCTCAGACGTATTGGTTTTCGGTGAGTCCGGGAGCCTTCTCTAAAAACAGCTTTTGGCCCAATTGGCTTCAACTTTCTTTTGGCTACGGTATCGATGGAGTATTGGGAGCGGAATCGAACCTATGGGAAGATGATATGGGCAATAAATACGATTATTCCCATTTTCGTCGGAACCGAGAATATTACCTCTCTCTCGACATCGATTTAACCCGCATCAAGGTAAAAAACAGTTTCTTGCGAAAATGGATGCGGGCCTTCAATATCATTAAGATTCCTGCCCCGGCTATCCGATGGAGTCCGGGAAGTGCCCCGCGCTATTACCCTTTGTTTTATTGATTAACCCAAGATTTGGGCTAATTCATCAGCAAACTGATCGGTATACAAGGGCTTGATGATATATCCTGAGGCTCCCAGTTCTAAGGCCAAATCTTTGTCTGTGTCTTCCGAAGAAGTGCTCATCACATAGACGTCCAATCCGGCAAATGGTGATTCCTTCAGCTTCTTCAAAAATTCAAATCCGCCCATACGTGGCATATTCAAATCGAGAAGTATCAAATCCGGTAAACCTGTGGTGGTATTTTCCAGCATGGAAAGAGCTTCTATCCCATCCTTCGCTAGATTCAGCTCTTGCGTAAAGCCTCGCTTACGAAATGCACGTCGCACATTCAGCACGTCCACTTCATCATCCTCTATAAGCAATACAGAGCGGTAATTAGTCATTAATCTTGTTGTCAAATGTCCCCCACTAACGCGTTTAGTCGTTAGCATGGACAAGATAACAGAATTCTGCAAAAACAAAAAGATTTTACACTATTATGCTTTTATAAATTACTATTGTGCTATACTTAATTTACCGGCTCAAACGGAATGGAAACCCGAAACTCCGCGCCTAATCCCGGTTCTGATTCCAGTGTCAATCCCCAATTGAGCTCATCGCAAATTTTCTTTACAATGGCCAAACCGACTCCGGTATTTTCCATGGTGTCTCGCGGAAGCAAGGTTTGAAACATCTTAAATATTTTTTCGTGGTATTCTGGATCGATGCCCGGACCATTGTCTTTCACTGTAAACAAATGGGCATTTGACTCCTCCTGGTAGAGCACTTCCACTTTAGGATCTGCATTGGAATTATGCTTTACCGCATTGCTCATCAGGTTTCCAATTACCTGTTCAAAGGCCGTTTGATCGCAGTACAATTCGGGCACTGCACCAATATGCACTTCTACTGCCGGATAACTGGTTTGAATGGTCTCTGCCAGGTCTACCAAAAGCGGCATTGCCCGAAAGTGAACGGAAGGATTTTTCGATTTGCCGGCACTCGAATAATGGAGAATGCCATTGATTAGGTTTTCCATTCGCTCCACCCTTTTCTTTAATAAACCGAGGTTGCGTTGGTTCTCATCCGTCAAATCGGGCAGTCCTTCTTCTATCCAATCGGATAAATTGTGAATGGCACGCAGAGGTGATTTCAAATCGTGACTCACAATCTGTGCAAACTGATCCAGCTCAGCATTACGTTGCTCCAATTCGCGGGTTCGCTTCTCCAATTGATTACGCGTAATAACGTCGGATGTGATGTTTTGCAAGGTGCCAATTACCCTACTACCCGTACTTTCTTCTCTTACATAAGAGCGAAGGATTGCACGCATGTAGTTGAGGTGATCTTTGGCATCGTAAAAACGAAATTCTTTATCGAGTAAGCCACCGTTTTCCAATACATTATTCCAATCGCTCAGCAAGTCGACTAAATCATCCGGATGAATATTTTCCTTTAGCTTGTCGAGAAGAATTGGGGCATCTTCTTGCAAGCCTAAGATGCGCCAGGTATTCTCAGAGTATTCCAGTTTATTGGTTCGGGAATGGTATTCAAAACTACTGATGCGAGCCACCCGTTGTGCTTCATTCAGCAATTGCTGATTCTTCATGAGCTGCAACTGCGCCTGCTGTCTTTCAGAAATATCACGAAGTATGGCGATGATATAACCCTTGTCTTGGATCACGATATACTTCACGTTAACCTCAACCGGAAAGATGCTTCCATCCCGTCGTTTGTTATAACCATCTTGAAGCATTCCGTTGGGATTGGCTTTCACCTCATTGAAGTGCTTTACCCAGTCTTCCAATCCATCAAAAATCTTCTCAAACTCCCACACGTATTTACCGATGAGTTCATCGCGCTCGTATCCAAGGTTATCTACCGAGCGTTGATTCACGTACTGCAACCTACCGTCAATGTCCGCCACCTGAATCGCATCATTCGATTGATTTAACATCGATAGAAACAATTCCAGATCGCTCTCTACCCTTTTACTTTTGGTGATGTCGAGGTAGATTCCAACAAACTGGATGATTTCCCCGTTTCGTATCAACGGTACCACTGTGGCCCTGACCCAAAGTAGGCTTTGGTCTTTTTTCGATTTACTGATTTCTCCCCGCCAAACATTCCCACTGGAAATTTCTTCCCAGAGATTCAGCGCCTGCTCTAGCGGAACAAGCGGACTGTTTAAAGTATGGATGGCTTTGCCCACCAGCTCCGCTTCGTCAAACCCGATGGCTTCGCAGAACAGCTTATTGACTGCCAAGATATGGCCGTCTAAACCCACCTTTGCCATGAGAAAGGAACCCGAAATGGCTTCTTGAAAAGCCTTCAGCTCATTCCATTCCTCTTCCCTGTTCCCATTTTGAATTCTTGCTTCCATTTTTCGCAATAATTCATCTTCATCTGTTCTTTTTTGGGACTTCTCCATAGCCATTTTGAAAAGTGAAATTTAGCCAAAAATCAACGAGTTGCCCATTCATACAGGCTATATTCTCCATTTAAATAATTTAACCAATTGAAAATGGCTTTGGCATGCACTTCGCGGAAAAAGAAGTATTGCATTTGAAAAATCTTACCGTAGTTTTGCGCCGTAAAAAATGAAGGCAATCGCCAAAAAATTCAATTGTATTGTACTTGTACTCCTGCTGAGCATTTCGCAGCTGGTTGGGATTCAAGCCTTCAATCAATGGCGATTTGATGAATCTCCCCTTGTTCAGGATGATTCGCAAAACCAAACCGGACATTTTCTAAGCGAAGACGGTGCTAGTCTGCACCAAGACTTATTTGTACTTCCTGAGATTGAAGAAGAGGAAGAAGAAAGTCGACACACCAATTTCAAAAAAATTCTGGATGACCTCATCCAATCCATTCATGTAACGCAATGGGCTATCACCAACCAGCAGTTGGCTTTACAAGCACCGGCGCCTACCCATGAGCAATTCCATTCCGGAAACCTCCAAGCCTGGATTTCCGTTTTCCGTATCTGATACCTTTTCGTGTGGCCTAGTGCCAGACTCCGATGTGTGTTCACATCCGGCTTCGAACCCCCGCGGTTCGGTTTGCCTAGCCGTGTTTTGGCTTCGCTAAACCCTGCCCTTTCCTAGTCGAAATACAATTCAAAGATTACAAATACCATGAACAGAGTAATTGCACTCATTTCAGGTTGTGTGCTGTTGCTTAGCAGCAGTTGCCACACCGAAAAAGTAGAAGATTTACAAGAAACGTTTCACGTTACCCGACCAGTCCGCATGGACACCTTGACAACACGGGAATATGTTTGTCAGATTCACGCCATTCAACACATTGAACTCAGAGCCCTGGAAAGCGGCTACCTCGAGAAAATCTACGTGGATGAAGGTCAATACATTCAAGAGGGACAGCTAATGTTCCAGATTCTGCCTATCCAGTATAAAGCGGAATTGCAGAAAGCGGAAGCCGAAGCCAACTACGTGCGCATTGAATACGAAAATGCCCGTATCCTAACCGATAGCAACGTTATTTCGCCAACCCAATTGGCTTTGGTGAGAGCGAAATACGAAAAAGCCCAAGCCGAGCTGGAACTCGCTAGAGTAAAAATGCGCTTTACCGAAATCCGCGCTCCATTTAGCGGCTTGATGGACCGTTTCCACGTTAGACAAGGTAGCCTCTTGGATGAAGGGGAATTGCTCACTACCCTTTCAGACATCAGCTCACTTTGGGTCTACTTCAATGTACCGGAAGCCGAATACATCAATTACAAACGCTCGGTGAGCAAAGACAGCTTTATGAAAGTACAGCTGAGAATGGCCAACGGCGAAGTATATGACCATATCGGTGAAGTGAAAACCATCGAAGCCGACTTCAATAACGAAACCGGGAATATCGCTTTCCGTGCCACCTTCCCTAATCCAAACGAACTACTCCGACATGGAGAAACCGGAAATGTCATCGTGCAGAGCCCTATGCAAAACGCCATGATTATCCCGCAAAAAGCCACCTTCGAGGTTTTGGATAAAAAATACGTTTATGTGGTTGACCGCGAACATAAAGTCAAATCGAGGAAAATTGCCATCAAAGCCGAGATGCCCGATTTGTACATTTTGGAAGGCGGACTCGAGACCTCGGATATGATCTTATTGGAAGGTTTACGCAAGGTGCGTGAAAACGACGAAATCCAATACGAGTTCAAAGAACCGAAAAAAGTAATTTCTGAATTAAAGCTGCATGCTGAATAAGCTAAACCTGATAATCACCTAAATCATGTTTAAAGTCTTTATTCACAGGCCGGTATTCGCTATCGTTATCTCGCTCGTGATCATCTTCATGGGTATGCTAGCGATGAATACCTTGCCTAAATCGCAGTTTCCATCCATTGCCCCTCCTACCGTTATTGTGAGGGCCTCCTATCCCGGAGCCAGTTCCAAAGTGCTGGTTAACTCCGTTCTAATTCCACTGGAACAAGCCATCAACGGTGTTCCGGGCATGAAATACATGACTTCCGATGCGGCCAGTTCCGGTGAAGCGAATATTCAGATCGTTTTTGAAATGGGCTCAGACCCGGACCAAGCCGTGGTGAACATCAATAACCGGGTGCAGCAGGTGAAAAACAGGCTGCCCGAATTGGTGCAGCTCGAAGGTATCATCGTGCAGCGTATCCAACCAAACATGTTGATGTACGTCAACTTGTACAGCACGAATAAGTCGGATGCCGACATGAGCTTTATCTTCAACTATGCCTATATCAATATGTTGCCGGAGATTCAACGTATCAACGGTGTGGCCCAGGCCAATATCTTGGGAAGTAGGCAGTTTGCCATGCGTATCTGGTTGAACCCGGATCGGATGAGGGCCTATAATATTGGTACCGAAGACGTGATGAAGGCCCTAAATGAACAAAGTATAATTGGTTCGCCGGGGCGTTTGGGACGTGCCGATAGTAAACGTTCGGAAGCCATCGAATACGTGCTCTCTTACCAAGGTCGTTACAGCGAACCGGAACAGTATAAAAACGTGATTATCCGAGCCAACCCGGATGGTGAGGTGCTTCGCTTGAAAGACGTGGCGGATGTTGAGCTGGGTAGCGAGTATTACGATATCTATTCCAGCAAAGACGAACACCCTTCTGCCGCCATTGTATTAAACCAAACCTTTGGCAGTAATGCGACAGACGTAATTAGCAACGTAAAAGAGAAGCTGGAAGAATTGAAGAAATCCTTCCCTCCCGGAATGGATTATGAAATCAGCTACGACGTTTCCAACTTCTTGAATGCCTCCATCGATGAGGTTTTGCATACCCTCAGAGACGCCTTTATCCTCGTGGCTTTGGTGGTGTTCATCTTCTTAGGCGATTGGCGTTCTACCCTTATTCCGACTCTTGCGGTGCCGGTGTCCCTGATTGGGGCCTTCTTCGTGATGCAGGCCTTCGGACTTACCATCAACTTGATAACCCTCTTTGCCTTGGTATTGGCCATTGGTATTGTGGTAGACGACGCAATTGTAGTGGTGGAAGCGGTTCATGCTAAAATGGAAGAGAAGCACCTATCGCCCTATAAAGCCGTTCGTGAGGTATTGGGTGAAATCAGTGGGGCCATCATCGCTATTACCTTATTGATGACCTCCGTATTTATTCCTGTAGCCTTTATGTCGGGCCCGGTTGGGGTTTTCTACCGCCAGTTCTCCATTACCATGGCCTCGGCTATTGTCATCTCGGGTATCGTGGCCTTGACCTTGACTCCGGTGCTCTGCGCTATGATCTTGAAAAACAACCACGGTAAGCCGAAGAAGAAAAACTTCTTCAACCGATTTATCGATGGCTTTAATACCCTCTTCAACAAATTGACCGGTCGCTATACCACTATTCTGAGAAAGATTGTGACACGCCGTACCGTAACCTGGAGCATACTTTTAGTCTTCGGTTTAGGCACCTTGGGAGTAGTGAAGTTTTTACCATCCGGCTTTGTGCCCGCTGAAGACCAAGGTATGATCTACGCCATCTTGCAAACCCCTCCGGGTTCAACCTTGGAGCGCACCTACCAGGTGAGTCAGGAATTGCAGAAAAAAGCATTGGAAGTAGAAGGCGTTCACTCGGTTTCTTCCTTGGCCGGTTTTGAGGTATTGACACAGGGACGGGGTTCCAATGCCGGTACCTGTTTGATCGACCTAGAGCCTTGGAGCAAACGAAAACATAACGTGCGTGAGATTATTGAGGAGCTGGAAGAAAAAGTGAAAGACATACCGGGTGCACAGATTGAGTTCTTCGACCCTCCTGCCGTGCCGGGCTATGGCGCTGCCGGTGGTGTGTCTTTGCAGCTTTTGGATAAAAATCCGGAAATCGATTATAACCGCATGGCAACGGTAACCGACAATTTCATGCAGGAATTGGAGAAACGCAAAGAGCTGACTTCACTCTTCACCTTCTACCGAACCGATTACCCGCAGTACGAGTTGGAAATCGACAATAACATGGCCATGCAGAAAGGTGTTTCGATAGGTAAAGCCATGGACAACCTTTCCATCTTGATTGGTAGTACCTACGATTTGGGCTTTATCAAGTTCGGTCGATTCTTTAAAGTCTTTGTGCAAGCCGACCCGGCTTACCGCAAACTGCCAAGCGACTTATTAAACCTGTACGTGAAAAACGACCAAGGTGAAATGGTGCCCTACTCCGCCTTTATGAAGGTGGTGAAAACGCAAAGTATCTACGAGATCAACCGCTATAACATGTATACCACAGCGTCTATACGCTGTTCGCCGGCCGAAGGCTACAGTAGCGGTGATGCCATCAAAGCAATCCAAGAGGTGGCAGCCAATAACCTGCCAAAGGGCTACGATGTAGACTGGTCGGGCTTATCGCTGGATGAAGTGCGTCGTGGTAATGAAGCCATCTACATCTTTATTGTGGTATTGGTCTTTGTTTACCTGGTTTTGGCCGCGCAGTATGAAAGCTTTGTTATTCCGTTGGCCGTAATCTTCTCCTTGCCTGCCGGTATTTTCGGGTCCTTCTTCTTTGTAGAGATGATGGGGCTGGCCAACGATATCTACACGCAGGTAGCCTTGATTATGCTCGTGGGATTATTGGGTAAAAACGCTGTCTTGATTGTGGAGTTTGCCGTCCAAAAACGGCGTGAAGGCTCCAGCATATTTGAGGCCGCGGTGGAAGGTGCCAAAGTGCGTTTCCGTCCGATTTTGATGACCTCCTTTGCCTTTATCGCGGGCTTGATTCCGCTGGTCTTGGCCCACGGCCCTGGTGCCATCGGTAATAAAACCATTGGTGCATCTGCCTTAGGCGGCATGCTCTTCGGTACTGTGTTCGGGGTAATTATCGTTCCCGGACTCTACTACATCTTCGCTAAGATGGTTGACGGTAAACAATTGATACGCGACGAATACGATACTCCTATAACCGAATCACTGGAATACGATGACAAGAAATAAATTGAAATCTTCATTGGGCATACTGGTACTCAGCTTCACGCTGGGTGCCTGTTCTTTGCCTAAGCTAGCGCAGTCGCCGGATCCATTGCAGACGCCGGACACTTTTGCTGTGGCTACGGTAAATAACTTTCCCGCCGATACTCAAAATACCGGTTTATTGAATTGGAGGCAATTCTTTAAAGACTCCAATTTGATTGCCTTGATTGATACCGCATTTCAGCATAACCAGGAATTGAGCATCATCTTGCAAGAGATTGCCATTGAGCGAAACGATATCCAAGCGAAAAAAGGGGAATACTTGCCTTTTGTGAACATTGGGGCCGGTGCCGGGGTAGATAAATCGGGAAGTTATACCCGAAACGGAGCAGTAGAGCATTCGCTTGAAGTGAAGCCCGGAACCCCATTTCCTGATCCTGTACCTGACTTTTTACTGAACGCACAGGTGAGCTGGGAACTGGATATTTGGAAGAAGTTGCGCAATGCCAAACAAGCACAAGTGATGCGTTATTTGTCTTCGCAAGAAGGTAAAAACTTTATGGTAACCAACCTCGTATCGGAGATTGCCTCTTCGTATTACGAGCTGTTGAGTTTAGATCAGCAGCTGAAGATTCTGAAGCAGAACATCGCTATTCAAGAAAATGCCTTAGCGATAGTGAGGCTGCAGAAAATGGCCGGAACAGTAACGGAGCTGGCGGTATTGCGATTTGAAGCCGAAGTGCTGAAAAACCAGAGCAAGCAGTACATCATACAACAGGAAGTTTACGAAGCTGAAAACCGCATCAACTTTTTGGTGGGTCGATTTCCACAAACCGTGGCCAGAGACAGCAGCTCATTCCAGCATTCGTTTACCGATTCGATTCACGCGGGAATTCCTTCCCAATTGTTGATGAACAGACCGGATATACGCCAAGCGGAATTTGATGTGGCAGCCAGTAAGTTGGATGTGAAAGTAGCGAAAGCGAAGTTCTATCCTAACCTGAGCATCCATGCCGGAACCGGTTACCAGGCTTTCAATGCACGCTACCTCTTTACTTCGCCGCAGTCGTTGATGTACTCAGCAGCCGGCGAATTGATGGCGCCCTTGATCAACCGAAAAGCCTTAAAAGCCGATTACCTGAATGCCAATTCAAGGCAAATCAAGGCCGTTTACAATTACCAAAAAGCCGTTTTGAATGGCTTCATCGAAGTAAGCAACCAGCTATCAAACCTGAACAACTTGAACCGCAGCTATGCGCTGAAGAACAAGCAGGTAGAAGCCTTAACCAAATCCATTTCCATTTCCAGCACCTTATTCAAATCGGCTCACGCCGACTACATGGAGGTATTACTCACCCAACGTGATGCCTTGGAGGCGAAGATGGAATTGGTGGAACTTAAAAAACAACAACTGCAAAGCGTGGTGCGTATGTACCAAGTTTTAGGTGGCGGTTGGACGAATTGACGCAAGTCAAATTGCATGCAGGTGGGTTGGTGTTACTAGGGACATCGGGGGTACCCATTCTGCAGAAAAGGCAGCCTAGGCTGCCTTTTTTTAGGACGTTTTTATCCAAGAGTCGCAAGTTTAATGTGGGGCTCTGGTGTTAACGAGCTAACTTCGAAGGACTGAAATCCTTTCCATCTCACCATGAAGAATTTGATTTTCTTGACTTTTTGTTCTGTAATTACTTTGACAGCCTGTAGAAGTACGCCAACCGATTCATCCAAACAACTCGTTGATCCGGCCAACTTTTTCAGTGAACTTAAAGCCGATGACTGCCACGGTATCAGCATTACCTTTCAGCATTTTGTGCATTGCACCCAACGGTCCATCGACCGTATCATTACCGTTCATGCTTACTCAGCTGACTCGGCACTCGTGAATGAAAACGCGCTCAATCGCTATTCCATTACCAGCAAAGGAACCCAAGAGCAAGTACTGAATGCGCTACAGCTTTTTGGCAGCAAACTTTGCACAATTCCACATGCCCAATGTGGCGGTTACAGAAATTCAGATACCCTGGTGCAAGTACAAATCTTCCATCAGGGCATTCAAAAAAGCCACTTCTTCTATTGTAAAAAAGAATCCAACGAAGAAGATCTTTTTCTTTCGTTAAGGTTGAGAAACTATTGAATGTTGCCAATCTATTTGATCTTACACACCATACTCAAACAGAACAAGCTGCATAATTTGCAGCCTTTTTTCTTTCCGTTCATGGCTGAATACAAAATTCAGTAGAAACTACTCCAATTACCCTGAAATAACGGTCAATCGCTAAACGACAAAATTATTCCCCTTTCTTTTTTCTTTCTTGCAGACTGGAATATATCTCCCTGCACGTGAGACACCTGGCCCTGTTGTTAACTTTGTTTTTTTCTGCCGTCAATAGTTTGGCGCAGCAACAGGTATCTGGCTTTCTGCATTACAATAGCCATAACGGCCTAGCAAATCAAAATGTGCAGTGCATCGCTCAAGACAGTACGGGCTTTTTGTGGTTGGGAACAACGGAAGGACTAGTTAAATACGATGGCTATGACTTCGTAGTGTTTCGTTCCAATGCCACCGACACTACTACGCTAAGCTGCAATAATATCACGGCCATTCTACCACTCAGCGCAACTGAATTACTGGTTGGCACTTACGATTGTGGCCTAAACCTTTTCCATACCCAATCCAATAAGGTGGAGCGAATACAGTCGCAAAACATTGCCAGTACCCAAGAAAATAAACTTCGGACTTTAAGCCTTCATCAAGACAATGAAAATCGCATCTGGCTTGGTTTGAACGATGGCCAACTTTACCAATTTGACCGCAAAACGAAACAAATTCACCTCATCAAAGCAAAGCCATTGAATGGCAGCGCTTCCTTCGCCTTCTGTCATGGTTTTTCAGAACACCTCAACCAACCCAACCAGCTGTGGATTGCCACGTTAAGCGGTTTGGTGCTTTTGAATAAAACAGATTATTCCTATCAACTATTCCGTACATCGGATCACAAGCCCGATGTTAATCCGGTTTTTAACCGAACACGCTACCCTGTTCAGCTGAATGAGCAATCGATTTGGATGGGCTCTTGGGGCGGCGGACTTGCTCAATTTGATTTAGAAAAACAGACTTGGCGTCATTTTCTAATCGACAGCACTCCTCCGCTAAATGGGGGAAAAAATATAGTGATGCATGTGCTTCCTAAAAGCGATCACGAACTTTGGGTTGCGACCACCGATAGTGGCCTTGGAATTTTTAATACCCATACAGAACAGTTTCAATTCGTCGATGTAGAAAACAACCTGAAACACACGGGCACAAGATTACTTAAAACCAAGGCACAGTTTCTTTATAGCGATAATGAAAATACCCTGTGGGCCGGCTTTGAAACCGGCTTAGCGGTAGAGCTTAAATCTACTTCCTTAATTGAAAAGTTTAGTATCCCGATTCCTAAAAAAACCAACCTAAAAAACTTCAATTACCCCTTCTACTTTTTGGCAGACAGTCTTCGGAATGGGTTGTGGATTGCGCCTTTTCACGGCGATGGATTGTATTTCTACAGCAATGAAACACGGCGTTATACCTTATTCGAGGTAAACTCAGAAGTGCTATTTCCCAGAGGCCTGGTTTGGAATGCATCCGGAAAAATCCTTCTGCTAACCGCAGATGCCTTCTGGCAATTCGATCCGGCTAAAGCACAGTTTAGTGCCGCAGCTTGTCCAGATACCATTCAAATTCACACCTACGGGGGCTATCAATTGATGCGAGCCACAAATGGGAAGATCTATATTGGAACAGTTCGCAAAGGAGTTTTTGAATGGGATGAGTCGAATGGAACGGTAAAGCACTATTTCGCAAGTGCTCAAAAGGAAACGGGCTTATTGGAAAACGGTCCCATTTACGCCCTATGCCTAGATACCTTAGGTAGTCTTTGGGTAGGATCGAAAGACGGAGCCACCGTGGTACATCCCGGCGGAAAAAAATTCAGTTATTTCTCCTATAAAAAAGGGCTAAACCACAAAGCCTTTAAAGACGTGTACTCCATCGTTTCTGCGAGCGATGGCACAGTCTGGATGCAAAGCGTTTCATCAGGTTTACTGGTTGTAGACCCACTAAATAAGTATATGCAAACCAAAGGGTTTGAAACAGGCGACGGACTCCTAACCAATTCAGTTTACCAGATCGGTTCCGGACCAAACAACTTGCTTTTGATCTATACTTCGCAAGGCTTACAATACATCAATCCCCTCACCCGTCAAAGTCATTACTTTTCAGCAGAAACAGATTTCCCGGGATTACCTAGCGAATGGGATGCGCTGCAATACCTCCAAGGCAATACTTATACAAGCACCCTGAACGGCTACTACCGTATACCAGAAATTGCATTTCAATTTCCGGGTAAAGTCAAAACACCACGGATATCGCGCATCAGCGTATTTGAGAAAGATTATCCGCTCAACCAATTTGCATCGGATAACCTCCAATTCAGCTACCGTCAAAATTTCATCCGCATCTATTTCAGCAACTTTAGTTTTACAGAAGCGCATAAAATCAGGTTAAACTACCTCATCAAAGGACTCAGCACCGATACCTTTCATACCGATAAAGGGAAAAACGATATTTCGCTCACCGGACTTGCTCCTGGCAATTATGAACTATTGGTTTGGGCCAGCTACCCCGAAAGTGATGTCTGTTCTGAAGTAAAAAGCATCGTGGTAGTGGTTAGTCCGCCATGGTGGCTTACCTGGTGGTTCATCAGTATTCTAACACTACTCACGTTGTTTACGCTTTACCTCATTTACCGCTATCGCTTAAAACAAGTGCGCGAAACAGGTAATTTGAAACGTAAACTGGCTGAGATGGAAAACATGGCCCTAAGGGCTCAGATGAATCCGCATTTTCTTTTCAATAGCCTAAATTCAGTAAACTTCTACATTCAAAACAACGAACCCGCCAAGGCGTCTCAACACTTAAAGAAGTTCTCCAAATTGGTTCGCATCATCCTTAACAATTCGAGAAATGACACGGTTAGCCTAGAAGATGAGCTTGAAGCATTGAAGCTTTACCTCGAGTTTGAAGAAGTTCGATTCGACAAGCATTTCAGTTATTCTATTGAAGTGAATTCGGGAGTACGTACTTCTGATATCATTATCCCACCTCTCCTACTGCAACCATATGTAGAAAACGCCATCTGGCATGGTGTAATGCAAAGTGAAAATGGAGGTAACGTAGTGATTCAGATTGCTGGAAGTGAGGATCAACTCCAGTTTACCATAGAAGACGATGGAATAGGACGAGTGAAGGCCATGGAACTAAAAAGTAAATCCGCGCTAAAGCAGAAATCGCATGGCATGGACATCACCAATGAACGAGTAAGGCTCTTCAACGTAACCCACAGCCAAAGCATCAGCACTGAAATACTAGATTTGTACGATAAAACCGGAAACCCGATTGGTACACGGGTAAGTATAACCTATAAACAAAATGCCTAGTGACCATTAAAGCAGTGATTGTAGACGATGAAAAACACTGTACTCAAGGATTGGTTCTGCAGTTGAAAGAAGTTTGTCCGCAAGTAGAAGTAATCGCCACCTTCAATTCTTCCGTTCAGGCCCTGGATTTTGTTAGGCAAAATTCATTCGACCTGCTTTTTCTAGATGTGGAAATGCCGCAGCTGAATGGTTTTGATTTTTTGAAGCAGCTTGAATCACACAACTTTGACGTAGTGTTTACCACGGCCTACGATCAATTTGCCATCAAAGCATTTAAATTCAGTGCCTTTGATTACCTCTTAAAACCGATTGACGACGATGAACTGAAAGCCGTCATTGCAAAGTGGGAAAAAACCAAAAAAACGCCAGCATCGCCACAAGCGGCAATGCGATTTGAAGTGTTATTAGAGCAACTGAACAACCAAATCGGTAAAAAGCTGGTACTTCCAACGGCGGAAGGAATGGAGCTAATTGATGTAGATACCATCGTTTGCATCGACAGCGATAGCAATTACAGCAGATTATTCTTTAGTGATGGCGAATCTTTACTCGTTTCCAGAACGCTCAAAGACTTTGAAGATTTGCTTGATACCAAAGGCTTTATGCGCATCCACCATTCGCATATTGTGAACATCAAAAAAATGCGGAAATACCTAAAGGCCGATGGCGGGTATGTGGTAATGAGCAATGGACGTAAAGTGAGTATTTCCAGGGCTCGCAAAGACCAAGTGCTCGAGGTGATAAGTCAAATCAGTCTCTAGAATTGAGCAATCTGGCTATCAGCTGCCAAACTCCAATTGCTAAGTCAAATTAGCCAACCGCTCATTTCTTAACCGAATGCGTCGCGCGCATACGAATTTCGACTTGTATGAAAAAAGTCAAGTCACCATTCTTGTTGCTAGCAGCACTCGCTCTATTGAGTTCTTGTACGGGAGATGAAATACCTGTGGATCCAATCCAAGAAAATGTATTGCCGTGCTTCATCACTTCCGATTTGGTATTGACCAACCGTAACCCTGACGGCATTGACTATTACGTGGAATGTGTAGCGGAAGTGAGCGCCGGTACTTTGCGCATTGAGCCGGGTGTAGAAATCGCATTTAAGCCGGGTAGCGGATTGCGCATTACAAACAATGGCAGCATCCAAGCGATAGGCCTTGACACCATGCCTATCAAATTTAATGGGACCGGAAATGCACCTAGCTGGTTAGGCATCAGCATTGAATCGCATAGCGCGAACCAAATGACTTGGTGTGAGATTAAGCACGCCGGACAAGGTATGCAATTCAATACACAGGTGGCAGGCTACATTTACGATGCAGCTTCTGCCCTTTCCATTTACGGCACATTGAAAATGAGCTACTGTACTGTGAGCGAATCAGGAGGTAACGGCATCTCCTTTACCAGCGAATCAAGTAGTAGCCTTTTTAAACACAACAGCTTTACCCATAACGACGGCTATCCTGTGCTATGTTATGCCGGTATGCTCTATGGATTAAACCTCGATTCGTGCAGTTATAGCGCGAATAAGTTTCAGCAGATTGCGCTTTTCGCTAGAAGTTCAAATGCCGAGATTGAAGAGAATATCAGCCTATTGGCCACCAGCATTCCTTATGCAAGTATTAGCGATTTGTTCTTCACCGGAAACACATCGTTCGAGGCAGGTGTTACCCTAGAAATTGGTAAAGAGATGGCTTTAGGGGTTAACGAATCAGGTAAATTGGTGATGAACGGTACCGCCAGCCAACATGTTATAGTCAAAGGACAATCTGCTACAGCTGGCTTTTGGAAAGGGCTCTTGGTCAATACCTCAAGCGAAAATGAGTTTAATTACCTCGATATCAGCGATGGTGGAAATACCGCATACTATGCATCAGAAAAAACCAATATCGCTATAGGATCAGCCAATCCGGCAAAACTCACATTGAATAATTGCACCTCTGCTAATTACGAGGGAAACTGTGCTGTAGCTTATAGCTTGGCTGACGGGACATTGGTAAATAATAGTCCGGCAATTACCAACGTATGCACCTACTAATAATTAATGAAAACTATACCATGAAAAAGATACTTATTCTGTTGGCTTTTTTAAGCAGTGTTGTCAGGCTGCAAGCCAATAACATCAAAGTTGAAAACGTGAGCTACGACAAAAACACGAACCGTATCACTTTTGAACTCTCTTGGGAAAATGCATGGCGACAAACAAGCAATTTTCATGATGCCGCATGGGTATTCGCTAAGTACCGAACCGTGAACCAGCCGCGCTGGCAACACGTGGATATTGTACCCTCTTCTACCAATGCCGGTGGTATACTGGAAACCATTGAAACCAACGATAGATTGGGTTTTTATGTCCGCTTCAATACGGATAGCCTAGGTCATGTTCTTCCAACGCAAGTTAGCTTTGAACCTACGGATAATTCCTTTGGTTCTTTAGCCGGGTTGTTTCCCGACTTTCAAGTATTTGCGATTGAAATGGTTTATGTACCCAGAGGTGATTTTTATGTTGGAGCTCCCATTACTAAAAATGAATCAGATTTATTTGAAGATTTAGTCTTGTATACCTATAACAATACGAGCAACATTAGTATTCGTCCCTATAATCCGATTCATATTGTTTCTGAAAATCAAATTTCCAGTGGCCCAATAAACATCATTCCATACCTCGGTAATAAGAGCATACCGGCTACTTTTCCAAAAGGCTACGATTCTTTCTATTGCATGAAGCAAGAAATTAGCAATGATCAATTGGTTTCCTTTTTCAATACCATTGGCACAGATCCCTCGCGATTTTACGGCTTAGGCTTTAAAATCGTTGGGAATAACTTTGTTTATAATAACGTTACTCTCAACCAAGATTCGGTTGATATCATAGGCACATCAACTGAAAATGGTTATGTATTCACTTGCAAAGCGGGGTATGAAAACCACCCGGCTGTGATGACTCCCTATACTCTTATCAATTATTTGTCTTGGGCAGGAATGGCTCCTATGACGGAATTACAATACGTTAAAGCTTGTAGAGGCCCGCTCTACCCGGTATGGAATGAGGCTGCATCTGGAATTGGATTTTCAACCATTTTACGCGGCAATACTTGGGCTTCTGCCGATACCTTTTTTGTGGACTTAAATACACCAAATGAAAGACTAAAAAGACATTATCCTAGTCCTTCAACACCTAAACTTAGAAGATGTGGTTATGCTGCAGATTCTAGCACCAACCGCATTACAGCAAATGCCACTTTTTATGGTATTCTAAATATGTCAGATAATGTGGCAGAGATTACCATTAGCATCAGCGACACCAACAGTTCCTTTGCTGGCTATATTGGGTCACCCGATTCACCTCCAGATTTGGCAGCCAGTGGAATTTTTGAGTATATCATTCCAGCCTATTTTTCTGAATCCGGTACCGGATATAGCGTGATTTATTACCGAGGCACTGAAGATGGACCTTTGGAATACTATGACCCTAATAACTTGCTTTCGCCTACCCGAGATGACGGTATTGTAACGAACTATTTTCACTACCCCATTGGGGGAAGAGGTGTGCGAAAACCCCGTTAACCAAAATGAAAAAACGGCTATTCATAGCATGTCTACTGCAAATTCTAGGATTTGAGGTTTTTGGACAGGCTTGTTACTTCACTGGGCAAGACAGTTCTTGGAGTACCGGATTTGTGGGAAATGGAACAGCTAGCACAAGCCGCATTGTGGCTATGGTGGCAAAGCCGGATGGATTGTATTGCCTATTTGAGAGTCCGATAGGTCTTAAGCTCAGCGGCGGCGCACCTTCCGTATCCGTTGTAAACAAATGGAATGGAGCTTATTGGCAGGCTGTTGGTCCCGCTTTCCCCTATACAGGAAGCACCGCCACTTTCTCCAGCATGACACTTGATTCAGATGGAAATTTAATCATCGCCGGACGCTTTACAACGTCATTAGGTAGTCCGTCTATCGTCAAGCTTAACCTCAGCACTCAGAGCTATGAACCCATCGGCTTAGGTATTGGCAACGGCACCAGTTATGTTCAGAAAATAGGCGTATACCAAGACACGCTTTATGTATTAGGTCGGTTTAGCGATGTGCGAGACTCGTCACAACAATTAAGTGTAAAGAACATCGCTCGCTATTATTTAAAAACAAACCGGTGGGATAGCCTTGGAAGCGGAATCTCCGATTTTATCCAGGGATACCAAAGCACTTGGATTCCTTTAGGCGGACTTGCCATTTCGCCTACAGGAGAAGTTTTTGTTGCGGGCAATTTCACTACCATAGGCCCTAATTCTTATTACAATGGCATCGCCTCGTGGAAATCTGGAAGAGGTTGGGATAGTTTGGGAATCGGACTTCGGGCATTCAACGGCACCACGCCGGCAAGGGGAATTCCCTATACGGTTTCGTATAATCCGGATGACAGTGGTGTGTATGTAGGTGGTTATGTAGGTTACCTGCAAAATGCGCCCATCACCAACCGCCGGCAAAATGGAATTGCACGATATAAACACGGTAATTGGGAATACGATTTCGGAAGCTATAGTGCGCTTTGCTACCAAAGCTATTACGATTCAAGTGCACATGCGGTATTCTTCGGAGGTGGATTTGCCAAAGGAACCGTAGGAGGCAATTTATCCGATGCCAATCACATCGGACGATTAAACCATGTTTTGGACTCGGTTTTTGAATTAGGTCACGGCATTACCGTGGGATCCGATGTCTCTGCCATGGTGCGTTGGAACAATAAGCTCTATGTAGCAGGAAACTTTAGCGAAGCCGACTCAAGCGTGAAGGCCTATAATTTAGCCTCATGGGATGGTAGCAATTGGTCGGCTATTGGACATGGCATTGAAGCCATTAACAACAATGCCTGGGTAAAGGCAATGGCCGCAGACAACAACGGCAACTTGATTCTTGGCGGAAACTTTAAAAGTTTAGGCGGACAATATACCAATGCATGGGCGCTCATCGACAGCAATCATGTGGTACAGCAATTAGGTAATGACTTGCAATCGCTGAACGGTCAGACTCAGGTTAGCGCAATACTTGTACTTAACGATAGCACCTACCTCATAGGCGGAAAATTCAGTAAATCTTTTCCATCCGGCAATGCTTCTGCTTTGGCAGCCTACGACATAAAAAACAACACCTGGAGTAAACTCGGTACTTACGGTGTGGGAAGCATTTACCAATACGTCAATTGCATGGTTAAGGTAGGTAACAGAATTGTGGTAGGAGGAAACTTCAGTAGCATAGATGGGGTAAGTGCAAGCAACTTAGCTTATTGGGATGGAAGCCAGTGGAATGCTATGGGAGATCCCAACGGAGAAGTAGAACACCTGAGTGTATTCGAAGACAGTATCTTGTATATCGAGGGATTTTTCAGCAGCATCAATGGCAGTACACACAATTATATCGCTCGATTTGACAACAATACCTGGAGAACGGTAGGTGTTGGACTTTATGCTTCACCTCAAGACATGGCCGTACATCCCCATACCGGGGAGCTTTGGATACTGGGCAGTGGAAGTATACCAAACCCAAGCGGACCTTCATTCAACAGCAATGGATACGCCGTTTGGGACGGTACGGCTTGGAAGGATTATGGCAGAATCAGTGGTTTTTTAGGAAGCTATAATGCTATCCACCACGCATTGGACAGCACTACCTTCCTCACTTGTAGCGGGGCCTCCACCATTGGGAACAACAATGCAAGTAATGTTCTAAGGTACCATCCTGCCTACGGTTGGGCCGGAACCGGGAGCGGAATAAAACGATTTAGCTCACCCTATATGCCCGAGTTTTATGTTGTGCATACGCATAAAAACAAACTCTATATAGGCGGCCGATTTGAAATTGCAGGCGATTCCATTCAATCCTTGCACCTTGCCGCCTATGCCTTAGACAATCCACTGGGTACAGCTGCTACCCTTTCGCTAGGGAAAGACACCACTGCCCTATTTGGTTACAGTGTATTTGCGCAAACCAGTCCAGTTTTCGATTCCTTGGTTTGGAGTACAGGCGATAAAAATACCCTGTATGCCAACGTGCAAAGTACAGGCTATTATTGGGCTAAGCTTTACAATCAAGGATGTACTGTTTCCGATACCGTTTACGTGAACATCACCGGAAACAATATCCATTTAGGCGGTTCCATGCACGGCGCGGATCGGTCGGAGTTTATACAAAATGCTAAACTACGCGGTGGTGGAGCGGATGCCTTTGCCAATGCTCATTTTGAGCAAGAAGGAAAGCTGAAAGGCGGTTCTGGTGCTGGACATGGACTCAATGCAATGGCACAAAATGGCAAAATTCTCGGTGGCAGAGCCGATGCAAGCGGCGTCGCAGAATACGGTCAACAGGCAAAACTCAAAGGTGGACAAGGCGATGCCGGAGCTGTGGAGATAACTACACAGTATAAATCAATATACAAAGGAGGCAGAGCCGATGCTTTTACCGTAAATACCTTTATAGCACTTCCGGATGGTATTGTTCAACGTTTCAGTTCGCCTGTGCATTTCAACGAAAAGGACAGCAGTGATCTTTCCGTTTGGATTGCCAACCTTGGCGATTTCCCAATCTACGCTTTCAAAATGACCTGGTTCATAGGCGGAAAAGAATACACCTTCCAAGAATTCACCGATACACTGAGTGTAGGCGATTCAATGGAGGTAAAGGCAATGCAACGCATCTTCCCTTCAGAAAAAGACCTGCCTTTGGATATCTGCGCGGTGATTAGTCATATAGCTAATGAAAAAGATACCGGAAACAATCAATTGTGTATGATTTTGGAGAAGACCAATTCCATCCTTGATCCACTTCACTCGCATTTTGATATTCTAATTTATCCGAATCCTAGCAACGGCATTGCTCGTTTAGCTATTCACAGTGAAAGCATAGAAGAAAGTGACTTCGTCTTGTACGGTAGCGATGGAAAAAAAGTGTATACACAAACCATTGCTGCCCAAACCAAAGAAATCGACTTGTCTTTACAAGACCTAATCCCCGGTATTTATACCTTTCAATTTAAGCAAGGAAAAAATACCATAACCGGCAAAATTGCCATCGTTAATTAATCCTCAAAGCCTTTGCCTAGCAAAGGTTTTTTATTTTCTCCGACCTTGAATCTGCTCTTCTAGCCTTGCCAAGCATTCAATTCTGTTGATAATCTTAAACCACTAGAGCGATAGGTATTTAAAGGTTCTTTTAAGTACTTTTACAAAGTATTGAACCTGAATCATGATTCTTTTTGAGTCTCATATCACCTTGTCCAAACTGGAGCGAAATGAATTGGATAACTTCATAACATTTTGCAAAAACATCCATGGCAAACCCTTGTGGATTGAATTGTCAAGAGGTGATTTTATTCAACAACCAATGTTGAATCTACTGAGTAAACAGTCTCAAATCTCTGGCGCTTTAAATGAAAGCCGGAGGCATTCCAACAGCTTAATTGAAAGAGGCTGGGAAGTTGAACGAATCAAGATAGAAATTCCATTTTCTGACCTAAATCGGTACCTCACTTCTCACGCTCAGCATAACGTTATATACCATGAATGGCATGGGAAAATTCAATTGCATAGCCGAATAGAATTAGAAAAAGTCTGTGAGCGAAATGGTGTTCATTTGGCGCGAAATGCACTCAAGTTGAACGAGCAGATTCATTTCATTACCCTTCGCGAATTTGCCTCGCCAGAACTTTTCCAATTGAGACTGAAGCAGCTCAAACTCGATTTAGAATCCGGACCTTGGCCTTTGCTCAAAGAGCAGGCTGAAAGCTGCGTATTTGATAGCAATTTATACCTCGACCATGGATGGCTTGAACCGGCACAATAGTATCACTAAAACAGAAGCCTATGAGGCCTTTCTACGCAGAGCCGCATTGCTCGACAAACCCTTTATGGTGAAAGGCAGCTTCATGACGAGGTCTTATTTTCCGAAACTGGAACAACGCGTTCCTGGCGACTTGGATTGGGTATACTTGGATCAAGTAGAAAGTAGTGAAGAAGTGAAAACGTTATTTAGTAACTGGCTCAAAGAAATTTGTCAGATTAATTTAAATGACGGTGTGCATTTCTCCTTACCTGAGCACCATTATTGGTTTTTGGCAGATTATGCACTCGAAGACGATTTCCCAACAGTATCTGGCTGTTTGAAATACGGCATACGTCCTGAAAGCGTTAACCAAGACCTCGATATAGAAATTTCCTTCAACCTTCCTATGAAGGCAATTCCGATGGAGCAAGACTTGAAATTAAGCAATGGTGAGGTACTTCGATATCCATTAACTCCAAGTCTAGAAAATCAAATTTCATGGAAGATTCACCAAAGCATAACCCGACCCCGATTTAAGGACTTCGTTGATTTGATCTACATGATGCAATCAACTTCGTTTCGACAAAGTATGCTCGATGGCATCATCCAGCTTCTATTGGAAGAATGTGAACTCAACAACACAAACCTCTTTCTAGTTCAGTCATTTTTTGAACAAGAGTACTTAGAGTTGTTTCAATTAATGGAAGTGGAAACCGAGTGGATCTACTGGACTATTCCTCGCGATTTAAATAATCCCCAAAGTGCTGAGGCTACGCGTTTATTTCCCGGAGTAAATATTCCACAAAGTTTTTACAACTTTATGGATCAAGCCTTCGAGTTATTCAAGCTTAAAGGGTTTACCGCTGATCGGATTCAGCCTTTTTTAGTAGCGAAACAAAATCAGTTAGTCGAAGATAAACTTCAGCACCGTAAGAGGGTAAAAGATTACCTGAATAAGAAATTAACTCGGGCTATATACGACAAGCAAAGATCATTGGAGGTAAAACCAAACGACCCTCCACCTCGAGAAGCTTTCAATCCTTATCAAAAAAATATACAATCTCATCAGGCTGAAAGGATAGCCGAGCAACGAATGACTATTGTTAAACTCTGGGTGGTGATAGGCCTCTTAGTCGCTATGTTGCTCTTTATTCTGATTTAGTCAATGTGAAATATCCGCTCAATCATTTCTGCATTCATACCACGCCATATAGACCAGCATTTCTGGAAGTCATTTCTAGTTTGTTCCCCGAACAAGACACATCGAACTTGTTAAGATGGTATCAAATTAAGCTTTACCCAAATAATTAGACGGCACTGCGGAAAATTCGACTTTTCCGAATGCCGTGAGTTCTAGAAGTTTTTAAACTCTGTTTTGACCCTTTTCTAAATGGATCTCAAATGCCAATTGAAAATCTAGGATCAAGTCCAAAAGTTGTGGGCTAAGCATATAATTTAGTCAGTCGAAATAGGAAGAAGTTGACGTTTCTGACCCCTCTGTGTTGAGCTCTGA
>SBGR01000074.1 GCA_006226545.1 Bacteroidota bacterium | reverse complement strand
AATACTTCTTTCCATTCAGCGAAATTGGCAAACCCGACAGCGCTTTCATGGATCGTATAAACGATAAGAAAACAGAACCTAATAATGTTTCAGGGTCATCCTTATAAGCTTCTTCAAACCGACGCAGACTTTGCTTATAAATTTTAAAAATAAAATTTTTCAAATTTCAAAACGATCTCCAGACCCATAATCTCTTGGCGCTTCCTTGCCCAACCAATTCTTCAATTCTTTGGGATGCATTCCATATCCCGGCCGAATACTGCGCACATTCTCTTCCGTAATCAACTCCCCTTTCTTGATGTCTTTCACTACGTAGAGCGAACGCGAAAAATTCTTTCCTTTTTGTTGCTTTTCCGTGAGTTCATAGGATACCCAGCCGACAGCCTTTTCCGCCTCACGCACGGCTTTGACCATGGCGGTAAACTCGGTTTCATTCATGGAGAACGAGGCATCCGGACCACCGATGGAACGGTCTAAAATAAAGTGCTTTTCAATGATTTTAGCACCCAATGCAGTGGCGACTACCGGTACGGTGCTTCCCATGGTGTGGTCTGATAAGCCCGGAATTACCCCAAAGCGTTCTCTGAACTCCGGAATCATGGCCATATTGGCTTCTTCAATAGGTGCCGGATAGCTTGAAGTGCACTTTAACAAGGCGATTTGGTCATTACCCATTCTTCTGCATGCATCTAAAGCCAACTCTATATCCTCTAAACCAGCAATACCTGTGGAGAGAATAATGGGCTTTCCTTTAGATGCCACGTATTCTATGAGTGGAATGTCTGTGATTTCAAAGGATGCGATTTTGTAGGCTGGCGCATCCAATTCCTCCAATAAATCCACCGCACTTTTATCAAAGGGAGAAGAAAAACAAATGAGTCCTTCTTCTTTGGCACAATCGAATAGCGCTTGATGCCATTCCCAAGGGGTATAGGCTTCAATGTATAAATCGTATAGGGTTTTGCCATCCCAAATAGTTCCCCCCTTCACCACAAAATCTTCCTTACTGCTATCGAGGGTAATAGTATCTGCCGTGTAGGTCTGCAGTTTAATTGCGTCTGCTCCTGTTCGCTTTGCTGCTCGGATGGTTTCCAAAGCGGTTTCCAAACTACCGTTATGATTGGCGGATAGTTCTGCGATGATGAAAACGGACTTATCTGTATTATGTGTTGCTATATTCATGATTGAAGTATGAATTTTAAGGTTCCATCATCTATTGTGAATTCCTTGAAGTTGAGTTTACGAAAAAGTCTTGCCGATGCTTGATTTTGTGGTAACACATAGCCTACTACCTCCCTTTTCGTTTTCTTTCGGATATGCTTCACGCCTTTTTCTAACAACTTCAACCCTAAGCCCTTTCCTTGATGAACAGGGTCTAACAAAAAGCTTACAACAATCTCTTCAGCGTAATCAATTCTAAAAGACCCAACCGGTTTAGTCTCCACTTCTGCAATTAGGTAATCACAGGAATCAGAAACTAACTTGGCATTGAACCAACTTTCATGCGCTTCGCGCTCAACAAAACCCTTTGTAAACGAGAATCTTCTCACATTGACATCATTCGCCCATTGATACGTTATATCAATATCTGCACTGTTCGCAAATCTCAGGGTTAAATGGTTATTCCAAAGTGAATGGATGAGTACATCAACATACTCTCCATTAAATAGAGCATGTTCTTTTAGCCTTGATTCTAGGGTAAACTTCATGGAATCAAGTACAGCATAAAGTTTTGGCCTTAAATCAAATGCGTATGTGAATATTTTATGAAGTTTCAGCTCAGCAAAAGCTAGCTCCTGTATAAGTAACAGATAAGTTGACCAATTAAGATTAAATTCATTGGATTCGAGATCAGTCCTCATGATAAAAGAAATCTCTGCATTCTTATCGACCCAATTGATATGTACCAATCCCCCATAGCCTATGCATTCTTCGCCTTTTAAAAAACTGAAAAGGATTTGGGCAGGTTTCTCTTGGTCGAAAAGTTTGGCTACCACATTTTCAAAGTATACATCTTGGCTTTCTTTGGTGAGCGGTTCTGCCTGGCGCAGGTGATAGATTTGCTCATTTCGCCACTGCATGATTTTGTAACGGTCTTCATGACGGATGGGGACGAGTTTGTACTCCCCCGAGGTAAAGACTTGTTGGTGTAGTGCCTTATATGCTCTCATGAAGTAGTAAATAAGCTGATTTGGCTAAACTCAAGTCTTCTTCATCATCAATATCAACAGCCTCTATCCAAGATATTTGGTGGAATCTGTAATCGTCTGAGTAAAAAGTACCATACTCAAAAAGTCTGTTACAGTTACTTATCCAGGTGGCACCGGATGGACATATTAGTTCAGGTAAATCTTGAGAGCGAGTATTCTCGCTTTTAGCGGTAAGCACTTTTTGAAAACTTCCGTCTTCTTTTCTTTCATGTGCCCACCACGGGTTAAACATACCGTATTTAAAGCCTGACAATAAACTGAATTTACTTTTTTGTGCCTCGAATGCCTCTACCTGTTCCCGTATAGACTTACTAGAACGCAACGGACAATTCGCCATGAGTTGCACCACTGTTTCATAGGATTTACCATTAAAGTCTTGTAACTGCTTGAGAGCACTGATCGTGGCCTCGCTAACCGTACTGAAATCGTCTGCATGCTCATTTCTCAAAAATGGAACGGTTGCACCATAAGCTTTTGAAATTGCTGCAATCTCTTCGCTATCCGTACTTACCAAGACCAAATCAAAAAGCCTTGACTCCAAAGCTGCCTCAATGGTCCAGGCAATCATGGGCTTACCATGGAAGTCCATGATGTTCTTTTTGGGCAATCGCTTACTTCCACCCCTTGCGGGGATAACGGCTACTCGTTGTTTTACCAAATGGTCCATCCCCCGTCTACTTTTAAGTTCTCACCCGTTATATTTAGCCGACTATTTTCCAAAATGTACCTGACAGGAGGGTACAAATCCCCGTGGTTCAGCATCCTTCCTGTTGGAACTAGTTTGCCGTAACGTTCTTTGAATTCCTCGTCTACGCGACCTTCCACACCTCCATAGCTGATGGCGTTTACACGAATCTTTGGAGCCAATCTCACTGCCAATTCTTTTACCAAGTGGATCTGTGCCGCTTTCACTACTCCATAGTTTACCGGAGACTGTTTCAAAAAGTCTGTATACAAGGCAGGCGTAGGAGCCACATTGCCATACATGGAACTGATGAAAATAACATCTTTTAAATCCTTCCCGTTCAATGCAAGTTGCATAGTGAGTTGATAAGGAAATATAACCCCATTAAAAAATTCCATTTGAAAACTATCTGAGTCTATTACCCCATTCTCATCCATTTTGAATGTATCCAATGACCTAGCATTATGGATGATTGAATCCGGATATTTATCCAGTTGAGCAAGCATATCTTGAAGTGCACGCTCATTCGAGAACTCAACAATTACCGGTTTACATTGACCAGGATTCCACTGGTTCTTCTCCATGGCTTTTTGTGCAGAATCCATGGTGCGCGAGGTAAACTGCACATAGTTACCGTCTTGGAGTAGGTCGGTCACCAGTCTGGAACCAATGTTTCCTGTCCCTCCCGTAATTAGAACGTTACGCATGACTTCCTGCTTCTAAGATGGTTACCATTTCTTGTGTAAAAGCGCGAGGTATATTCGCTTCTTCTCCCTTTACAACACCTATAAAACGTTTCAATGCCGATTTGAAGGCGTAAAACGTATCTTCAAATTTCAATTCTTGAACTCCTTTTGTACCCAGTACTTTAATAGACAGAGGAACGGGCAGCTTTCCCCCTGTTTGGAATTGAGCAATGATTCCGGTCGACCATTGTACTTGAACCCCTGTCAAATCATCGGAATTCATGGGAAGTTTTTTCACATTTACCAATTCTCCACGTTCAGGCAATAGATTCAACACGGGCTCAATGATGTGGACTGCATATTTCTCCCAACTCTTAGGTACCGTAGCCCATACTGCCTTTATCTCTCCAAGCATTTCACCATTTAATACAGCCGGTTGATACTCCTTAGCAAATTGAAGTGCTGAACAGGTGAAAATTTGATTATCGTTTTTTGCCAAGTTCCATAGATTGTTGGCTTCTTGGAGGCTTAGTGCAAACGGTTTATCGATGTAGACCGGAATCCCGGCTTCCAAATAAGGTTTGGCATATTGGTAGTGGTGTTCCGCATCGTCTCTGGCCAGAAAAACAGCATCTACTTCACCTAGCATATCCATGAGGGAATCACAAACCGTTCTTATGCGTGCAGCCTTTGCCACATGCGCTGAAATCGTTTTGTCTTGTGTCCAGATGTGAGTAACCTCTGCCACGTGGTTCAAGAAATTATCCGGAAAAGTCTCTCTCCCCAAGTACTCAGGAATCACGGGAAAAGGACAAGTTGACATGGCCTCTTTATCGTAACCATTAAAAATGGAAGACCAAGAATACGGATGGCCGTTCCCCTCACTCATCCCAATGACACCTAGTTTTAATCTTTTGGCCATAGATTCGGCATTAATAGTTCTTCGGGTACATTTTTGGGCTCAGGCAGAGTTTTCACACTCAACGCTTCTAACCCTTGAAGATTTGATTCCAGTTGTTCGTTTGAATTCACCCCAATGACTACTTTATCTATAAAAGGTTTATCTAATACCCAGTTTAGCAACGCGGAAGCTATTCTTTCTGAGTTGCCGAACAATTCCTTGAGCTCTTCTAAGTAATTCTTCACAGGATTAAAAAAGTCTTGGAGTTCCGTCGGCTCCATGAAGAATAAGCCCTGTAAAAAGGTAGATCGTGTATGTATTTCCACCCCATCTTGGTGAAGATCAATTGCTATTTGCTGAAATCTTTGATCAAGATGGCTGTAAGGAACTTGAATAATATCAGGATTACCATATTTGCTAATCAGCAGATTAAGCTCGCTTGGAGTGTAAACTGAATATCCCAATTTTTGAATAATTCCCTGCTGTTGCAAGTCTTTCAAATCTGAAACTACCCTTGAGTTTTGAAGCGCGCTATTTGCGCTATGAAACAACAAGCCATAAAGATCATTTATCTTAAGATTCGTCAGACTTTTCTTAACAAACATTTGGGTTGACTGAGAATATCGTGGGCTAGGGTTAATCTTCGTAATAATTTGAAATCGATGGTCATGAAGTCCACCAATAACTTGTTCACTTTCGCCATATTCCTGGGCCGTATCGAGAACCCGGATTCCTTTGTCGTAGGCAGTATTAAGTATTTTAGCCACTTCCGATGGAACGGTTTTCCCAACACGATTTCCAATACCGTAATGAAGTCCAAACTGAACTGTGCCAATCGCAATTTTAGATCTTTTATCCTTCATTATTGAAGAACTTAATCACTTGAGTGATCACAAATTCTTGTTCCTCTTGTGTTAAAGTAGGATACATAGGGAGGCTGATACAATGTTTATAGTAGGTCTCGGCATTAAATCTATCCCCTTCCTGCCAGCCTAAGTCTCTGTAATAAGGCATCAAATGGCAGGGGATATAATGAATTTGAGCGAATATTCTTTGTTCTCTTAAATAGTTGTAAAGTCCTAATCTATTTTCAACTTCCAAAACATAAAGATGGTAGGCATGTCCCTCAACAACTCCAGATTGTCCTTTCACAAAATCCAAACCTTTAAAGGCCTCGAAATATATTTTGGCGATTTCTCGTCTTCGAACAATTCCTTGATCAGCTCTATTCAATTGACTTAGTCCAAGGGCCGCCTGAAAATCAGTAATGCGATAATTGTATCCAAGTGACTGCATTTCCATATACCAGGCAGGATAGATTGTCTCGCCCTCTTGTCCCGCAGCGAACTCTGGTGAATTACTGTAACGTTCATCATCCTTAATGATACCATGGGTCCTTAATTGTAATAGTTTTTGGTATAGTCCTTCATCATTAGTAGTAATCATTCCACCTTCTCCAGAAGCGATATGCTTCACCGGATGAAAGGAGAAAATGGCTAAGTCTGCAAATTCTCCACTTCCACACCTAGATGCTTCTCCATTGGATGTCTTAAAGTATCCTCCAGGAGCATGGCATGCATCCTCAATAATCCATAAATCAAACTCTTCAGCTAAAGATTGAAAAGCTTCTAAATCAACAGCTCTCCCTGCGAAGTCCACGGGAATAATCCCATGATAAGTGCCTATTGGCGATTCTTCAAGTAACCTCCGGACTGAATTGATATCCAATAAATAAGTTTCTGGATCGATGTCCCCAAAGACAACTTCCCCTCCGCAATAGCGGACGCAGTTTGCACTTGCTGCGAAAGTTATTGGTGTTGTAATTACCTTCTGACCTGGCTTCACTCCAAGAGCAATAGCGCAAAGGTGCAGAGCAGCGGTCCCATTACTTAGTGCTACAGCGTAATTAGCCCCAACGTATTCGGCAAACTTTTCCTCAAACTCTAAGATTTTTGGCCCTTGAGTTAAATAATCGGAGAGCAATGCTTCACGCACAGCTGCGAGGTCTTCCTCCGTTATATGCTGGCGACCATAAGGAATTACAGATTGCATTACACTGTAAAATTAGGATCCACGTGCTCTTTAATCAAAGCTCGGAGCGACTCTATGCTTTCCCATTCCGTATTATCACCGGAATTATACTTGAAGCCTTGAGGTACTCGTTCAGCTTTAAAATGATCTACAAAGTCCTGCAACTTCCAACGATGGGTTGCAGGTAGGATGGTATAATACTTACCTAAATCCCAAGTATAAAACGAGTCTGAGTCAGTAATCATTTCTTCATGGATCTTTTCGCCAGGTCTAATTCCTACGCTAGGTTTTTCACAGTTAGGCCCAATCGCCTCCGCTACATCAGTAATTCTATAAGAAGGAATTTTAGGAACGAAAATTTCCCCACCCCAAGCATGTTCTAAAGCGTGCATTACCATATCAACCCCACCCTGCAGAGAAATATTAAAGCGAGTCATAGTAGGGTCGGTAATTGGCAAAACACCTTCAGCTTTTTTATTCAAAAAGAATGGAATCACCGAACCATTACTTCCCATTACATTACCATAGCGCACCACAGAAAACTTTATAGGGTTCCAGCCACTAATATTATTAGCTGCTACAAAAAGTTTATCCGAAGCCAATTTCGTAGCACCATATAAATTAACAGGAGCTGCAGCTTTATCTGTTGACAGCGCTACAACTCGTTCTACTTCCGTTTCTAAACAAGCATCAATTACATTACGTGCACCGTCTATATTTGTTTTTACACATTCATCTGGATTGTACTCAGCGATGTGTACATGTTTCATCGCCGCAGCATGTATTACAAAATCCACGCCCTTCAAGGCTCTTTTTAGACGCTCTTTGTCCCTAACATCTCCAATGAAAAATCTCAATTGAGGATAATCTTGACTTGGATAATCTTGGGCCATTTGAAATTGTTTCTGCTCATCCCTTGAAAATATAATCAAACGACCAATATCGGGCGACACTGATAAAATATGTTTAGTTAGTGCTTTCCCTAATGAACCTGTTCCCCCTGTTATTAGGATCGATTTTCTTGTTAAATTCATGCTATCCTTATATTTCCTGCAATTCCACCATATTCTTAAAAAGCTTTGAGGTACCATAAACCTCATCATAAGTACCAATAGATTCAATTGAACCCTGGTTTAAAACAACTACTCTATTTGCGTTTCTTATCGTACTTAATCTGTGCGCAATCATAACTATAGTAAATTGTCCCTTTAATTCATCAATATTATTCTGAATTGACCTTTCAGTCTCTGAATCTAGGGCTGATGTTGCCTCATCCATAAATAAAAAGTCAACCTCTTTGAATAGTTCCCTTGCGATGGAAATCCGTTGACGTTGTCCCCCACTAAGCGTAATTCCATTATTTCCTAACCTTGTTTCACCTTTACTAGAGAGACCGTCAATAAAATCAATTATATGAGCCTTCTTCAAAGAGTCATAAAATTTCAAACTATTCTTACTATTCTTCTCCGCCCAAAATGTAACATTATTCCAAACGGTATCATCAAAAATAACAGGGTCTTGTGTTATATAACCTATCCTCTTTTGAAGCGTTCGAACATCGTAGTCTACAATATTCTCACCATCAACAAGTAATTGTCCGCTATCAGGTTTAAGCAAGCCACATAGTAAATTTGCCAAAGTAGTTTTACCCGACCCGCTTTCTCCAACCAATGCTAGAGTTTCATTCCTATAAATTACTAAATCTATCTTATTAAGAATTAAATTAATTCCGTCATAAGAAAACGAAACATTATCAAGAATAATTTTAGATCTGAATTGAATAAACCTTTTATTCCCTATAAGTGTAGTATGCCGTTTTAACTCATTAGTAAATGATGACATATTTTCTAAAGAACCCGAGAAACCCAGAAATTGATTATATGCAGTTTGCAAAGCTGTTAATGATGTTAACCCTCTATAGAAAAAGAGTAAACTCAATATTATAGTTCCTAAGGCACCACCTATAAAATAAATCTGAACTAAGATAACCACGACTACAATTCCTATCATCAAAGGCTCTCTAAAACCGAGCATTATACTATTTAACACCCCCATCTTTTTATTGGTTTTCTCAATGTCTATTACATTTCTTTTTAGAAAATCCGTATACTCTTCATTGTATGCCGTTGCTTTTAAATATTTAAAAAAGGAAACCGCTTGAATAACATAGCCTTGAAAAGTATGATTGCGTTGAACAAGTTCACTAGATAATACTTTTGTCTTTTTATATAATAATGAGAAAAGAAAATTAGATAGTACTCCACCAACAGCAATCAACACGGCAAATTCAGGACTAGCCATAAATGCCAACCCTAAATAAGTAAGCATCATTGCCAATTGTTGAAGAATTGTTCCATACGATCTAAACGCCTGCATCACTCGCTCAACTTCCCCAGTAATACTGTTCTGAATTAAACCTGCATCGGCAGTAACAAAGGCCCGGAAATCATAATCCCTAAGTGCATCCAAGTATGTCAGTCTTATCTTTGCAATGAAATATTGCTGGTAAACAACTCTCATATATCGTTCAGCAAAAGTTGCTAAACCCTTAAAGATAAAAAAAACAAACATAGTCAGTAATACTACGTTTAATGTTAAACCAAATCCAAAACTTTGTAAGCCTCTCAGTAAAAAAGACAAATTTCCGAGTTTTTCAGGTGAAACATGAGCAGAACTATCTGAAACCAATTCTAAAAGAGGTAAGAACATTGTAATGCCAAGCCCATCTAAAAGCCCAACTAAAATGCTAGTAAAAATCAATATCACTAGTCTATAGCCTAACTGACCATAAAAATAAGTGAGATTAGGTATAGGGTTTTTCATAAACTACCTTTTTTGAAATCATAAATAATTAAACTGTTAACATAAACATATCTGAAATAAATAAAATATCAACATCAATCTATTTTAATAAGTCATTAAATATAATTATCGATAATCAATTAAAACTAAATTATAATATAACATTCAGTTTTCTTAACGCCAAGAGACAAGATAGTTTAATTTATTGTTCGAGAAATTATACAATTCTTTAAAGGTCATTAATAATGAAATAATTTTCCCCCGCAGAATCTGTCATTTAAATCCAGTTCGGGTTAGTATTTATTCTGATAATATTTAGGCATTGATTCGAGAGATTTCTAACTCATTTACCGTTAATTGAACAGGTAATAAAAACTAATTGCATAATGAACATGTCATTCAAGACTCTAAATCATCCAATGAGCCACTCCATTCTACAATCTACCATCCACCAACTCCTTTGGTAAAATGCCTTTAACATCATATACAACCCCTCCATCCTTCAGCAATCCTTTGATATCCAATTGCAAAAACTCTAAATGAGAAACAGCCAAAACCACTCCATCATATTCCACGTCTAGTTTCTTTCTTAATGGTATTCCATACTCCTTATAAACATCATTGATGTCTGCCCAAGGATCATAAACATCCACCAACAAGTCATATGTTATAAGTTCATGGTATATATCTATTGCTCGGGTATTGCGAATATCAGGGCAGTTTTCCTTGAATGTAATTCCTAATATCAAGATCTTAGACCCTAAAATTTTAATATCCTTTTTAACCATTAATTTTATAATCTGACTAGCGACATAAGAACCCATCGAATCATTTAGCCGACGTCCTGCCAAAATTATTTCAGGATGATATCCCACTTCTTGAGCTTTTTGAGCCAGGTAATAGGGATCAACCCCAATACAATGCCCACCTACCAACCCTGGCTTAAACTTCAAGAAATTCCACTTTGTACCAGCTGCCTCAAGAACTTCGTTCGTGTCGATACCAATTTTGTTGAATATTTTTGAAAGTTCATTTACAAACGCAATGTTGATGTCGCGTTGTGAATTTTCAATCACCTTAGCGGCTTCTGCTACTTTTATACTTGAAGCTTTATACGTTCCGGCAACAATTACTGTCCTGTAAAGCTCATCAACAAAATCTGCAACTTCTGGTGTGCTTCCAGATGTTACTTTTAAAATCTTTGTAACCGTATGTTCTTTATCTCCCGGATTAATTCGCTCTGGCGAATATCCACAGAAGAAATCTTGATTGAATTTCAATCCTGAAGCCGCCTCCAGAACAGGGACCATTTCATCTTCAGTTACGCCCGGGTAAACGGTAGACTCATAAATTACGATATCTCCCTTTTTCAATACTCCGGCAACTGTTTCACTTGCCTTTATCATTGGAGTTAATACTGGCCTATTATACTTATCAGTTGGAGTCGGCACTGTAATGATATACACATTACAGTCTGCAATCATAGCTGCATCGTCCGTTACTTGAAAAGTATAGTTTGACAGCACTTCGGCCAAATACTCATTGGCAACCTCTAGAGTTGAGTCTACGCCGGATTTTAATTCAGCAATCCGTTTGCTATTAATATCGAAGCCCACTGTATGAAATTTCTTGCCAAACTCCACAGCTAAAGGCAACCCAACATAGCCCAGCCCTATGAGGGCAATGCGTGCATTATCTATATTCATTTCGTCCAATAAATGTATTTCTAGAATCCGAAAATAGTATTACTCCTTTGTCCAAAGTAAAAAATGGTCTTTGGGCAGTATCTCTTGTTCTAGACTATTAAATTCACTCAGACCAAATACCACATACTTAATCTTCTTCTGAATGAGTTCTTCAGTTTTTACAACTAGCGTATGGAGATAGTCCTTATCAATATCACCCACAAACACCAAATCTATGATCGGACTTTCTAAACCTCGACTAAGTTTCCCAACCAAATAGACTTCATCTAAATCGCCTAGTCTTGAAACAACCCTGTCCAAAATTTGATCTAATCCGGTAAATTTCAATAAAATTTGATGTAGGTCTTTATAAAATGGATGCTTCCTATTGGCCTGATAGAGCTTCTTGTTTCCTTCAGATTCCGATGCCAGAAGCCCCACCTCTTCAAACTTATTCAGTTCAAGACGTATAGCATTGGTGCTTTCACCAAATTCTTCCTCCAATCCACGCAAATAGGCCTTGGTATTGGAATTCAAGAAAAACTTAAGAATTAACTTAAGCCTAGTTTTAGAAGAAATGAGGGTATCAAGCACAGCTTCGCTTGGTAAGTCACAGGGAGCACGTGACAGATTGAGTAATAAAACTACTCAAATATGTACTGGCATGATCAAAAAACCAAGAACTCCATTTGAAATTTTAACTAGAACATCAAAAATCTTTCAGAATGGCGCATTTCAGCTTACGAACAACATTCGGAACTTTGTGTGGTATAAGTAATAACCATCTGCTTTCTAGTCATAATTTATACCTGAAAATAGTATCAGACCAAGAATATTATTCTGCCTAAGGTCTCGAAATCCTAAAACACTCCGGAATAGAAAATCAGTCATCCCAAATAGCCCAAACATCCGAAAAATCTCCGCGACTCTGAGAATAACTCCCCGTAATCCCTATTACTATCCGGGAGTGGTAAAATAGTTCGAAGCAAGCCTAACAGAGTATTAACGCCTACTTCTCTCCGCTCTGCGCCCTCCGCGCTTTGCCGTTCTGCAGCGAAGTCTCTACTTCGGGGCCAATTCCAACCAGTAAACCATCCATCCCACAAATCCCATGAATCCTATAAATCCAAGTTCAGACACCTTCGCGCAGCACGCCCGCGCCCTGAAGTGTGACGCAGCGTAGCGAAGTCTCTACTTCGGGGCCAAATCCACAACAATCCTGTCAACCTATTTCAGGACAAGACAAACTCTCCTCATCCCTTCATCCCCTCATCTCTTCATCACAGAAATCTATCCTCATCCCTTAGAGTATCCCTTCTTTCGGCCTAACTCTTTTTCTTAATCAACCTCCGCCACCACGGCTTACTCTTCTCCTCTTCATAATACCCATAACCATAACCATAACCATAACCATAGCCGTAACCATAGCCATAGCCGTAACCATAGCCGTAACCGTAGCCATAACCGTAGCCATAGGATGTGGATGCCCCAAGGTCATTCAGGATAATAGAAATCGACTTATCCGGATGTTTCTCTTCTAAATAAGCCAATGACGTTAACAAAGGCTTCCGTGTATAGGCTTGACGCACCACATAGATTCCAACATCCGCATACTTCATCAAATCATTGGCATCAGCCACCAATCCCATCGGAGGCGTATCCATGATGATATAATCGTACTGCGTCTTAAGACTGTCTATCAACTGTCCAAAACGTTTGCCCATTAGCAATTCAGCCGGATTGGGCGGTGTTGGGCCGGAGATGATTACATGCAGATTTTCGTTCTTAGTCGCATTGATAATTTCATCCTCCCGGGCCTCTCCAACCAGGTAGTTAACGATACCTTTTTCATTTTTTAAACCAAAATCATCAAAGATTTTCGGTTTCCGCAAGTCAAGCCCTAGTAAAACAACCCGTTTACCACTCAAAGCGATAACTGAAGCCAGGTTAATAGAACAAAAGGTTTTACCCTCTCCTGAAATCGAAGAAGTCAACAATATCACACGCTTCTCTGAGTCAACCGAAAGGTAATTGATATTAGTTCGAACAGCCCTAAAACTCTCACTCACCGAGCTTTTAGGATGGTCCAATACCACAAGATTGCTTTCCCTGTCATTATGTCCAATCAATCCTAATACTCCTGCCTTCGAAACACGCTTCACATCTTCAATGCTGTGAACACGGTTATCAAAAAAGTCAAATAGTAATATACCCCCTATTGGCAATAAGAGACCTAGCATTAAACCAATAACGTAATTCCGTGTGGTTTTGGGAGCAATTTTCCCAATGCTCATAGCGGGATCAATAATTTTACTATCCGCAACTATACTCGCTTTGGCAATCTCAGATTCGGCCTTCTTTTGAAGGAGGAAATTATACAAACTCTCATTGAGCAAATACTTCCTTTCGATGCCTAATAATTCTCTTTCGGTTTCGGGCAAGCGAGATATTTCCGAATCAAATTGACCAATTTGTCTATTCAATTCAGATAGGCGCATTTCACCTGCCTTTTGCGCAGAACGAATATTTTCCTTTAAAGTCTTTTTAAGAAGATTCAACTGAGCATCAATATTCCCCACATCCAAACTTTGCTTTACCCCTTCTTGGTACTGCTTGCGTTGCGCACTCAATTCCATTAACTGTTGTAACACGTTTAGCAATACGGGATCCTGCACACCCATGGCTGAAGGAGCAACAATATCTTCAATATCCGTTTTGCCTTCTACATAAGAAGAAAGGTAAGCATAATAGCGCTGCTGCATCTGCTCTACCGTCTTTTGGGTAATCAAACCATCAAGCTTATCGTATATCCTTCCCCCTTCCTCTGAAATATTCGTAATGCGGTTACGCGACCGAAATGCCTGCCGATCTACTTCTACATCCGTTAAGGAGTCTCCTATTATCGCTAATTGTTCATTGATAAATTCCAAAGTCTTCTCGGGCTTCTTTCGGGCCTCCTCCAATGAATACTCTATGTAGCGCTCGCTAAAGCGATTCAGAAATGTAAGCAACTTACTTTCATTAGGACCTTTCAACTCCATTCGAACCGCAGAGGCGCCTTTAGCCTCAGGCTCAACTAAAAAATTGCTAGACAAAGTTTTAACTAACCCGTTCCGACTTTGAAAAACAAGTCGATAATGCGAACCATTATCCAATTCTTTTAGTGCACGGAATGAGAACAAAAAGGTATCCAAAGAATAGATTTCATTGAATCGCAATTGTTCCGTTTTACTTCCATTGGAGTTGATTACTTCTTCTGTTTTTTCATTTCGCTCAATCCGAAAGACTTCCGGGCCTTCAATAAATATATCCCATACCTGCCCTTCCATGCGCTCCGGAATGCTATCGTATACAATCTTAAACGGCAACCCTTCACCATACAATTCGTTAGAGACAACCCTTCCAACACCGTAATAACTCACCTCAAAATCCAATTCATCCAAAGTTAAGTTCAGAAGCGTACGACTCTTGAGTTTAACTATCTCATTTTCAAAAGTCAATCGTGGATTATAATAGCCAATGGCTGTCATAAAAGCCTCTGCTCCACTGCCTCCCTTATCTTTGCTGTCATCGAGTAGGATTTTAATTTCAGCCCTGTAGGTAGCCACCGTATAGCGATTAACTAAATAAGCACCACTTACCCCAATTAATACACCCAATACCAAGAGGTACCAGAAGCGTAATATCTTAAAGAGATAAACTTTGATATCGATAGAACCTTCATCGGCTCTAAACTCCAATTCTTGATTTTCGGCCATCTTATTGCAATAAACGTATTAGGGCTAATGTGGTAGTAATTGCAGATACAGCAGTCACCACTGCCTGCAAAGTTTGTAACCCGGTCGCTCCAGTTCCTAAAGCTCTAATTTTTAGAGGCTCTACATAGATTACATCATTGGGTTGGACATAATACAAAGGAGAACTGATTAACTTTTCGTCCAATAGATTAATTGTATGTATCTGTGTGCCTTGTGGGTATTGTCTAATGACCCGTACTTCTTGTCTTTTCGCTATATCGGTTAAATCCCCGGCATTGGCTAAGGCCTCAAATATGGTCATTCTGTTTTGTAAGACTACAAACTTACCGGGTTTTCTCACTTCGCCTAAAACACTATAGCGCAATCCTCCAAAGCGCACGGTTATAAACACATTATCCAAATAGGCATCAAAAGCCGCTTGTATCGCATTATCGGTTTCAAAAATATTCTTGCCCTCCACAAGCACCTTTCCAATCACCGGCACATCCACAAAACCACTATCGTCTACCACAAAGCCGGTCATGTAGTAGATATCTCCACCCCCCTGAACACCTGCTTGCATACTCCGATTGTTCTGTGATTGAGCAAATAACTCCTTAAGGGCTGGATTTGAAGTAGCTAACTTCACATCAATTCCAATCAAATCACCTTTTTGCAAACGGTAATCATTGGGTTGTACTTGATATAAAGTATCTGTTGAATTGTTTGTGTCTTGAAGGTAGATGATCTTCTTGTTTGGCACACATGAATGCAACAAGAAAACCGCCAACAAGCTTAGTCCTAAAAACTTTAGAGATAAGATCTTTTTCAAATCAGGGCAATTTGTTGCGAAAGTAGGGAAAATAAGTTTGAAGTTTTAAGTTTTAGGCATTAAGAAAGGGTAATTCACAAGATTTAAAGGTTTTAGAATACGCGCAATTAATTTTAAGAAACAAGAATTTCATTTGTGCCCATGCAGAAGCCTACGCTCAAACGCTTCACACTTACCGTCCTTATCCTCCTAGCCACCGGCCTCTCCGGCCTGGCATTCATTATTTACCACTTTTTCCTCCGCCACCTCTAGCCCCACCCCATGGCGTGTTGCAGCGCAGCGAAGTTTATACTTTGAGGCCCTCTGCTCCGCGCTCACCACTCTCGCCTATTTCCGGAACCCCCCATGTCAGAACTAGGATTTATGGGATTCATGGGATGGACAGGATGCCACCCAAGTCTAATCTTGTAGAAATTTCATACTTAACCATCACATCATTCCGTAGAAAGCCTAAATGAGCATCAACGTCACCTTCTCTCCGCCCCCTGCCATGTGCTCCCTGCCCTCAGCTATTTCCCGAAACTCGCAACCGCCCTTTGCCCCCAGCCCTCCGCTCTCAGCTATGTCCCTCTCCGTGCCCTCCCCGCATAACACTGCGAACTCAGTGGTTAAACCAGTCCGAAGACACATTATCAAAGCTTCAACGCCCCTTCTCTCCGCCCTCTGCCCCCAGCCCTCCGCCATTTCCCGAAGCAAGCCTAGCAGAGCATCAACGCCCACTCTCTCCGCTCTCAGCCCTCCGCTCTCGGCTATGTCCCTCTCCGTGCCCTCTGAGAACAACTCCCCGTACTCTGTGGTTAAATAGTCCGAAGCAAGCATTCAAGGGTGATAACGCCCCCAACCCGAAACTCGCCAACTCGAAACCCGCAACTGCCTCCCTCTCTCCGCCCTCAGCCCTCCCGCATGACTATCGGGAGCCCTCCGCTATTACGTTTCCAACCCCCTTGTTTCACCCCTTCAGGGTTCCGATTTGTGTGGGGAATACCTTTTTGCTACCAACGTTTCACCCCTATCGGGGTTAGAGTCTCTTCACTGCTATAATTCTGAACGAAACCAAGTTCACTGATCCTGGTAATCCAATCCGGAAGACCATTCATCCCAAAAATCCCACACATCCCATAAATCCCTCCCGAAAGCCTTCGGGACAGACACCTTCGCGCAGCACGCCCTATCAACCAAACCCCAATTAGAATTCACAATTCAAACCAGGAGACCATCCATCCCAAAAATCCCACACATCCCATAAATCCCTCCCGAAAGCCTTCGGGACAGACACCTTCGCGCAGCACGCCCCCGCCCCGTAGCGTGACGCAGCGCAGCGAAGTCTCTGCTTCGGGGCCCCAACTCGAAACACATCCCGGAGCAAGCCTAATGGAGCATCAACGCCCCTATCCCTCAGCTCCCTGCCCCCTGCTCTCGGCTATGGTCCATGGTCCATGGTCTATGGACCAAAAAGAAAAACCCGAAGCCTCTCAGCCCCGGGTTCCCAAAACAAACAACATGTCAACTAATTTCTATCCCTTGCGTTTCGGCTCAAAAACCTGTTTTAACAGGAAACCGGTAGCATAACTCACGGCTGCACCTACAGCAGCACTCAAGATCACACCGGCAAAAGAGCCCTCATGAAAAGCAACAGAACAAAAGGTGCCTCCCAGCAACGCCAAAAGCATACTCGGCCCCGGCATAGGGCTGGGAGATCCCGCAATAAATCGAGTGTCTAGCACCTCCACAAGCATTAATCCTCGTAGATATAACCCTTGCTAAACTTGCCATTCACCCGCTTCTGCAAGTAGTTCTTCTCCGTAGCAGTCTGTGCCACAATGCCCATCACAGAGCCCGTAACCACCAAATAACCACCCAGCGTCACAACAGCAGCAGGCAAAACCACAGGTGCCGTAATCAAAGCCGTACCAACAGCCCCCACAGCCAACCCAATATTCCGTAAGCTCTTAAAAAAACTCGGCGTCGGCTTACCCAAACGCGCCATAAATTCCTTCATCATAGTTTTAAATTTTATTGTTAAATAAATCCCGCGCCCTGAAGCGTGACGCAGCGCAGCGAAGTCTCTGCTTCGGGGCCCCAGCTCTCCGCTCTTTTCCCTCCGCTCTCAGCCCCCTGCTCTCGGCTATTTCGCCTAACAGAGTGCCAACGCCCCAAACCATGGTCCATGGTCCATGGTCTATGGACCACCTCAGAACTCCTGCTCATCCACCACATGCAACCACACCTCCTTGCCCTCCTCCAAATCCGGCATCACCAAAAGCTCAAAGCAACGAAGCGCCTCCCTGCTCATACTCCCCACCCCGGCACTAACATGATGACTCACCGGTGCAATACAGCCCTGCAAATCCTGGAACACATCATTCCCCGGGTGAAACAAAATATGACTCCGATTGCGCACATTGAGTACCTCCACATGAGGCCCCCGCTCCGGCGTCACCCGCCTTCTTAGCTGATAAGACCCCTCCGGTATACAACTCACCCCGCGCCTATTCAAACGCCAAGGCAACTCAATCGTCTTGCACACCAACTGGCCATTATAATACACCTCGCCATTCGTGCCCTGGGCATGATAGCGACGCAACAAAAACAGATTCATAGAATCCCTCTTCTTTAAATTGATAGGATTATTCATAGTAATTGGTTCAATTAATTCATTTAAAAAACGTGCCCTGAAGCGCGACGCAGCGCAGCGAAGTCTCTGCTTCGGTCCTCTTCTGTAACATCCCTCATAGAAGGGCGCAACATTTTGCGCCCCTCTCTGAGTCTAATACAATCTACCTGCCCCGCAGCGTGACTGAGCGCAGCGCCGTTTATACTTTGAGGCTCCGCGCCCTCAGCTATATCCCGAAGCAAGATTAGTAGAGCGTCAACGCCCCAATCTCTCCGCCCCCAGCCCTCCCGCATGACTATCGGGAGCCCTCCGCTATGTCCCGAAGCAAGCCTAACAGAGCGCCAACGCCCCCTCTCTCAGCCCTCTGCCCTCAGCCCTCAGCCATTTCCGAAGCCAGCCTAAAAGAGCGCCAATGCCCCGGCTATGGTCCATGGTCCATGGTCTATGGACCAACTCACACCTCCACAGCAACCACCCTAGCAGCCATAAAACCACTATCCGCCAAAGCATAATTCACGCTATTCAACTGCTGCGCGAACTCCACACCCAGCACCACCAGGATAGGTTTCGTCGTATTGGCCGTGATGCTACCGCTCAAAACAATATCAGCAGTGGTAGCAGCATTCTTCGGTAAATAGCTGCTGCGCTCTACCACCAGCTTACTGGCCGCACCGGAGATATCCCATTCCAGAATCCCCACCACAAAACGGAAATGTGTACTCTCCGTCGGAGCTTGCAGATAATCTTCCGGATCAAATACCGGCACCGTCACATCCACATCACCCGTTGCTCGGTCAATCGAACGGGCGTGAGAACCGAAATAGGTGGTTGAAAATGGCGACAGCACATTGAAATCGAAATCCTGAAGCAAACTCAAATCACCATCCTGCAAAAGGCGTTCACCCCTCGGGTGACTAACATCCGCATTAATGGCCTCACGTACCTTGGCCGTTAGGCGATTAGCCATACGCGGGTCTTTGATCTTTTGGATAACCGGCGCCAAGAGTTTACGCAACTCGGCACCCATCTTCGCACTCTGGCCAAACTCCGCCATATTCTCTCGAGTACGCTGAAAACGAGGGTCGCTTTTAATACGCTGGCCATCTACGCCGCCCTTATCGCGAACCAGGTAACCATCCTTGCTTTTGTAAAAACTGGTGTCCCCCAGCTTTCCTTTGATTTTGATCAATCCAATTTGTTTAGGCATACTTAAACTATTGTGGAGGATGAAACCGGGCATCCTCAAAACCCGACAGCAGCATCGTGCCCTGTACCCTTTAGAATACTAGCGAATGCCTAAATGTTGCACCGCATGAGTGTTTTGAGCAGTATTAACAACTAGTGAATAAAAATGATAGGAAATGACTAGTTTTGAGAAGCCTACAAATTGGCACTACAAACCAAGAACACTTGTAATAGCAAGTGTTATAAGAATCCTTTTAGATAATAATCCGACATTTTCATGACACTCCACAGACCAAATCAGCTTGATAATAATCCGGTATTAAGCGAATTTTGAATAACCATACTGGGTAACATCACCTACAACTAAAAACAAGGTTATAGATGACTTAAATGAACACCTCGTTCGGGGATGTCCCACAGATAACCCGTAGATAAGCCACAGATACTCCGATGTAACCTTACATAAGCATGTGAACTCAGCGTGTAATAAAAGTGCAACCAATTTTTTTTAGTCTATGACACATAAAAAATTAGCTAATCCACACAATGTCAGAGCAAAAGACCTCTCAGAACTCTTCGACTGGTCGCTCAGCACAGCAAACCGCAAAATGGCGGAAATCAAAAGAGAATTTCAAATCGTAAAACCCCACCTCGTCACCCTAGACCACATCGCAGAATTCTTCGGCATCAACCCCGAACTCATCAGAATTACATAAAATCAATACGTATTTCAATACAACCACACTCGGGTCCCATGTTCACGCATCGGGACCCGTTTCTATTAACCCCGCCCCGTAGCGTGACGCAGCGCAGCGAAGTCTCTGCTTCGGGGCCAACCATTGTCAGAACTGGGATTAATGGGATGAACAGGATGCCACCCAAGCCCAATCATAGAAAAACTTCATATTCAGCCTTCTCATCATTCTGAAGAAAGCCTAAATGAGCTTCAACGTCACCTTCTCTCGGCCCCCAGCCCTCCGCTCTCCGCCATTTCCCGAAACTCGAAACCCACCAACCTGCCCCGTAGCGTGACGCAGCGCAGCGAAGTCTCTGCTTCGGGGCCAACCATTGTCAGAACTCTGATTTATAAGATTAATGTGATGAACAGGATGCTACCCAAGCCCAATCATAGAAAAACTTCATATTCAGCCTTCTCATCATTCTGAAGAAAGCCTAAATGAGCATCAACGCCCTCTCTCTCCGCCCCCAGCCCTCCCGCATGACTATCGGGAGCCCTCCGCTATTTCCTGAAACTCGAAACTCGCCAACCTGCCCCGTAGCGTGACGCAGCGCAGCGAAGTCTCTGCTTCGGGGCCAACCATTGTCAGAACTGGAATTATTGGGATTAATGGGATGGACAGGATGCCACCCAAGTCTAATCTTGTAGAAATTTCATACTTAGCCATCACAACATCCCGGAGCAAACCTAACCGAGCATCAACGCCCCTATCTCTCCGCCCTCAGCCCTCCCGCATGACTATCGGGAGCCCTCCGCTATTACGTTTCCAACCCCTTTTGTTTCACCCCTTCGGGGTTCCGATTTGTGTGGGGAATACCTTTTTGCTACCAATATTAGACCCCTTCAGGGTCAACTCTAAATCAGCACCAATCCTGTCAATCCTATAATCCTGCTAATCCGGTCCCGAACACCTTCGGGACAGACAAAGTCGCGCAGCACGCCATGCCTACCAAACCTCAATTAGACTTGACAATTCAAACCAAAAGATCAACCATCACAAAAATCATCCTAATCTCCTAAATCAAAGTTCAGACACCTTCGCACAGCACGCCCTATCAAACAAACTCCAATTAGAATTCACAATTCCAACCGGGAGACCATCCATCCCAAACATCCCAAAAATCCTACAAATCCCTCCCGAAAGCTTTCGGGATCAGACACCTTCGCGCAGCACGCCATGCATACCAAACCTCAATTAGACTTGACAATTCAAACCAGTAGACCATCCATCCCAAAAATCCCACACATCCCATAAATCCCTCCCGAAAGCCTTCGGGACAGACACCTTCGCGCAGCACGCCCCTCTCCGTGCCCTCCGTGAACAACTCCCCGAACTCTGTGGTTAACCAGTCCGGAGAAAGCCTGCCAGAGTGATAACGCCCCCAACCCGAAACTCGAAACTCGCCAACTCGAAACTCGATAACCCGCCAACTCGAAACCCGAAACTCGCTAACCCGCAACCCGCAACCACTCCATGGTCTACCCACAAAACCCTATCTTCGCACCATGAATATAGTTGTGGTAGGTGCCGGAACCATGGGTGCCGGAATTGCTCAAGTTTTTGCTCAAGCTGGTTTCTCGACTTTAGTTTACGATTTAGAAACTTCTACCGTAGAAAGAGCTGAAAAGGGTATTCAAAAAAACCTCAATAAAGCTGTTGAGCTTGGAAAGATGGCTCCTGAACAGGTAAATGCTACCCTAAATAAGCTGCGCTTCACCACCGTATTTCACGACTTAGTTGGCGATTTCATTATTGAGGCTATTGTTGAAAGGCTGGATGTAAAAATTGACCTCTTCACAAGACTGGCTTCACAGAATAGCGAATCCACCATTTTCGCTACCAATACTTCGTCTATTCCAATTACTCAAATCGCAGCCAAGGTTCCAAATCCGGAACGCGTGGTGGGCGTGCACTTCTTCAATCCTGCCCATATCATGAAGCTAGTTGAAATCATCTCCGGTGCGCATACCAGTCCGGAACTGGCGCAGGCCTGTTTTGACCTAATGAAACAAATTGGTAAAACGCCAGTGATGGCCAAAGATGCCCCCGGATTTATCGTAAACAGAGTGGCCCGTCATTACTACGTTGAAGGACTGAAAGCCCTCGAAGAGCAAGTAACAGACCATGAAGGTATTGACCGATTGATGGAAAATATCGGGTTTAAGATGGGACCGTTTCGCTTGATGGATCTAATTGGCGTGGATACCAACTTCTCCGTTACCTCATCCATGTTCGAACTCTTCGCTCAAGATGCGAAATTCAGACCTAGCCGCATTCAAAAACAAAAGGTAGATGCCGGACACCACGGCAGAAAGAGTGGTAAGGGATTTTATTATTACTAAACAGAATTCAAATCCATTAAAGATTAAAATTATGTCACAATTTAATTATCTAACCAAAGACATCCGTAGAATGTGTGGCAAGGATAAAAGAAGAATTATACATATTTGGATGAGTCGAACTTTTGTGGGAATAGTCTTGTACCGAGTTGAAAGGTCATTATATCTTCTTTTCGGCAAAAGCTATGGGGTTCTTAGAATTCCGTTTACACCTCTACTTTACCTTATTCAATCCTATTCAAATATAGATATACATTACAAAGCAAATATCGGAGGAGGAATTATTGTGCTTCATCCATCTGTAGGTGTGGTTATCTCTGGTCAATCCGTGATTGGAGCAAATTTCACCTTAGTAGGAGGAAACGTAGTTGGTATGAATTCCAAAGGAGGCACAGCCTTATTGAAAATAGGAAATAACTGCACAATGGGCGCAAATTCAACAATAATTGGACCTTTAGTTCTTGGCGATAATATTCAAATTGGCGCTTCAGCATGTGTTGTTAAATCTTATGAACAAGATAACGCAGTGCTCGTTGGCATACCAGCAAAGACTCGCACGCATTGAAGATTCCAGCATTTGATTAAGTAATCACTTTTTGAAAGTCAAAATGCCTATGATATTGAATGACATTCATCACATGGCAACTATAATTTGATATTTATTTCAGCCTAAAATAGTCATGGCTATTATTCTAATTCGTAATGTACAGCGTATTCCCCTGCTGGCTAACAAAAAGGTTTCTCATAGGATTGACGGCTGGTCCTTGCAATGGGAAGCCGGAAGGGAGTTCAAAGCGGCTATCGCAGCATTTTTCGAAGACTCCATTTGAATAAGACCCACATTTCATTTGCGTAGTCACGGTAGAATCAACCCATAGCTGAGCACATAAACTGGAAGGTTGAAATGAGCAATTTCTATCGAATGCATAGTAATCGCCATCGTAGTTGTGAATAACCACAACCCCTCTTGCTCCACCTTCAAAATACATGAAAGCTCCCGGAATTTTAAGATTGGTATAATTGGGTAAATCAAGATTAACAGTAATATTAACCGGTACGTTCGGTATAGCTTCGCCAGTTACACCATTATCCGGTTGACAAGCTTCCAAAAGAAGTAATCCAATAACTGAAAAGAGTAGAGCAAACTTACGCATAGCTGTATAATGTCAAATCTTAGTCCAAAGGAGTGTTAAGTTTTAAGAATCACAATCCAAGCAATCCCTCCGTGCCCTCCACGCAAACTCCCCGAACTCAGTGGTTAAACTAGTCCGAAGCAAGCATTCAAGGGTGATAACGCCCGAAACCCGCCAACTCGAAACCCGCAACTGCCTCCTTCTCTCCGCCCTCAGCCCTCCCGCATGACTATCGGGAGCCCTCCGCTATTACGTTTCCACCCCCCTTGTTTCACCCCTTCAGGGTTCTGACTTGTGTGGGGAATACCTTTCTGCTACCAACGTTAAACCCCTTCGGGGTCAACTCCAAATCAGCACCAATCCTGTTAATCCCTTAATCCTGCTAATCCTGATTCAGACACCTTCGCGCAGCACGCCCAATCAACCCGTCCCGTAGCGTGACGCAGTGCAGCGTAGTCTCTGCTTCGGGGCCAATTCAAACCAAGAGACCATCCATCCCAAAAATCCCATAAATCCCATAAATCCACGTTCAGACAAAGTCGCGCAGCACGCCCCTCTCCGTGCCCTCCACGCAAACTCCCCGAACTCAGTGGTTAAACTAGTCCGAAGCAAGCATTCAAGGGTGATAACGCCCCCAACCCGAAACCCGCTAACTCTTAACCGCTCCCTGCCCCTTGCTCTCGGCTATGTCCCGAAGCAAGCCTAACAGAGCATCAACGCCCCGGCTATGGTCCATGGTCAATGGTCCATGGACCCTCTACCACTTACCTCGAATAATTCGGCGCTTCCTTGGTAATTACCACATCGTGTGGGTGACTTTCTCTCACGCCAGCTCCGGTGATTCGCACGAATTGCGAAGTTTGAAGATCTTCAATACTTCTAGCACCGCAGTAACCCATACCCGCCTTCAGTCCGCCTACATGTTGGTAAACAATTTCTTTCAAGCTGCCTTTGTATGGAACGATACCTACAATACCTTCCGGTACCAACTTGGCAATTTCTTCTTCTGCATCTTGGAAATAGCGGTCTTTTGAACCGGCCTTCATGGCTTCGATAGAGCCCATTCCACGGTATGATTTTACCTTTCTTCCTTCGTAGATAATGGTTTCTCCCGGAGACTCTTCCACTCCGGCAAACATAGAGCCCGCCATGATGGTACTTGCCCCCGCAACAATCGCCTTAACGATGTCTCCGCTATAGCGAATACCACCGTCTGCAATTACCGGAACACCGGTGCCTTGCAATGCTGCTGCCGAATCCATAATTGCCGAAAGTTGAGGAACCCCAATACCGGCAATGATACGTGTAGTACAAATTGATCCGGGACCAACACCCACCTTAACCGCATCTGCGCCTGCATCAGCTAGTGCTTTTGCTGCTGCGCCTGTGGCTACGTTACCAACAACAATCTGCAAGTCTCTAAACTCACCTTTAACCTTTTTCAATTGCTCAATTACGTACATGGAATGTCCGTGAGCCGTATCGATGGTAATCACATCAACACCTGCTTTCACAAGCGCTTGAACGCGATCTAAAGTATCTGCTTTGATGCCAACAGCAGCCCCAACCATAAGTCTACCCAAATGGTCTTTGTTTGCCTGAGGATGGTTGGTATGTTTCTGAATGTCTTTGTAAGTGATAAGGCCCGTCAATCTTCCTTCCGAGTCAACTATTGGAAGCTTCTCAATTCTATGTTGTTTCAGAATTTCTTCTGCTTCCTTCAAATTGGTTCCCATTGGGGCAGTAACCAAATTCTCTTTGGTCATCACATCCTTCACTCGTTTATCACGGTTGTGCTCAAAACGAAGATCGCGGTTGGTAATGATACCTATTAACCTTTTGGAAGCATCAACTACAGGAATACCACCAATTTTATTGTCTTTCATGATCTCCAGCGCAACGCTGATTTCCTCATCACCCGTTAAGGTAATCGGATCGAGAATCATTCCGCTTTCAGAACGTTTTACTTTGCGCACCTCTAAGGCTTGCTTCTCGATGCTCATGTTTTTATGAAGGATTCCAATACCTCCAACTTGAGCTAAAGCAATTGCAAGGTTAGATTCTGTTACAGTGTCCATCGCTGCAGAAACAATAGGGATATTGATTCGCAGGTCTTTGGTTAATTGAGTTGAGGTATTCACCTCACGTGGAAGGATTTCCGAAAAACGCGGAACAACAAGAACATCATCAAATGTGAGTGATTCACCTAAAACCTTGCTTGAAAAATCGATCATAAAAGTGCCTTTGAATGGGTTCCGAATCGAACTGCACTTTCTGGAAAAGAAGGCAAACAGACTCAATTCGAGGTAACCCTGTTTGCGGTGCAAAAATAGGGCAGTTTCATTCAACTTCCAAAAGAATGTCTGAACTTTGATTTGTTTGATTAAACTGATGAGCTTGATGATTAACATCTTCTAGTTAGAACTCCCGGAACACAGTACTTCAATATCCTATTCGATGTTTCTGTGCTTTGATTGATAGAATTTCGAATCCTTGAATCGCTTAAATTCCAATTTTTGGGCGCCGAAGTTTATCAGAAGACCTGCTTCCAAATCATATGCTTCTAAATAATTTATTGCTTGAGCATAATGAACCGGCTCCAACGAAATAATTGCCTTCAACTCAACTGATATTACATTATCTACCAAGAAGTCAACTCGCCTTGTCCCTACTTGACATCCACTATAGTAAATCGGCATTTCAAATTCTCGACTATACGTAATTCCCGCCTCCCGAAACTCGATTTCCAGTGCTCTTTGATAGATCACTTCTTGAAATCCATTTCCTAAACCGGAATGAACTTTCATAGCACAACCAATAATTTCTGCTGTCTCCTTCGAATATTTCAGCTCCTTGTTTAACATATAGCTAAACTAGACAATGAATATTTTTTAGTTGTCAGCCTTCTGTAAAAACAACCAATCATTCATTCAAGAAATTTCAGTTCAGCACCACCCCTCTGTCAGTCCCGAAGGCTTTCGGGAGGGATGTATAGGATGATAATGATGAACAGGATGCCACCAAAGTCTATCCCGGATTTAGCACAAAGTACAAGATCACTTTGCAATTTCATCAATCCAAAAATGCGCCCTCAAACATATTACCGTGCGGTAAATACTCTTCACCCTCAACATCCCATAAATCCCAATAATCCCACGCATCCCTCCCGAAAGCCTTCGGGACAGACAAATTCGCGCAGCACGCCCCATCAACCAAAACACAATTAGAATTGACAACTCAAACCAGAATTACATCCATCCCATAAATCCCACACTTCCCACACATCCCAGTTCCGACAACAAAAAAAGCCGATGCTTTCACACCGGCTTTTCTATTATGTTTTAAACTTAAATTAGTTCAATACTTCTGATACTGGAACGTAAGTCAAGTTGAATGCTTCGGCAACGCCTTCGTATACCACTTTTCCGTTTACTACGTTCAAGCCCAATTCCAATTCCTTGTTGTCTTTGCAAGCTTGTTTCCATCCTTTAGATGCCAATTGCAATGCATAAGGCAAAGTCGCGTTGGTTAGTGCTAATGTTGAAGTATAAGGAACTGCACCCGGCATGTTCGCAACACAGTAGTGAATTACTTCATCGATAACGTAAATTGGCTCAGCGTGAGTTGTTGCATGTGAAGTCTCAAAACATCCACCTTGGTCAATTGCAACGTCTACGATTACCGCACCTTTTTTCATGCTAGGAAGCATGTCGCGCGTAATCAACTTAGGTGCCTTAGCTCCCGGAATCAATACACCACCAATTACCAAATCAGCTGTTTGAATGGCTTTGCGGATATTGTATTCGTTGCTGTATTGTGTAGTTACGTTAGCCGGCATAATGTCTTCCAACTGACGTAAACGTGGCAAGGAGATATCCATAATGGTTACGTGAGCACCTAAACCAGCAGCCATTTTAGCTGCGTGAGTACCTACGATACCACCACCTAAAACGATAACTTCAGCAGGTTTAACCCCTGGTACGCCTCCCAAAAGGATACCGCGTCCGCCCATTGGCTTCTCAAGGTATTTCGCTCCTTCTTGAACACTCATACGTCCGGCAACTTCACTCATTGGAACCAATAAAGGCAATGAGCGATCTGTTTTTTCAACTGTTTCGTAAGCCAAACAAACTGCACCACTGTTAATCATAGCGTGAGTTAATGGCTCATGTGAAGCAAAGTGGAAGTAAGTGAAGAGCAATTGGTCTTTTTTAATCAAAGGATATTCTACTTCGATTGGCTCTTTAACTTTGATGATCATTTCAGCGATCGCGTATGTCTCCTCAATTGTAGGGAGCATAGAAGCACCAGCCTCTACATACTCTTCATCTGAAAAACCACTTCCTAATCCAGCAGTAGACTGTACATAAACAGTGTGACCGCGTTTAACAAATTCTTGAACACCAGCCGGCGTCAATGCCACGCGGTTCTCGTTGTTTTTAATCTCTTTTGGAACTCCAATAATCATGATGCTTCGAATAAAAGTCCGCAAATATAAAAATGTTATGCTGAAAGCAAGAGAATAGTTTCGGGTTGCAGGTTGGCGGGTTGCGAGTTGAAAAAAGCCCTTGCTTTGCAAGCTCAACTTTCCAGAATAGAATCATATTCGAGTTTAATAATCCTCAAACGGTTCGGTAAACTTATTCCCTTTGATGTCGGTTGTTTTCAAATAATTCATAAATGAACCACATTGCCTTCCCAGAGACTGGCAGGCACTGTGTAGTTCATCGAATTCAAACTCGCTAAGTATTCCTCTGTCAAGTGCCCGATACAATTGCGATCGTAACTCACCAATACTTCCTTTAGAGAATGACAGAAACTGTTTAAATTCCCTTGAACCATCTCGCTCAAACCCCTCAGCAATATTGTCCATAACACTGCCCCCGGTTTTAAATATGTGATTAATAAGAAACCCAGAATGCTTGTCATCCTCTTCGTTTAGAATATCATATAACCTCGAATTTAAGGCTCTAGCCGCCTGCCAAACTTTTAAGTCTTCGAATGAATTGATTGTAGCCATTCATCAAAGTTCAAGAAATATCCTAAACCTAAAAGTCTCCAAGAGTATATAAACGTTTAACCCAAATCCCAAAGCTCGTGGTCATTCAATCCGAAGCGCTCCTGCAAGAGCATCAACGCCCTATATATTCCAGAAACCCGAAACTCGAAACCCGCCAACTCGAAACCCGCCAACTCGAAACCCGCCAACTCGAAACCCGCCAACTCGAAACTCGAAACCCGCCAACTCGAAACTCGAAACCCGCCAACCCGAAACCCTACTTCACCGCCACCACGCTAATCTCCACATTAACCGATTTCGGCAACTCCTTCACCGCCACGGTTTCCCTTGCCGGGAAATCGGATGTAAAGTATTGAGCATAGATGCCGTTCACTTCAGCGAATAGGCTCATATCCGATAAGAAAATGGAGGTTTTAATCACATGACCCAAATCCATGTCTGCTTCTGCCAAAACCGCTTTGATGTTTTCCATCACTTGCCTTGTTTCTGCCTCTAAGGTTTCTTGAACTAGCTCGCCGGTTTTGGGATTGATGGCAATCTGTCCACTGCAATACAGCGTAGAATTATTCACTAAAACTGCCTGGCTATACGGACCAATGGGTGCAGGTGCATTCGGGGAAGTAATTATTCTTTTTTCCATGAGGGTATCTTTGAGTTCTTTATTTTTGCCCGAATCACTAGCCATTCTACCACATGAATATAGCACTGACAGGCAGCGCATCGAAAATAGCAGAGTTAAGAGCCAAGTTGAACGCGACATGCAATATTAAAGAATTTCAGTTCGGGCAGGATATTCCAAATGCAGATCTGTTGGTTGATTTGGATTTCGACAATCACCCAGACCGCATCATGGCCTATGCTCATCTTAACATGCCGCTTCTGCTAAGTGCAGTGAAGGTTGAATTGATTTCTGTGCTGGCTCATTTTGGAATTGAAAAGAAAGATGTATTCGGACTGAACGCTTTGCCCGGTTTTATTAATCGTGAACTTAGCGAATGCAGTGCCGCTTACGATGCCGAAAAAGCCGCTTTCACTGCGAAGTTGGATGCTATTGGATTAAAACCGGAATGGGTACAAGACCGGGTGGGAATGGTAAGTCCGCGAATTCTATTCATGATTATCAACGAGGCCTATTATACGGTTCAAGAAGGCACTGCGGGCAAAGCCGATATTGATACAGGCATGAAACTCGGAACCGCATACCCTCACGGACCTTTTGAATGGGTAGACATGATCGGAATCCAAGAAGTATTTGAAGTGCTTGATGCACTTTATTTAGATACACGCGACGAGCGCTATAAAATTTGTTCGCTGCTTAAAAAAGAAGCTGCTGCAGCTAGAATAACTGCACACTAAGATTTTAAATGATTTAGATCCTCGACATCTTGCGCCTTCCTATTTCTCGCAATTCGTCCCGTAGTCTGACACAGCGAAGTCTCTGCTATGGGGCACCAACCTGCAACTCGAAACTCGCAACCCGTAACCTCTCCGTGCCCTCTGAGCATAACTCTCCGCACTCTGTGGTTAACCAGTCCGAAGACGCATTAGCAGAGCCTCAACGCCCCTATCTCTCTGCTCCCTGCTCTCAGCTATGTCCCGAAACTCGATAACCCGCCAACTGGATACCATCCCATTGTCAGAACTGGGATTATTGGGATTAATGGGATGGACAGGATGCCCCCCAAGTCTAATCTTGTAGAAATTTCATACTTAGCCATCACAACATCCCGGAGCAAACCTAACCGAGCATCAACGCCTCCTTCTCTCCGCCCTCAGCCCTTTGCCCTCCGCTATTACGTTTCCAACCCCTTTGTTTCACCCCTTCGGGGTTCTGATTTGTGTGGGGAATACCTTTTTGCTACCAATGTTAGACCCCTATCGGGGTCAAATCCTAATC
>SBGR01000073.1 GCA_006226545.1 Bacteroidota bacterium | reverse complement strand
GGCCGTCACCAAAATGCAGGGTGATGGTATCGACGCCGGTCACTTCATATCGCCAGAACATCACGCCCGTGCTCCCAGAGCTTCGCGAATTGCCCGTACCGCTGCGATTGAGTCTGCATTGTCGCCATGGACGCACAGGGTGTCGGCTTCAAGTCTTAAAGCACTTCCCTCATTGGTTGAAATGGCACGGCCTTCTGCCAGGTCGCAAGCTTGCCGAACGATTGTATCCGGGTCCTTGTGGACCGCCCCGGGCTGACTCCGGGGAACAATGAACCCCTGTTGGTCGTAGGCGCGATCGGCGAAGGCTTCGAGGATCAATGGCACTTCATGTCGCTCGCAGACAGCCTTGAGTCGCCGGTTATCGGCGGTCGTCATGGCCATCAGGGACAGGGGATACGGAGAACTGCCGAGCGCTCTGAGGACACCTTCGAGGATCTCTTCATTCCGCATCATGTCATTGTAAAGGGCTCCGTGAGGCTTCACGTAGCTGAGCGTGCCGCCTTCGGACCCGGCAATGTGGCTGAGTGCGCCCACCTGATAGCTCACCAGGGCGGTAATCTCCTCGGGATGGAGAGCCATAGAACGACGGCCGAATCCCTGAAGATCGGGGTACGCTGGATGGGCGCCCAGGGATACGCCGTGCTCCAGGGCAAGGCGCACGGTCTTGCGCATGGTGACGGGGTCACCGGCGTGAAATCCGCAGGCAATGTTGGCCTGGTCGATGAATGGCATGACATGTTCATCCATGCCCATGGTCCAGGCGCCGAAGCTCTCGCCGATGTCGCAGTTCAAAAACATTACCGCCTCCGGATGGCTTTCTGTCAGGCAGGGCTGACTGCCTGAAAAATGATCTACGAAAATAATTCATGCTACAGGGCAATCTTTTATTGATTTGAACGCCAAATCATGGAATGATTCATTTAGTCTGTCAAATGAAATATTTGATCAAAACCTATATCTATACTCTTATGAAAATGATTTAATTGAGTATTACTTTTTCAATTATTCACATACGCACGCTTCATATTACTATAAGTTTAAAATAGGATATTGGATTGTTGAATACAATTATGGAGAGGGCGAAGTTTATGTAATAGTTGATTCTGTTGATTGAATTCTGTTCTCGAGAGTTCTTGTTTCTTTCAAACTAGTAAGCCTACACAGATTCTTCCATCCATTTAACAGTAAACAACTACCAATCTACTCATGATGTTCTTAAACTATTTTCTCGCAGAGACGCAAAGAGCGCAGAGAGACATGGATTGCCTTCTTTCTAAGCAAGCACACTATGGTCCATGGTCTATGGACTATCGTCCACTTACCAAACAGGAACATTTACCCTCAAACTAATATTCCTTCCCGGCTCCGGAATGCCCAAGTAACGCCAGCGCGATAAATGCTGAAGGTAACGCGTATTGAAGAGGTTCTGAACGCTCAAGCTGATGTCGAGCCATTCTTTGTTTTTTCGTCTGAGCTGAAAGCCCAATCCTAAGTCGACAAGCTGATAGGCCGGTGTTTTGTATTCATTACGGTCTGTGCGATTTTGCGCCTGCACAGCTTGGAACTGCACACGTGCATACCAGCTTTGAATTCGTCCTTTGGTGATGTCTTGCTCCCACTCTGCCATGGCTTTAAACTTACCCGGTGGCATAAACGGAAGTGGCAGATTTAAGTCTAGGTTGGTACCTAAGCTAAGTGCATAATCGGCCTCCAGGTGCAATTGCTTCCAAGGGTGCCATTCCATTTGAACCTCTGCCCCACGTAAAAAGGCGCTAGCCTGCTCAAAGCGGTAAAGCTGTCCGGCTTCCGGCAAAGGTGAAAACTGAGCGCTTGGACGCAAGAAGATGTAATTGCTGAAGTAGTTCACATACGGATTAACCGATGCTTGAAAATGTTGGCTCTCATAGAATAATCCAATATCCAGTTGGTAGGCGATTTCAGAATTTAAGTTGGGATCACCTAACTCATGACGAAAAGCTCCGTGGTGGACACCATTCACCGTAAGCTCTTGCACGCTCGGTGTTCGGAAGCTTTTACCCACATTCGCTTTGAGGTGTAATTTACTGTTAAACTGGTGCGTCATGCCAATGGAACCTGACCAGTTCAGAAAGTTGCGCGCTAAAGCAACAGCGCGTACCTGTTCGCCGAGCGGTACATAGTTTTTCCATAAAACCTGCTTGTGTTCTTCACTTTGAATTCCGGCATAGTCTGCACGCAATCCGCCATTGAAGCTGGTACGGGTGGAAGCCTTCCAGCTCATAACCGTATATACTCCGGTTTGCCATTGTTGAAATGCCGGAAGCAAAAACTCAAATCCTTCAAAGTGATGACTTTGGTATTGACTCTGGTTTCCGTAAACCAATTTAAGCTTCTTCGAGCGTGTGTGGTGAAACCGAATATTGGACGAAACAGTCTGCAAAAAGAGGCCATGAGCAAGGTTACCCCATTCTGTGCTGGGCAATTGCCCGTGTGCATGGGGTGCACTCAATTCCCTTCTCTGGTTGTATTGGTAAGCGATATCTGCCTCCAGCCAGTTCCTACCGAGCTGCACATTGGTATTTGAAATCAGTTTATGGTGGGTGGTGTGCTGATACGGTAAGTCTAAATTCCTGGTATTCTCATCGCTCACCAAAAGATACGCTCTTGAAATGCCCACAGCTCCACTAAAGATACCTGCCTTTTGTTCAAACCTGCTATACGCCAATCGGGTATAACCCCAATTGCGGTTGAGTCCGAGTTGGGCATAAACATGCACCTCTCTGCCGGCCGTGTTTTTCAAACGACCTCCATTGATAGGCAAAGTATAGGTATTGTAAGTAAAGGAATCAGCGGGTACGCGGTAATCGCCTTGCTCCTGCCAGGTGGCCCTGAATCGGTAGCTTAGGCCTTTGTGGTTACCGCGGAATAAGGCACTTGCTCCAAGTGCGTCGTTTAGACTTTTTCCCAAGAGACTGATTTTCGCTTCATGCTTACCGGGCATGGGTACCATAGGCTGCCTGATATGCACTACCCCACCAATGGCATCGGAACCGTACAAAAGCGAAGCTGGACCTTTTATTACTTCCACTTGTTCCACATTGAGCGGATCGATCTCCAAGCCGTGATCGCCACCCCATTGCTGACCTTCTTGTTTGATGCCGTTCTCCGCTACCAAGATTCGGGTACCGGAGAGTCCGCGAATAACAGGTTTACTCACCGAAACACCCATGTTGATGCTACTTACCCCCGGTATCTGTTCCAAGGCCTGTCCCAAGGTGAACGTCTGATTCCGGTTTAATGCTTCTTCACCCAAAACATGCACAGGTATGCTCCATTTGTTTCGCTCCAGCTTCAACACATTGCCTTCGATCACCGCTTCATTCAACTCCAAACTGGAGGGTTCTAACCTGACAAGCCAGAACTTGGCGCTATCAGCCGGGAAATGTAATTCCGCTTCCCAAGCTTTGTAACCGAGGTAAGAAATATGCAGATGGTAATGCCCGGCGCGAATACCTTTTAAGCTGAAATAGCCACTATCTCCGCTACTTACCCCTTGAAAAGTTTCATGTAAATGAATGGTGGCACCAAATAGTCCTTGCCCCTTTTCATCCACAATCTTCCCTTTCAACTCGTAGCCTTGAGCTGAGGTGATCATTGAAAAAGTTAGAAATAGTAGTAGAATCGGGAATCTCACTTAAATGCAATAATGTTGCAAAAGTAAGATTATCCTTTGATTATTTGAACTTTCGAATCAAACCAAAAGCCAGAACATTGTTAAAATAGCCCACACGCAATTTCGGGTTAACGAAAAGGGAACCGCAATTAACACCACTCACACAGCCCAGTGAATAAGAAAAACGAGAAAACAGTTCCCATTGTTTATTGAGCGCATAAGTGGCTCCAAAAATACCGGTGAATTCCATACGCTTATAGCTATCTGTTACATCAAATGTCCCAACATTGTCTTCGCGCTGCGCTGCCACCAAAACACCAAAGGAGGCACCACCTAGAAACTTAAACTTCTGATAATGGTAACGAAGCAAAAATGGCACTTCCACGTAAATAGCGTTGAGTCTCCGAAATGCTAAGGTTCCCAAGTTATTCTCATCGGCTCTTGGTCTTGCTCCTTTAAAGCTTCCAAGGATATCCATTTCTAGCGACCAATTCTCTTTGAGTCCTCTGCTGATTGCCACGCCAAAAACAGGTCCCACTTTATTGTAGCCGGATAGCCTATCGCCATCCACCTGACTGAGGTTAACACCTGCTAATAAGGCTCCTTTAAACGACTGCGCATAGGAACCTGACGCCAATAAGAAAAGGGAAAGTATCAGAACAAGTCGCTTCATGCCGTGAAGATACAAAAGCCCGAAAAGAATCAGAGTTTTACCCCGCGAATAAACTGTTCGGCTTTAGCGATATGAGGATGCATCTCTTCATCTGCCTCCAAGAATGGAACGTGTTTTCTGAAATCGGTAATGAAAGCTTCCAGTAATTCAGAAGATTGAGCAGGGCGACGGAATTCCAAAGCTTGTGCAGCAGTGAAAAGTTCAAGAGCCAATACACGTTCTAAGTTCTTCAATACCTTCAAACATTTGGTAGCAGCGTTGGCACCCATACTTACATGGTCTTCTTGTCCGTTGCTGGAAACAATAGAATCTACCGAAGCCGGGGTACAGTATTGCTTGGATTGGCTCACAATGCCGGCTGCTAAATACTGCACAATCATAAAGCCGCTATTCAAACCGGCATTCTTCGCTAAGAAAGCAGGCAATTGACGCTGACCGGATACCAGCAAATACAATCTACGTTCAGAAATACTTCCGATTTCAGCTAAGGCCATCGCTAAATAATCCAATGGCAAAGCCAAGGGCTGTGCGTGGAAGTTTCCGGCACTGATGATTTCATCGCTATCGGCAAAGACATTCGGGTTATCCGTAACAGAATTGATTTCTGTGGTTATCACCGACTCCACATGGGCCAAGGCATCTTTGCTCGCGCCATGCACTTGTGGAATACAACGGAAACTATACGGATCTTGTACCTGTACCTTTTCCGCATCGGCAATAGCAGACCCTTTGCGGTATTTTAAAACCGAAAGACTGGTTTGCAGGTGACCGGCATGCGGCCTAACCTCGCCTATCTTCAGGTTAAACGGATCAATACGGCAATCGAATGCATCAAGCGAAACCGAGGCAATGATATCGCTCAGTTTCATCAACTCTTGCGCTCTAGCGGTAAGGTATACACCATGTGCGGCGATAAATTGAGTACCGTTGATTAGTGCCAAGCCTTCTTTCGGTCCAAGCTTCAAAGGTTCCATTCCCAGAGCCTGCAAAGCTTCTGCTCCCGACATGCGCTTGCCTTTCAATACCACTTCACCTTTACCTATCAAAGGCAAACTCAAATGCGCTAAAGGAGCTAAATCGCCAGAGGCACCCAGTGAGCCCAATTCGTATACAACAGGTAAACAGTCGGCATTGTAAAAATCGAGTAAACGCTGGACGGTATCCGGGTGAACACCACTTTTACCATAGGCTAAGCTTTGCGCCTTCAATAGCAACATCAAGCGAACCAAATCCGGGGCTACTTCATCTCCCGTACCGCAGGCATGGGAGGTAAGTAAGTTGTACTGAAGATCAGCCAATTTATCTTTTGACACCACCGTATTGCAAAGCGACCCGAAGCCGGTATTGATACCGTAATGGGCTGATTCGCTTTTGTTCACTTTGTCTTGCAGGTATTGCCAAACGTGATGAATGGCAGCTTTGCTATTGTCGGCGAGTTGCACATCTTCCCTGTTGCGCACCAGGTGCAGCAATGCTTCCGGGCGAAGTCTTTTCTCGATGTCGATATAATGTGTCATGCTTATTTCAATCGGTTAATGAGCGCAAGAATGTCGAGCGATTCTTGCTGACCATCTTGTAAAAATTTCACGCTTAATGCGCCACTTTCTCTTTCGTTTTCTCCTACGATTACAGCCACCGGAATACCGTTATTATCGGCATAGCCAAGCTGCTTTTTCAATTTTGCAGGCTCAGGGTAAACTTCGGTTTGTATTCCGGCCTCACGGCATTGGGAAGCCAATTTGAAGGAATACAAGCGAGAAGCTTCGTCCATAGGACAAAAGATAAGCTGAGTAAAATTAGCCCCTAATTCCGGAAAGGCATTCATCTCCAATAGCACATCGTAAATACGGTCTGCGCCAAATGAAATACCCACACCAGAAACTCCTTTCAGTCCGAAGATTCCGGTCAGGTCATCGTAGCGTCCGCCGCCCCCGATACTGCCCATTTTTACTGATTTGGCTACTACTTCGTAAATGGTTCCGGTATAGTAATTCAGTCCGCGAGCTAAAGTTGTATCGAGGATGATTTCATTGTGTAGGTTCTGCGTTTCCAGGTAGCTCAATAGCTCTTCCAATTCAGCAATGCCCTTCTCACCTACTTCATTGTTCAATTCTTTCGCTAGGCCATCCAGTGCTTCTCTATTGAATGTTTTGGAAGCCAATAGCGCTACCGCTGCTTGGGCGTCGCCACCCAAAGCAGTGAGTTCTTCAGCTACTTTCTCTTCGCCAATTTTATCCAGTTTATCGATGATAACCGTGAAATCGCGGAAGGTTTCGCCAAAACCACAACGAATGGCAATTGACTCCAATACCTTACGGTTGTTGATGCGAATCGAAACAGGAATTCCTAAGCGATGAAATGCTTCGTCGTAAATGCAACTCAGCTCTGCTTCATACAGCAAGGAATCTGAACCCACGATATCGGCGTCGCATTGGTAGAATTCGCGGTATCGTCCTTTTTGCGGACGATCTGCTCGCCATACCGGTTGAATCTGGTAACGTTTGAATGGAAAGCTGATTTCGTGCTGGTGCATCACCACGTAACGTGCGAAAGGCACGGTTAGGTCGTAGCGCAATCCACGGTCGGCAATGTGTTTAATAAGTTCTTTGGAGTCTTTGGCTTGCACCAATTCATCCGGCGCCTTCTGCAGGTAATCGCCAGAGTTCAGCACCTTGAATAACAGTTTATCTCCTTCATCACCGTATTTACCGGTGAGGGTACTCAAGTTCTCTAAGCTTGGCGTTTCCAGCTGTTTAAAACCATACTGTTTGAAAACCGCTTCCAGCGTTGAGAAGATATAACGACGGCGGGCCATTTCGACCGGAGAAAAATCGCGTGTTCCTTGAGGAACAGAGGGCTTCTGACTCATGGGGCGAATTTAGCAAATTTCCCCTTGAAGCCTGAGTAAGAATCTTATTGGAAGATGATTCGAGCGACGTATTGCTGCTCTTCAGAGTTCGCTCTGATAAGGTACATGCCCTTGAGTGCCAAGAAACGCAAGTCGGCTTGCTGATTTTGAACAGGTACTGAAGACACTAGCTTACCATTCAAATCGTAGACAGATAAACTACTCAAGTGTGCTTCATTTGGAACATATACCACTCCCGCATTCGGGTTTGGATAAAGTCTAATGTTTTGTACTGATCGCTGTGTAGCTACGGAGAGTTTGCCTGATTTCAGCAATTCATAACTCTGGTGGATATTGATGCGGCCAGCACCGATCTGATCACGGATTGGATAGTTGTTAATCTCAATATTGTCGCAACCTTTTTTAATAGCCAATTCAATCTGATCTGCTTTTGTAGGGAATTGAGAAAGTAATAATCCGGCAAAGGCCGATACAATTGGCGCAGACATGGAAGTTCCCGTTTCTGTACCGTATGCATTATCGCTACCAGCTAACGTGGTATAAATTTTAACACCCGGTGCCATCACGTCTATGTAAGGACCGTAGTTGGAAGACGGCGCTTTAAAGTCTTGGTCGTCTGTTGCTCCAACAGCTATTACACCATCAAATGCGGCTGGATAGATATATTCATTCGAACCGGCATTACCAGCAGCAGCAACTAGGATTATTCCTTGAGCTAATACGAAATCGATAATGTCTTTTTGGGTATTGCTGAATACCGGTGTTCCCCAACTCATGTTGATGATATGCGCTCCTTTCATAGCTGCATACATTACACCTTCGTAGGCTGCAACATAATAATCGTCGCGGTTGTTTGGCGGATTATCCGGCACTACTTTCACGGCCATTACTTCGGCATTTACTCCTACGGATACAATGCCTTTTCCGTTATTGTTTTGAGCCGATACGATTCCGGCTACTTTGGTTCCATGTCCGAAATAGGTATTGGAAGCCGAAGACGGAACATCCGGGTTACCGTTGCTGTCTGCTAAGTCGGCACCGTGAATATCATCTATTAAACCATTTCCGTCGTTGTCAATTCCATCCGGGTATTTCCCTTCACCTGGATTGACCCAAAGGTTAGAGGCAATGTCTTCGTGACTTAAACGAATTCCGTTATCAACAACGGCTATTTTCACTTTGAAATCCAAGTTGAGTGGCAGATCCCAGTCCATGTTAATCTGACCGATATACCACATCAAATCGTCGTTCATATCACCGGGAACCTGAGCTATACCGGCTTCCCTTTTCACCGAACTGGCGTTCGGCACAGGTATCATTTCAGCGTATTTAACGAATTCTAAAGCGTTTAAATCGCTAATTAAATTTTCTATTTTATCTGCTTGGCTGAATTTAAGCAGGTAGAGTTCTTTGAATGCATCTACACCCGGAAAAGCTTGCGTAAAGGAAATACCTCCGTAAGTATTGAATACGGACTGCAGTAAATCTGGACTTTGAGGCTCTAAACTATTGGTGGAAATAGCGGTATGTGTCTGACCCGGTTGCAACCTCACATAAATGGCGTCTTTCCTATAATCTACTTGGGCCTGAACCTCAAGAAAAGGCAGGCAAACACTAAGTAAAAGAAGGAATCGAACTAGACGCATGGTTTTAATCGAATACCGTATATCGAAGTAACAACATTTTATCCTGAAAATCAAACCGTTTATCGATTTTCAGCAGGCTACTTTCTACAACAACAAAAAAAGCGAAATCCTTTCGAATTTCGCTTTCACTATTGGTCTATTCTTTTGGCTATTTCAGGAAATAGGTCAATCTAATTTGACCACCTAAGCTCTGAGGTTTGCGGTGCGCATAAGATGCTTTCCATTGTTCGCTAGCAGGAGCATTGGTAGAATAAGTCAATGCCTGACGCCAGTTGGCCATGGCTGAAACCTGCAGACCTTCGAAAATCTGGTATCCAAAACCAAAGCCTGCACGCACGTTTAAGAAGTTCTTGTATGGACTGGCATTCTGGGTGCCATCCGGATCAAATTTATTGTAAGAAGGTGTAGGTACTGAACCGCTGTAGCTGTTAATCAAATTAGCTGACAAGCCAGCTTCTCCATTCAGCGACCATTTGCCTAAGCTGTATTGGTAGCCTACAATCATCGGTACTTCAATCCAGTTCTGACGGTTAATCAAGGTATACTTGTCGCCCGCAATGATGGAATCTGCTCCCGGAAACGGTGTTGGAATAGGTGTTGGCGCGGTAGGCACGATATCGAAGGTATAAGCGTGACCCGTGCTGTAGCTATTTACTCCACTGCTGATGTAAATTCCGTTGTTTAATTTCAATCCGAAGTTCACCCCATATTCTGCAAAACTCATTGGCTTCTCAATCAAGGCAAGCCATTCTCTATTACCAGACAAAGCAGTTTGTGAAATCGAATTAAATCCGCCTTGCAAACCAATGAAGAATTGCGGACGAATCTTTACTTCTGATTTAGCCACAGGCTCTTTTGGGTTTTTCGACTTTTCGTCCATTTGACCAGCAAGAGGGTTCCCTTCTTCTCCAGACCCACTATTTGGCTCTTGATCGAGTTTACCTTCTGCTCCAATCATTTCCGGCTCTTCCCCTTGTTGGGCATTTTCACCGTTTAAGTTGGCCAGTATCGGGTCAATAGTAGGTTCAGTCTCTTCTCCTGTTTTAGCCGTTTCATTGGCTGAAGTTTCTTCTTTGCCTTGGGCTGAAGGAACGCTGACTACAGCGGTTTTTTCATAGGTCCAATTTTCAAGATTCGGAGTGTATTCTTGGAATGCTTTTGCATTGTTTCTTTCTCTGTTGGAAGTAGAATTTGTTCCCAATGCTTCACCCAAGTTTTCTGCTGAAGCTATTTGAGTCTGCGTTTCAGCAGCCGAATGTTCTAGGGTATTACTAGGTGATACTGAAGCATCCTTCAACTCCGGCTTAAGACGTTCAACTGCAGGCGCAACGGTTGCGTTTTCAGCCAATTTCTGATTCTCATTCCACAGGTAATACAAGGCACCACTGCTCAATAACAGCATTCCGCTCAGCACGTACACCCATGCCAAAACACGGCGGTTTTTGCCTTCCCGCTTATTGAGATCATGTTCAATGCGATCCCATAAGCTGTCGGAGAGCTCCGGCTCATGCGCATCGATGCGATCTCTTAAAGCTTTGTGAAAGCGATCAGCCTCGTAAAATTCGTTCAGACTCTCTTTGTTCATGTTTAATCAACTTCTCTTGCAGTAAGACCCTTGCTCTCGAAAACTGAGACTTGGAGGTACCTACTGAAATTCCCAGCGTTTCCGCTATTTCTTTATGTGTATAGCCTTCTATGGCGTACAGTGTAAAAATCATTCGGCATCCTTCCGGCAATTCTTGGATGCGGGTTAATATTTCTCGGGTAGAGAACACATCTAAGTCGATACTGGAAACCTGATTTTCTGCTTCTTCCAGGTTCACCTCAGAAAACTTAATCCGCTTTTTCTTGCGGTAGTAATCCGTTGCCGTATTGACAATGATGCGGCGAATCCAGCCTTCCAAACTTCCGGTAGGCTTAAAATTCTTGATGTTCTCGTAGATCTTGATGAATCCCTCTTGCAGAATATTCTCTGCCTCGTAGGTGTCTCGCGTGTAGCACAGACATACAGCCAACATCTTCCGCGCGAAACGTTCATACAGTTTCTTCTGGTAGAAACGATTCCGTTCTGCGCAGCCCTTCACCAGTTCTATGTCGGTTATGGCGTTCATGGTTGTTGGCGTTTGTATCTGGTAAACGCACAAATTTAACCAAGGGTTGGAAGGGAAATAAAAAATTGTTGGATTGTAGGATCGTAGAACTGTGGAACTGATTCACCAACTCGAACTCTGAACTCGCTCTGCGCACTCCGCCCTATGCCTAAAGTGGGATTGTTGGACTGTACAACTGTAGAATCGATAGTTCAACTCGAACTTTGAACTCGCTCTCTGCTCTCGGCTCTCGGCCCTTTGCTCCGTGCCCCGTGCTCCGCGCTCTTACACCGGGCAGGTACGTAAATGACGCAAGTTCAATACGTGAAATACCACAAGACTTAATGCAGCAAGCCAGCTAACGATATTAACAATAGCGACGTGTTCCGCTACGAGGATGCTGCCAAAGAGCACTACAAGCGAAGACCAAAGCCCAACTTTAATCCAACGTGTACCGTGGCCTTTGCTGGCGTTCCAAACCGCCCAAGCGCTGACGCCAAAAAAGAGGATATCCCACAAATGCCATCCGCCCGGCTCTGTAAAGCTATAACCTAAGAGTACTAGCACCGGACCGGCCAGGCAGTGAACCAAACACAAACTGGAACTGATGATTCCTAATATATCCGATTTCGGATTGTGGTGATGATGATGCATTTTTGAGTTTACAAAAGTACGCTAAAAACAATTAAACGCAACATAGTTGCAAATATTATGATCGCATGTGAAGAGCTCGAATTCAGCTACGATGGACAACGTCAATTTCGGTTCCCCGCTTTTAGCCTGGAAGTAGGTGAACAGCTGCTTATCAGCGGTGCTTCCGGCTCTGGAAAAAGCACCTGGCTCCAACTTTTAGCCGGATGGCGCAGACCCCAAAAGGGCAAGGTTTACCTGGAAAACCAAGCCTTACTGGACCTTCCCGAACAACAAAGGGCCTCGCAAGTAGCCGTTATGCACCAAAACATGCACTTCATCCCATCGCTAAACAGCCTAGAGAACGTTCAACTCAGCGCACAACTGGGCGGCGTTACGCTACGCAGTGATTTACCTGATCTATTTGAACAACTCGGACTACAAGACAAAACAAAACAATCGGTACAAACACTTTCAAGAGGTGAGCAACAGCGACTTTCCTTCATTCGCGCATTGGCGGCTCAACCTAAAGTGCTTTTAGCCGATGAGCCAACCGCCAGTTTAGACGATGAACATTGCCATGAACTGATTCGCTTGATGCAAAGCCATACCCAAAACAGCGCTTGCAGCCTGATTGTTATCAGTCACGACCAACGCTTGAAAGCCAGCATAGAAAGGAGCATCACCTTATGATTATCAAATTAGCTTGGCGAAACTGGCGCTACCGTTGGTGGCAACATGCCCTTTCCATTCTTTTGCTTATCCTCGGTATTGGCTTACTTCTTTTAGTAAAGGAATCGCAGCGGCAGGCGGAAGCCAAACTGGAGCGCAACCTGGCAGGCATCGATTTGGTTATTGGCGCCAAAGGAAGTCCGCTTCAACTCATCCTCTCGGCCATCTACCAATTGGATGCGCCCACCGGCAATATACCGCTCAAAGAAGCTCAACGTTGGGCCAATCACCCCTTGATTGCAGAAGCCGTTCCCCTTGCCTACGGCGATGCGGCGAAAGGATTTCGCATTGTAGGATGCAATTACCGCTATCCGGAATGGTATGCGGCAGAATTGGCTGCGGGAGCCTACTGGAAAAACAATATGGAAGTGGTGCTTGGAGCTCGAGTGGCAGAATCACTTCAGCTGAAAATTGGAGATCAATTTGACGGAAACCACGGACTAGACCAAGGCGACGAAGAGGAACATGGACATTATACCGTTACAGGCATTCTAAAACCAAATAATTCGGTTATTGATCAACTCATACTTTGTTCCGTTGGCAGCGTATGGGCAGTTCACGGCCATGAAGGCAACCACGAGGCGGAAGGCGAAATCAGCGCTTTACTCCTCAAATACAAAACACCGAGGGCGGCCTTGATGCTGCCACGCACCATTAATGAGAACACACTTTTGCAAGCGGCTGCTCCTGCCATAGAGATCAACCGCGTTTACTTTATGCTGGAAGGCGGAAGTAAAAGCCTCAGCTGGATTGCGTTGGCATTGTTAGGCCTATCCCTTATCAGTCTTTTTGTGCAATCCTGGCAAGGCATACAAAACCGCTTAGACGAACTGGCTTTAATGCGCTCCTTTGGCTTAAGCAAACTGAAACTCGTGCAGCTCTTAGCTTGGGAAAATGTTTGGACCGCCCTCATCGGGTTTTTGGGCGCTGAACTTATGGCTCGACTCCTTTTGCATTTCGGTGGAAACTGGATGGGCTTTGGCGCAGCGTACCGCATGGAAGCTTGGCACTTCAGTAATTTCGACCTTTATTTAGCGATGGCTTGTATAGCGATAGCGAAGTTTGCCGTATTGGCTCAGGCCCGAAAATTGTATCGTTTAGACATACCTGATTTGCTCCTCCGAGATGCTTAATCCTATCTTTGAAACATGCTAAAAAGCCTTTTACTCTGTTTTTGTTTGATCATGCCTTTGGATGCTGTGGTGGTGAGTTGGAAAACCCTGCAGGATGTGAAGTTCAATAAAAAATGGAGCGAAAGTGAAGGCATGTATGTGCTGTATCCGGAATTTGGACAAAGCGTTAAAAACCTGGAAGGCAAAGAGATTGAGATTACCGGTTATGTTATTCCGGTCGACTATAACTCCAATTATTATGTACTGAGTGCCTTCCAATACAGCGCTTGCTTTTTCTGCGGTGGCGCCGGACCGGAATCTGTGATGTCGCTGAAGTTTGACAAGAACAGTCGGAAGTTTAAAACCGATGAACGCCTTACCTTCACGGGGACCTTGGAGCTAAATTCTACTGATATTTTGGAGATGAATTATATCCTTCGCCATGCTAAAGTCAAGTAAGTACCTCCTGCTTCTTTTAGCGATACCGTTTTTGCTGGCAGCGAACTACCACAAGTTCTACCTGAGTCTTTTTCAATTCAAGTATGCCAAGGCGGAAAAAAGCCTACAATGCACTGCCAAAATTTTTACAGACGACCTTGAACTTGCATTAAAAAAGAATGGAATGGAAGTCTCCTTGGGCAAGACTTTACCCGATTCGGTAGAAAAAGCACTCTTTCACTATACCCAAAAACATACTCATTTTAACTCAGGAAACAAATCACTTTCCTGGAAATGGGTAGGCTACGAACAGGAAAACGACGTGTGTTTTATTTACATCGAAAGTAAGCTAGACTCCCTACCACCAAAGGCTTCGATTCAAGTAGATTTCCTGCATGAGGTTTACGATGACCAAATCAATTTGGTGCATTTCGAGGCCAATGGGACCAAGCAGAGTTTTAATTTATCGAAACGTAATCCTTCTGTACAACTTTCGCTTCAGTAGTAGGGTCTAATACCTAGTGAAGTTCATTAGGTACCTATTTTCTTTTATGCTCCTTTGGCTAGGAAGCCAATCCAAAGCCCAAAATGCGGCCTTTTGGTTGAGCGATACAGTATGCATTGGAACCACCATCAGTTATTCCTATTCCATCTTGGTAAACAATTCCCGACCAAAATCGTGGAGCTGGTCGATGCCCGGAGCCAGCCCCAGCAGCTCCGCCTCTACCTCCTCTGATACCAGCGCCTATTTTCGGTATTCCCAAAGTGGGTCCTACCGCGTTCAGCTGGATTTAAAATTAGCAGACAACCGAGACAGCTCTATTTATGTATTAATCGAAGTGCTACCCGCCGCCCCAACCGATGGAACATTGGGCAATGATACTTTCTATTGCGAACCTTTCAGTAGGGTTTTAGATGCCGGATACGAACGAGCCGAATTTTTATGGAATACCGGAGCTACCTCACGTCAAATTGGGATAGACAGTGCCGGAACCTATACGGTAGAAGTATTCAACCGTTGTTTTCGCAAACGGCTTGAAATTAACCTTAAACAAAGCAGTTACCCTAGCCTCGACTTAGGTCCGGATGCCTCAGCCTGCCCGCAAGACCCTAAGCTACTCATCGCCGGAAACTCCGATTATACTTACTTGTGGAGCAATGGCTCAACAAGCTCGCAAATGACATTTGATCTACCAGGAACCTATTCGGTTATTAAAACGGATTCCATCGGCTGCAGTGCTAGCGATGAGATTATTCTTGCAGATAGTTGTCCGCCTGACCTCTTCATCCCTACCGCCTTCTCTCCAAATGGCGATGGTTTTAATCCGGAATTCAAAGCCTATACCCGAGATATAGACAGCTTGGTATTGGAGGTTTATAATCGCTGGGGAACCTTGGTATATTCAAGCAACCAACTGAATGGTTCATGGAACGGTACCAGCAATGGCTCAGATGCTCCGGAAGGTGTCTACTTCTGGATTTGTAGAGCCTACGATAAATACGGACAATTTCACACCCGGAAAGGTCAGGTTCAATTAATTCGCTAAACGCCTATTTTCTTCGATAAGGAAGTAAATGGTCGTTGCATGAGACGCTGCTTTTCCCGTTTTTTGTCGGGTATGAAAGCCAAACTTCTACTCTTGGCTGTGCTAATGCCTATTCTTGGCTTCGCTCAGCGAACGGATAAATTCAAACAACTCGATCAAGAATGGCCCACACCGGGTAAATTCAGAACGGCTGCCGGGGCTCCCGGACCGGATTACTACCAACAGAAAGCCGATTACGATATCGATATCACTTTGCATGAAGCAGAGCATAAAATCAGCGGATCCGAAACGATTACGTATACCAATAACTCCCCTGATATGTTAGAATACCTCTGGTTACAACTGGACCAGAATGTTCGCTCCTTGACTTCAGATAGCCGCAAGATTGGACAGGAGCAAATGAGCGATAAGATGTCGTTTAACCAAGTGGAGAACATGATGAAAGCCTTTGATGGCGGTTTCAATATTCACCAAGTACAAGACGGCAACGGCAAGAACCTCGACTACCATATCGTGAAAACCATGATGCGTGTAAACCTTCCAATGCCTTTGAAACCGGGCGGCGTTTACAAACTGAAAATCAAGTGGGATTATAAGATCCAAAACCGCGCTGAGTTTGGCGGCAGAAATGGATACGAGCATTTCGCTAAAGACAGCAACGACCTGTTTACCATCTCCATGTTCTTTCCAAGAATGTGCGTTTACAACGAAGTATACGGCTGGCAAAACAAGCAGTTTCTCGGTCGCGGTGAGTTTACTTTGCCATTTGGCGATTACACTGTTAGCCTAACGGTTCCGGCAGACCATATTGTGGCCGCAACCGGCGAATTACAAAATGCATCTAGCCTCTTGACTTCGGCTGAGCGCAAACGTTTTGAGCAAGCCAAGAATTCCGATGAGCCGGTTTTGATTGTAACGCAAGATGAAGCCGTAGCGAAAGAAAAAACCAGAGCCAAAGGCAATAGAACGTGGAAGTATAAAGCCACCAATGTGCGCGACTTCGCCTTCGCTAGTTCACGTAAATTTATCTGGGATGCGCAAGGCGTAAAGTTTGGTAACCGTACCGTAATGGCCATGTCGTATTACCCCAAAGAAGGCAATCCGCTTTGGGGACAGTATTCTACCCGCATTGTGGCGCATACAGTAAAGACCTATTCCAAATACACCTTCGATTATCCTTATCCTGTAGCCATTTCAGTGCATACCAACAATATCGGAATGGAATACCCGATGATCTGCTTCAACGGCGGTAGACCGGAAGAAGACGGCACCTATTCTGAACGGACCAAATACGGCATGCTTACGGTAATCATCCACGAGGTTGGCCACAATTACTTCCCGATGATCATCAACAGCGATGAGCGCCAATGGACCTGGATGGACGAAGGCCTAAACAGCTTTTTGCAATACCTTACCGAACAGGAATGGGATAAAAACTACCCTTCGAGAAGAGGTCCGGCGTATAAGATTGTGGATTACATGAGCAGCGATCCAAACACCATTATGCCCATCATGACAAACTCCGAGAGTTTGATTCAATTTGGGAATAACGCCTACGGCAAACCGGCCACGGCTTTGAACATTTTAAGAGAAACTATCTTGGGCCGTGAGAACTTTGACTATGCCTTTAAGATGTATGCGCAGCGCTGGATGTTTAAGCATCCGGAGCCTAGCGATTTCTTCCGCACCATGGAAGATGCTTCAGGGGTTGACTTAGACTGGTTCTGGAGAGGATGGTTCTACAGCACTGATTACTGTGATATCGCTTTGAACAAAGTGACCTGGTTTAAAGCCAAATCCGGCAATCCGGATATTGATATTCCGGAAGATGCCCGCGAAGCTGATAAGGACAGAGAAGTATTTGTTGGCGATATGCTGAACAGAGCAGACACGGTGAACAAAACCATCGTAGAACAGAATCCGGCAGCCCGCGATTTTTATACTGACCCGTCTCGCTTTGAGGCCAATGACTTGGACCGCATTGAATACAAGGAATTTTTAGGCAGCCTCGACAGTAATGAGAAAGCTTTATTGAATGCCAACTGGAATTTCTATGAATTGGAATTGAAGATGCTAGGCGGCCTAGTGATGCCTGTTATCCTTGAATTTGAATTTAGCGATGGCACCAAAAAGAAAGAATACATTCCTGCAGAAATCTGGCGCTTTGGCGATTCTGTGGTGCACAAGGTATTCTGGTTTGAAAAAGAAGTAGCCCGTGTGAGTTTAGATCCAAACTTGGAAACAGCCGACGTTAATCGAAACAACAACTACTGGCCACCACGCATCGAACCAACCCGCTTTGAATTGTTCAAACAACGTCAAAGAAGAGGCGAGCATGGTAACCCGATGCAACGCGACAGAAAAGCAAAGAGCTTAAATAAATAGCATAAAAAAACCCGGCCTAGGCCGGTTTTTTTTTATTCGCTAATAAGTAAATCGCATACCCAGCCCCCACTTCATATCGCTGTCGTAATGCAATGAAGCCGACCAGTATTTGGTTAAAATATAGGAAGAGCCAACCATAAACTCTCCATCGCTATTCCACATGCCGCGCATTCTGATGCGCTGTGTCAAAGCTAAATCATCGCGGTGTAACTGAAACCGAACCTTTCCGGTATGGTCTAAACGCAAATCTGATTCTATAAGACCAGGCAAGACATAATTCAATCCAATGCAAGCCACTTGCCTATTGTCTTTGGTATTAGTCTCCCCTCCTTCCCGTGAACGAAAGTCGGTTCCGGCATAAACACTAAAGAACTGATTCTTGCCAAAGAAACGACTGATATGGGTTTCTGTTTCATAATCACCCATCCAGCCTACACGCCATTCAGCACTCAGCACATTTCGGGTATTACCATACATGATTTCACCATCGCTGCCATTGGAAGCAATATCAATTTCCCCCATCAAATGATACATTCGATCATCAGCGTATACCTTCCTCAGGGATTTTTTAGGCTCCTCAATTGTGGGATTGGGTGAACTTCCTTCATAGCTAAATATACGCCCCATACCACTCATCATATGATACAGAATATGGCAGTGAAAATACCAATCGCCGCTTTCTGTCGCTAAAAACTCAATGGTATCCCGTTCCATAGGCATGATATCAAGAACCGTCTTTAACGGACTAAAATCACCATATTCATTTCTGACCCTAAAGAAGTGTCCGTGCAAATGCATAGGGTGTCGCATCATGGTATTGTTGTATAAGATGATGCGAATTTTATCGCCAGGGTTAATCCAAATCTTGCCAGCTTCTGAAACCGTTTTGTTATCGATAGCCCAAACATATCGATTCATATTTCCAGTAAGCGTAAAGTTAAACTCCTTCCATTCGCCAGTATCCGGGAATACGGTGTTCTCCGGTGAACGAAGCATGTTGTAGTTTAAGGTTTTAGGAATGCCATAATGATAAGGATGCGACCCTGAATCTGTAGGGCTTAAGTATTCCGGATACATCACTGTATTCATGTCCATGATCTGGTTTTGCATGTGCATCTTCATGGATTTCATGTTTCCATCCATGCGCATCATGTCATTCATCATGATCATGCCTTCAAAATAATGCAGCCTTCCCCAGGTCGGCGCAAAGACTGTATCACCAGCACCCAAGAAATAAGATGCTTTCCCAATTCGGTCTTCTGAAGTAGCCCGGAATTCGAACGTTTTGTTTTCCGGCAGTATCACCAACACATCATAAGTTTCTGAGACTCCCACAATCAATCGATCTACTTCTACCGGCACCACATCAGCACCATCGTTGGCTATAACCTGAACCGGTCCTCCGGCAAATTGCAACCAATAGTAAGTGGATGAACTTCCATTGATAACTCGAAGCCTCACCGTATCCCCTTTTGCAAACTCTGTAGCCCTACTATTTCTCCTACCATTTACTAAATAGGCATCATAGAATACATCGCTCACATCCATGGCATGCATGCGTTTCCATTCGCTTAATAGCTTGGTACCCAAATAGCCATCCCGAATTGCCTCACCGTAACTTTGTGCAGCACCTTTTCTCACATTATACCAATCGGTAGCCGCATGCAAAGAGCGATCTATCTGCATAGGCATCTCATCGCTCCAATCGCTCAGAATCAAAGTCTTCTCTGAGTATTTCTCTTGTTTCTCATGAATAATAAAAGCACCGTATAACCCAATCTGTTCCTGCAATCCTGTATGGGAGTGGTACCAATACGTACCATGCTGAACCAGAGGAAAAGTATACCGAGCAGTTTGTTTAGCCTTAATTGGCGCCGTGGTTAGGTAGGGTACCCCATCCATTTCATTGGGCAGAATCAAACCGTGCCAATGCACCGACGTTTCTGTTCCTAAGGTATTGTGAACGTAAATTTCAGCTGTATCCCCTTCAGTGAAATGCAGTTCAGGACCGGGGATTGAGCCATTTACTGTGATGGCCATCCTTTGTTTCCCGGTGAAATTCACCATGGTATCGCCAATATAAAGGTGAACCACTTTGGTTTGTGCACGGCTAAAATTGAAACCCGCTATACACAGTAAAAGAAGCAGATAATATCGGACTATACGGACGTTTAATTTCATGATCTAGTGATTAGTACGTTTTGACAAGTGAACCGCAATTCAGCATCGTTTTGCCGTAGTAAGGATTCTTTACTGACTGCTCAAAACTCAGCCAATCTTCCTTCTTCATGGAGCAGTTAAAGCGGTATACGGGTTTATCCGACACTTTCACTTGATCCAGAACTTTAAACCAAGCTTTGCTTAAGTCAGCAAAGGCTTTTCGCTGCGATTCTAGAGTTGTGGCGGCTTGCAATTGATCTACCGCCTTATTCATGGTCTTCTCAACAGATTTGAAGGCTTTCTTCTGGGCTTCAGGCAAATCGGCCGATTTGAAGGATTTCAAATCTGACTTATAGACTAAGACGGCGGCATTTGTTTTTGAAAAATCAGACGCCACCAGCGCATCTTTGATAAGCATGTAATGGTCTAACATTTTGCTTAAATCGGAAGCCTTTGTTGCAAAGGCTCCCAATAGCATAGCGAAGGTTAAGGATAGACGCATCATCTTAATTGGAGTGAATTTCGTCTAACAATTCTGCTTTGAATCCGGCTTCAAGCACCGTTGCTTCGATCTCGGAAGACAGAGCATCCTCGCTCCGCACGGTTAAAACCTTATTTGGATTTAAAAAATCAACTTCCCAGTTGCCCGCATGAAACGCTTCGTTCATGAAAGGAGTTACTTTAGCGACACAGCCGCCGCAGTTAATGTTTGTTTTGAAAATGAAAGTTTTCATATGATTACGTGTTTTTATTGTTTGAGATTACTTTTTATGAAGGATTAGAAGGCGCTTAAGAAGCCTAATCCAATGATTTCCAGCGCAAGAGCAAACTATTGCTCACTACACTCACAGAACTTAAGGCCATGGCCGCTCCGGCTAACATCGGATCCAAGGCGAAGCCAAAGGCCGGGATCAATACGCCTGCAGCGATAGGAATACCGACCACGTTGTAGATAAAGGCCCAGAAAAGATTCTGACGTATAGCTCTTCTGGTGAGCTTAGACACCGCAATGGCAATAGGAATCTTCTTTAAGTCGCTACTGATGATGGTCATCTTTGCTACATCCATCGCTATATCACTACCTCTACCCATGGCCAAACTGACATCGGCCTGAGCCAAGGCATTGCTGTCATTAATACCATCACCCACCATGGCAACTATAGCACCCTTAGCTTGCAGTTCTTTGACAAACTCCGCCTTACGCTGCGGTAATACTTCCGCTTCATAGTGATGGATTCCCGCTTCTTCTGCTACCCTCGCCGCTGTTTGACGGTTATCGCCCGTCAGCATGTATACATCTATACCTGCATCGCTCAATTCTTTAATAGCCTCAATGCTACCCTCTTTGATTTGATCTCGGATTCCGATTACGGCCAAGACCTCAACATCGCTAAAGAAATACACCACGGTTTGCGCTTGGTCTTGCCAAGTAGAAGCCAGGCTCATCAATTCTGCATCTTGCTTGGACCCCACTTCATTCAAAAAGCGCAGATTGCCTACATAATAGGTTTCTCCTTGGCAAACTCCTTTTACGCCGTGTGCCGTTACGCTTTCAAAATTGTTTAGTTCTACTGCTTTTTGACCCGACAAATGGCTCAAAACTGCCTCTGCCAGCGGGTGTTCTGATTTCTCTTCCAATGCATACAAAACAGCACTGAGTTCGGATTGACCGGAAAGCCAAACGATTTCTGATACCTTTGGACGACCTTCTGTTATGGTGCCGGTTTTATCCAAGACAATCGCGTTGATTTGACTCATCAATTCCAGACTCTCTGCATCTTTTATCAGAATACCTTGCTCGGCACCTTTACCCACACCTACCATGATAGCAGTTGGCGTAGCGAGACCGAGAGCACATGGACAAGCGATAACCAATACCGTTACCAAGGCCAATAGCCCTTGCGTGAAGCCATTTTCCCCACCAAAAAAGGTCCACGTTAACATCGCTAAAAGCGCTATGCTCATCACCACAGGAACAAATATGCCTGCAATCTTATCTACGCTTTTCTGAATCGGTGCTTTTGACCCTTGTGCATCTTGAACCATACGAATAATCTGGGCAAGCAAGGTGTCTTTGCCTACTTTCTCAGCTGTGAATTCAAAGGTTCCTTTTTGATTTAAAGTACCTGCAAGTACGGTTTCACCTTGATGCTTATGCACCGGAATAGGCTCCCCACTCACCATGCTTTCATCCACAAAAGATTCTCCGGAAAGCACCTTACCGTCGACAGGTATCTTTTCCCCCGGCTTCACTAAAACCACATCGCCCACGTTCACTTGTTCTACCGGAAGTTTTAACCATTGCCCATCACGTTTAACTGTCACTTCTTTGACTTGCAGTCCCATTAACTTCTTAATCGCGGTAGACGTATTGCCCTTGGCTTTTTCTTCCAACCATTTTCCAAAGAGGATTAAAGCGATAACCACACCGGCTGCTTCAAAATAGACGTGAGCGTGCAATCCACGTGCATGCCAGAAATCGGCAAAGAGGATATTAAACACACTGAAGATATAGGCTACTCCCGTGCTAAGCGCCACCAAAGTATCCATGTTGGCACTGCGGTGCTTTAGTTGCTTCCAAGCATTGACGAAAAAGCCTGAGCCCAACCAAAAGACCAATGGTGTAGACAATACCCACATGATATAATCAGCGTAGGGCATGTCCATAAAAAACATTCCAATAAGGAAAAGTGGCGTTGCCAAGCCTAAGGCTAAAAGCATCTTATTGCGCAGCTTGCGAAGACGTTTTTGTTCTAATTCTTCTTTCAAGCCTTCCCGATCTTCGGCCGCTGCAATCAGTAAATCATATCCCAAAGACTGCACGGCAACTTGCATTTCGCTAGGTGAAATCAGTTCAGCGATAAACTCAACCCTGAGCTGTGCATTAGCATAATTCACCTCACTTTTCAAAACACCCGGCAGACTTCCTACCATAGTCTCAACACTGATAGCACAGGAAGCACAAGTCATGTTTTGAACCGGAAAATTTTCTTTGACACTCGCTACATCATAACCTAACTCCCTAATCTTTTCTGCAGCATGACGCACGGCTTCGCCGGCTTGAGCCGATTCAATCCATGCTCTTTTATTGTTCACCTCAACGGAATGGGTATTGATTTCACTGAGCTCACCCAGTCCCTTGTCGACTATCAAAGCACAATGCTCGCTGTCGACGTTTAACAATGGAATCTCTAGGCGTTGTTTCGTTTTCTGTTGCATGACCTTAACCAATTTGTTTGTACAAAGGTCAGTTCAGACTATCGCCTAGCTGTTACATGATTTTTTAAAAGAATTACAAGATTCAGGCTTTTTGAATGAATCTACACTTTATCTAGCGGCCTGCGACGCTGAATACCAATGCTTTTAAAATGTGTGGGGGTAAGTCCGGTTACTTTCTTGAATTGGGCACTCAGATGGGCCACGCTGGAATAGCCCATGTGATCGGCTATCTCATTCAAGTTCATTTCACCGTAGGCTAAAAGCTCTTTTACCCGCTCTATTCGCTGATCAATAAAATACTTCTCAATGGTGCTTCCTTCCACTTCAGAAAATAGTTTACTGAGGTAGCCGTAATCGTGGTGAAGCTCTTCTGCGAGAATAGCAGACAAGTTGACTTTGGGCAATTCGTCGGAATAATGAATAAGCTCAACTATACGGGTTTTAACCTGATTAATTAGCCTGCTTCGCTTGTCGTCTACAAACTCAAATCCCAACTCATTCAACTGTTTTTCGAGCTTTTGCAATTGTTCAGTTGATGGGGTTGTCTCCCACTCTACTTCACCCAAGCTAATGCGCCGGAATGCCAGATTGTTCTGCTTGATAACCGACTCAACGGCCATTACACAGCGCTGGCATACCATGTTTTTGATGTGAAGTATGGATTGCACGGTGCAAAGTTCAAGCAAATTAGTTCACTTAAACAAACACTGTTATGGATCCACCTTTTGCACCGGCGTCCAAACTACCCTTCCGGCTTCAAGTCGTACGCGCAAGAAATACTGCGCTTGAGCCAGACTTTCTAAATTCAATTGAAAGGGTAAATCTTGGATTTTCCAACTCATCACCTCTTTGCCCAACACATCGTAAAGCGTGGCTTCATAGACATTTACCGGACAGTATGAATCAAGTGTAACAAAGACTTGAGCTGGGTTGGGGTACACTTTAATGGGCCCATAGCGACCGGCCTGAAAACGGTTCTTAGCTCCTTGCAGTAAATTTAGCCCAAACTGTATGCTATCCGTGATGCATTGCCCGGTTCGCTTAACGCGGAAGTCAACGTATCCTCTAGCGAAATCTTCCGGGGTAGGAATATAGTATCGCGCATTGGCATCGCTAATTCCCCAAACACCTGTGCCGTTATGCCACCAATCCAATAAGCCTCCACCAGCCGTATCCACGAGCAAGAAAACACTATCTGCAAAACAGGAATCAAAGGCTATGATTTGCCAATCAATCGGTTCTTGATCCCAATACAAACGAAGGCTATCTTTGGCAGTTGGGCATGCGGCCGGATAGTATTCTTGCAAATAGAGCCATACTTCGCATAACTGTTTATCAGCCGCAGATGGCGTATAGGTTGGGTTAAACAATGTTGGATTATTAAACGAACCCGTTCCGCTGCTGGTCCAGAATGGTGCCCCATGACTGATACTCCCGTTCGGGTTAACCGGATTCAAATCATTCCCTACTATGTCATTTGAACATTGTATGCTTGCCGGTATTCTATTCCAAAAGGTGGTGTCCGTCCAGCGAAGGCATTGAGCGGAATCGGTAGTCCAAACCAATGGACCATAACAGGTATAAAAGGACGCACTATCAAGTTCCATCGTCGTGCTAGCCTTGGTACTATCTGCAATGTTTCCTTGTCCAAAGACTTGCCACCATCCTCGCATGGATGCATTGGCAAATGGAGTAGCTGCCAGATTAACGCCTGTTCTAGTCAAAGCCAGAACGGCGTTCCCGGCATCAGCATCGTGGGGTATTCTAGTCCAGAAGAGCGTATCTTTCTCTACCGAGCAAAATCCTGCAGCTGTATTCCAAACCAACATGGATCCGCAATTGTACCAGTCCAAATAGCCCGGTATATAACTCGCCATCGGATTTAAGCTATCGCTAAACGCACCGTCACCATCGCTAGTCCACCAACCGCCTACCTGACCTTGATGGGCCGTTATGGCCGATAAATTCACCACTTGTTTGTATTCGATTTGCTGGTCTACCCCGGCATTAACAAGACTGTAATTAAACTTCACTTCAACGGTATCGCTTTCGAGGGAGCATTGCGGATAAGGATAATGCCAAACCAGCTTCGTTCCGCAACTGGCCCTGTCTTGTGGCCCTGGAGTATAGCGGGTAGCATGAGATAGACTATCTTCTATAACACCATCGCCTAAGCTGGTCCAGAATCCGGAACCCAGGTTAAACACCGGACCAGCAAGGAGTCCGCTGGTATCGTAAATTCCAATGGTATTGTCTAGGCCGGCATCCAATCCTGTAAATAAGGTATGCAGCACCACTGTATCCGCATTTCTAAAACAGCCATTGGAGGGAATTTCCTCCCAAATCAATTCCACCTGACAGCTTTGCCAATCCTGAATTCCCGGAGTATACCAGGCATTTTGATCGAGCGAATCGCTAAAACGACCGTCGCCCAAACTCCGCCAATAGCCTTGCTGTGCATAAAGCGTGTTTAGCGATGCCGTTAACTGAGCAGAATCTTTTGTCATCACTAGAATATCTGCGCCGGCCTGCATAGGTTCGTACTTCCGAATCAGGCTCAGACTGTCTTTCCATTGCAAGCAGCCGTAGCCATCCAATACTAAAACCGTTGAACAAGCCAGCAAGTCGTTTGTGCCGGGTTGGTATGCAGTAAACAAGTAAGACGAATCGCTCAAAAGTCCATCCCCTAGTGCAGTCCATGCAAAAGCATATCCACGACTCGTATCTACCGACAAACTAAGATTGATCGAATCACCGACATAATACAATGCGGGACTAACCAAATCCGGGGTATCCAAGATATTCCAAACCGTCAGCGTATCGCTCAATTTACTATTTCCCAAACAAGGAGTTGAATCCAGCACAAAGAAGAAAAGGTCATAAGCACAGGCTTTTCTATCTACTAACCCGGGATGATACCAGGTACTGTCGGTGGTGGAATCGCTAAAGAAACCATCTCCGGTGCTACGCCAGAGTAGTTCTTGGTTGTCGTAATCTTGTAAGGTAGCGGATACAAAAAAGGAATCCATGCCCACACTATCGTAGCGATCCGGACCAATATCCGCATTCGGGCCATCGCTTGAATCGTGCACCGAAACGAAGACCAATTCAGTATAACTTGCACCGATTGGGCAAACATTATCTCTAACAGTTACCAAAAACGACTCCGGATTATCCGGCGATGTGACCGCTGTTGGAATCCACTCAATTATTCCGGTTGCGTGTTGAACCGAATCGTTGGTGGTCTTTAAACTTCCACCGGGAAGGCCTTCACTCCAGGATATTCTAGTTGTATCAGCAGCATCACCATCGTTGGTTCCAAACTGGATGCGCAAGGTATCTTTGATGCAGACGTAATACCGGCTTTGCAAGTTTTCAAAATACGGAGATCTGTTATTCGGCATGGCCGCAATAATCACCGTATGTTCTTTTCTACTCGTACTAATTACCGTTGGCACTCCATTGATTTTACGCCATTCTTTTACCAGAACGGAAAGCACTGCCACTTGGTTAACCTGTGTTGGCCTGAACCTCATGTAGCCATTTATGGGATCAATTCTAAATCCTGCCGGCCACTGTAAATACGCATTTGGATAACCAAAAAACGTCAATTGCCTAATGGGACTAAAATTAGCGATGTATGTTCCATTGCTCACTGAGCCCCAGCTGTAATCTTTAATTACGCTGGTCAATTCGTAAGAAACGGAGTCGTATAAATCGTTACTATCGGCTACTTCCCAGTTTAAGGTTATATCTCGGTTATGCCCTAAGATATGCGGCATCACCTGCTTAAAAAAAGGCGATGAATTCTTGATGCACTTATTCAGGGTGGTGAAGTTGGCATGCGCTTGATTGGACATGCCGGTGGTAATGCTTCCGGGATGACAGCAATGGTACCAGGCAACACTCCAATTGCATTCTGCATAGCCTCGTAAATTTATGGTATCTAAAAAAGTATGCCTTTCGTAACCGTATTGCGTAGTTCCATTATTGCAGCGGTTGGGTGGACAATTGGGCGGCGTGCCGGTGATATCAACTACTGAAACTCGATTCGCTGTATCCAGTAGATGTCTAATCCGAATGCCTTGTGCCTCGTAGATCAGTGAATCCCCATAAAACTGAATTCCATTGCAATCGCGGTCGATACTAAGCCTGACAACGTATATCCCGGAGTCTAAGTAGGTATAGGCTAATTCAGATGAATAAAAATGCCCTGCTTGGAGCTTTAACGGTATCAGACAAAGAAGAAATAAAAAGAGTCTCAGTAGAATTCCTTTCATGCGCTCAGGGATTTTAGCAGGTTCGTTGTTTTTTGTTTACCGCATGCGATATTCGCTACATGCTAGTACCGTATTTGGTCTTCCTCGTTGCCTTAGGCATTTTGATATTCAGCGCCCGCAAATTCACGCAATCTGCTGAAACGCTAGGCACTTTCTTCGGGATGCCTTCTTTTGTGATTGGTGTTTTCATTGTAGGCATTGGCACTAGTTTGCCCGAATTGGTTTCTGCCATACTTGCGGTGAATCAAGGCGTCTCCGAGATTGTTCCCGGTAACGTATTTGGCAGTAATATCTCCAATATCTTACTGATAACCGGCACACTAGCCTTGCTCCATAAAATCGACATTCACCTGAGCAGCAAGTATATCTTTATCGATTTACATTACCTGCTTGGTTCTGTCTTCGTGCTGGTACTCTTTGCCTACGATGGCGTTATTGAATGGCATGAATCCGTTGTTGGACTCATCATCTTCTTGGTCTACAGCATTTATTTAGTGAAAGACGAAGCGCCTGAGTTGCAACAAAAGAATTTGAAGTTTCCCAAACAGGGTTCTTTCCCCATAAAGTCGCTGGGACTGCTCCTATTGGCCGGCGTTGGCATCTATTTCGGAGCCGATTATACCATCAGCAGCCTGCAAGACATCGCCCACGGACTTTCCATTCCGAATTCCGTAATCGCCCTTACTGTGCTGAGTATTGGTACAACGCTCCCCGAGTTGGTGGTTAATATCACCGCCATTCGTCAAGGCAAAGCCGAAATGGCCCTCGGCAACGTATTGGGCTCCTGTGTATTTAACAGCTTGATGGTGCCAAGCGTGGCCAGTTTCTTCGGACCGATTACCGTACCGGATAACCTGCTCCATTTTTCACTACCGGTAATGGCCGGCGCCGCTCTGTTCTTTTACCTCATCACCCACGATAAACGTGTTTCCCGCTGGGAAGGCATGTTGTTTATCATGATCTATGTTTTGTTTTTAGTGAAAATTGTGGTGCGGAACTAAGTCGCCTAGATGGGCTTTTGAGCGACAACACAATACTGGTTGCTTGTTCCTTCTTGAAGCTTGAATTCCTCAACGACAAATCCGGCTTCCAGAAAACACTGTCTTAAATCCCCTTCTTTAAAAGGTCTAATAGCCGGTGCCATCCCTACACGACGAAGCAGGCTCAGTAACGCATACATAAGTGGCTTAGACGCCATACAAGGAGTTATGGAAAGTAGCTTCGCTCCCGGTTTGAGGTAATCAAACAACTGACTAAGAACCAGACTTGGGTTCGGTACCAGATGAAGTATATAGGTGGCTACGATGGTATCAAACTGTGCCGAGTGAAAATTGGCTTTGCTGAGCTCGGAACAGATGTATCGAAGTTTTATATGGTTTACTAATTTTCTTTCAGCCAATCGAATCATTTCGGTCGACGTATCCAATCCAATCACTTCCTCTGCCTTTTCAGCAATAGCCAAGGTATATAATCCAGTGCCACAACCGAAGTCAAGCACTGTATCCGTTTCTTTAAGTTTAGCTAGGATACAGGCCATGTTTCGCTCAAACAAGGCACGATCCTTCAGTTCTTCCAAATCATACCGATCCGCCATTCTATTCCAAAAGTTTTCGTTTTTATCCATTGCCCCGTTTAGTAAGCTTTACGAAGCTCGAGAATAAATGTTACATGAGAATCCACCGATTAAACTGCGTTTGGACATGAGTTTTGGGTAGTGGGAAGTGGGAAAAGATTCATTCTTATCCTGATTATCTAAATTATTTATTCTCATCCCTTTACCCTCAAGGACTGACTAAAAGACAATTTCAGTCTAAATGTCAAAACGTCCAATCGTCTGAATGTCTGTCTCTCTGTCCTCAACCTTAATCTTAACCTCAACCTTAACCTCAACCTTAACCTCTCCCAACATATACCGCGACTCAATCCTCATTCCTTTTTGTAAATTGCGGCCTTTATGAACTTGCACGAAACATTTCCGCTGTATATATCCAATTCGCTTACGCGTCAGAAAGAAGTCTTCAACCCAATTAATCCGGGCCATGTTGGACTTTACGTTTGTGGACCAACCGTTTACAGCTACGTGCATTTGGGGAATGTGCGCACCTTCCTCACCTTCGATGTGCTTTACCGCTATTTGCGTTTTATCGGTTACAAAGTTCGTTATGTTAGGAATATTACCGACGTTGGGCATTTGGTAGACGATGCCGATAGCGGCGAAGATAAAATCGCTAAAAAAGCACGTTTGGAAAACCTTGAACCGATGGAAGTTGTGCAAATGTATACCAACGATTTCCATGAAGTTTTGCGCACCTTCAACTTCATAGACCCGAGCATCGAGCCTAGCGCTACCGGCCATATCATTGAACAAATTGAAATGGTGAAGCGTATTCTCGACAACGGCTTTGCTTACGAAGTAAATGGTTCAGTCTATTTTGACGTTTTGAAATTTCAGTCGGCCAAAGGCGGTTATGGCGAATTATCCGGCCGCGTGCTGGAAGACCTAATCTCCAATACCCGCGAACTCGACGGACAAGATGAAAAACGCAATTCGCTCGATTTCGCTATTTGGAAAAAAGCCGAAGCAGGACATATCATGAAATGGCCTTCGCCTTGGGGCATGGGCTTCCCGGGCTGGCATTTGGAGTGCTCTGTAATGAGTACCAAATACCTGGGCGAAACCTTCGACATACACGGCGGTGGAATGGATTTGAAATTCCCGCACCACGAGTGTGAGATTGCCCAAAGCGTGGCGGCCGATGGACAGAAACCGGTAAACTACTGGATGCACAGCAATATGCTTACAGTGAACGGACAAAAGATGAGTAAATCGCTTGGCAACTCCTTCTCTCCGCGCGAGTTGATTACCGGAGACCATGCACTTTTAAACCGAGGGTACGGTCCGATGACGGTTCGTTTCTTCATGTTGCAATCGCATTATAGCAGTACCCTGGATTTCAGCAACGATGCACTAGAGGCAGCTGAAAAAGGATACAAACGTTTAATGAATGCCTTGGCATCGCTACATAAATTAGAATACAAGGCAGCCGCTAGCGATGACAAACTAAATGCAGAAGTTCAGGAATTGCTCAACGATTTATTGCGCAATTTGAGCGACGACCTGAATACAGCCAAAGCCATCGCCGATCTGTTTGAGCTTAGTAGCAAAATCAACAGCTTCGCGAACGGACAATTAAACTTGGGTTCATTGAGCGAAGAGACATTTACGCTATTAAAGGACCGTTTCACGCGTATCATCACCGAAGTACTTGGACTACTTCCTGAGCAATCCAACGAGAACAGTGTTACCGACGACTTGGTTAAACTTTTCATTGAACTCCGTCAGGATGCCCGCAAAAACAAAGACTTTGCAACAAGCGATAAGATCAGGGATGATTTAGCGAAGATTGGTGTAACGCTGAAAGACGGACCGGAAGGCACGAGCTTTTCCCTGAACTAGAAAGCATAAAGCACAGGCTTGTTGCGAGTTTCGGGTTAACGAGTTGCGGGACTGGCTAATTATGAAGGATGAATTTTGAGTTTTCAATGGCCCAATATTCATTTCTGATTTAACGAAGCAAATGCCTCTACTATGGTCCAATTCGCTCAGTTCTAGTTTACAGTGTTTCAATTCGGAGGCGTTCACTGGTCCCGATGTGATTTATCGGGAGAATTTCAGTGCTGCTGATTTTGTACAATTGAAAATTGAATTCACTTCACCTCAACATCCCTTCATCTCTTCATCATAGGGAGGCTAACGCCAATCTGGAGTA